>JAFEGM010000067.1 GCA_018240025.1 Verrucomicrobiota bacterium
TGTACTGCGTCAGCCTGAATGACCTTATGGCGCGGGAAGATTAGGAGGGCGCGGCGGGGCTGGCGGGTTGGTTTTTGAAGGAAGAAGAGGCTCTGAGATGGTTGCGGAGGAGTCCGCGTTTTTCGCGGGCGGCTTCGAGCTTTTTATCGCGCTCGGCGTGGATCTGGCGGTGGCGCTCGGCGAGGCGGTCGAAGGGGGCAATGAAGGCGAGCGCGGAGTGGAGGCGTTCCTGGTTGTAGTAGTCGATGAACTGGCTCACGTGCCGGCGCAGGTCGTCGGCGCTGAGCGGGGATTTCGGGGCGATGGCCTGCTCTTTGAGGGTGCGGTGGAAGCGCTCGAGCTTGCCGTTGGATTGGGGGTAATGAGGGCTGGTCAGGACGTGGGAGGCCTGGATGAGACCCAGGAAGCGATGGAAGTCGCGACTCTTGAACTGGGAGCCCTGGTCGCTGATGACGCGCGGAGTGGCGCTGGGATAGGTTTCCTTGGCCTTCTGCAAGACGAGCTCGGCATCGGCCTCGCGCATGGTCGGACGGATGTCCCAGGCGAGGATGGCGCGCGAGCAGCCGTCGAGCACGCAGCACAGGAAGAAGAAGGTGTCGGCGACCTTCAGATAGGCGAAGTCGATGTGCCAATGCTCGTGCGGTGCGAGCGGCTGGACGAAGCCGGTGCCCTTGCGCGAGGGCTTGGCCGTGGAGTCGCCGATGAGGCCGGCGGCCTTGAGCACACGGTAAGTGGTGGCCGGGCTGACGGCGACGACATCACGATCGAGCATCATGAAGGTGAGGCTGCGATGGCCTTCCAGGGGATGGGCACGGGCGAAGTCGATGATGGCAGCCTGTTCCTCGGGAGTCGTCCAGTGGTCGCGAGGCACGAGGGCGTTGTGCTCGTTGGCTTTGCCATAGCGCCCCTGCCAGCGGTGGAGCTTGCGCGGGGAGAGCTGGAGCCAAGCCAGGAGCCGAGACTTGGAGAGCTCGGTCAGCTCGCCGATGCGCCGCAGCCAGTCGACGACGAGGTCGCGCAGGTCGGGCGGCGTCCAGCTCTGGCCTAACTCTCCCCAAGCTCTTTTTTTGTGCGCACGAGTTCCTCCGTCACGGTGGCGATGACGTAGTCCTTGCGCACGAGCTTGGCCTCAAGCTTGGCGATGGTCTGTTGCTGTTGGCTCAGCGCCTTGGGCGACTGGCCGGCACGCTCGAAAGCGGCCGCGCCATGCTCGAAGAAGACGCGCTGCCAGTAGTAAAACAGCGAAGGCTGGATGTCCTCCTGCTGGCAGATCTCGGAGATCGGACGGCGTTCGACCAAGTGCAGGCGGAGGATGCGGACCTTGTCGGCCGGGTTGAAGTGGCGGCGCGAGTTGGCGCCGTGCGGGGGTTGTTCTTGGCTCATGTGCGGGTGTGGTTGGCCCACCCCGCCGTCTCCTAACAGTTTTCGGCCTTCAGGTCATTCCCACTGACGCGGCACACTTTCAGGGTTGATGGGGAGGTTGGCCTTCTACCCAGGCCTTCGACCTGGGCTGACTTAGGTCCGACCTTCGGCCGGCAAGGGTCTCGCGGGAATCGAACCTATCTATGGGGCTCGACCTGAGCTGGCTTGCTCCAACCCCGGCAGGAACTCAGACGCGTTTTGCCGAGATTCGTATCCAAGCCTGCGAACTGGGGCCAGGCTTTCGACCTGGGCTGACCTCGACCTTCGGCCGACAAGCTCCAGCCCACCTTCACGGCGCCAATGTCACTTGGACTCGGAAATGCCGGGCGGGCGTGCCGCCGGTCAGGACGGGGAGCGGGAGGCTGACGACTTCGTGGGCGCCGTTCGTGGCCAGGACGGTGGGCGGGACGGCGCTGGGCTCCCAGTCGACGAGGTTGGCGGAGAATTCGACCGTGTAAGTGAGGCCGGCGGTGGCGTAGTCGGCACGGCGGATGAAGAGGGCGCGGGTGTCGGGGCCTTCGCGGCGCAGGGTGGGCAGGCCGGTGGAGACGAGGCCAAGCCGGCGGGTCGGGATGTAAGATTTAAGGAAAGCAACGGGCAGGTAGGAGAACCGGTACGGGATGAGGTTTGGTCCTAAGCTTTCGGCTCTAGGGCATGGCGCGCACGTCTACAGCTTTTGCAGAAGCACGTCGCCTGACCCTGGGTGCATCACCATCGACTGCACCGTATCGGATTTCATGACCGGGAACTCATTCAGCACCCAGAAGCATCCTCGGAGCGTCTTGGCAGTGGACGCTCGAGCGCGTCGCTCGGCCATCCGTTGGCGGTCCTCCGAGCGGGATGGGTCCTGATACGAGTCGGTCGGAAAGTGGTTTGCGACCGCCACGGGAGCGTTCTGCTTCGACCGCACGACACGGTTGTGTCCATCTCGTCCGACCTCGACCACGGCGGCCTGTCCCGGCTGGGTCCCCACCAGTGTGAGGAAAAATGGCGCGAATGCGGGAGCCTTCTTCGCGGTCCTGAGCGCCTGATCGAACGAGACGCAGTTCTCGAGGATCCACCGGGTCAACAAGGCCGCGCTCCAGCCGCCGGCGTTTGGAATTCCACTACCATCCTCCTTGGAGTTTACGGTGATGCTGAACCGACCGGCGGCGACTCCGCTCAAGACACCGACCATCCCAGGGACTGTCACGGCCTTGAAGGGGCCGGCGGCCGATTTGCAATTGAGGAGCATGGTCGCCGTTCTCATTCTCGGCAATGACCAGTCGAGGTTTCGGGCGTGGACCATTCCCAGCCCAGTTGTGTGAAACCCCACGCTCGTGCACAGGCCGGCAGAGGTACCGAGATGATAAATTTCGTAGGCGAAATTCGCGAAGACGGTCTCGTCGAGACTGCCAATGGCGTACGTCGCCCATTCCTCCATGTCTTCGACATAGTCGTTGTTCGACAACGTGAAGGTGGCGAGGCCCGTCGCGACTTTGGCTAGCAAGGTTCGAAGTGCGAAAGGGCCTTGCGACCAGATGGTGCCCGCCAGCGACTGCGCATTCTTCGTGACCCACTTGTTGGTGAGCAGTTCATCCCAACGCTCGCTGGCGGGCAGGCGAAGGTCGACATCGAATTGGGGCGGTCGGAGTAACATAGTTAGCGTTTGGGTTTGCGCCCTTTAGGAGGGGGAGTTGCTCGTCTTCCTCGGGGTAATATTGATCGGTCAAAATCAGCCGGCTCGACAGTGACTTCGAGGCTCCTCTGGCGCAGCAAAAACCCGCCGCCCTGGCGGGCGGCGGGTGGCGGCAGGCAGCTTGGCTTAGGACCTGTGCTTTTTTCTGGGCTCGGCGGGCGGGCCGCGGAAGCGGGGTCGGCCTGCGATCGGTCGGGGGCGTAGGCAGACGTCGTGGGTGGCGCGCGGACGCGCCGGAGCGGAGCCCTGGTTTCAGCCGTTCCCGACGTCATCTCCGGCCTGCGGCTCCGGGGCCTTCGCCTGTCGGCTGGCGGTGCGGTGGACTCGGGCGGCGGTGCGCCAGGCGGCGAGGCGGGTGGGGTGGTCGCGGTAGAGGTTCTTCAGGATGACGTTGAGCTGACGGACGGCGGCGAGGCCGGCGCGGAGGTCGGCGTCGAGGCCTTCGCCGGCGCCGACGCGGGACTGGAGGCCGGTGGCTTTGGCCTGGTCGGCGGCCTTGAAGTCGGCCACGCGGGTGGCCAGGAGGGTGTGGAAATCCTCCGGCAAGCCGAGGGAGACGAGGTCGGCGCGCAGGGGCTCGGACTGCTCGACGAAGGCAGTGGCGCGGGTGGCGAAGACTTCGTCCTTCTCGCCCCAAGGCATGCGGAAGTGGTGCATGAGCTCGGGCTGGCTCCGCTCCTCGGCCAGGCTGGCCACGGCTTCGTTGATCCGGCGCAGGTCGGACATGATGGCGTCGCGCAGGACGGATTTGGCGGTGGCGCCGCCGCGGAAGTCGGCGTGGGCGGTCTGCTGCTGCGTGCTGGCGGCGGCGAGGCGGGCGATGAGGCCGGTCTTTTCGGCGTTGAGCGACTGAAAGAGACGCTGGGCGCGCTCATGCATGGGGAGGACGACGGCCGGTTTCAGGTCGGCCGCGTGCTCCAGGCCGAACTGGCCGACGCGTTGGATGGCTTCGAAGCGGGCGGTTTCGCGGTTGTTCATGACGGGAACGGAGTGGGTGAGCGGGATGGGCTGGAAGGCCCGGGCGGTCGACGTGCTCGGAGTCGAGCCCCCGGGGCGGAAAGAAAAGCAAAGGCCTTTCTCTCACGTGGGGTCGCGGTTTGCCGCGAACAGGGCTTGGAGGCAAGCTAATTGTGCGCCCAAAAAGAGATGGGCGGGAAGCCTGCGCGCCCTCGCTGCACCGGCAATCCCTGCCGGCATCGGTCGGGGGAAAATAAGCGATCCGGAAAGCCGGTGGCGCGATCAGGCGAAATTTCTTGCCGGGCCGAGACCGGTGGGCTGCCCGGCGCGGCGCGGCCGAACGCCTTCTGCAGCAGGCGTGTTGCAACGAGATTGCGCGTGCGCGCTCTCAATCGCCGTGTCGGCCCTTGCACGAGCCTGTTCGGCTCTGGGAGGTCGGTGTCAGGCTCTCAAACCACCGTGTCAGGCTTTCGAACGTTCGTGTCGTGCTCACGAACGTCGGTGTCGGGCCCTCGAACCACCGTGTCAGGCGCTCGGACGACCGTGTCAGGCTCTCGAACGTTTGTGTCCTGCTCTCGAACGACCGTGTCCTGCTCTCGAACGACCGTGTCCTGCTCTCGAACGACCGTGTCCTGCTCTCGAACGTCGGTGTCGGGCTCTCGAACCACCGTGTAAGGCCCTCGAACGAGCATGTTGGGCTCTCATCGGTCGGTGCCCGGCTCCCGAACGAACGTGTTCGTTGCTCGAACCTCCGTGACCGAGCTTTCGCCGCGGGCCGCTTTTCCGCCCAGGTTCCGCCGGATCGCCGCCGGCTCAGGAAGGCGTCCGGGGTTCGGACGGGAAGTGCCGAGCGGTGAGTCCGAGGTGCTGGCGGTTCGTCCCACAAGAACAGGGGGAGGGGAGCTCCGCATCCCCGCGCTTCCTCCTCCTCTGTGCCTTGGGCGTTTTTTGGGGGTGAGGAACCGGCCTTCGAAAGCGAGCAGCCCTCTCCAGCCTCTCTGTGTTTCTCTGCGTCTCTGCGGCAAAGAATCCCACGCCTGCCGCGCTGCGGGCGCACGTTGCGGACAGCCCTAGCGCAGTTCCACTCGGGACGTGGGCGGAGCCGGGGTCGTGGGTGGAGAGGGCGTCGGAATTCTTTTGCCGCAAAGACGCAGAGATACGCAAAAGAAGGGAAAATAGGGGTCGGCGTGGCGGGGAGGCGGTGGAGATCCAGCAGCCGCTGCGACAGCTGGGCTTCGCATCCAGGGCGCCCTTTCCAGCCTCTCTGCGTTTTTCTGCGTCTCTGCGGCAAAGAATTCCCCGACGGCCGCGCCGCGAGGGGCAGAGAGGCAGGGGGCCGCCGCTCCGTGGGCGAGCCGGCGGGCATTGTGGCCGAAAGTTCGTTTGTCCGGGTGGCTGCGCTTTCTACCGGCAGGGGCCATGCGCCCACCTTTTCTGCTTCGTCGGCTGAGTCAGATCGTTCTCGCGACGCTCGCCGCTTGCTCGTTCGCCGCCGATCTTTCCAGACCGGAGGGCGGCCCGGCGGTGCCCGTCGTCACGCTCCAGGCCACCCAGCCGAATGCTGCCGAAAGCGGGCCGGTCCCGGGCACGTTCCGTTTCAGCCGCAGCGGGGACACCTCGGCCGCTCTGACCGTCTTTTACAGTGTGGCCACGGGCGCGGGACGGGCGGCCAACGACGGGAGCGATTACCTGCCGATCCTCCCCGGCTCGGTCGACCTCCCGGCCGGCCAGAGCTTCGTCGACCTCACGGTCACCCCGGTGGCGGACACGCTCCTCGAAGGCGACGAAACGGTCGCGCTCACGCTCGTGCCGAGTGCCGCCTACGAGCTGGGGGCGAGCGTCGCGGACACGGTCACGATCGACGACCGCGAGACGCAGGTGGATCTCTCCCGCTACGTGCGGATCGGCCGCTACGATCTGCCTGAGCCCACCCGCACGCCTGCGCCGTCCGGCAGTCTGCTCGCGCAGGAGGTCTCGGCCATCACGTACAATCCGGACACCGACACTCTCTTCGTCGTCGGCGACGGCGGCACCTCGGTGGTGCAGGTCTCCAAGACCGGCGCGCTGATCGACTCCATGACGCTCGCGCCGGGCGGCAGTCCGCAGGGCACGGAATTCTACGACACCGAGGGGCTGACCTACGTGGGCAACGGGAAGTTCGTCCTGCTGGAGGAGCGCTACCGGCAGGCCAATCTCTTCACCTACGTCCCGAACACCACGCTGACCCGCGCCGCGGTGCAGACGGTCAAGCTCGGCACGACCATCGGCAATATCGGCCTGGAGGGCCTCTGCTTCGATCCGCTCACCGGCGGGTTCCTCTGCGTGAAGGAGAAGGATCCTCGCTCGATCTTCCAAACCGGTATCGACTTCGTCGCCGGCACCGCCACCAACGGCTCGCCCAGCACGGTCAATTCGGTCGACCTCTTCGCGCCCGCGTTGGCCGGGGTGCTCGACTTCTCGGACGTCTACGCGCTCTCGAATCTGCCGGCCCTGCAAGGCAAGCCGGCCTTCAGCCATCTGCTCATCGTCAGCCAGGAGTCCGGCCAGATCGTGCACCTCGACCGCGCCGGCAACGTGCACAGCCGCCTGACCATCGTGGCCGATCCCGGCAGCCCGCTCTCCGTGCCCGACATGACGAACGAAGGCGTGACGATGGACCGCCAGGGCCGTCTTTACATCGTTAACGAAAACGGCGGCGGCGACTCCAGCCGTCCGCAGCTCTGGGTCTATGCGCCTTCGAATGCGCCCAACCTGCCGCCGACGTCGGTGCAGCTGAACAACGCGGTCGATGCGATCCCGGAAAACACCAGCACTGCGGCGGCCCTCAAGCTGGCGGACATCGTGGTGGGCGACGACGGCCTCGGCGTGAACACGCTCACCCTCACCGGGCCGGATGCGGCCAGCCTCGAGATCGTCGGCTCGGCGCTGTTTCTGCGCGCCGGCACGAGCCTGAATGCGACCGCCAAACCCACCTACACGGTCAACGTGGTGGTGGACGATCTCGCCGTCGGCGCCACGCCCGACGCGATCAGTCCGGCTTACACGCTGCACATCACGGCAGCCACCGGTGGCACGGCCCGGCTCATCATTTCGGAGGTCGCGCCCTGGTCGAGCGGGAACAGCCCGCTCGGCGCGGATTGGTTCGAGGTGACCAACATCGGCACCGCGGCCGCCGACCTCTCGGGCTGGCGGGTGGACGACAATTCCAACAACTTCGTGGCCGCCGCCGCGCTGAACGGGATCACCACCATCGCTCCGGGCGAATCGGTCATTTTCATCGAAACGGCCAACCTGAGCACGGCCGCCGCCGCCTTCCGGACGCTCTGGTTCGGCGCGAATCCGCCGGCGAACCTGCAGATCGGCAGCTACAGCGGCGCGGGCCTGGGTCTGGGCACGGGCGGCGATGCGGTCAATCTCTTCGACAGCACGGGCGTCCGCCGGGCCAGCGTGGTCTTCGGGACTTCGGCGACCGGGCCGTTCGCCAGCTTCGACAACGCGGCCGGGCTCGACGGCGCGACCATTTCCACGCTCAGCGTGGCGGGCGTGAACGGGGCCTTCGTGGCGGCAGGCGATGCCAACGAGATCGGCTCGCCCGGGACCATCGGGGCGACCGGCACGGTCACCATCAGCATCCAGGCAATCTCGCCCACCACGGCCGAAACCGGCGGCGCGCCGGGCGTCTTCCGCGTCTCGCGGACGGGCAGCACGGTGGGACCGCTGACCTTCAGCTACACCTTCGCGACGGGGCCCGGGCAGGCTTCGCCCAACGACTACACGCCGGCGCTGCCGGGCACGGGCACGATTCCTTCGGGCCAGTCCTTCGTGGATCTGACCGTCTCCGCGGTCTACGACCAGAACGTCGAGGGCAACGAATCCCTGACCCTGACGCTCGGCGACACGGGCAGCTACGACGTGGGCACGCCGGGCAGCGCCACGGTCACGATCGTCGACGCGCCCATCGTGCCGCCGCTGCAGAACTGGCGCTTCCTCTACTTCGGCTCCACCGCCAACAGCGGGGCGGGGGCCGATGCCGGCGACTTCGACGGCGACGGCCTGCCGAATCTCCTCGAATACGCCCTGGGCCTCGATCCGACCGCCGGCGCCGGGGCGAACGGCGTGGCCGCGCTGCCGTACGCTTCGCGCAGCGAGACCGAGGCGTTGCTGAGCGACCGCGTGGCGTTGGTCTTCGAGCTGAAGCTACCGGTGCCGAGCGACGTGACGTACGTGGTGCAGGCCTCCGGCGATCTGCAGACGTGGACCGATCTGGCGCGCAAAGTGGGGAACGGTCCATGGACCTGGCTGGATGCGGTCGAGCCCTCGCGCATCGTGCTGCTCTCGCTCGCGGCGAGCGAGCGGGTCAAGGTGGGCGATCTCGTCCCGGCCGATCCCGCGCATCCGCGGCGGCAGTTGCGGCTGCGCGTGACGAATCCCTGATGGCGCCGGGCTCGCCGGGTGTGCGACGGGAACGTCACAGCCCGGCGTTTGAGCCGAGATGCGCCTGCGCCGAGGGGTGCGCTCTTCGCCAGCTACGTCCGCATTCACCACCTCCTCGCCATGCGCTCCTTCCTGTCCTCCGCCGTCCTCGCCGTCGCTCTCGGCGCTGCCTCGCTCACGTCCGCCTCGGCCCAATTGGTCATCACCGAAGTCGCCCCCTGGGGCAGCGGCACCAGCCAGTACGCCGCGGATTGGTTCGAACTCACGAACGTCGGCTCGACGGCCGTCAGCCTGACGAACTTCCGCGTGGACGACAACAGCGGCTCGTTCGCGCTGGCGGTGGCGGTGGCGGGCATCACCTCCATCGCACCGGGCGAGTCGGTCATCTTCCTGGAGTCGACGACGCCGCCCACCACCATCGCGAATTTCCTGGCGACTTGGTTCGGGGCCAATGTGCCAGCCGGTCTGCAGGTCGGCACCTACAGCGGCACGGGCGTGGGCCTCGGGACCGGCGGCGATGCGGTCAACCTCTTCGACGGCTCGGGCGCGCTGCAGGCCAGCGTCAGCTTCGGCGCGTCCACCACCGGGCTCAGCTTCGTCAACTCAGGCCTGATCAACGGCGGGACGCTCACCACCCTCAGCGCGCTCGGCGTGAACGGCGCGGCCGCCGCGGTCGGCGACTCGACCCAGATCGGCTCGCCCGGACGCGTCATTCCCGAGCCGACGACCACCGCGCTGCTGGTCGCCGTGGGCGCTGCCGGTTTCCTGCGCTGGCAGCGTCGCCGCCGGGCCTAGGGGCGGAAGGAAACTGGCGGGGTTTTCGGTGGAACGGAGACGGGTGCTTCGCCCGACCGGAAGGCACAATAGGGACGTGGGCGGAGCGGGGGTCGTGGGTGGAGGGGGCGTCGGAGTTCTTTGCCGCAAAGACGCAGAGAAACGCAAAGAAGGGGAACAAAGGGTCGGGTGTTCGGTCGGGGAGGGGGATGAAGTCCGGGACCGCAGCGACAGCCGGGCTTTGCCTCCAGGCGGCCCAGCCCTTTCCAGCCTCTCTGCGTTTCTCTGCGTCTCTGCGGCCAAGAATCCCCCGTCCCCCACCCGCGAGGGGCACCGTGGGAGAGGCAGTGGAGGAGCGAGAGTCGGGGGGAGACAGACCCGGCAAAGTCCCGCTGTCGAGCTTGACGGGCCCCTTGGGGCTATCTACTACCGGGCCCGCGTCCGACTGGGGGCCGCTTTCTGAGACGGGAGAATCTTCGCCACGCGGGCGAGTCTGCCCGTGTGGGAAGGCGCGCCCGACGTGCCTCCTCCATGAAGATTCTGCCCATCTGTCTCTACGCCATCCTCATCTCCGTCGGCTGGGTGGCCGGGGCCGGAGCCCAGAACTTCCAGGTGACGAACCTGAACAATGCGGGGGCGGGTTCGCTGCGGCAGGCGATCATCAATGCGAATGCCTACAACGCGAGCGGCGCGGCCACGACGATCACTTTTCAGGCGGGCCTGACGGGCACGATCACGCTCTCGTCCATGCTGCCCATCGTGACGCAGACCCGCGGGCTGACGATCGATGGCGCGGGGGCCTCCATCACGATCAATGGCGGGTCGACGTCCCCGACCACGGGAGACCGGGTCTTCTTTTTCGGGGTCAATGCCGCGGACAACACCGGCGTGACGGCCACGACTTCCGCGGTTTGGGCGATCCGCAACCTGACCATCACCGGCGGAAATGCCCGCGGTGGCTCCGGGGGGAACGGCGGCAGTCCCACGGTGACCTACAGCGGGGGCGGAGGCGGAGCCGGGTTGGGCGGGGCCATCTTTCTGAACGCCGGCACGCTGACCCTGACGAACGTCAATCTGACCAACCACCGCGCGACGGGGGGCGCGGGCGGCGGCAACACGCTGGCTGAAGGGGCCACGGGCGGGGGCGGCGGCCTGGGCGGGAACGGCGGCGACGGCGCGTCGTTCAATGCGGGCGGAGGCGGCGGCTTCGGGTTGGGCGCCAATGGCGGGACGGGGGGCGGAGGGAACGGCGCGGCCGGATTTTTCACCGGCGGGTCGCCGGCCGGAAACGGATTTGGCTCCGGAGCCGGGTTGGGCGGGGCTTCGGGGGGCGGCGGAGGCGGGACCACCTTCAATCAGAACGGCGGCGGCGGTGGGCCGGGCGGCCTCGCGGGTTTCGAAGGCGGGAGCGGTCTGGGCGGTGGCTCGGGCGGCTTTGGCGGCGGCGGCGGTGGCGGCGGCGGCAACAACAGCGACGCCGGCGGCGCCGGCGGCTATGGCGGCGGCGGCGGCGGGGCGGCCGGCGCGGGCGCCGGGGCCGGCGGCTTCGGCGGCGGCGGAGGCGGCGGCGCGGGCAGCCCCCTCGGGATCGGCGGCTTCGGCGGCGGGAACGGCGGCAGCAACTACGGCGGCGGAGGCGGCGGTGCTGGCCTGGGCGGAGCCATCTTCGTCCGCCAGGGCGCCTCGCTGTTCATCGACGATGGCACCATCTCCGGCGGCACCGTGACGGGCGGGCCTGGCGGGACGGCGGGCGGCGGCGGCGACGGCGGCAACGGGCAAGGTCTCGGCTCGGCGCTCTTCCTCGCGGGCTCCCTGAACTACACGGTCGCCAGCGGAAATACGGTGACGCTCGCCGACACCCTCGGAGGAGGGAGCAGCCCGCTCATCACCGGCGGATTGGTCAAGGCCGGGCCGGGCACGCTCGTCCTCTCCGGCGCCAACAGTCACACGAACGCCACCACGATCACGGCCGGCACGCTGGTCGCCTCGGGCACCGATAGCCTCGGGAAGGCCGATCCCATCATTCTCAACGGAGGAGGCACTCTGCGGCTGGCCGGCACCGGCAGTCGCGCCGACGCCGCCGCGCGCGTGCAGTTCGCGGGCGGCGTCCTGGACGCAGCCGGGCTCTCGCAGAACTTTGCCGCGCTTTTGCTGAGCGCTTCCTCCACCCTCGATTTCGGCAGCGGGGCCGGCGTCGTGCGATTTTCCGGCGTCCAGGGGGCGCTGACCGGCACGCTGAGCGTGTACAACTGGACCAGCGGGTCCGACCAACTTTTCGTCGGCACGTCCGCCAGCCTGAGCGCGGGCGAGCTCGCCCAATTTGTCTTTTACTCCGATGCCGGCGTCACGCCGCTGGGAGCGGCGACGCAGCTCGCCAGCGGTGAGGTGCGTCCGCTGGCGCCCACCCCGACCCCGACGCCGACGGCGACCGCCACCCCGACCCGGACGCCGACCCCGACGAGCACGCCGACCCGGACGCCGACGCCGACGAACACTCCGACGGCGACCCCGACCCCGACGGCGACGCCCACGCCGACCGCGACCGCCACGCCGACGAACACCCCGACCCGGACGCCAACGCCGACGAATACGCCGACCGCGACCCCGACCCCGACGGCCACCGCAACGCCGACCGCGACCGCGACGCCGACGAACACCCCGACCCGGACGCCAACGCCGACGAACACGCCGACGAACACGCCGACGAATACCCCGACCCCGACGGCCACGGCCACCCCGACGCCGACGGCGACGAATACGCCGACGAATACGCCGACGCCTACGGCCACGGCCACCCCGACGCCAACCGCGACGAATACGCCGACGAACACCCCGACGCCGACGGCCACGGCCACCCCGACTCCGACCGCGACGAATACGCCGACGATCACGCCGACTCCCACCGTGACGCCGACGGCGACGCCCACGCCGACCGGCACCTTGCCGCCCACGAGTACGCCCACGGTGACGCCGACGCCGACGAACACGCCGACGCCTACCCCGACGCCTACCCCGACGCCGACGGCGACGCCCACGAACACGCCGACCGCGACAGCCACCCCGACGGCAACGCCCACGAACACCCCGACGGCAACGCCCACGAACACCCCGACGGCAACGCCGACGCCGACACCCAGCAGTACTCCGACCGCGACGCCGACGAACACTCCGACCGCGACGCCCACGCCGACGCCCACCGTCACGCCGACGCCGACGAATACGCCGACCGGCACCTTGCTGCCCACGAATACGCCGACGGTGACGCCGACCCCGACGGCCACCCCCACGCGCACGCCGACGCCGACCGCGAGCAATACTCCGACCCCGACGCCGACGAACACTCCGACCGCGACGGCCACGCCGACGCCCACGCCAACGCCGAGCAACACTCCGACCGCGACGCCCACGAACACGCCGACGCCGACCGTGACGCCGACGCCGACGGCCACGCCGACCGGCACCTTGCTGCCCACGAGTACGCCGACGGTGACTCCGACGCCCACGGCCACCAACACGCCCACGCCGACGCCCTCCAGAACACCGACGCCGACGTCGACGCCCACCCCCACGGGCACCCCGACGCCCACCCCGACCGCGATGCCGACGGGCACGCCGACGCCGACGGCCACTCCGACGCCGACCCCGACGCCAACCGCGACGCCGACGCCAACCGCGACGCCGACGCCGACGCCGATGCCGCGGTTCATCAACACGTCTGTGCGGGGCCGTTCGGAAACGCTCGACAACGTGCTGATCGGCGGATTCGTCGTCGCCGGCGAAGGCACGCAGCGCTTCGCGATCCGGGCCATCGCCCCCTCGCTCACGGCCTCGGGCATCACCGGCGTCCTCGCCGATCCGACCGTCGAGGTCTACGATTCCGAGCACCGGCTCATCGCCTTCAACGACAACTGGCGGGTCGGTCCCGGCAGTGCGGCGGCGGAACTGATCTCCGTGGGGCTGGCCCCGACCGACGAACGCGAAGCGGCGGTCATCCTCGACCTCGCGCCGGGCGCCTACACCGCCATCGTCCGCGGAACGAGCGGGCAGCAGGGCGTGGCCATCGTGGAGAGCTTCGAGCTGAGCGGAGGAGTCCCCACCGCCCGCCTGATCAACGCCTCGCTGCGCGGCCGCTGCCAGACCGGCGAAAACGTGCTGATCGGCGGCTTGGCGGTGCGGGGCAACCCGCGTCAGATCATCGTGCGCGCCCTCGGGCCGAGCTTGGCCCAGGTCGGAGTGCCCGGGATGCTGGGCGATCCGACGCTGCGGGTCTTCAACTCGAGCGGCCAGCTCGTGGCCGAGAACGACAATTGGCGCAGCACGCAGGAGGCCGCCATCGCCGCCACGGGACTGGCGCCCGGAGACGATCGCGAGTCCGCCATCGTCCTCACGCTTCCGCCCGGCAACTACACGATGATCGTGAGCGGTGCCAGCAACACGGTGGGAGTCGCCCTGCTGGAGGTCTACGAGGTTTCCGATCCCTCGGCCGCGCAGCCGGCGAAGGCTGCACCCCTCCGCGCGCCACCTGCCCGCCCCGCGGGCCGGTAGCGCGAGCCCGATCCGCCCCTCTGGCTGCTGCTGTCCTGGGTACCGGCCCCCTCGCCGCCCGCTTCACGCCGCGCTCTGCAGCGTCGGAAAACTTCCAAGGATGAGGGAGCCGGGGAGCCGCCAGATGGACGGGTCTTTTTCTCGCCCGCTGGTTTCGGCCGGCGGGGGCGCCTTTTGGGCTTGGGGATCGATCATGGTCCATTCCCAGGCCGGCGGCCTGGGCCGACATCGGTCCGACCTTCGGCCGGCGGGCAGGTCCAAGGTGTCCGGGGCCACTTCGGGCGCATCCGTGGAACTGCGAGGCGGGAGTCGATGCGCCTTCGTCGGGATCGATGCGGGCGACGTGCTTTTCGATGCCCGGCAGGGGTTGGTCTGGGGCGATGGTGCGACATGCCTCGGATCCTCTGCCTGTTCCTCGGGGGTGCGCTCACCCTCACCGCCTGCGTCCCGGTGCTCCCGCAAACGTTCGACCGACCGCGGGCGGCCGGCGGGCGTCTGACGGGCGAGCGGTATCAGCCAGCCGCCTGGGTGGAGTTCGAAGTGGAGCGGGCCCGATTCGCGGTCCGCACGGAGGCGGGCCCGGAGGGCGGCCGGTGGCTGGTCGTGCGCTGCGCGCTCCCCGGGGGCGTGCGCTGCGTCTGGGCGGCGGAGGCCGCCTCGGTCGAGATCGAAGGCCGGACGCGGTCCGCGCGCTTTCTGGGCGTTTCGGGGAACGGCAATCCTGCGCTGGGCTTGGAGCCGCGGCGCGTGCTGGTCGGGGAAGACTTGCGCGTGGCGGGGCGTCCGACCGGGTTCTCGCGCCATTTTTGGCTCTACTTCGAGCTGCCGGAGGACGCGCCGCCGGGTCGGGTGGAATTGCCGGCCTTCCGGCTGAACGGCCGGCCGCATCGCCTGCCGCCGATCCACTTCGAGCGCCAGACCGACCTGCGGCTGCTCGCACCGTGGCAGTCGTAGCTGCGCCCGGGGACGCGGCCGGGTGAATGGGAGAGCCAGCCGCGGCGCGAAGGTGGTAGCACCGGGCCTTTACGTCCGGACGCCCTGGTCTGTGCTGTCGCGCCTGCCGCCGGAATCGTCCCGAGTGGCACGGAACCTCGGGACGTGGGCGGAGCGGGGTCGTGGGTGAAGGGGGTGTCGGAGTTCTTTGCCGCAGAGACGCAGAGAAACGCAGAGAGGGGAAAAGAGGGGTCGGGTTCGGTTGGGAAGGGGATGATGTCCGGGACCGAGCGACAGCGGGGCATTGCCTCCAGGCTGCCCTTGCCAGCCTCTCTGAGTTTCTTTGCGCCTCTGCGGCAGAAAATTCCCCCGCCCGCCCGCTGCACGCCCCGTTTTGAGCCGCGGGAAAAAACTTCCGCAAAAAAATGCGGGGTCGTCCGTAAGGAAACGGCCGGGACCGTTAAGGAAGGGGTGAGATGAACTCTTCCGGCATTTCCCTCGCCCCCCTCGGGTTGGCTCTTTTCCTGGCCCTGGCTCCGCAGGCGTCCGCCCAGCTCAGCGGGACGAAGAACATCCCGGGGGACTACGCCACGCTGGCGGCGGCCATTACGGCGCTCAATGCCCAGGGGGTGGGCGCGGGAGGCGTGACCTTCAATCTCGTGGCGGGCAATCCCCAGACGGCGCCGGCGGGCGGCTATGCCATCACGGCCACGGGCACGGCGGCCAATCCCATCGTCTTCACGGGCAATGCCAACACGGTGACCGCCTTCAGTCCCCAGGCGGCCGGCTCGCGCACCGACGCCATCATCAAGCTCATCGGCTCGGACTACGTCACCATCCAGGGCTTCAATCTGCGGGAGAATGCGGGCAACACGGTCACGACGCTGGCCAGCAACACGATGACCGAATTCGGCATCGCTCTCTTCCTCGCCTCGGCCACCGACGGCGCGCAGAACAACACCATCCAGAACAACAACATCCAGCTGGGCGCCACATACCAGAACGCCATCGGCATCTTTTCGACCAGCTCGTCCAGCTCCACCGACGGCGCGCTCGCGGCCAGCTCCACGGCGGGCACGAACTCCGGCAACAAGTTCTACGCGAACATCATCTCCAACGTCGCCTTCGGCCTGTATTTCATCTCCCCGCAGCCGACCACCACGACGTTCGAAACGGGGATCGACATCGGCGGCACCTCCTCGGCGACGGGCAACATCCTGACCTTCGGCCGCGCCACCAGCGCCGATCTCGGGTTCACCGGCTTCAACGGCGCGCTCGCGGGCGGCATCGTCTTCCGCAGCGGCGGCGTGGGCGCCAGCGTGCGCTACAACACCCTCACGGCGAACAACCTGGCCTATGCGCAGACCGAGGGGGTGGTCGGCGTCCGGGGGATGTCGGGGGGCTTCGTCAATCCGGGGGTCACCGCGAGCACGAACTACAGCAACAACACCATCGTCCTGACGAATCAGGGCACGACCGGCCTGGCGGGGATCGACTTCGGCGGCAGCCTCGGCGGGGGCGTGGGTCTGACCTTCGACGGCAATTCCATCACGCTGAATCAGAACGCCACCGCGGCCGTTTCCGCGGCCGTGATCGGGATCAAGGCGGACTACAGCTCGGACAACTCGGGCGGCAGCGGCAACACCATCGCGCTGAACCAGAATTTCCTCCCCGCCGCGGCGGCGACGAACTCCAGTCCGGTCACCGGCATCTCCCTGCCCGGCACGCCGGTCGGGACCTCACGCCAGATCGTCGCGAACTCCAACACCCTCACCCTCGTCCGCACTTCCAATGCCTCCGCCACCTTCAGCGGGCCGGTCACGGGCATCGCGGCCCTCGTGGCGGGCGACGGCCTCACCATCGGAGCTTCCACCGTCGGCAACAAGATCACGATCCGCGAAGGGGCGGGCGGCACCTACACCAGCTCGATCACCTACCTCGGCTTCGGCGCGAAATTCTTCACGCTGAACATCCGCGCCAACACCTTCGACACCGCCGGCTCCACGATCCGTTCCAACGGCCCGCTCACCTGCCTGAGCATGAACGACACCGGGACGCTGGCCAACGTCGGGGACAACCAGGTCACCATCGACCGCGTCGCCACGTCGGGGGCGGTGACCTTCTACTCGACCCCCAACGGAACGCTGCACACGCGCGAGCAGGTCACGCTCAATCTCGTCACGTTCACCGGCCTCGCCGGCACCACCTCCTTCAACGGGATCCTCGGTCTGTCCGTCAATGTCGTCGCGCCCGCCAACAGCAAGGACTACGACCTCAACGTCTTCAACGTCACGGGCACGCACACCGGCCCGACGATCGGCATCAGCTCGGACCGGCCGAACACCGGCCGCATCCGCAGCAACACGTTCCAGCTGACCTGCGCGTCCCCCACCGTCACCGGCATCACCACCACCGGCGACTCGTCCACCGTCACCGAGAACTCGATCCAACTGTTCTCGAGCGCCGCGGTGCCGGTGCAGATGATCGGCGTGGAATGCACCGGCACGGGGGCGCATCGGCTCAATACGAACAACTTCCTCGCGCTCGCCTTCACCGCGGTGACCTCCGGCAATGGGAGCATCGTGGGCCTGCTCCTCACCGGCAGTTCCAGCGCGCAGGTGAACGACAATCGCTTCCAGGGTCTCTCCTTCGGCGCCGCCGGCAGCACGGGCAGTCCCACCCTCGAGGCCATCCGCATCGCCGCCGGCACCGGCCTCGAGGTGTCGCGGAATGCGGTGTACGGCATGACCACGCTCGCCACCGGTGCGGCCACGCGCGTCTCCGGCCTGCGCGTCGCGTCCGGCAGCGGCATCACCACCATCGCCAACAACCTCATCGGCAATCTCACCGCCCCGGCGGCGGCTTCGCCCGATGCGCTGCGCGGGCTCGACCTTGCCACGCTCGACGGGTCCGCCACACGCCGGGTCTATTTCAATACGGTGTATCTGAACGGCTCCTCCACCGGCGCCAACTTCGGTTCTTCGGGCCTCTTCCACGCGGCCAGCGCGACGGCCACCACCTCCACCCTCGACCTGCGCAACAACGTCATCGTCAACCAATCCACACCCGCCGGCACGGGCCTGACGGTCGCCTTCCGGCGGAGCGACGGAGCCGCCTCCACGCTGGCGAATTACGCCAGCACCTCCAACCGGAACCTCTTCTGGGCGGGCCCGCCGGGCCCCACGCGGCTCATCTATTCCGACGGCACCAATTCGGCGCAGACGCTCGATGCCTACCGCAACGCGGTCTTCCCGGCCGGGACGATCGCCCCGCGCGATGCCAACTCGGTCACGGAGAACCCCACCTTCCGCTCGCTGGCCGCCGGCGACCTTGCCTTCCTCCACGTCAGCCCCACCGTGCCCACCCGCATCGAGGGCGGCGGCGCGGCCATTTCCGGCCTGACCACCGATTTCGACGGCGAAACGCGCAACGCCACCACGCCCGATCTCGGCGCGGACGAGATCGCCGGCCTGGCGGCCGAGACCACGCCGCCGGTCATCTCCTACCGCCCGCTCGGCAACGGCGCGCCCGGCGTGGATCGGCAGCTCCTTGTGACCGTGACCGACGCCTCGGGAGTCCCGACCTCGGGCAGCGGCCTGCCGCGGCTCTTCTTCCGCATCAATGCCGGAGCCTACACCGCCGTGACGGCTACTTCGCTCGGCAACAGCCAGTATCAGTTCACCTTCGGCGCTGCGGCCACCAACGTGGGCGATGTCGTGTCCTACTACGTGGCCGCCCAGGACACCCTCCCCACGCCGAACGTGGCGGTGGCGCCGGCGACGGGCGCCGCGGGCTTCCGCGACACGCCGCCCGGAGTCAACACTCCGCCCACCTCGCCCAGCACCTACACGATCAGCAGCAACCTCATCTCTGGCACCCGCACGGTCGGGGTGGGCGGCAACTACACCACCCTCACGGCGGCAGTCGCGGCGGTGAATGCGGCCACGCTGACCGGTCCGGTCGTCCTCTCGCTCACCGACGCCACCTACCCGGGCGAGACGTTCCCGATCGTCCTCAATGCCAACAACGGCACCAGCGCCACCAACACGCTGACCATCAAACCGGCCGCCGGCGTGAACGCCACCCTGAGCGGCAGCTCGACGGGCGGCCTCCTCCGCGTCGAGGGCGCCAGTTACGTCATCGTGGACGGCTCCAACAACGGCACCAACTCGCGGAACCTCACCGTCACCAATACCAGCACCACCGCCGGCACCTCAGCCATTCTCGTGACGGCCAACGGCAGCGGCGCCGGCACGGTCTTCAGCACCATCCGCAATGTGAACATCGGCGGCACGCCCACCGCCACGAACCCGAACTACGGCATCAACGTGACGGGCGCCGACAACGATTTCCTCACGCTCCAAAACAACGCCATCAGCGGCCCCTGCATCAGCATCCGGGCGGTCGGCACCGCGTCCGGCACGGTGGGCGGCCTCGACGGATTGCTCGTCACCGGCAACACGCTGACCGCCACGGGCGCGTCCGTGCAGGTGATGGGCCTCCAGCTCAGCAATGCGCTCGGGGCCACCGTCAGCGGGAACACGATCGATGTGCGCATGACCGGCGCGGGGACGTTCCTCGCCCCGGTGGGCATCTCGCTCGAGAGCGGTTTCACCAACGCGACCGTCAGCGGCAACGCGGTCGTGCGTTGCGAATCCACCGGCACCAACGTCGGCGCCCGCGGCATCGCCATCGGCACCAACACCAGCACCTCGGCGCTCGTCCTCTTCAACAATTCGATCGTGGTCCGCGGTTTTTCCAGCAGCGTGCTCGGGAGCGGGACGACCATCGGCATCGGGATCGGTTTGAGCCCCGGCAGCGGGCCTCCGCCGACCGTCACCTCCGGCGTCTCTCTCTACTACAACAGCGTCCACCTCGCCGGTTCGATGGGCTCCACCCCCGGCGCCATTTCCACCGCCCTCTACACCCTGCCCCTGGGCGCGAATCCGCCCGGCGGCATCGATATCCGCAACAATGTCTTCGCGAATTCCCAGGTCCGCTCGGACAGCGGCCAGCGCAACTACGCGGTCTATCTGGGCAACCAGGTAAGCCAATACGACTTCCTCGATTTCAACGCCTACTTCGCCTCGGCCTACTTCGACCCCGCCTCGACCTTCGTGGGGCGCGCCGGGACCGATTTCGGCACTTTGGCCGAGCTGCAATCTCTCCTGGCCGGGCGCAACGCCGCCTCGCTCGTGGCCGACCCGCGCTTCTTCAGCAATGGCGATCTGCGGCCGCTGACCGTTTCGCCCCTCCTCACCCGGGCCACGCCGCTGGCGGCCGTGCCGGGCGATTTCCTCGGCGTGGCCCGCAGCGCCACCGCGCCGACCGTCGGCGCGTACGAACAGGGTGTGGTGCAGCCCGGGCCGGTCATCAGCTACACGCCTCTGCCCAACTCCACCAGCCTGGTCTCGGCCACGCTGACCTTCACCTGCACCGACCCCGACGGCGTCCCCACCAGCGGGGCGGGACGACCGGTGGTGTATTATCGCAAAGGGACCTCCGGCGCCTACAGCGCGGCCACCGCCACGTTCACGGGCGGGAGCACCTACCAGGCGGTGCTCGACTACGCCGTCCTGGGGGGCGTGGTCGCCGGCAACACCATCCAGTACTTCGTGGCCGCGCAGGATACGCTGGGCAACGGCTCGGCCCTCCCGTCCGGCGACGCCGCCGGCTTCACGCCCAGCCCGCCGGCCTTCGCCACGCCGACCAACGTACCCAATCGCTACGCCATCGTGTTCACCGGCACGGTCACGGTCGGCACTGGCGGAACCTATCCGACCCTGACGGGCTCGAGCGGGTTGTTCGCGGGCATCAACGCGGCGGGCGTCTCGGGGGACCTGACCGCCCTGATCGTCAGCGATCTGACCGAGAATGGGTCCGTGGCGCTCAACGAATGGTCCGACCCGTCCGGCACGTCCCGTCTGCGCATCTCGCCCAGCGGTGCGCCGCGGGCGATCTCGGGTGCGAATTCCACCGCTCTCCTGCGCCTCAACGGCGCCGATCGCGTAACCATCGATGGCTCGCTCACCGGGGCGACCGCGGCCGACGTGCCTGGCGGCGACGATGCGCTGCGGCAGCTCACGATCACGAACACCAGCACCACCGCCAACTCCTGTGCGATCGCGTTCTACCCCGGGGCGACGGCGGGCGTCGACAACACCCTGCGCAACGTGAAGGTGATCGCCGGCAGCAACGCCAGCAGCGGGGCCGCGGTGTACCTCGGCGCTTCCACCTTCCCCAGCGAAGGGGCCCACCTGAACATGCGGGTGGAAAATTGCAGCCTGCGGCAGGCGGCCTACGGCATCTATTTCACCGGGCCCACGGGCAACCCGGCCACCGGCGCAGTCCTGACCAAGAACGACCTCACCGGCACCGGCACCAGCGCCCTCCGCCAAGGCGGCATTTTCGGCTACAATCTCGACAATCTCGAGGTGTCGCTCAACGTCGTCTCGGGCGTGACCAGCAGTGTGGCTGGCAACGTGGCCGGCATCTCGATCGGCGCGAACGGGATGGCCACCGACCTCGGAGCTTCGAGCCTGGGTTCGCGCAACGCCGCCATCACGCGCAACATCGTGCGCGACATCACGCACACGCTCGCCGGCAATTCGGCCGTCGGTCTGCTTTTCGCCAGCGCGGTCAATGCGACCAATCTGATCGCCAACAACCAGATCTCGGGCGTCGTGGCTCCGGCCACCGGGACCAGCTTCGTGGCCGGCATCCACCTGCCCTGCGCGGACGGCTCGCTCACCCGCGTGCTCGGCAACTCGGTCGGACTGGCCGGCAACCGCGGCACGACCACCCTGCAGTCTCCCTCCTACGCGCTCTCCATTGCCGGGACCGCGGCTTCGCTCCAGGAGGTGCGCAACAACGTGTTCTCCAACGTGCTCGACCCCGGCAGCGGCGGCGCGAATGCCGTCAGCTACGCCCTCGGACTGCAGTTCTCCACCTTCGCCAACTTCACGGCCGACCGAAACCTCTACTACGCGGCCGGCCCCAATCCGGGGCCCTTCCGCGTCGGCGCGCTCGGTTCGGCCGCCGGCACCACCTACGGCACGCTCGCCGCCTGGCAGGCCGCCAGCGGCGACGATGCCAACTCGCTCCAGGCCGATCCGCTCTTCGTCGGCCCGTCCGATCTCCATCTCACGGCGGCCTCGCCGGCCAGCAACGCCGGCCTGCCGGTCAGCGGGCTGAGCCTCGACACCGACGGACAGCCGCGCAGCGCGACCCGGCCCGACCTCGGGGCCGATGAAATCGTCAGCGCCGCCCTGAGCAGCCTGAGCCTCAGCCAGGGCACGCTCGCCCCCGCCTTCGACGCCGCTACGCTGGCCTACACCGCCGGCGTCGCCCAGGGCATTACCCAGCTGACCGTGACGCCCACGCTGCTCGATACCAACGCGACCGTGCAGGTGCGGGTCAACGGCGGCGCCTACCAGACCGTCGCCTCCGGCACCCCGAGCGGACTCCTGTCGTTGAATTTCGGAAACAACACGGTCGAGGTGACCGTCACCACCGAGTTCGGCGCCCCGGCCCAGACCTACACCGTGGTGGTGAATCGCGCCCTGCCGCCGACGCCGACGCCGACGGCCACCCCGCTGCCCACGAGCACGCCGACCCCCACCGCGACGCCGACCGCCACCCGGACGCCAACGCCGACGAACACGCCGACCGCCACCCCGACGCCGACGAACACGCCGACCCTGACGCCAACGCCGACGAATACGCCGACCCTGACGCCAACGCCGACGAACACACCGACACGCACGCCAACGCCGACGAACACGCCGACCCTGACGCCAACGCCGACGAACACGCCAACCCTCACCCCGACGCCGACGAACACGCCGACGCGTACGCCGACGCCGACGAATACGCCGACCCTGACGCCAACGCCGACGAACACACCGACGCGCACGCCGACGCCGACGAATACGCCGACGCTCACCCCGACGCCGACGCCCACGCCGACGGCCACCCCGACGCCGACACCTCAGCCCACGCCGGTGGCCGGCACATTGGCAGTCAACGGTTCGCAAGGCCGCCCTGTCGTCCTGGCCCAGAGCGCCATCCTGGCCGTCTGCAGCGATCCCAACTCGCTCCCGCTGACCGTCATCTCCGTCGGACCCGGCAGCGCGCAAGGCGGCACGGCCACGCTCGGCGCCGGCATCGTCACCTATGCCCCGCCGAGCCCGCAGTTCCTCGGGGCCGACAGTTTCAGCTACACCGTGCAGAACAGCGCCGGCGCCACCGCCTCTGGGACGATCAATGTGACCGTGCAGCAACCGGCCTATCCGCCCAACGCCGTGACCGTGACCCGCAGCGGCGGGAACTTCGTGGCCTCCTTCAACGGCGTGCCCGGCCTGAGCTACGCCATCGAATACAGCGACAATCTCGCCCTCGGTTGGACCGCCCTCGTGCCGCCCGGCACGGTCACCGCCGATGCCAACGGCCTCTTCCAGTTCACCGATACGACCGGCAACTCCAAGCGCTTCTACCGCGCCCGCGCCCTGCCGTAACCCGGCTTGATGCGAGCGAGCACCCCGCCGGTGAGGGTAGGGACGCGCTCCCGCGCGTC
>JAFEGM010000068.1 GCA_018240025.1 Verrucomicrobiota bacterium
GATCCAGTGGATCGGCGCGTCGAAGTGCGTGCCGGTGTGCTCGCCACAGGAAAAATTGTTCCAGTACCAGCCCGGGCCGCGCTCGTCGTAGGCCGAGATCTCCTCGATGCGGAACGGCCAGCACTGTCCCATTTCCGGCGGCAGCGCGATCTGCGGGAACTCCGGCGTCAGGGTCTGCGTCAGGTCGACGACGCGGATGCTGCCGGCGCGCAAGGCGCTGCCGAGTGCCCCAAGAATCTCCAGTGCGTTCATCTCACAGTCCGCCCGCCGCCAGTTCGCGCTCCAGCACCTTGGGATTCTCGCGCCAGCGCGCCAGCCACTCCTGCGCCACGTCGCCCGGATAGACATCCTCCACGCCGTCCTTGAGTGCGCGCACCACGGCCGCGGCCAGCGCGGACGGCGCCAGCTTGGGCGGCGGCAGGTTCTGGTTCCATTCGTCGTCCACGGGCCCGGGAAAAACGTTGATCACGCGCACCCCGGCCGGACGCATTTCGGCGCGCAGGCATTGCGCCAGGGAGAGGGCCGCGGCCTTTGAGGCGGAGAAGGTGCCGTGCGGCGGGAAGTTGGCCAGCGCATAGATGGAGAGGATGTTCACCCACGCCGTGGCATTGAGCACGCCGTCGGCCGAGCGCCCCTTGAGCGCCGGCGCGAACGCCTGCGCCAGGCGCAGCAGGCCGAAATAATTGACGTCCATCTCGGCGCGCGCCACGTCGGTGCCGCGCCGCGCGGCGATGCCCGCGGTGCGGTGCACCTCGGCGTTGTTGATCACGATGTCGACCTTGCCGCCGATCTCGCCGGCCAGTTCGCTCACGGAACGTTCGTTGGTCAGGTCCAGTGCCACCGGCGTGACCTGCGGCAGCGCCGCCACCTCGGCGAAACCCGGCATTTTCTTCCAGGGTTCGGCGTGGCCCAGCCAGACGATGTCGGCGCCGGCGCCGATCAGGGCACGTGCCAGCGCCTGGCCGGTCGGTGACTTGCCGTCCGTCACCAGCACCTTGCGCAGTTTGGGATCGCTGGTCATCTCGCGCAGCACCTTGTCGTCGGCCATGTGTTCACTCCCTTCGGGCGGAAACGCGATCAGCACCGCCTGCCCCGCCCTGTCCAGGCGCGCGCCGACCACCACGCGCGCGCCGCTGCCCGCCACCTCGCCGTGCACGTGGGTCACCAGGGTCGGGCCGTTGTCGAGCTTGACCAGTCCCAGGCGCCACGGCAGGCGCTCGCGGAAGAAATTGTCGTTGCTGTGCGAAAGCGTGGTGACCGACAGCAGTTCACCCGCCCCGCTCTGCCGCTGCCAGCGCAGGTCCGCCGACAGGCAGCGATGACAGGCCTCGCGCGGGGGATACTGCACCGCCCCGCATTCGGCGCAGGCCTGCAGTTCGAAGCGCCCTTCCGCCGCCGCCGCGGTCATGCCCAGCGCCACCCGCCCGCGCGCGCCGGGCGGCAGGTTCATCTGCGGCGTGCGCAGCACAGGGTTCTTGCGCTTCGGGCGCATCAGCGGCATGGTCATGACGGGCTGCCCAGCAACACCGCGCCGGTGCACAGGCAGCGGTCGAAAGTGACCATGCCGAAGCCCGACACCAGGCCCAGGCGCGCAGCCGGCACGCTGCGCGCGCCGGCCTGACCCGTCAGTTGCCGGATCGCCTCGGTCATGCCGAGAAAGCCGCCCGCCGCGCCCGCCTGACCCGCCGAGAGCTGGCCGCCGGAGGTGTTGACCGGCAGGTCGCCGTCGTGGGTGAGGCGCTGCGTGCGCACGAACGCCGGCCCCTCGCCCTTGCCGCAGAAGCCCAGGTCCTCGAGCTGCAGCATGACGATCACCGGATAGTCGTCGTAGGGCTGCAGGAAGTCGACGTCCGCAGGCGTGGCACCGGCCTGCGCATAGAGATCGTCGCGGTCCATCAGCCAGCCGCCGCGCTCCATCACCGGGTCGTCGGCGAAGGCGTTGTGGCGCTCGATGGCGCCACGCACCAGAACATAGGGCAGACCGAGGTCGCGCGCGCGCTCCTCGCGCATCACCAGGAAGGCCTCCGCGCCGGCGCAGGGCATCACGCAGTCGAACAGGTGGATGGGCTCGGAGATCGGCCGCGCCGCGATGTACTCCTCCATCGACAGCGGCTTCTTGAACAACGCGTTCGGATTCTTCAGCGCATTGGCGCGCTGCGCCACCGCGATGCGGCCGAAGTCCTCGCGCGTGGCGCCGTAGCGGCGCATGAAGTTGGCGGTGACGAAGGCGAAGATCGAGTTCGGCCCGCCCGATCCGTAGGGATAGGTGGCGTCGCGCGCGAAGTCCGAGAAACTGCCCAGCGTGGCGCGAAACGAATCGACGTGGTTGGTGTCGGCCGCCACGCAGGCGACGATGTCGGCATCGCCGGCCTGCACCGCGCGCGCGGCGCGGCGCAACGACATCACGCCCGAGGCGCCGCCGGTCGGGATGTGGTCCAGCCAGCGCGGCGACAATCCCATGTGCTGGGTCACGCCGACGGCGGTGTCGGGCACCAGGGAGAAGCTGCTGACGGTGAGCCCGTCGATGTCGTCCTTGGCGATGCCGGCAGTCTTCACCAGACTGCGCAGCGCCTGGCCGATGAACCAGTGCGCGCCGTGCGTCGAATAGCGCACGTAGGGCACGGTGACCGGCGCGGTCACGGCGACGCCTTCGTAGCCCAGGCGCCGCCTCACGCCGGCCGCCTCTTCAGGCGCCGCGTGTCGATGCAGTGCGGCGCGCCCGGCAGGCTCTTCGCCAGTTCCTTCATCGCGCCGCGCTGGATCTTCTGCGACAAGGTGAGCGGCAATGCGTCGACAAATGCCACGTAGCCCGGCGCCTTGAAATAGGCCAGCCGCGACAGCGCATGCGCGACGATATCGGCGGCGAGCGTCGTCCGCTCCTCCACCGCCACCGGCTCGCGCGGCACGATCACCGCCAGCACCTCGTCACCGCGCAGCGCGTCGGGCGCCGCCGCCACCGCGCTGGCGCGCACCCGCGGATGCTGGTTGAGCACGCTCTCGACCTCGACGGCGGAAATGTTCTCGCCGCTGCGCCGGATCACGTTCTTCTTGCGGTCGACGAACACCATCGAGCCTTCGGCATCGCGCCGCACCACGTCGCCGGTGTGGAACCAGCCGTCCGCCCATGCTTCCGCCGTGGCTGCCTCGTCCTTGAGGTAACCGGAGAAGAAGTGGCGGCGCGGGTCCGGCCCGGCGGCGCGCACCAGCAGCTCGCCGGGCACGTCGGGCGCCACCGGCTGCCCGGCATCATCGACGATGCGCACCTCGACGAAGTCTTCCGCCTTGCCGAAGCAGTTCGTGCCGACGTGCCGCGGCTCGCGATTGGCCATGATGCAACCGGCCGCGCCGGTCTCGGTCATCGCCCAGGCCTCGATCAGCGGAAAGCCGAAACGCTCCTCGAACGGCGCGTGATTGCGGCGGTCGACGCCGGCGCCGAACCCCCAGCGCACGGCGTGCCGCCGGTCGTCGTCCGTCTGCGGCGCGGAAAGCAGCATGGCCGGCATCACCCCGAGGTAATGGATGATGGTCGCGCGCGCATCGCGCACGCTCTGCCACCAGCTCGCGGGATGGAAGCGGTCGAGCTGGATCAGCGTGCCGCCGGCGGTCAGCACCACCATGGTCGAGAAGGCCATGGCGTTCACGTGCGACAAGGGGAGCGGGGTGATGATGCGTTCGGCGTCGGGCCGCACCGTGGCCAGATCGGTGAGCCCCGCGTACCAGCGCCCCGCGGCGAGGAAGTAGTCGTTGGAGAGCCGGCAGCCCTTCGGGCGCCCGGTCGTGCCGGAGGTGTAGAGCAGATAGCAGGGCTCGCTCGATTCCAGCCAGACCGGCTCGACCTCCGCCTCGAGATGCTGTTCGCGCAGCGCGGCGTAGTCGACGTCGCGGCCGGCCGTGCGCGGCGCGTCGGGTTCGATCTGCCGGTCGATGACCAGCACGTGGTCGGGCTTGTGCGTGGCCAGGCCGATGGCCTCGTCGGCCAGACGCTTCAGCGGCACGACCTTGCCGGCACGGAGCGAGGCGTCGCAGGTGATGACCAGCTTGACCGCCGCGTCGTCGATGCGCGTGGCCAGCGAGCCGGCGGCAAAGCCGGCGAAGACCACCGAATGCACCGCGCCGAGCCGGGCACAGGCCAGCATGGTGATGGCCGCCTCCGGGATCATGGGCAGATAGACCAGCGCACGGTCGCCGCGGCCGAGACCGAGCGAGCGGAGGACCGCGGCCATCCGGTTCACCTCCCGATGCAACTCGCGGTAGGTCAGGGTGCGGGATTGGTCCGTCTCCGACGAATGCCAGTAAATCGCCACCTGCTCGCCGCGGGCGGCCAGGTGGCGATCGATCGCATTGTGGGAGAGGTTCAGCTCGCCGCCGCAAAACCAGCGCGAAAACGGAGCGCGCGAGGTGTCGCAGACGGTGTGGAAGGGCTTGTGCCAGTCGAGCAGCGCGGCCTGCTCCGTCCAGAAGCCGCTGGGGTCGTCGATTGAGCGTTGTACAAGAGCGCGTCCGGCGTCGGGGGTATCCATGGGGGAACTAGCCTACGGAACTTCCGCGCAGGGTGGCAAGGTGGCACCTGCCGCCGACCCCACTTTGTCCTGCAGCGGGCCGGATCAGTTTCCAGCCCAGCCCGCCGGAACAGCGCCGGAGCCGCTTCACGTTGACAAACTGGCCGCTTGCGCTACTCGCCGGACGTGTTTTCGCTCTCGCCCCGCGAACGATGGCTGGTGGTTTTCGCCGCCGTGGCCTTGGTTTCCGGGGCGGGCATCAAGCACTGGCGGGAGAAGCAGCACCTCCGCTCCTTCTCCCAAGCGTCCGTCCCGGTGCAGGCGGCGGACGCCACGAAGTAACCCCCGTTTGTTGTTCCCCGGAATGGATTCCTCCTTCGCTGCTGCCGTCCTCGACATCACCGCGCGCGACCCGCGCTTCGACCGCGAGGCGTATGCCTTCGTGCGCGATGCGCTGGATTTCACGGTCCGACGGAAGGCGCGCGGCCAGACGGGCGAGGCGCGCGAGCACGTCTCGGGGCAGGAGCTGCTGGCCGGTCTGCGGGAGTTCGCGTTGCAGCAGTTCGGGCCGATGGTGCCGACGGTCTTCGAATACTGGGGCATCCAAAGCACGGGCGACGTCGGCCGCATCGTCTTCAACCTCATCGATGCCGGCATCTTCGGGAAGACCGACCGCGACACGATCGAGGACTTCGAGGACGGCTTCGATTTCCAGGACGCCTTCGTGGCCCCCTTCCGGCCGCAGGGCGCGCCGCTGCGCCTGCCGCGCGTCAACGGGGAAAGCTCGCCTTGCGCGAATGGCCCGCTGACATCAGCGTCCGCCTCCGCCGAAGCGGCGCCGCTGCAGGGCTGATCCCGCGGGCGGCAGCCCCACCCACGGCGGTCGTTTTTCGCCGTGAAATCTCCGCTGACCTCCCCGCTTCTCCACACGTCCACCGGCGCTCCCGCCTCGGCGCTGGCATTCCCCGACTCGACCGCGCACCGCGAGTTGCTGCCCAACGGGCTCAACATTCTCGTGCTGGAGGATCACAGCGCGCCGGTGGCCAGCGTGCAGGTTTGGATCGCGACCGGCAGCATTCATGAGGACCGCCTGCTCGGCAGCGGCATGTCGCACCTGCTCGAGCACATGGCCTTCAAAGGCACGAGCACGCGCGGAGCCAACGCCATCGCCAACGCCATCCAGGACGAGGGCGGTTACATCAACGCGTACACGTCGTTCGACCGCACCGTTTATTGGGTCGACGTGCCCGCGACCGGCGTGCGTCCGTGTCTGGAAATCCTGACCGACGCGGCCCTGAACTCGACCCTCCCGGCCGACGAGTACGTGAAGGAGCAGGAGGTCATCCGGCGCGAGTTCGCCATGCTGGCCGACGACCCCGACCGGGTGAACAGCCAGCTGCTCTTCGCCACGGCCTATCGCGAGCATCCCTACCGGCATCCCATCATCGGGCACCTCCCGATGTTCAATGCGCTCACCCGCGACGAGGTGATGGGCTACTACAAGACCCGCTACGTGCCGAACAACATGACCGTGGTGGTGGCCGGCGACGTGCGCACCGACGAGGTCATCTGCTGGGTGCGCGAGCTTTTCTCCGGCCAGGATGCGCGCTCGCTGCCGCCGGTCTATCTGCCGCAGGAGCCGACCCAGCGCGGGCGGCGCGAGGCCTCGGTCGAGCACGCCACCGAGCTCAGCCGGGTGATCGCCGCCTGGCATGTGCCGGAGATCACGCACGAGGACGTGCCGGCGCTCGACGTGCTGGCCACCGCGCTCGGCGACGGCCGCAGCTCGCGGCTCTTCCGCCGCGTGCGCGAAACGGGCCTGGCCCACGGCGCCAGTGCCTGGAGCTACGTGCCGAGCGAGCCGGGTCTGTTCGGACTGGACCTGACGACCGATCCTGAGCAGCGCGAGAAGGCGCTCGCCGCCGCCTTCGCGGTGCTGGAGGAAGTGCGCCAGCAGGGCCTCGGCGCCGCCGAACTGGCCAAGGCGCGCAAGGTCATCCTCAGCAACCAGCTGCATACGCTCGCCACCATGCGCGGCCAGGCCAGCGACCTCGGCGCGAACTGGATGCTGACGGGCAACCTGAACTTCACGCGCGACTTCCTGCGGGCGATCGATGCGGTGACCAACGACGACATCCTGCGCGTGGCGCGGCGGCATCTCCAGGACGACAATCTCACGCTCACCTCGGTCAATCCGCCGGGTTCGCGCAAGACCGTGGTCGCCGGGGCGAAGCGGACCGAGGCCGAGATTCAGCTCTTCACGCTGCCCAACGGTTTGCGCCTGCTCGTGAAGGAAGACCCGCGCTTGCCGCTCGTTTCGATGAATGCCGTCTTCCGCGGCGGTCTGCTGACCGAGTCGCCGGAAACGGCCGGCCTGAGCAAGCTGCTCGCGCGCGTGCTGCCGAAGGGCACCACGACCCGCTCGGGCGACGAACTGGCGGAGCTGGTGGAATCGGTCGGCGGCAGCTACGGAGCCGATGCCGGCAACAACAGCGTCAGCGTGGCCGTCGAGGTGTTGCAAGCGGACGTCGCGCTTGGACTCGATGTGCTGGCCGACGTCGTGCTGCGCGCCGCCCTGCCCGAGGAGCAGATCGAGCGCGAGCGCGCGATCCAGCTGGCGGCGATCAAGAGCGAGGACGAGCACATGACCGCCGCCGCGCGCAATCTGCTGCGTTCGCACCTCTTCGTGGGCCATCCGTTCGCCCTGCGCGCGACTGGCTCGCGCGAGTCGGTGGCTGGGCTGCGGCGCGAGCAGCTCGTCGCCGTGCGCGACCGCCTCTTCGTCGGCCGCAACGGCATCGTCTCCGTTTTCGGTGCGGTGCGGGCGGACGAAGTGAAAGCCCAGGTCGAGGCATTGTTCGGTGCGATGCCAGCCGGCGAGCCGGCCCTGACCCAGCCCCCGCAGCCGACCGTGCCGGCGGGCAGCGCGACCTATCAGGAGACCAAGCAGGACAAGGAGCAGGCGGTCATCATGACCGGCTTCCAGACGTGCGATCTGCTGCACGAGGACCGGCTGGCGCTCGACGTGATCGACGAAGCCTGCGGCGACCTCGGTTCGCGCTTCTTCATCAAGATCCGCGAGGAACTCGGTCTGGCTTATTTTGTCGGCTCGATGCAGCTGCTCGGCCTCGCGCCCGGCGCGCTCATTTTTTACCTCGGCACTGATCCCGCCAAGCTCGACACCGTCCGCCCCGTCTTCGAGACCGAGATCGCCGCGCTCGGGCGTGAGGGCCTGAACGAGGACGAGTTCCGCCGGGCCAAGACCAAGCTGCTGGGCAAGCAGGCCATTGGCCTGCAGAGCGCCGCCGCGCTGGCCTTCCATTGCGCGCTCGACGAACTCTACGGCCGCGGCTACGCGCATTACCGCCGCCTCGTGCCGGAGCTGGAGGCGCTGACCATCGAGCGCGTGCAGGAGGTGGCCCGGAAGTATCTCGACGGCCGCCCGTCGGTGACCGCCATCGTGCAGCCCGCGTAAGCTCAGCCGTTGGGACAGCGGCTGCCACTGAGCGGCTGCCACGGCGTGGTTGCCCTTGTCCCCAAGGGCAGTTCCTCCTGCAAGCCCGCTGTGCGGAACCTTAACGAGGCGCCTCGGGCGCGGGAGTGGGCGGCGGAGGGCTGCCGCCGCCGAAGAACTTGCGCAAAGTCCGGCCGACGCGCTGATCGAGGCGATCGCCCTGGCCGCCGGCCGGCGGATTCACCGGGATCGCGCGCTGCACGGGCACCTCGCCTTCCACGCCCGGTTCCGCGCCGCCGCTGCCGGGCTGCACGGGGATGGCCCGCGCCACGGGCACGGCGTCGGCATGGGTGCCGCAGGCTTCCTTCGGGATGACGCTGACGGGCAGGTCGATCTCGTAGCTCTTCGCCGCCATGTCGCAGCCGGCGGTAGCCAGCTTGTTCGAGATCGAGCAGACCCGCACTTTGCGCAACGCTTCGGTCGGCTTGAACGCGACGGCCGGATAGCGGTCCTTGTTCGCCTTGTTCAGAATGCTCGTCCAGACCGGCAGCGCCAGGGTCGCGCCGTAACCTTTGCGCATGATCGTGGTCGGTTTGTCCAGTCCGACCCAGACGCCGACCGTCAGCGAGCTGGTGTAGCCCACGAACCAGGCGTCGCGGAAATCGTTCGTCGTGCCGGTCTTGCCCGCGGCCGCCAGCTTGAACCCCAGCTCGCTGCGCGCGCGGGCGGCGCTGCCGTTGACCAGCACCTTCTCGAGCGTCGTGCTGGTCAGCCAGTTCGCGCCCTCGCTGAACATGGGCCGCTCCTGTCGCGCCGCGCGGTAGACCGTGCTGCCCTCGGCGTCGTCAATGCGCTCGATGAGATACGGCTGCCGCCGCACGCCGCCGTTCGGGAAGGCGGTGTAGGCCGCGGTCAGATCCTTCAGGGTCGCTTCGAACGCCCCGAGGTAGATCGTGGGCGAGGCCGGCACGTCGCGCGTCAGTCCGGCCGCGGTGGCCAGCTTCATCACCTCCGGCAGACCCAGCATCTCGCCCAGCCGCACGCTCATGGTGTTGCGCGAGCGGATGAGTCCATCGGCCGCGGGCAGCAAGCCGTTGTATTTTTCGTCGGAGTTGGCCGGGCTCCAGTTCGAGGGCATGCCGTTGCCGTCCTTGAGCGAGCCGGGCTCGATCGGATCGTCGCTGATCAGCATACCCGGCAGCAGGCCGCGCTGGAAGGCGGCAGCGAAGAGGAAGCTCTTGAACGACGAGCCGACCTGCCGCCGCGCGAGAATGGCGCGGTTGTATTTGCTCTGCGCGAAGTCGCGTCCGCCGACCAGCGCGCGGATGGCGCCGGTGCGGTTCTCGATGATGACCACGGCGCCCTGCAGATACTCCGTGGGCTGCTCGCTGCCGTCCTCCGCCTTCTTCCACGACGCGCGCCGCGGATGCTCCCAGCCGGGCTGCGCCTCGATCTTGGCCAGCGTCTCCTCCAGCGCCTTGCTGGCCAGGCCCTGCAGTTCCGGGTCGATGGTCGAATAGATCTGCAGGCCGCCGTCCTCCTGCTGGTCGCTTTCGAGAATCGTGTCGAGGTCGCGCTTGATCGCGTCCATCGCGTAGTTCTCCTGCTGGAAGCTGACCCGGGCCTTGCCCGTCGTGGCCACCTTCTCCTTCCGCGCCGCCTCCGCTTCGGCGGGAGAGATCTTGCCGAGCGCGAGCATGCGCTGGAGAACGTCGTTTCGATTCCCCTCCGCCCCGGCCGGATTCTTCAGCGGCGAGAAACGGTTCGGGCTGCGGATGATGCCGGCCATGACGGCCGCCTCCGAGAGTTCGAGGTCCTTGGCGTGTTTGCCGAAGTAGGAGAGCGAGGCCGCCTCGATGCCGTAGAGCCCGGCGCCGTAGTAGATGCGGTTGATGTAATGCGTCAGGATTTGGTCCTTCGTGTAGGCGCGTTCGATGCGCAGGGCGATGCAGGCTTCGAGCAGCTTGCGGTCGAGCGTCCGCCCGCCGAGCGGCAGCGAATTGCGGGCCAGCTGCTGGGTCAGCGTGCTGGCGCCTTCCTTGCGCGAGCGGGTGAGATTGTTGTAGGCCGCGCGCAGGATGCCGACGGGGTCGACGCCCCAATGCGAGTAGAAGCGCGCGTCCTCGCGAGCCAGCAGCGCCTGCACGAACTTCGGCGAAATGTCCTTGAGCGGCACGATGAGCCGATTCTCGCCGTAGAGCCGGGCGTAGGGCTTGGCGTCCATGTCGAAGACCGTGGCCCGCTGCGGCATGGCGGCGACATCGCCCAGGTCGAACTCAAGCGAGCGGACGTAGTAGACGGCGCCGACCGCGAGCGGGCCGAGGAGGCTGAGGGCGAGGGCGGCGAGCAGGAGCCGGACCCAGAGCCGGCGTTTCGGACGCCGGGGGCGAACGTTGGACGTTTTCACTAATTCGTCGCCGACCATAGCCAGACTGGAATCGAGCGCCAGCGCGGGTCCGGATGCCGTCCTGACACACAATCCCATTGCGGCGATGTCGGCGTTGCCTATGGTCCCCGCCCTTTCAAAGGACTCACCGCCATGGCAGACATCTCCAATCGCTACAGTGAAAACGTCGTCGGAAAATTCTACGTCGATGACCAGTGCATTGACTGCGACCTCTGCCGCGAGACCGCTCCCGCCAATTTCACCCGCAACGAAGAAGGCGGGCACTCCTACGTGAAGAAGCAGCCGACGACCCCCGAGGAAGAGGCGCTCTGCAAGGAAGCGATGGAAGGCTGTCCGGTCGAGGCGATCGGAAACGACGGCGAGGGCTGAGCCGGAACTCGGACGCAGGGGGGGCCGCAGCTCGGTTTCCCGCGGGCAGGCCGGCGGCGGACCGCCGGTCGATTGCACAGGCCGGGAGCCGATGGAGATTCGGGGATGAATCCGTCCGCGCGCCGCCGTGTCCTCGCCGAATGGCGTGGCCACTACGAACCGCTGCCGGAGAAGCCGCCCGTGGCCGCCGGCGACGCCGTGCCGGCCGCGCTCAAGGACCTGGGCCTGAGCGATCTGATGGACGAGGGCCGCGTGGTGGCCGCCTGGGAGGAATTGGTCGGGCCGTTCATCGCCTCGCACGCCAAGCCGCACAGCCTCAAGAGAGGCGTGCTGACCATCCGCATTCTCAATCCGAGCCTGCGCTACGAACTCGAACTCGCCGCCCGCAGCGAACTCCTTCCGCGGCTGCAGAAGAAGTTCGACCGCAAGACGGTACGGAAGATCGAGTTCCGCATCGGGTAGCCGAGGCAGGAAATACCGGCCTCAAGGAACTCAAAGAACGCAAAGAGGGTTCGCGGGCTCGATTTCCTGGTGGCTCAGGATCCGGACAGGCGGCGCAGTCTTGAAGCCGCTCAGCGACACCGCGTTCCCGCGCCATCGCCGAGCCGGCGCCCTTCTTCCTTCCTCCTTGCGCCTTCTGCCTTCCTTAGACCACCCAATACGCCATGAACTCGCTCACCGGGGTGGCGTCGAGCTTCTTGGCATCGCGGCAGAGCGCGAGGATGGCATCGGCCTGGCGCGCGCTGAGGCGACCGCGGATGGCGGCCTCGAACTTGGCCAGCAGCACCGGGATGCCTTCCTTGCGCCGGCGGCGGTGGCCGATGGGATACTCGATTTCGACGCGCTTGGTCTTGGTGCCGTCCTTGAAGAAGACCTGCACGGCATTGCCGATGGAGCGCTTCTTCGGATCGAGGTAGTCGACGGTGAACTTTTTGTTCTCGACCACCTGCATCTTGGCGCGGAGGGCGTCAATGCGGCGGTCGGCGGCCACGGAATCCTCGTAGTCCTCGGCCGTGAGGGAGCCCTTGATGAGCGGCACGGCGACCATGTACTGGATGCAGTGGTCGCGGTCGGCCGGGTTATCGAGCGGGCCGGTCTTGTCGATGATGCGCACGCCCGACTCCTGGGTCTCGATGACGATCTTCTCGACCTGGTCGAGCTTGCCCTTCACCTCCGCGTGCAGCGCGAGGGCGCATTCCACCGCGGTCTGGGCGTGGAACTCGGCCGGGAAGCTGATCTTGAAGAGCACATGCTCCATCACGTAGCTGGCGAACGGCTGGGCCAGCTTCACTTCATTGCCCTTGAAGAGGACGTCCTGGAAGCCCCAGCGCGGCGCGGTCAGGGCGCTCGGATAACCCATCTCGCCCTTCAGCGCGAAGAGCGCATGGCGCACGGCCCGGCTGGTGGCGTCGCCGGCCGCCCAGCTCTTGCGCGAGCCGGTGTTGGGCGCGTGGCGATAGGTGCGGAGCGCGCCGCCGTCGATCCAGGCGTTGGAGAGCGCATTGATGATGTCGTCGCGCGAGCCGCCCAGCATCTTCGTTACGACAGCGGTGGAGGCGATGCGCACGAGCAGCACGTGGTCGAGCCCGACGCGGTTGAAGCCGTTCTCCAGCGCCAGCACACCCTGGATCTCGTGGGCGCGGATCATCGCGTCGAGCAGGTCGCGGATGGTCAGCGGCTTGCGGCCCTCGCGCACGTTCAGGCGCGAGAGGTAGTCGGCCACCGCCAGCAGGCCGCCCAGATTGTCCGAGGGATGGCCCCATTCGGCGGCCAGCCAGGTGTCATTGAAATCCAGCCAGCGCACCATCGCGCCGATGTTGAAGGCGGCCTGGATGGGCTCGAGCTCGAAGGACGTGCCCGGCACGCGTGCGCCGCCCGGCATGGTGGCCCCGGGGACGGTCGGCCCGAGCATCTTCGTGCAGGCCGGATACGCCAGCGCCAGCATGCCGCAGCCCAGCGTGTCCATGAGGCAGTAGCGCGCCGTATCGAAGGCCTCCTTGGAGGTGATCTTCGTCTTCAGAACGTAGTCGGCGATCTTCTGCAGCAGGGCATCGGGCTTCGGGCGGACGGCGGACGTGTAATGGGATGACATGGTCGTGTTGCATCGCCCGAAAACGCCGTTCTCGAAACCCGAAAGTGGCTCGCCAGCGAAAAATCGCTGACCGGTCTCAGTGTGCCGGGCGCATTCTCCGGCCCACTCAGCGCGTCTGGGGTGCCAGGCTGCCGTACTTCTCCACCCAGTCGGCCGGCATCCGCATGGGCCGGCCCACGGGCATCTGCACGACCGCCAGCACCTGCCGGCATTCGATGATCAGCTGGCAGTCGACCGGCCGCGTGATGCGGAAGGCGACGAGGAAGCGCGCGCGCTCGACGCTCTCCAGCCAGCCTTCGACCTGCAGCTTGTCGCCCAGGCCAGCCGGGCGCTTGTAGTCGATCTCGGTCCGCACGAGGACCGGAAAGATGTGGTCGGCGGCCATCTGGCGCAGGCCCATCCCCATCGTCTCGACGAGGTACGTGCGGTTCGACTCGATGAAGCGCAGGTAGGCGATGTTGTGCACCACGCCGCCGCAATCCGTGTCGAAGAACATCACCTGCTCGGTGGTGAGCTGCGTGGGGCGTTCCATGGAGGTCAGATCAATTCCAGCTGCTCGCACCAAACCTCGGCCTCGGCGGCGCGAGTCCGAGCCACGCTGCGGGCGCGTGGCACGGCCACCGGAAAGCGCGGCGAGAGCTGGGTCTGGCTGGCGCAGAAGACGTCGAGCCGCTCGTCGCCGCGGGCGCGCACGGCGTTGATGGCGAGGTCGGGCCGATTGCAGTCGCGGCTCAGGTGCCCCAGGATGGCGCGCTGCAGCCCGCCGCCGCGCTCGAGCAGGTCGCCGACCACGGCCGCGGCGGCTTCGTTGGAGAGATGCCCGTGGCGCGAGAGAATGCGCTGCTTGACCGACCAGGGTCGCTTCGTGTCCTGCTGCAGCAGTGCGCTGTCGTGGTTGGTTTCGATGATGAGCGTGTGGGCCTCGCGGCAGCGTTCGATGACCAGCTTGGTGGCGTGGCCGAGGTCGGTCAGGAGTGCGAGGACCCCGAGCCGATGATGCAGCACGAAGCCGACCGGCTCGGTCGCATCGTGCGGGACCGGAAAGCAGTCGATCTCGAAGTCCCCGATGGCGAAGGCGCGGCCCGGCTGGAAGAAGCGCCAGTTCCGGTGCTCGCTCAGCGTCCCACCGTGCTGCATCGCCTCGGCCGTCAGCCGGGTGGTGTAAATGGGGAGGGCGTGGCGTCGGCAAAGGACCTCCAAAGCGCCGGCGTGGTCGCCGTGCTCATGCGTGAGCAGGACGCCGTCGAGCTGCCCCGGCTCCAGGCCGAGGGTCGCCAGGCGCTGCACCGTCTGGCGCGCGCTCAGGCCGGCATCGAGCAACAGCCGGGTCCGCCCGCTCTCGACCAGGGCGCAGTTGCCGGCGCTGCCGCTGCCCAGCAGCGTGACGGTGAGGGAATCGGGGACGGACATGCGCGGGCAGGGCGACCATGCGCAGGACGCCGCGGGATTCGAGCGGAAATGCGGGAAAATCGTCGCCCTCGCGGGAGGAAACGCAGGCTTAACGCAAAGGCTTGGCTGGGGCCGCGGGAGGCGGGACGACCGGCTTGGCGACGGTGATGTGCGGGTCGCGCAGGTAGATGGGCTCGAGCGGGCGGGCCGGCGACTCGACCGGCAGCGCGGCCAGCCGGACCGCCGAAGGCAGGCTGGGCTCCGCCTGCGGCAGCGTGCGGCGGAGCGATTCCTCGGCGGCAAAGACTGGGTCGCCTGCGTGCTGGGCGAGAAAAGCGTCGAGCGTCGGTCGATCGACGATGCGCGGGCCTTCGACGACTCGGCCGTGCTCGATCCGGCTGAAGTAGAACCCGCCGCGTCGCGCATCGCCCACCGCGCAGTATCGCGGCGCCGCGCTGCAGGCGCAGACCGAGGGCAGACCGAGCAACGGCACGTCCCGCGCCAGCGCCAGACCGGTCAGCGCGGCGATGGCCATGCGCACGCCGGCGTAGGAGCCCGGTCCGAGACCGACGCGGATCTCGCGCAGACCGTCGGCCAGCGGCCACAGCCGCTGCAGGGCTGCATACATCTCGCCGCCATGCTGTGGGCCGGTGGAGAAGATCGCCTCGGCCACCGCGTGGCCGTCCGCCACCAACGCGGCGTGGCCGCGGGCGGAGGAGGCATCGAGGGCGAGGATCATGCGCTTCCTTGGCGCAAGCTGGGGGAATGCGCAAAGCGGAGCTCCTGCGGTTCGCGAGAGGTTCGGGTGCGAAGGCCGCGCCGGGCATTGACCCCGCGGCGTCGGTCGCTCCCTTGGCCGACATGACCGAGTTCCGCCTGCCGCTCGACTCCGGCGGACGCCATCAGCTGGCGTTCGGGCGCGAGCGCGACGGCTCGATCCGCGCGCGCCTCGAGGGGCCGTCGGCCGAACGTCGGACGTCCCTGCAGCTCGCGCTGCGCGACCAACTCGGGCTGCGGGCGGACGGCCAACGGTATGAGCTGCAGGGCGATGAAGGACTCTGCCGCCTCCCCGCAGCGACCCAGGAGATCGCGGTCGAACTCGGCGGTGCGCGCGAGACGCCGACGGTGCTGGCACGGATTCGCCCGCAGCCTGAATTCGCTCTGGCCGGACCTCCCGACGTGCTCTCGCCGCTGGAGGCGCGCTATCTCGCCGAGACCGGCACGCCGCTGGAGGGCCCAGGCGGAGGTGAGCCGCTCTACGCACCCCTGACCGATCTGCACACACACTTCGCGGGCTGCCTGGGCGCGGAGACGCTGGTCGAGCTCGGGCGCGCCGCGGGCCTGAGCTATCCAGTCGAGCTGCTCGCCTCGATCGGCCTCCGTGCGTCGGCCGCAGGGGGCGAGGTGCCGCTGGCGGATTTTCCGACGGCGTGGACCGAGCGCTTGGTCGAGCGCCTGCAGATCCCGCTCGATCGCCGCATTCCCTTTGTCGAACTGCAGCGGATCTATCTGCTGCGCTCGCCGCTGACCAAGGACCTGCGCACGTTCGTACCGCAGTGCCGGCGGATCGCGGAAGACTACCGCCGGATGGGCGTGCGCTATGCGGAGCTCTCCCTGGCCAATGTGGTCGAGTCGGCGCGGCTCGAACTCATCCACCGCGAACTGCCGGCGATCGAGGAGGCCACCGGCGTGCAGCTGCGCTTCCTCGCGGGCATCGGCCGGCAGAACGACTACGAGTGGGACCTCGACCTGATCGCGCGCCTGCAGTCGCTGGCCGGCAGCCTCTACGTGGTCGGAGTCGATTTCATGGGTCAGGAGGTGAATTCGACCCGCGCCTTCGCCCGGCAGATCGGTCTGCTGGCGCAGTGGGCGCATCGCGAGAGGCCCGGCTACGTCATCCGCGTGCATGCCGGCGAAAATCCGGCGCACCCCGAGAACGTCCGCGTGGCGGTCGAGGCGGTGGGCGAATGCGACGTCACGCTGCGCATCGGCCACGGTCTTTACGGCACCGACGACGCCACGCTCGCGCGCCTGGCCGAGCTGCAGGTCATCGTGGAGTTCAACCTAAATTCCAACTTCGCGCTGAACAATCTGCAGCACGCGAGCGCCGCGCCCATCGCCCGCTACGTCGAGCGTGGCGTACCGGTCGTGCTGGGCACGGACGGTTGCGGCATCTACCAGACCACCCCGCAGCTGGAGGCCCGGGCGGCGCAATTGGCCGGGCTCGAGGCGGCCGGTTTCGCCCGGATCCGTCAAACCGAGCTCGCCTATCTCGAACGACGCACTCGACTCGAAGCACCTCTGCGCGGTGGCGTGGCCAACTACCGCGTCCCGCCCGAGCCGGCACCGGTGCATTACTCCGCCGAGGTGTCGGCGCGGCTGCAACGTCTCGCGCAGGCCGAGACGGAGGCGCTGCAGGCCCGGCTGGCGGGGCAGGGGATTCCGCTGCTGGACGAACGCGCCGTGGCCCGTCTGCTGCGCGAACGGCGCTGCGTGGCCTTCGCGGGCGCATGGCAGCACAGCTGGGCCAAGGTGCCGCCGGCGCGTCAGCGGGAGGTCGAGGCCGAGCTCGAGCTGCTCCTGCGCGCGCTCGCGGCCGAGCGCGCATTGCTGATCACCGGCGGGACGCAGCTGGGGGTCGAGGGCGTGCTCAGCCGCCTGGCCCGGCGGATCGGCGGGCTCGAGATCCTCGGCGTGCTGGTGCGCCAGACGCCAGTCGACGCCCTCGAGGCCGGCGGGATGCAATACGCGCATCTCGTGGCCGAAGAGCTGCATCAGAAATCGGCCGCGCTCTACCGCCTGCTGCGCGCGCACGACGTGCCCACGGTCTTCGTCGGCGGCGGGCAGATCGTGAGCGACGAAATCCAGACCGCTCGCAATCTGCGCCTGCGCTACGCGCTCATGGCCGAGGTCCCCGGCGCCAGTTCGGAGCACGCGGCGCATCGTCCCGAGCGCGCCTTTCGGACCCACGCTGAGGCGCTGCAACTGCTGCAACGACCGCCCCGGACGCCGGGGGCGCTCTTTCATCCCGGGGCGAATCCGACGGCCGACGCGGTGGTGTTCCGTCGGGTATCAGAGACGGGCGAGTGGGAAATCCTGCTCATCCAGCGCGATGTCGACGCCGAGGCCGAGGGCGGCCGCTGGGCGCTGCCCGGCGGTTTCGTACGCTCGGCCGGCGGGCGCGACGAACCCTTCGATGGCCGCCGCGAGACGCCGCGCGCGGCCTGCCTGCGGGAATTGTACGAGGAGACCGGCCTCGCGCTGGAGCTCCTTGCCGACCACCTGCGCCCGGTCGGCGAATTCGTGGGCGGCGGCCGCGATCCCCGCGACACGCCGGAGCGTTGGATCCATTCCCACGCCTTCACGCTCCTGGTTCCCGAAGAGGTGGCCTCCACCGCGTTGCTCGGGAGCTCCGACGCCAGCGACGCGGCCTGGTTTCCGCTGGATCCGCTGCCGGTGAAGCTGGCCTTCGACCATGAGCGGATCGTGGCCGAGGCCCGTCGTCTGCTGGCTGGCGAGACGGCCGCCCCCTAGCGTCCGCAAGATTTCCCTCGCATTTCGCCCGGACGCGTGCATTTTCCCGGCCCGCTTCAACGACGGGACGCTTCCCCCGGAAGCGCGGTCGCCTGCTTCACCCTGTTTCTTTACGTGCCGTGAAGTCGGTCGTCCGCGTGCTCTGTGCCTGGCTCGCGCTCGTCGTTGCGTCGAGTCTCTCGGCGCAGGAAGCGAAACCCGCCAGCGACCCCGCTGCCCCACCCGCCAACCCCAAACCACCAACCCAGGAGGAACGAGAACAACTGCGCGATTTGGTGATCGAGAACGAGGTTCTCCGCCAAGCCCAGGAAAATATCCAGCAGACGCTGCGGACACTCACTGAGTCGCTCGCCGTGGCGAATGCAGAAGCGGAAGTCTTCAGGAGGAAATATGCCGAGTTGCAGACGCGACTCGAAGCCCTCGGACTGACGCGAGCCCAAAATTCCGACCGCGAGGCGCTGGAGCAGCGCCTTCTGAAAGCAGTGTCGGACCTTGAATTGGCCAAAGCGCAGGTGCGCAAACTGGCCGACCAGACCGCCGCCTTATCCGAGGCAGCGCTCCGGTTCTCGAAGAGCGTGACCGGCGCCAGCGCCGCGGCACGGCTCGAATTGGAAGCTCAACTGCGTTCGGCCAACGACATTCTCAGTGCGGCCCCTGCCTCCGCACCCAATGCGCCGCCGCCGCCCACCGGACTCTTCGGAGGGGCGATCATCAGTCTGAAGGACGAATACGCTCTGATCGTCCTCAACCTCGGCAAGGTGCATGGATTGCGGGTCGGGATGCCCGTCAAAGTCGTCCGGGATGATCGCATCGTCGCCCGCGCCCTCGTGGTCGATGTCCGCGAAAAGCTCTCCGGCGCCATCCTGCAGGATCCTCTCCCCACCGGCAGTCGACTCTACGTCGGCGATCAGGTCCGCGTGGACAGCACTCCGGCCTCCCTCTCGCGGTGATTTTCGAACCCGGAAAAGCCTCCCTGAAAAAAATTTCACATTTCACAGGAAATTTTCCGAACCCCTGTTAACTTCCCGGCCCTTTTCGTCTGGCCCCGGCCAACCTCACTGATCCCACCATGGAAGTCCGCTCCCTCTACCGCTACGCGCGCATGTCGCCGTTCAAACTGCGTCAGCTGACGCGTGAGATCCAGGGCCTGCCGGCGGCGGAAGCCCTCGACATCATCAAGTTCAGCCCGCTCAAGGCCTCACGCCTGGTCGGCCAGACGCTCAGCAGCGCTATCGCGAACGCGGAGAACAATCACAACCTCGACGTCGCCAAGCTGGTCATCAAGGAAGCGACCATCGGCGAGGGCCCGACGCTCAAGCGCATCATGACCCGCGCCCGCGGTTCGGCCGCCCCGATTCGCAAGCGGACCAGCCACATCCGCATCACGCTGGTCGAGTCCAACGAGATGCCGGTCCGGGGCAAGGAGCGCCAGGAAGCCCGCCGCGCCGCCTGGAAGGCCAAGCAGTCCGCCAAGAAGAGCGCCTGATTTTCACCTCCGCGATTTTTCCAACACCCGCATTCCCCGCCTTCTATGGGACAGAAAGTCAATCCAATCAGCTTCCGCCTCGCGGTGAACAAAGACTGGCGCTCGCGCTGGTTCGCCAACAAGAAGGAGCTGCCGGAGATGCTGCACGGAGACCTGAAGATCCGTGACTACGTCAAGAAGAAGCTCGCGCTGGCCGCGGTCGCCCGCATCATCATCGAGCGCGCCTGGAATTCGCTCCGCGTCACGATCCACACCGCGCGTCCTGGCCTGGTCATCGGCCGCAAGGGTGCGGAGATCGAGACCATGACCAAGGAGATTTCGCAGATGTCCGGCGGCAAGCAGGTCAAGATCGACATCGTCGAGATCAAGACCCCGGAACTCGAGGCCCAACTGGTGGCCGAGAACATCGCGCTGCAGCTCGAGCGCCGTATTTCCTTCCGCCGCGCCATGAAGAAGGCGATGCAGACCACGATGGAGCAGGGCGCCCTGGGTATCAAGGTGCGCGCCGCCGGTCGTCTGGGCGGCGCCGAAATCGCCCGCGTCGAGTCGTCCAAGCAGGGCAAGGCTCCGCTGCACACGCTCCGCGCCAACATCGACTACGGCTTCGCCGAGGCGAAGACGATGTACGGCACGATCGGCGTGAAGTGCTGGGTTTGTAAGAAGGACCCGGCTCCGGCGCAGAACAATCAGGAGGCCGCGGCTGCGGCCTGATCGCTCCCGAGCGAGACAATCACCCGAACCCCATTTCCCAGGAGGACTGACTTATGGCGCTGATGCCCAAACGTGTGAAGTATCGGAAGACGCAGCGTGGCTCCCGTGCCGGGACCGCGACCCGCAACACCGATCTCGCCTTCGGTGAATTCGCTCTCCAGACGCTGGAGCGCGCCTGGATCACCAACACCCAGATCGAAGCCGCCCGTGTCGCGCTGACCCGCAACATGAAGCGTAAGGGCAAACTCTGGATCAAGATCTTCCCCGACAAGTCGGTCACCGCCCGTCCGCCGGAAACCCGAATGGGTAAGGGCAAGGGCGCCCCCGAATACTGGGTGGCCGTGGTTCGCCCCGGCAACATCCTGTTCGAGCTCGACGGCGTGCCGGAGTCGATCGCCAAGGAGTCGCTCCGTCTGGCCGCGACCAAGCTCCCGGTCCGCACCCGCTTCCTGAGCCGCCATCACGCCGCCGCGGCCTGAGCGCCCGGGGTCCCGTTTCCCACCCACACTTTCCGATTGCCATGACGGCCAAAGAACTGCGCGACCTCAGCGTCGAAGACCTCCAGAAGAAGGAGGCCCAGCTCAAGATGGACAACTTCAACATGCGCATTCAGCAGCAGCTGAATCAGCTGGAGAAGCCGCACCGCCTGCGCGCCAATCGCCGGGACATCGCCCGCATCAAGACGATCCTCCGCCAGCGCGAGCTCGCCGCGGCCAAGTAACCTTCCCTCCCTTTTCCAGCCATGAGCGATAACGCCGCCCCTGTTGCCGAAGCCCCGAAGAAAGCCGCGATCAAGAAAACGCGGGTGGGCGAGGTCGTTTCCACCAAGATGGCCAAGACCATCGTGGTCCAGACCGTCACCCGCGTGCCGCACCCGAAGTTCGGCAAGATCGTCAAGCAGCGGAAGAAGTTTTACGCCCACGACGAAGAGGGCAAGGCCGCCCTGGGCGACACCGTTCGCATCGTCGAGACCCGCCCGCTCTCCAAGCTGAAGTGCTGGGAGCTGGTCGAGGTCATCAAGAAGTGAGCCTGGCTCCAGGCGCTGATTTCAAGCTTCCCAACCTTCCCGCACCATGGCTGTCCAGATCCGTTCCCGACTCGATGTGGCCGACAATTCCGGCGCCAAGATGGCGACGATGATCGGCGTGATCGGCAAACCCACGCTCTACGCTCACGTCGGCGACGTGATCACCGCCAACGTCAAGGAGGCCTCTCCCGGCGGCACGGTGAAGAAGGGCGAAGTCGTCCGCGCCGTGGTCGTGCGCACGCGCAAGCCGATCCGTCGCGCCGACGGCAGCTACCTGCGCTTCGATCACAACGCCATCGTGATCATCGACAAGGATCTCAATCCCCGTGGCACCCGCATCTTCGGCCCGGTGGCTCGCGAACTCCGCGATAAGAACTTCATGAAGATCATCTCGCTCGCCCCGGAGGTGCTTTGAAATGAAAAAGGTTTTCGTTAAATCCCCGCAGAAGAAGTTCCACGTTCGCTCCGGCGACATCGTGGAGGTCATTGCCGGCAATCACAAGAGCACCAAGGAGCGCAAGGTCACCGGCCGCGTCCTCTCGGTGAACCGCAAGACCAACCGCGCCAAGGTGGAAGGCGTCGCCATCATCACCAAGCATCTGCGCAAGAACCCGCAGAACAATCAGGGTGGCCTGACCAAGACGGAGGGCTCGATCCACGTCTCCAACCTGCGCGTGATCGAGAAATACGTGCACAACCAGGAAGCCAAGGCCGCCAAGTAAGGCTGTCTCGCCCACCGCATCCGGCCCCCAATTCTTTCAGCCATGGAAAACCCGCCCGCCCTGCTCACCGAGTACGTCCAGAAGGTCGTCCCGGCCCTCAAGGAGAAGCACGGTTACAAGAACATCCACCAGGTGCCCCGCGTGGCCAAGGTGGTCGTCAACACCTCGGTCGGCTCCGCCTCCGACGTGAAGGCCGCCCTCGAGGATGCCAAGAACGACCTCACGACCATCACCGGGCAGAAGCCGATGGAGACCCGCGCGAAGGAGTCGATCTCGAACTTCAAGCTGCGCACCGGTCAGCCGATCGGCGCCAAGGTGACCCTCCGCGGCCGCCGCATGTATGAGTTCCTGGAGCGCCTCATCCGCATGGCTCTCCCGCGCATCCGCGACTTCCGCGGCGTCTCGACCCGCGCCTTCGACGGCAACGGCAACTACACGCTCGGCGTCAAGGACCAGTCGATCTTTCCGGAGATCGAGCTCGACAAGATCAAGCGCAACATCGGCTTCGACATCACCATCGTCACGACGGCCAACACCGACGCCGAGGCCAAGGCGCTGCTCAACGAGTTCGGCTTCCCGTTCGCCGATCGTCATCGCAAGGCCGCCTAATCCCCCCATTTCCACCTTTCTGACGCCGCAACCATGAGCGCCGCTTCCTCCGATCCCATCGCCGACCTTCTGACGCGTCTCCGCAATGCGGGCCGCGCCGGCCTGCAGTCCATCACGGCCCCGTATTCCACGATCAAGGCCGAGATCGCCCGCGTGCTCAAGAAGGAGGGCTACATCGCCGACTTCGAGGTCAAGGATCTCGAGGGCAACAAGAAGGAACTGGTGATCAAGCCGAAGTACGTCAACGGCACCTACGCGATCGCCGGCCTCAAGCGCCTCAGCCGCCCCGGTCTGCGCAAGTACGTCGGCTCGAAGGAGATCCCCCGCGTCCTCGGCGGCGCCGGCATCTCCATCCTGAGCACGCCGCGCGGTATCCTTTCGGGCCGCGAAGCCCGTCGCCAGAACGTCGGCGGCGAGATCCTCGCGCTCGTCTACTAACCCTTTCCGCCACTCTCACTCCGCAGCGCCATGTCTCGTATCGGTAAGAAAGCCATCGACCTCCCCGAAAAGGTGAAGGTCTCCGTCGGCAACGATCGCAAGGTCGTCGTCGAGGGCCCGAAGGGTAAGCTCGACTTCTCCCTGCCCCCGGCCGTCTCCGCCAAGGTGGAGGGCAATCAGGTGCACGTCGAGTGTGCTGGAGAGGACCGCCAGGCTCGCGCCTTCCACGGCCTCAGCCGCGCTCTCATCAACAACATGGTCACCGGCGTGAGCAAGGGCTTCGTCAAGGACCTCGAGATCCACGGCGTCGGTTTCAAGGCCGCCGTCAAGGGCACGCATCTCGATCTGAATGTCGGGCAATCGCACGATCTCCTCTTCCCGATCCCCTCGGGCGTGAAGGTCACGGTGGCCGAAAACACGAAGATCAAGGTCGAGGGCATCGACGCCCAGCTCGTCGGCCAGGTGGCCGCCGACATCCGCGCCTTCTACCCGCCGGAGCCGTATAAGCAGAAGGGTATCCGCTACGTGGGCGAGAAGCTCATCAAGAAGGAAGGCAAGACGGTCCAGTAAGCCGCGCCCCTCCAGCCAAGAATTTTCCTCAACGTCGAAGGCATATGATCACTCCGACCAACCGCAAGGCCAAGCACCGCCGCATCCACGTCCGTCTCCGCAAGCGCGTGACGGGCACCTCGGAGCGTCCGCGTCTCGCCGTCCATTTCTCGGGCAAGAACATCTACGCCCAGGTGATCGACGACCTGAAGGGCCACACGCTCGCTTCCGTCAACACGACCGAGAAGTCGGTCCGCGGCGACGCCCCGCCCCGCGCCAACGTCTCCACCGCGGAGAAGGTCGGCAAGCTCATCGCCGAGCGCGCCCAGGCGGCCAAGGTCAAGGCGGTCGTCTTCGATCGCGGCGGCTTCAACTACCACGGCAAGGTCAAGGCGCTGGCGGATGCCGCGCGCGCCGGTGGTCTCGAATTCTAATCCCCACTCTTTCCGATCTATGGCAGGTCCCGCTTCCGCTCCCTCTTCGTCCGGCCCCCGTGGTTCCGGTCCGCGTTCCGACCGTCCCGGCGCCGGTGGCCCCCGTGGCCGCGGCCCGCGTCGCGATGGCCCGAAGGACGAGAACAAGGACGGCCTCATCGAGAAGGTCGTGTTCATCAATCGCTGCGCCAAGGTCGTGAAGGGCGGACGCCGCTTCAGCTTCAGCGCGCTCATCGTGACCGGCGACAAGGCCGGGCGCGTGGGTTGCGGCTTCGGCAAGGCCAATGAAGTCGCCGAGGCCATCCGTAAGGGCTCCGAGGCTTCGCGCCGCGCCATGAACAAGGTCTCGGTCTCCGAGAACACCATTCCCCACGAGGTCATGGGCGAACACGGCGGCGGCCGCGTGCTGCTCCGTCCGGCCAGCCCCGGCACCGGCGTCATCGCCGGCGGCGGCATGCGCGCGGTCATCGAGGCGGTCGGCATTCGCGACGTCCTCGCCAAGTCGCTCGGCTCGTCCAATCACGCCAACGTGGTCAAGGCCACCCTCGCCGCGCTCGCCAAGCTGCGCCTCAAGGGCGACATCATGAAGATGCGCGGGGTCGCGGCCGAAGTGGCCAAGGCGGCCTAACCCGCTCCGCGGGAAACTCGAAGTTCGAAACCCGAAACTCGAAGGAAACTCGAAACCTCCAGATCCTTTCGCGCCATGCGCCTGCACGACATCAAATCCAATCCGAAGTCCCGCCACCGCCGCAAGCGTCTCGGCTGCGGTGAAAGCAGCGGCCACGGCAAGACCTCCGGCAAAGGCCACAAGGGTCAGAAGGCCCGCTCGGGCGGTTCGATCCGCCTCGGTTTCGAGGGCGGTCAGATGCCGATCTATCGCCGTCTGCCCAAGCGCGGTTTCAACAACGCGGCCTTCAAGAAGAACATCCTCGCCTTCAACATCGATCAGCTCGAGGCGCTGCCGGAAGGCGTGACCGAGATCTCGGTCGACGTCCTCCGCGAGCACGGTCTGGTCAAAGGCCAGGCCCGCTTCATCGATGGCGTGAAGATCCTCTCCGTCGGCGACGCCAAGCGCGCTTGGAAGCTGAATGTCAGCCACATCAGCGCGGCCGCGAAGGAGAAGATCGAAAAGGCCGGCGGCAGCGTGACGCTGAATCCGCTCAAGACCGTCCGCGGCGTGACCGACAAGAAGGGCAAGCTCTCGAAGAAGGCCCCGAAGGCGGAGAAGGCCTGATTTCGGTTGGTTCTGGTGCGCCAGCACCGCCAAT
>JAFEGM010000069.1 GCA_018240025.1 Verrucomicrobiota bacterium
GGCAATAGGCGATAGGCGATAGGCGATAGGCGATAGGCGATAGGCGATAGGCGATAGGCGATAGGCGATAGGCGATAGGCGATAGGCGATAGGCGATAGGCGATAGGCGATAGGCGATAGGCGATAGGCGATAGGCGATAGGCGGTGGCGGCGGAGGTGAGAGGTGAGAGGTGAAAGGTGAGAGGTGGTGAAGGGGTGAAGGGGTGAAGGGGTGAAGGGGTGAAGGGGTGAAGGTGTTCCGCTCCGCCGCTCTTGCGGCGCGCCTGCGCCGCGCCGAACGATGGCGATGCCTTCCGCCGATGCCGACTTTGCCGACCTGCTGGTCGTCGGCGGTGGGCCGGCGGGGTTGCGGGCGGCTGAGGTGGCGAGTCGGGCGGGTGCCGGCCGCATTGTGCTCTGCGACGCGATGCCGTCGGTCGGGCGGAAGTTTCTGGTCGCGGGTCGTGGGGGGCTCAACCTCACGCACAGCGAGTCGGTGGAGCGCTTTCCGGCCCGCTATGGCGCCGAACCGGAACGCTGGACGGCGCTGCTGGCGCGCTGTTCGCCGACGGACCTGCGCGCCTGGGCGGAGGGGCTCGGGGTTGAGACCTACATCGGGACCAGCGGACGCGTCTTTCCGCGTGGGCAGCAGGCGGCGCGACTGCTCCGGGCCTGGGTGTCGCGCCTGCGCACGGCGGGCGTGGAGTTCCGGATGAAGGCGCGCTGGACGGGGCTCGAGCGAAACGGCGAGCGCTGGAGGGTTGATTTCGCCGACGGCCGCCAGATCGACGCCGCGGCCGTCGTGCTGGCGCTCGGCGGCGCCTCGTGGCCGGAGACGGGCTCCGACGGTCGCTGGCCGGAGGTCCTCGCCGCGCACGGTGTCGCTATCGCTCCGTGGCAGCCGGCCAACTGCGGCTGGGAATGCGTCTGGCCCGCCAGCTTCCTGGCCGAGGCGGAAGGCCAACCGCTGAAGAATCTGGCGGTGCGCGCGGGAGCTCGCACCGTGCGGGGCGAATTGCTCATCACCCGCTACGGTCTGGAGGGCGGGGCGATCTACCAACTCGGACGCGAACTGCGCGAGCGGCCGGAGCTGCAGCTCGACCTCAAGCCGGATCTGTCGGTCGATGCGCTGCTGGCGCGCGGCTCCGACTGGCAGCGCGATTGGAAGCTCAGTCCGGCCGCGGCGGCACTGCTGGAACATTTCGGCGATGTCCGCTGCGCCACCGCGGCGGCCGCCTCGGCCAAGGCGTTGCGGCTCGACCTGACCGGACCGCGGCCCATCGCCGAGGCGATCTCCTCCGCGGGCGGCGTGCGCTGGGCGGAGCTGGACGAGCGGCTCATGCTCCGGCGCCTGCCCGGCGTCTTCGTGGCGGGCGAGATGATCGACTGGGAAGCGCCCACCGGCGGCTACCTGCTGCAGGGCTGTTTCGCGACTGGTGACGCAGCCGCCCATGGTGCGTTGGAGTGGCTGGCCTTGCGGGGTGGGGCGGACCGTGCAAGGCAGGGTTAATGGCATCGCTGCAACGCAAACCCGGCACCGGATTGCTGCTGGTGGGACACGGCTCCACGCAAAATCCCGACTCCTCTCCACCCACCCACGTGCACGCGGACGAAATCCGCCGACGCGGGCTCTTCGACGAAGTGGCCTGCTGCTTTTGGAAGGAGGAGCCGTCGATGCGCGAGGCGCGGCACGTCTTCGAGGCGCGCGAGGTCTATGTCGTGCCGAACTTCATCAGCGAGGGTTACTTCACGCAGACCGTCATCCCGCGGGAGCTGGAGCTGAGCGGGCCGCGCAGCACGCGCGCCGACGGCACGATTTGGAAATACTGCGAGCCGGCCGGCAACCACAGCAGCATGACCGATCTGCTCCTGCGCCGCGCACGCGAGATCGCGCCGGAGCTGCCGGAAGAGGAGATCAGCCTGCTCATCGTCGGCCACGGCACAGGCCTGAACGACAACTCGGCCGTCGCCGCCAAGGCGCAGGCCGCGCGCATCGCGGAGCGCAGCCGCTACGCCGAGGTGATTTCCTGCTACATGGAGGAGCCGCCGCTGGTGGCGAATTGGGACGAGCTGACGACCGCACCGAACGTCGTGGTGGTGCCGTTCTTCATCGCCGACGGGCTGCATTCATACCAGGACATTCCGGTGCTGCTCGGCATGGAATCGGAGCCGACCGCCGCGGCCAGCCAGCGCGCAGTTTTCCGGCACGAGCCGCGGCGCCTGCGCGGGCGGAATCTCTACTACGCCTCGGCCATCGGCACGGAGCCGGGCTTTGCCGATGTCATTCTCGATCTCGTGGCCGCCTTCGACGACAAACATGGGACGCATTGACGAACTGCTCGCCAGCGCGCTGGCCGAAGGGCGCGATTGCATTGGCCAGATCGCGCTGAGGACACGCAGCGAGGGAGGCTATCGCCTGACGCATCGCGACGACGTCGGTCGCGACGACCTGCGCGTTTCCCAGACGCCCGAGTCGGCCCGGGAAATCGCGACCTACGACGACGCCGGCGTCTATCGTCCCCTCAAGACCGCCCCCAATCTCCGCCACGGCTGGGCGTTGCACCTGCCTGATCTCGCCGCCGTCCGCGCCGCGTTGGAGTACTTCTATCCCGCGGCCCTCGCGCTGTGGTTGGCCGAACGCGACGGACGCCTGCAGCCCACCGCTATGCGCGAGACGCTCGGGCGCCAGACCGGGATGTACCGTGTGACTGGCCTGCTGACCGATCCGCAGGCCGAAGCACTTGTCGGCGAGCTCTGCGCGCAGACGCGCTGCCTGCGGGCGATGCGTTGGACGAAGACGCCGGGCGGTGAGCGCATCGCCTCGCTGCCGGCGACCAAATTCGATCCCGAGCACGATCCGGCCGGTGCCGGCGCGCGCGTCATGCCGCTGCTCTGCGCCGAGATGTGCAATCTCGTGGTGGCCGAAGCCCGGCCCGTCGTGAAGGCCGCACAGGCTGCGGCGGCGGCCGCTGCTTCTCCGGCTCCGGCGGCGGCGGGCTGAGTTCCGGGCCACAGAAAGCGCAGAAGGCACAAAGCTGGGGAAGGCCCCCGAAACGGGGCGCGGCAGCGGGTGTCGTGCTGCCGAGAAGTTACCAGAAGGCGAGAAGGCTAAAGAACCGGAAGTTTTTTGGTTTCTAGTCTTTTGGCCTTCTGGTAATGACTTCGACTGCCTCTGCCAGCGGCTGGGACTTCGCGCAGGCTGAGCGGTGATCTACTCCTCCGGCAGCGGGTCGGTGCCGTCCCCGGAGCTTTTCAGCTTCGGAATAGGGAGATCCTTGGCCTTGGTTTCCGGCGTGGGCGCCGCGGTCGGCGTTGGCGTGGCGGCCGGATCGGGCGGCGGAGTCGGGGCGGCGGCTTCGGCTTTTTCCTTCTCCTTCGCCTCGGCGGAGACGAGTACCGGGTCGCGATACCGGTAGCGTACGAGGAGCGAGCGGAAGGCGTCCTTCACCTGCTCGCCCTCCTTCTTCTCGGCGGAGTAGTAGACGAGCAGCACGACGGTATCGAAGCGCTTCCAATCGTAGCCGGTCAGGATCTGCGCGACATCGGCCGGGGCTTGCGCGTCCTGCACCGGGCCGCGCGTGACCAGCACGCCCGGCGCGACGAACATCTGCTCGAGCTTCCGGCGGAGGTTGCCCATGCCGATGTTGTACTTCTCCACGGGCCAGGCGTTGTCGCCGTATTCGAGGTCGATCCCGACCAGATGCTGTTCCTGGAAGATCATGCGCGCATCGCGCAGGCCGGGGACCTTGATGCCGCCGAGGCTCCAGACTTCGCCCGACTTTCCGAGCGGGGCTTTCTTCCGAATCGTCGCATTCACCCGCGGCAGCGTGACGTTGACCGTCTCCGGCGAATCGCCCCAGGCCAGGCCGAAGGGCAGGGGAATGGGATCCTCCGCGGTCGGAACGGGCGTCGGCAGCGGCGTGGGCGCGGGCCGCTTGCGCATCGCCTTCGGCGCACCGGGAATGCGCGGGGTGGGCGAGGGCGAGGCGCCGGGAGACGAGAGGAAGCGCTGCGCCGCCAGCGGCTCGGCCAGGAGCGCGAGCGCGGTGAGGCAGAGGAATCGACGCAGCATCCTCTCTCCCTTAGCGAAGGCGCGGCGGATTTCCACGGCGAGCTTGTGCCCGCCGTGGGACGTCCGCCCCGGCGCCGGTCAGGCGCGCTTGGTGACGGCGATCTGCAGATCGCGCAGCGACTTCGGCTCGACCTCGAGCGGCGCGCCGCTCATCAGGTCCATCCCGCGGTTGTTCTTCGGGAAGGCCATGACTTCGCGAATGCTGTCGGCCTGGGCCATGAGCATGACGAGTCGGTCCAGGCCGAGCGCGATTCCACCGTGGGGCGGCGCGCCGAAGCTGAAGGCCTTCAGGATGTGGCCGAACTTCCGCTGCTGCTCCTCGGGTCCGATGCCCAGCGCGGCGAACATCTTCGCCTGCAGGTCGCGCTCGTGGATGCGGATGCTGCCGCCGCCGAGCTCGATGCCGTTCAGCACCACGTCGTAGGCGACCGCGCGCAGATCCTCGTATTCGCCGCGCTCCATCTTGGGCACGTCGTCCGCATTGGGCCGCGTGAACGGATGATGCACCGCGGTCCAGCAATGCTCCTCCGGCAGGTAGGCGAGGAGCGGGAAGTCGACCACCCACAGGAAGGCGAGCCGGTCCCCCGCGGCCTTGATGAGGCCGAGCACTTCGGCCACGCGCAGCCGCACGCGCCCGAGCACCTCGCTGGCGGCGTCGCGCTTGTCGGCGCCGAAGAAGACGATGTCGCCCTCGGCGAAGTTCAGCTTCTCCACGATGGCCTTCTTCTCGGCCTCGCCGAAGAACTTCACGATGGGCGAGTCCCATTCGCCGCCCGGTGCCCATTTGATGTAGGCGAGGCCCTTGGCGCGGAACTCCGACTTGGCCCATTCCTCCCACTTCTTCAGCTGCTCGCGGCTGAGGAGCGGTGCGGCGCCCTTCGCATTGAGCGCGCGAATGACGCCGCCGGACTCCGCGATGCCGCGGAAAACCTTGAAGTCGGAGCTGAGGAAGTCCTGCGTGAGGTCGACCAGCTCGAGTCCGAAGCGGATGTCCGGCTTGTCGGAGCCGTAGCGGTCCATGGCCTCACGATAGGTCATGCGCGGAAACTTCTCCGGGATCTCGATGCCCTGCGCATCCTTCCAGATGCGGCGCAGCATGCCCTCGCAGAGCGCGATGATGTCCTCCTGCCCGACGAAGGAAGCCTCGACGTCGATCTGGGTGAACTCCGGCTGGCGATCGGCCCGCAGGTCTTCGTCGCGGAAGCACTTGGCGATCTGGAAGTACTTCTCCAGCCCGCCGACCTGCAACAGCTGCTTGTACTGCTGCGGTGCCTGCGGCAGCGCGTAGAAATCGCCCGGATGCAGCCGCGACGGCACGAGGAAGTCGCGCGCGCCTTCGGGCGTCGGGTTCGAGAGAATGGGCGTCTCGATCTCGAAGAAGCCCTGGCTGTCGAAGTAGTCGCGCACCGCCTTCGTCACCTTGTGCCGCAGGCGCAGGTTGGCGTGCATGGTCGGCGTGCGCAGATCGAGGTAGCGATACTGCAGCCGCAGGTCCTCGTTGACCGACGGATCGTCGAGCGGAAACGGCGGCACCTCGCTCTTGTTGAGGATGGTGAGCGCGTCGGCCACCAGCTCGATGCGACCCGTGGCGAGGTTCGGATTGACGGTCGCCTCCGAGCGCGTTTCGACCACGCCGCTGACGCTGATCACATCCTCGCTGCGCAGCCCGTGCGAGAGCTTGGCCGCCTCGGGATTCTGTTCCGGGCGGAAGACCACCTGCGTCACGCCGTCGCGGTCTCGCAGGTCGATGAAAATGACCCCGTGATGATCGCGCTTGGTGGCGACCCAGCCGGCGAGTGTGGCGCGCTGCCCGGCGTGCTCCGGTCGGAGCTCCGAGCAATGATGTGTGCGGTAGGTTCCCATGGTTCGAAAAAGGGCCGGGAGGGTAGCGCAGATTTCGCGCGGTGCACGAAGAAGCGCGGCAGACACTTCGCGACCACACCGCTCCCCGTGCGGTGTTCCGTCGATCCGACCCGGAAGGATCGGAGTGGAGCGGGCGATGGGATTTGAACCCACGACATCTTCCTTGGCAAGGAAGTGCTCTACCACTGAGCTACGCCCGCGAAGAGTGAGCACGGAATGTGTCCGTGATTCGAGAAGCTGCAACAAAATTTTCGCAGGCGGGGAAAAATGCCAGCCATCCTAGAGAGTGCGCGAACCTGCGTGGCGGTTCGCATTCCTCAGCTGCGCAGCCAGCGGGCGAGGTCGCGGGCGGCGTAGGTGATGATGAGGTCGGCACCGGCGCGTTTGAAGGCGAGCATCGACTCGAGCGTGACGGCGCGTTCGTCGATCCAGCCGTTGGCGGCGGCGGCCTTGATCATCGAGTACTCGCCGCTGACCTGGTAGACGGCGGTCGGAAGCGCGAAGCGCTCCTTCACCCGGCGGAGGATGTCGAGATACGGCTGGCCGGGTTTGACCATGACCATATCGGCGCCCTCTTCGACATCGAGCGCGACCTCGCGCAGGGCTTCGTCGCCGTTGGCGGGATCCATCTGGTACGTGCGCCGATCGCCGAACTGCGGCGCGCTTTCGGCGGCGTCGCGGAAGGGACCGTAGAACGCCGAGGCGAACTTGGCCGCGTAGCTGAGGATGACGGTGTCGGTGTGGCCTGCCGCATCGAGCCCGCGGCGGATCGCCCCGATGCGGCCGTCCATCATGTCGCTGGGCGCCACGATGTCGGCCCCGGCCTCGGCGTGCGAGACCGCGGCGCGCACGAGCAACTCGACCGACTCGTCGTTGCGCACATGCGCGTGGCCCCCAGCTTCGCGCACGGTGATCCCGCAATGTCCGTGGCTGGTGTATTCGCAGAGGCAGACGTCGGTGATGACGACCAACTCCGGCAGCCGCTGCTTCAGCGCGCGGACCGTGCGCTGGACGATCCCGTCCGCGGCGTAGGCGCCCGTAGCGACCTCGTCCTTCACCGCCGGAATGCCAAAGAGCAGGACCGCGCGCAGCCCGAGTTCGTAAGCCTCGACGGCCTCGGCCACGCATTCATCGAGCGTCAACTGCGCCACTCCCGGCATCGCCTGGACCGGCTGACGGCGGGCGATCTTTTCGCTGACGAAGAAGGGCAGGATGAAATCGGTCACCTGCAACTCCGTCTCGCGCACCAGCGCACGCAGCGTGGCGGAGGAACGAAGACGGCGGGGACGGCGGAGCAACGGAAGCATGCGGGAAGGGTAAGTGCGGTCGCGCGGGCGGGAAAGAGCGGGTGGTGCTGGTGAGACGTGAAAGGTGAAAGGTGGTTAGACCCAGAAGTGGTGAGATCGAACCCTTGAAGCTTTGAGCCTGGACCTTCCTTGGATCTTGACGCTTGGATCTTGGACCTTGTCCGCCTAGGCGTGGAAAATCAGCCGCAGCGCGGCGACGAGGCAGAAGAGGATCAGGACTTCCTCGAAGACGCGCTGCGAGATGCGTTCGAGGAGGGCGCGGCCGACGGCGACGCCGACGAGAATACCGGGGAGAAGGCAGAGATTGAAGAGGAGGGTCTGCCCCGTGATCACGCCGAGGCTCCAGCTGAAGGGCAGCTTGGAGGTGTTGATGATGAGGAACATCCAGGCGTTGGTGCCGACGAACTGCCATTTTCCCATGGTCGGATCGAGCAGGAGATACATGGCCATGAACGGGCCGGCGGAGTTCGCCAGCATGGTGTTGATGCCTCCCACGAGGCCGAGCACGCTGCCGGCGACCCAGGTCGGTCCGCGGTGCTGGCGATCGGCGGCAGCGACCTTGCTGAGCAGGTAGCGACGGAGGTATTGGGCTGCCACGAGCACGAGCACGAGCAGGCCCATGACGAGGCGAAAGCGCTCCTCCGGGATGTGCGAGAAGAGGATGAAGCCGGCGACGATGCCGACCAGCGCGAAGGGCAGGAACGAGCGGATGAGCGGCCATTTCGCGTGAGCGGCCAGCGAGCGCAGCACCCAGGCGTCGGCGAACACGAGCATCGGAAGGATGACTCCGGTGGAGGCCCGCGCCGGCATGATTTCCGCCATCAGGAAGATGCCGACCAAACCCACGCCCGCGAAGCCCGTCTTCGAGACGCCAATGAAGAACGCGGCCAGGAAGGCGAGCGTCCATTGCCAGAGGGTGAGGTCGGACAGGTGCAAGGCGGCGGGGCTGAGGGTCACGCGGAGGCGCCGAAGAGCGGCGAAGTCGCGAATGGGCGACGGGGTGACGGGGTGACGGGGT
>JAFEGM010000006.1:0-224429 GCA_018240025.1 Verrucomicrobiota bacterium
GGGGAGGGCTGCCGCAGGCGTCAGTAGTCCAGGGACGGAGGGGCAGCAGGCTGCCTGGGAGAGGGCTGCCGCAGGCGTCAGCAGTCCAGAGGGGTCCTACACCACCACCATCCGCGCCGTCAGGATGTCCGGCTCGCGGCGGATGCGCTCGAGGGCGGCGGCATCGGGGGCGGAGTCGAGGTTGAGCACGGTCAGGGCCTTGCCGCCGGCGGCGTCGCGGCTGAGCGACATGGTGGCGATGTTGATGTGCAGGTCGCCCAGCAAGGTGCCGATGCGGCCGACCATGCCGGGAACGTCGCGATTCTCGATCAGCGCGATGACGCCCTCGGGGCGGGCCTCGACCGGCTGGTCGTTCAGGCGCACGATGCGGGGCTGGCGGCCGAAGAAGGCGCCGGCCACGCTGGCGCGCTGGCCGCCGCAATCGACCGTCAGCTCGATCTCGTCGGTGAACGCGCCGGTCGCGCTGTGGCGGGTTTCGTCGATCTCCAGCCCGAGGCCGCGAGCGACGGACAGGGCATTGACGTGATTGACCTGATTCCCCTCGGCCGCTTCGAGAAAGCCCATGGCGACCGCGCGGGTGATGGGGCCGGTGTCCGATTCGTTGACTTTGCCGCTGTAGTTGATGGTCAGACGGTCGGCGCGTTTGCTCGGGGCGATCTGCGAGAGGATGCGGCCGAGGCGCTTGCCGAATTCGAGATACGGCCCCACCGCCGCCAGCGTCTTGGCGTCGAGGTTGGGCATGTTGACCGCATTCTTGACCACGCCGTCGATGAGCAGTGCGCGCAGGGCCTGGGCGATCTCGATGCCCACGCTCTCCTGCGCCTCGGCCGTGGAGGCACCGAGGTGCGGCGTCATGACCAGATTCTTGCGAGCCCGGAGCGGGAACTCGGCCGGCGGCGGCTCCTGCTCATAGACGTCGAGCGCGGCGGCCGCGACCTGCCCGCTGGCCAGCGCCTCGTCGAGCGCCGGCTCATCGATGAGCCCGCCGCGGGCGCAGTTGACGATGCGCACGCCGCGTTTGCAGAGGGCGAGTCGCTCGGCGCCGAGCATGTGGCGCGTCTCCGGCGTGAGCGGCATGTGCAGGGTGAGGAAATCGGCCCGCGGCAGCAGGTCCTCGATCCGCTCGACCAACTCCACCTGCAGCGAACGGGCGCGGCTGGCCGAGAGATAGGGGTCGTAGGCCAGCACGTTGAGCCCGAAGGCGATGGCCCGGCGCGCGACCTCGGTGCCGATGCGGCCCATGCCAAGAATGCCGAGGGTCTTGCCGTACAGCTCCACGCCCTCGAACGACTTCCGGTCCCACTTGCCCGCGTGCATCGAGGCGTCGGCCTGCGGGATGTTGCGGGCGGTCGAGACGAGCAGCGAGAAGGCGTGCTCAGCGGTGGAGATGGTGTTCCCGTCCGGCGTGTTCATGACGACCACGCCGCGGCGGGTGGCGGTTTCGACGTCCACATTGTCCACGCCCACGCCGGCCCGGCCGACCGCGCGCAGCCGCGTGGCCGCCTCGAGCACCTTGGCCGTGATCTTCGTCTGCGAGCGCACCACGATGGCGCCGAACTCGTGCACGACGGTCAGCAGTTCGTTCTCCTTGAGCCCGGTCAGCACCACCGCTTCCAGGCCGCCTCCCTTGGTCAGTTCCTCCACCGTGCGCGGCGAAACGGGATCCGCGATCAACACCTTGATGTCCTCAGCCATAAATAAAAAAGGCCGGGAAGGTCCGTGGCAGGGCGGGGGCCGTCAAACTCGAAGGAGGCTGGCTCGGCATTTGGGTGGGCGGGCGGGTGGAGGCTCACACGAAGGCACGAAGGCACAAAAGGGGAGGGCTCTCGAGGTCGCCCGGAGCCCGGGACTCGAAGATTGGGTCAGACGCGCGACCCGCCTGGCGTCGGCAGTCGGGGCGAACCCCAAAAAAAGGAACGGCTCGCGCCACGACGACGCGAGCCGTTGAGATTTTCAGAGCTTCGACCTTCGAGTTTCCTTCGAACTTCGAACTTCGTTCTTCGAGTTTCCCTTAGGATTCTCTCGCCACGCCAACGCGTTACTTGGTCTCCATCATCGGCCGACCGATGCAGCGATACTTGAAGCCGAGTTCGCGCATGGCAGTGGGGTCGAAGAGATTGCGGCCGTCGAAGACGAGCGGGGTGTGCATGGCGGACTTCAGGGCGGCCAGATCGACCTCCTTGAACTCACGCCACTCGGTCGCCAGCACCAGCGCCTCGGCGCCTTCGGCGGCTTCCAGCGCGGTCTTGGCCAGCTTGACGCTGTCGGGGATGAGGCCGAACTCGCGCACGTTTTCCATACCCTTCGGGTCGTAGGCCGTGACGTGGGCGCCTTCCTTGATCAGGTCATTGACCAGATCGACCGGCACCGAAGTGCGGACGTCATCGGTGTCCGGTTTGAAGGTCAGCCCCCAGACGGCGATCTTCTTGTCCTTCAGGATCCAGAGCGCGTCGCGCAGCTTCTGCAGGAAGCGCTCCTTCTGGTCGCGGTTGATGCGCTGGACTTCCTTCAGCAGCGTGAAGGGCGTGCCCATCTGCTCGCAGATCGCGATGAACGCGGCGATGTCCTTCGGGAAGCACGAGCCGCCGTAGCCGAGGCCCGCGTTGAGGAAGTTGCGGCCGATGCGCTTGTCGGTGCCGATGCCGTCGACCACCTTCTCCACGTCGGCGCCGCTGGCTTCGCAGATGGCGCTGAGGGCGTTGGCGTAGGAAATCTTGAGCGCGAGGAACGAATTGGCGGCGTGCTTGATCAGTTCGGCCGAGTTCACGTCCGTGACGAGGATCGGGGCCATGAACGGCTCGTAGATCTTCTTCATCAGGTTGATGGCCCGCTCGCTGTTCGAGCCGACCACCACGCGATCCGGCTTCATCAGGTCGGCCACCGCGCAGCCCTCGCGCAGGAACTCCGGATTCGAGACCACGTCGAACTCCACGCCGGGCTTGGCGTAGCGCTTGATGGTGTCGGTCACGTTGTCGCCCGTCTTGACCGGCACGGTGCTCTTGTCGACCACCACGCGGTACTGGCCCGGCTTGAGCACGCCGGCGATCTCGCGCGCGACCTTCTCGATGTAGCTGAGGTCGACGCTGCCGTCCGGCTGCGGGGGCGTGGGCACGGCGATGAAGACGACCTGCGAGCCGTCCACGCCTTCCTCGATGCTGCCGGTGAACTTCAGGCGATGCGAGGCGACGTTGCGCTTCACCAGGTCTTCGAGGCCGGGCTCATAGATCGGAATCTGGCCGGCTTTGAGGGCGGCAATCTTCTTCGGGTTGTTGTCCACGCAGATGACGTGATGGCCCACCTCCGCGAAGCAGGCGCCCGAGACGAGGCCCACGTAACCGGAGCCGATGATGCAAAGATCCATGAGTGATGACTGATTGTTGAGGGCTCCGCCGGGGGCGGCGGAGGGGGAGGAAGAAAGCAGAGACCGGCCCGCTGACAAGGCGGGAGCGGGTTCGTTCTTCAGAGAGGCGGAACTCCGTCCGTCCGGGGGCGATGAGCGCTCCGAAAGCCAATTACGCCAGCGGTTCAGCCCGCACCGCGCGCACCGGGTAGGCCCCGACCGGCCATTTCCGCCAGAGGAGGAGGCGGATCTGCTTGGCCACGGAGACGTTCTCCGCCGCGCTGCGGCGTCCGCTCATCAGCTCGCGGATGAGGGTGAACGTGCCGGTGATGAGCTTCACGTCGTCGGAGTAGGCAGCCGGCTTGGGCCCCGACTCGCTCTCGAGGTAGCCGATGAACTCGCGGAAGCGGTTCTCCATCGTCTCGCACTTCGCGCGCAGTTCGTCGATGGCCGTGGGCAGCGTGGCCGTCTCGAGCGCGAGCGCCACATCCTCGATGATCGCATTCGCCGACGCCTGGGCCCGGACGTAGCGCAGCTCGGCGCCCTGCAGGAACTGCGTGCGGCGCGGCTCCTCCATCTGCTGGCCGGTGACGAGCGCGATCTCCGCGTTCTGCTCGGCCACGGTCTTGAGCACCCGCAGCTTGGTCAGCAACGGCCGCCGCTCGACCGCGTCGCGTTTTTCCTGTTTGTCTCCGGCGCAGGAGAGAAGGGTGAGGGCGAGAAAGACGACAAAAAGGGCACTCCGCATGTTCGTTCGACCCCCGCGGAACCCGGGTGGATCGAGCGCGGAAGCTACTTCGGCCCGGGGGAATCGCAACCGGGGCGCACGCTGCCGCTGGGCTCAGGCGCCCTTGACGCGGTAGTTCAGGCGCCGCGACAGCAGCCACTTCACGCCAAACATATCGGCCGTGGCGCGGAAGGCGCGGTTGGCGAAGCCGTACTTGCTGACGCCGTGAATGCGGGCGCGGTGATGCACCGGCATTTCGGCCAGCGTGAAGCCGGCGCCCTTCACCAGCGCAGGGATGAAGCGATGCATGCCCTTGAACGGAAAGAGCGCCTCGACGCAGGCGCGCTTCATCACCTTGAGCGTGCAGCCGGTGTCGCGCACGCCGTCACCGGCGAAGCGGCTGCGGACGAAGTTGGCCACCTTGCTGGTCAGGCGCTTGGAGAGCGTGTCCTGGCGATTGGCGCGGTAGCCGCACATCAGATCGACCCCGCTGCGCTCCAACTCGGTCAGGAGCTTGACCAGATCGGCCGGATCGTTCTGCAAATCGCCGTCGAGCAGGCCGACGTATTTCCCGCGGGCCGCATTCATCCCGGCGTACATGGCGGCGCTCTGGCCGGCATTTCTCTCGAACTCCAGCACCCGCACGTTCGGCTGCCGGTCGATGCGCTCGCGGGTGGCGTCGGTGGAGCAGTCGTCCACGAGGACCAGCTCGTAGTCCCGTCCGCTGAGGGCCGCCGCGATCTCCTGCTGGAGGAGCGCGATGTTGTCCTCCTCGTTGAAGAGCGGAACGACGATGGAGATTTCCGGGGTCACCTCCGAAGGGACAGCCGGGGCGGCCAAAGATCAACCTTCGGCCGCAGCCCGGATTTTCCCTTTGCGCTTCGCCGACAGGCGGGCATCTTGCTGGCTCGTTTCGGAAGGATGGCTGAGTGGTTTAAGGCACTCGACTCGAAATCGAACGTGGGCTAAAAACCCACCGAGGGTTCGAATCCCTCTCCTTCCGCCACTTTTTCGCGGGACTACTGGTCGGTCGCCAAGGTGAGCTGACTTTCGATCTTGTAACGGTCGTTGGTGGCTTTGCGGGCCAGGCTCTCGACGGTCGTGCGCTCCTCGATGGAGGTGACGGTGCCCTGGAGCGTGACGACCTCGTTGGTCACGGAGACCCGGGTGGCCTTGGCGGAGGCGGAGAGCGAGTCGCTCCGGCGCAGGGCGCGCGTGATGTCCTCGATGGCGATGAGATCGGTATTGGTCACCTGACCCGCGGTCGGCGAGACCGCGCGGGTTTCCTGGGCAAAGGCGCTGGAGGCGGCGAGGCCGGCAGCGACGGCGAGCGTGCAGTAGAGGAGTGTTTTCATGGCGTGAATGAGTTCGTCCATGCTTCGCAAGCGTCCCCGGCGACGGCTGTGGGGTGACACTTCCCGCGGCGGCGGAAAGCCGGCGTTTGCCTCGTGTCGCAGAGCGCGTCTGTTCGACGCATGACTTTGCGCGAGCATGAATTCAGCGAAGTGACGACCGCCACTGGACCGATGCGGGTGCACGTCGTTCGCCCGGCGGCCGAGGGGACCTTTCCCGGCCTGGTGCTGTTCTCCGAGATCTTCCAGGTGACCGCGCCCATCCGGCGCACGGCGGCTTTCTACGCCTCCCACGGCTACGTCGTGGCCGTGCCGGAGATCTACCACGAGTCGGAGAACCCGGGCAGCGTGCTGGCCTACGACACCGCCGGGGCCGATCGGGGCAATGCGCTCAAGTTCGGCAAGTCGCCCAAGGCGATCGACTCGGACGCCCGGGCCACGCTCGATTTTCTGCTGGCGCATCCGGCCTGCAACGGCCGCCTCGGGGTCATCGGTATCTGCATCGGCGGTCACCTCAGCTTCCGCGCCGCCGCCACCAACGCCGACGCGCGGGCCGGCGTCTGCTTTTACGCGACCGATCTGCAGGGTGGCACCAAGGCCCAGACGGGCGACGATACCTTGAATCGCGCCGGGGACATCCAGGCCGAGATGCTCTTCTTCTGGGGTCGGCAGGATCCGCACGTCCCGCTCGAGGGACGCCGCAAGATCCAGGCCGCCCTCGAGGCTGCCGGGGTGAACTTCACCTGGCACGAGTTCAACGCCCAGCACGCCTTCCTGCGCGACGAGGGCCTGCGGTACGATCCGGCACTCGCCTGGCACTGCCAGGGGCTCGTGCTGGAGATGCTGACGCGCCGGCTGAAGTAGGGCGTAGGGCGCTCGGTGAGGCCGGCGCGGCTGTCGATGCCTGAGCCGCTCAGATGCTCAGCTCCCGGATTTGTGCTCCTCCGCTCCTCTGCTCCTCTGCTCCTCTGCTCCCCGGCTCCTCTGCTCCCCGGCTCCTCTGCTCCCCGGCTCCTCTGCTCCCCGGCTCCTCTGCTCCGCAACGCGGCCGCACTCGGAGAGTGCGGACGACGTGGCCGCACTTGGAGAGTGCGGACGACGGCGGACGCTACTTGGCGGCTTCGGGCTTGGCGGGCTCGACGGGCTTGAGGTCGGTGTCGTAGACGGTGACGGGCGCGATCTTCTCCAGCATCGGCTTCACCTGCTTGGCCTCGCCGACGGCCACGATGGTCAGGCCTTCGTCGCGCAGATACTTCTTCGCCAGCTCCTGGGCCCGGGCGGGGCTGACGCTGGTCACGCGCTTGGCGAAGGATTTGTAGTAATCGCCGGGCAGGCCGTAGAACTCCATCTCCTGCACGCGGGCGGCCGTGGTGGTGGGAGACTCGAGGCTGAGGAGGTAGTTTCCGGCCAGATAGTCGCGCTGCATTTTCAGCTCGGCGTCGCCGATGGCCGCGTCGCGGATGCGGCGGACTTCGTTGAGGATTTCGCGCGCGGCGGGTTCGGTCACCTCATTGCGCACATCGCTCGAGGCGGTGAAGACGCCGCCGCCCTGCAACGTGGCCAGACGGGCGCCGGCGCCGTAGGTGAAGCCGTTCTTTTCGCGCAGATTCTGGAAGAGCCGGCCGCTGAAACCGCCGCCGAGGGTGGACATCACCACGCTCAATTCCGGGATGTCCGGATTGTTCCGCGGCAGGCCGGGGGCGGCCACCATCAGCGTGGTCTGCACCGAGCCCGGGCGGTCGATCAGGTGAATGGTGGTCTTCTCCGCCGCCGGAATGGCCGGCGTGCTGAGCGGGGGCGGCGTGCCCGGCTTCCAATGGCCAAAGGCCTTCTCGATGAGCGGGAGAATCTCCACCGCGCGGATGTCGCCGACCACCGCCAGGGTGGCGCGATTGGGCAGGAAATAGTCGGCGTGCCGCTTGGCCACGTCGTCGCGCGTGATGCCGGAAATCGTGGCCTCGGTCGCGAAGGCACCGTAGGGATGCGCGCCGTAGATCAGCCGATCGCGCAGCTTGGGCGCGAGCGCAGCGGGGCGCTGCTTCTCAGCCGCCAGGCCGGAGATGGCCTTCTTCTTTTCCTTGGCCAGCTCGGCTTCGGGGAAGGCCGGCTCGAAGATCGCGTCGGTGAAGAGATCGATCAGCTTCGGCAGGTGCTTGACCAGGCCGCCGATGTTCACGGAAGTCGCGTCCTCGTCGGCGGCCGCGCCGAAGCGGGCGCCGAGGAAGTCGACCTCCTTGGCGAACTGCTCCGCCGTGCGCTTCTTCGTGCCGCGATCGAGCAGGGTCGTCATCAGACCCGAGAGTCCCGTCTTCTCGCCGTCGTTGACCGCGCCTGACTTGAACATCAGCCGCAGCGTGACCAGCGGCGCGCGCTTGCTCTCGACCACGAAGACCTTGAGGCCGTTCGGGAGCGTCTTCTCGACATAGGCCGGAAACCCGGCTTCCGGCGCGGGTCCGGGCTCGGGGCGCTTGGAGCGGTCGATTTCGCCGAAGGCGGTGCAGGCCAGGGCCAGGGTGAGGAGGGAAGAGGCGACGAGCTTCATGGCAGGGCGGTGTCCAGCTGTAGCCGCATTTTGGCCGGTGTCAGTCGCCGCGTCCACCCGGCGCGCGGTTCGCAAGCTCGGCGGGACTCAGCCCGGCCCGGCCAGCGGATCCTCGTTCAGCAGGAAGGCATTCACCTCCGGCGCCACCTGCTGGAGGCGGGTGAGGAGGAAGAGATGGCCGCAGTCGTAGGTGACCAGACGGCTCTTGGGAATCAAGCGCGCCATCAACCGCGCGTTCACGTGCGGCACCAGCGGGTCGTCCGAGCCTGCCATGACCAGCACCGGCTGGCGCATTCGCCAGATCCACCACAGGCTGGTCCAGCCGATTCCGGCGATGAGCTGCTGCAGGTAGCCCAGCAGCGTCGTGCCGCGGATCTTGCCGGCGAATTCGCGCAGCAGATGCGGCTTCTGCCGCAGGTCGCCGCCGTAAATCTGCGGGGCGATTTCGGTCAGGTAGTTCGGATTGAGATAGCGCGCCGGACTGACCATGCGCAGGAGGACCCGTGGGCTGGCCGGGACCATGGCCGCGCCCATTGAGGTGGCGGCGAGGATGAGCCGCCGTGCGCGGTGCCGGTGGTAGCGGGTGAACGCCTGCGCCGCCGCGCCGCCCCAGGAGATGCCGAAGACATCGAGCGCGCCGCGGTGGCCGAGCTGATCGCAGATCTCGCCCACGGCGCGGGCCAGGCCGCGAAAGCGATACGGCCGCAGGCGGCGCGGCGAATGCCCGATGCCGGGTGCATCGATCCGGACCGTGGGAATGCGCGGGTCGAGCGCGGCCACGAACGGCTCCAGCAGCTCGAGGTTCGCCCCGATGCCATTGAAGAGCACGAGCGGCGTGAAGCCTGGCTCGCCCGCGGTGGTGGCGACATTCAGGCGCATGCCGCCGCCTTCCAGCAGGCGGGTTTCGACGGCGGGCAAAGTGGCGGAGGGAGCGGTGGCGAGAGGTGCGATCATGTGCGGCGGCCGGCGCCCGGAATGCGCGCAGCGGAAGCATGGCACACCCGAGGGCCGGGCTCATCTGCTTCGCGGGCCGCGCTGCATTCGGCTTTACAGCAGACACGGTTGGACCGCTTTTGACCGTCATGGGTTGGCTGTTTTCCCTCGGCATCGCGCTGGTCACCGGCGTCGTTTCGCTCTTCGCCAGCGGCTTCGTGGCCGACTGGTGCACGCGCTGGTTCGAAGTCAGCGAGCGGGAGGGCGGACGCGGCTACGCGGTGATTTTTCTGGCCCTGTTCGGCTTCATCGCCGGCTGCGTGCTGGGTCTGGTGGTGAGTCGACTGGTGGCCGGCAGCAGCCAGCCAGGCGGGCTGCGCGCGCTGGGGATCTCGCTGCTCGCGGTCGTGGGCATTCTCGGGGTCATCACCGCCTTCAGCTATCTGGTGACCGAGCATCCGCCGGAGATCGACGGTTACGGTCTGGATCTCGCCCTGGAAATGCGCCTGCCCGCGGGTGCGGCCAAGCCCGAGCTGGAGCGACTGCGTAAGTGGCAGATCGCACTCCACACCGCCAACTACAGCTCGCAGCGCACGCTCTGGCTGCAGGAGAAAGATCTGGCGCAGGTCGAGGGCCTCTGGGTGGTGCGCGGTTTCGTGCCACTGCACAGTCGCCGGGAGGGCCGCCGGCTGCGGCTGGCGGACGAAGGTGGCGCGGAGACGCAGGAAATCGTGGTGCCGTGGGCCGGTACGCCGAGTCGCGCGGACGAGCGCTGGACGGAGTGGCAGTCGATCCGTCCACTGGGGGTCGAACTGCGCTACCGGCTGCAGGTGCGGACGCCGGCCCCGCCGACGCCCGAGCCCGTCGACGAAGCCTTCGCGGCGCTGAACGAGCAGTCGCCGCTGGAGGAATGGCTGGTCCACACCATCACGACCGTGCCCGGCCGCAGCGCCCAGGCGATCGCCATGGTGCAGCGGCGCATTCCAGATCTCGTCCGCTGCATCCTCGACGGACCGCCGGAGGTCAGTCAGCGCGCGCTGCGGGCGGTGGCCCTGCTGAGCGCGCCCTCGCCGGACCTGGCCGAGCCCGTGCGCGAGATCGGCCGGCGACTGCGGCGCGACCTCGGCCTCTGGCTCGAGAAATCGCCCACCGAAGCGGCGGCGGCGGAGCTGGAGAAGGCGATCTCGGACACATTCGGACAATGGTTCTACGCCGTGGCTCAGTTGCACCAGGCGCGGCTGCTGGACGGCGTGGCCGAGTTCCGCGCCGTGGCGGAGCTGGCGGAGCGACGCCCCGAGAACGAGACCATGCAGGGCCTGCGGCGCGTCACGCGGCATTTCCTGGGCGAGTGGGAGAAACGCGCGACGCCGGCCGGCGGCGGTTGACGCGGCTGCGGCTTGCAGGCGAGGCGGTCTGCCGGACGCTGGTCGATGCCATTCCCCAACTTGCGTCGCCTCGGTCTGCTGCTGCTGTGTGGAGCCATGCTGCCCTCCGATGCTCCCGCGGCCGACCCTGATTTCCCGCTGGCGGGCGCGCCTGTCGGCGCGACCTCGGTGGCGGCGCTCGGCTATTCGCGGCGCAAGCTGGTCGTGTTCGCGCCGGAGGGGCCGAATCTCGGCATCGTCGGGATGAAGTGGAATGCGATGCGGCAGATCCTGACCAACCCCGTCTTCACCGCCGGCATGGCCGAGCGCGACACGGTCATCATCCTGGCCACCCGCGAGAATGTGGAGGTCGCGCCCGGCGCGGAGGTTCTGCGGGTGCCGGCCGATGCCCTCGGCCAGGCGCGCAAGGCCTGCGGCGTGCGCCCGGGCCCCGGCGCCCTGGTGCTGATCGGCAAGGACGGCGGGGTGAAGGACACCTGGACCGGCGCGGTCGAGCCCGAGGTCATCTTCGCGGCCATCGATGCCATGGTCATGCGGCGGCAGGAAAAGGCGGCGCGCGAGGGTGTGGCGAAGGGGGCGAAATGAGCCGTCGTGCGGCGGAGCGGACGACCTATGGTTGTCTGACCGGATTTCGGTTTTCGATTTTCCGGATTCGGTGCTAATCGCTCCGGTGGCTTCTTCCAGTGGTGGCAAACGCAGGGCTCGGCAGCACCGGGAGATTCACATCGCGGGCAAGGGCGCGATTTACAACGTCACGGCGACGGCACCCACACGGGCCAAGGTCCGCCGCAGCCGGGCGGTGCGCACGGCCTTTTTGACCTTGGTCAGTCTCGGTCTCCTGATCGGCGCCATTTTCGGCTCGCTGCACATCTACGACCGCTATTTCGTGGGCAATCCGGCCTACGAACTCAAGGTGGTGGACGTGCGCACCGATGGCGCGCTACCGCGCGAGTCGATCATCAAGGCCGCCGGCCTCCAGCTCGGGATCAATTTGTTTCGGGTGAATCTGGCCGAGATCTCCCGCCGCCTGGAGCAGCTGCCGCAGGTCGAGAAGGTGGCGTTGAAGAAGATCTTCCCGGGCACGGTCCTGATCGAAATCGTCGAGCGCCGGCCCATCGCCTGGGCCCTGCCGCTGGGCTCGCAGGAGACGCGGGAGCAGGCGGCCGGCAATCCGGCTTCGCTCTTCGTCGATGCGAAAGGCACGCTGATGCACATCCGGCAGCCGGCGCCCGAGCATGTCGCGCTGCCGATCATCCGCGGCTGCCCGTCGACCGAACTGCGGCCGGGTGCGCAGCTGCGCGCCGAAGCGCCGCTGGCGGCCCTGGCCTGGCTCAGCGTGTACAAGGACAGCGGCAGCATGGCCCGCTTTGCGGCCCAGGAGATCGACATCTCGCGCGGCTACGCGTTGATCGTGACCGACCGCACCGGGCTGGCGGTGACCTTCGGCGTGGAGGGCTACGGCGTGGAGCCCGCCAGCTACGCCGAGCAGTTGGCGCGCCTCGATACGATTCTGCAGGAATGCGAGCGCTCGGGTCAGCGGCCCGCCAGCATCAACCTGATGGTCGCGCGCAACACGCCGGTCATTCTCTCCGCCGACGTCACGCCCACGCCGGGTGCCGCCACGCCGGTGCCGGAGCCCGATCTGCACGCCACGCCAGCGCCGGCGCGCGGTGCGGCCACGCCGGCGAAGCCCACGCCGACGCCGAAGAAGATCACGCCCACGCCCAAGCCCACGCCGACGGAGATCCCGGTCCGGAAGGCGCTGCCGGTGCGCTGAGGCGGGTCCCCGTTTTCATGGATACAAGGAGTACTCAACGTCCCAATGCTGTCGTCATCGGCAGCGGTTTCGGCGGCCTCGGCGCCGCCATTCGCCTGCAAGCCCGCGGGTATCAGGTCGATCTCTGCGAAGCCCGCGACAAGCCCGGCGGGCGGGCCTACGTCTACGAGCAGGACGGCTTCACCTTCGACGCCGGTCCCACCATCGTGACCGCGCCGTTCCTGCTCGAGGAGCTCTTCGAGCTGGCCGGCGAGCGGATGGCCGACCACGTCCGCATCGTCGAGGTGCAGCCGTATTATCGGATTCACTTCCACGACGGCCGGCATTTCGACTACACCGGCCGCACCGAGGACATCGTGCGCGAGATCGAGCGGTTCAATCCGGCCGACGTCCCGGGCTACCACCGCTTCGTCGAGCGCTCGCGGGCCATCTTCGACCGCGCCTTCACCGACCTCGCGGACCAGCCGTTCTCGAAGTTCTGGGACATGATGAAGATCGCGCCCGATCTCATCCGGCTGCGCTCCGACCAGAACGTCTATAAGCTGACCAGCACCTTCATCCAGGATCCGGCGCTGCGGCAGGTTTTCAGCTTCCATCCGTTGCTTATCGGAGGGAATCCGTTCCAGAGCTCGTCCATCTACTCGATGATCCACTATCTCGAGAAGAAGTGGGGCGTGCATTCCGCCATCGGCGGCACCGGGGCGATCGTGCGCGCCCTGGTCAAGATCTTCGAGAAGCTCGGCGGCAAGCTGCATTTGAATGCGCGCGTCGGCGAGATCATGACCGAGGACGGCGCGGCGACCGGCGTGCGGCTGGCCGACGGCCGCGTCTTCCGCGCCAAGGTGGTGGTGACCAACGGCGACGTGGCCAACACGTACCGCCAGCAGGTCTCGCCGGCCGTGCGCCGCAAGTGGACCAACCGCCGCCTCGAAGGCATGCGGTATTCGATGGGACTCTTCGTGCTCTACTTCGGCACCAACCGGACCTACGAGCACCTCGCGCATCACACGATCGTGCTCGGCCCACGATATCGGGAACTGCTGGCCGACATCTTCGACAAGAAGGTTCTGGCCGAGGATTTCTCGCTCTATCTGCACGCGCCCACTCGGACCGATCCGCAGCTCGCGCCGCCGGGCTGCGAGTGTTTCTACGTCCTCTCGCCGGTGCCGAATCTGCTCGGCGGGCAGAACTGGGAAGCGCTCAAGGAGCGCTACGCGGACGCCATCCTCGCCTCGCTGGAGCTACCGGAGCTTTGCCCCAATGTGCGCAAGCACGTCATCACGCAGCGCATCATGACGCCGCTCGATTTCGAGCGCGATCTCGACGCCTACGCCGGCAGCGCCTTCCAGTTCGAGCCCGTCCTGACCCAGAGCGCCTGGTTCCGGCCGCACAACGTCAGCGAGGACGTGCGCGGTCTGTATCTCGTCGGCGCCGGCACTCATCCCGGCGCCGGCATGCCGGGCGTGCTGGCCAGCGCCAAGGTGTTGGATCGGGTGGTGCCCGATCCGTGAGGAGGGGGTCGCGTTGACGGGTTGGGTAAGACGATCATCTTACCGGATGACCACGCGTATTTCATCCAAAGGGCAGCTGGTGCTCCCAGCGGAGCTCCGGAGCAGGGACGACGTCCGCGTGGGGCAGGAATTCGAGATCGAGCGCCTGGAGCGGGGGACGTACGTCCTGCGGCGACGTGAGACGAGGCCGAACGAAGGCTTGGTCGACTGGTTGCTCAGCTGCCCTGAGAAGGGCGCTCTGCGTCCCATCGAGCGAACCGATTCGACAGCGGACGTTCGTTCCCCGTTTGCATGAAGTACCTGGTGGACGCGAACGTCTTGAGCGAGGCGACCAAGCCCGCGCCATCGGCCGCCGTCGTGCAATGGCTGCGCACACATGAGGCGGAGCTGGCGATCGATGCCATCGTGCTGGCGGAACTGCGCTACGGCATCCTCATTTTGCCAGCCAGTCGTCGGCGGAGGAACTTGGAACGCTGGTTCGATGAGCGGGTCGAGACGCTGGTCTGTCTGCCCTGGGACTCTGCCGTCGCGTTGCGCTGGGCCGAGCTGCTGGCGCTGCTGGAACGTCGCGGGGAGAAACTTCCCCGGCTGGACAGCATGATCGCTGCGACCGCGTTGACGCACGGTCTGACGGTGGCAACGCGCAATACGGCAGACTTTCGTCGTTCCGGGGTCCCGGTGGTCAATCCTTTCGAGATTTGATCTTCGGCCCGCTCCGGCCGATTCGGTACGATGGCAAAGAAGACTCCCGCCCCCCGCATCAAGGCCTACGCCGCCGCCGGCGTCGACGTCGACCTCGGCAACAAGTTAAAGGGCGGACTGCAGTCCAAGCTCGCGGCCACGCATTCGGCCAACGTGCTCGGGAAAGTGGGCGGCTTCGGCGGGCTGTATCGGGCGAACTTCCCGGGGCTGAAGGACCCGGTGCTGGTCAGCAGCGTGGATGGCGTCGGCACGAAGCTGAAGATCGCCTTCGCGCTCGATCGCCACGACACGGTCGGTGCGGACCTGGTCAATCACTGCATCAACGACATCGCGGTCGTGGGCGCGCAGCCGCTCTTCTTTCTCGACTACATCGGCGCCGGCAAGCTCGACCCGCGCGTCTTCCATCAGCTCATCAAGGGCTTCACCCAGGCCTGTCGGGCGGCGGGCTGTGCCCTGATCGGCGGCGAGACGGCGCAGATGCCGGGCATGTACGCGCCGGGCGAGTACGACCTGGCCGGGACGATCGTCGGCGTGGTCGACCGCACCAAGATGCTCGACGGCAGCCGCATCCGTCCGGGCGATGCGATCATCGGCCTGGCCAGCGACGGCCTGCACACCAACGGCTACTCGCTGGCGCGCAAGATCCTCTTCGAGCAGGCGGGGCTGAAGCTCGACGCCAAGCTGCCGGGGCTGAAGCTGCCGCTCGGACGCGAACTCCTGCGGGTGCACCGCAACTACCAGCCGCTCATGGCCTCGCTGCCGCCGAAGATGCTGAAAGGCGCCGCGCACATCACCGGCGGCGGCCTGCTCGACAATCTGCCGCGCATCCTGCCGGGGACCTGCGATGCGGTCATCGACCCGCGCAGCTGGAAGGTGCCGGCGCTCTTCGAGCATCTGAACCGCCTCGGCGAGGTGCCGCGCGACGAGCAGTATCAGGTCTTCAACATGGGCATCGGCATGACCCTGGTGGTGGCGGCCCGCGACGTGGCCGAATGCCTGCGCCTGACCCGCGGCCGCGTCATCGGTCGGATCGAGGCCGGGCGCGGTCGCTGCCGGATCGAGGACTGAGCTGAAATTCGCTCGTCGGACGCGCGAATCTGCGTGCGATTCCGCCCGGGAATTCCATAGGAAGGAGCGTGATGCGCGCGCTCCTCCTCTCGCTGCTGCTCTGGGTTTGGCTGCCGCTGGCCGCGGCCGCAGACGGGCCTCCGCCGGCGGCCTTTCCGCCGCCGATCGAATCCTACGGCGATGCCGCCGTGGCGGGCGTCGGCGCGAAGCTGCTGCATCGGATCAAAGCCGAGCCCTTCAACCTCGTCGCCTCGGTCATCTTCTTCCTCGCCATCCTGCACACCTTCCTGGTGGCGAAGTTCCGGCACGTCGGACACGCCGCCGAACACGCGCACGAAAAGCTCAGCGCCGAGCATCCCGAGCCGGACGAGGCGGTGGCGGATCGGCTCGATGGCCTGCGCTTCAAGGCGACCGTGTTCCATTTCCTCGGCGAGGTGGAGGCGGTCTTCGGCATCTGGCTGCTGGCCCTCTTTGGCGCCTTCGTGGCTTTCCGCGATTTCTCCACCGCGGTGCACTACCTGAACGGCGTCAACTACGCGGAGCCGATCTTCGTCACCGTCATCATGGCCATCGCCGGCACGCGTCCGGTCATCGTCTTTGCCGAGCAGGGACTTTCCCGGCTGGCCGGGCTGGTCGGCGGCTCCGGCGCGGCCTGGTGGTGGGCCATTCTCATCGGCGGCGCGGCGCTCGGCTCGTTCATCACGGAACCGGCGGCCATGACGCTTTGCGCGCTGCTGCTGGCGCAGCGGTTCTACGTCCATCAGCCGTCGATGCGCTTCCGCTACGCCACGCTCGGGCTGCTCTTCGTCAATGTCTCGGTCGGCGGCACGCTGACGCATTTCGCCGCCCCGCCGGTCGTGATGGTGGCGAGCAAGTGGGGCTGGGACACGCCCTTCATGTTCACGAACATCGGTTGGAAGGCACTGCTCGGCATGGCGCTGTCGACCGCGCTCTACGCCTGGCTCTTCCGGCGCGAGCTGGCCGCCCTGCCGGCCAATCCGCCGGCGCGCCGGCAGCGGCGCATTCCGGTCTTCGTCACCATCGCCCACCTGTTCTTCCTCGCCTGGGCGGTGCTCAATGCGCACTACCCGGCGCTGCTCGTCATCGCCTTCCTGTTCTTCGTGGCCTTCCACGCGGCCACCGAGTCGCACCAGGACACGCTCGCCATCCGCGGCCCGCTGCTCGTCGGCTTCTTCCTCGCCGCCCTCGTGGCGCACGGCGGGTGCCAGCAATGGTGGATCGAGCCCGTGCTCGGCGCGATGGGCCCGCTCGCCTTGATGGTCGGCGCCACCATCCTGACCGGCTTCAACGACAACGCGGCCATCACCTACCTCGCCTCGCTCGTGCCCGGCTTCAGCCCGGAGATGAAATACGCCGTCATGTGCGGCGCGGTCACCGGAGGCGGTCTGACGGTCATCGCCAACGCGCCCAATCCGGCGGGCCAGTCCATCCTGCAGCCGCACTTCGGCGAGGACGGCGTTTCGCCCGTGCAGCTGTTCGTCTGGGCGCTCGCTCCGACGGTCATCGTCGGGCTTTGTTTCTGGCTGCTTCGGTCCTGATGGCTTCGGCTCCGTTGCACGTCGTCACCTGCCTGTTCAATCCGGGCGGATTCCGCAGCAAGCTGCGCAACTACGAGCGCTTTCGCGCGCGGCTGGCCGCCCAGGGCGTACCGCTCCTGACGGTGGAATGCCGCTTCGGGGACCAGCCGTTCGAGCTGCCGCCCGGGGACGACGTCCGGCAGATCCGGGCGCGCGACGTCATGTGGCAGAAGGAACGTCTGCTGACCGTGGGCATTCGCGCGCTGCCGCCGGAGGTGTCGAAGGTCGCGTGGGTGGACGCCGACGTCCTCTTCGAGCGCGCCGACTGGGCTTTCGCCACGGCCGAGGCGCTGGAGCGCTTTCCGGTCGTGCAGCCGTTCGAGACGGTCATCCGCCTGCCGCCCGGGCACGGGGAGTTCCGCGGGGCGGGGGACGGCTGGCATTCGTTTGCCGCCGCCTATGCGCGCGATCCGCACATCGCCCTGGCGGGCAACTTCGACGCCCACGGGCATACCGGCTTCGCCTGGGCCGGGCGGCGCGACTGGCTGGAGCGGCATGGGCTCTTCGATGCCTGCATCGCCGGCAGCGGCGACCACATGATGGCCCACGCGTTCATCGGCGACTGGGAATCGGTCTGCGTGCAGCGGATCATCGGCTCCGCCAACGCCCATCGCGCCTGCTTCGCGCGCTGGTCGTCCGCGCTGTATGGCGACATCCGCGCCCGCCTCGGCTGCGTCGGCGGGCGGCTGCTGCACCTCTGGCACGGCGAGATGGCGCGCCGGCGCTACGTCGTGCGGAATCGGGAGCTGGCCGATTTCGATTTCGACCCCGCCCGCGACCTGCAGCTGGCCGACACCGGTGCCTGGGAATGGACCGAGTCGGGCCGCCGCATGGAAGCGTGGGCCCGCGACTACTTCGCCCAGCGGGCGGAGGACGAGGGCCTGGCCGAAGCGACCGACTCGGCCAACCCTTGAATCCGTCAGCCGCGGCGCGCCGTGCGGAGGTAGATCTCGTGCGCGTCGTCCTCGGCCACCGCGATGGCCCAGAGCCGGGCGAGCACCTCCGCCAGCGTGCTCGACGAAGGCGAGGCGCTGCGCACGGCCACGATGTTGGCCATGAGGGACTCGATGCGGGTTTTCTTGTCGTCGTAGCGCTGGGGGTCGTAGGGCTCGACGGAAAGCGACTCGATCTGCTTTTCGAAGTCGCCCCCAAAGAGCTGCGTGGCCTTGGCGGCGGAGTTGCCCAGCGGCGCGTGGGGTGTCGCCACCGCCGTCGCGGCGGCCGGCGTGGCACCCGCCACGGCGGCGCTGGCCTCGGGCCGCGAGTAGCGCTTGAACCACTCGTCGGGCCGGATGAGGTCGGACCCGCCGCCCATCGCCTCGATCTGGCCGAGACGGCGGCAGTGCTTGAGGATCTGTTTGGCCAAGTGGCCGCGGGCTTCGGCATCGACCGCCACTGCGTGTTCCTGTTCCAGGCGGAACAGCTCGGATTCGAGGAAGGAGATTTCTCGGCTCATGAGGAGGAAAAAGCCTGAACTGACAGTAAGATCTAGAATTCCCATAAGATGACAAGCGCGAAACGCGTGTCATCGGCCCAAAAAAGAGGCCGGCGCAGGGAGCCCCTGCGCCGGCCTGAAACGAAGCGCGGAGGCTTATTTGGCCGCGCCAGCGGCCAGGTTCGGATACCGCACGTGATCGACCAGTTCCTGCGTCTCACGATCCGGCTCCGGCGTGATCAGCGAAACCAGGATGATGAGGGCAAAGCCGACCGGCAGGCCGAAGAGCCCCGAGGAGATGGGCGCGATGTCCCACCAATTCGGGTAGTCGGCCGCATTCAGCCCACCCAGCTTCTGGAAGAACGGATAGCGGGTCCACATGTAGTAGCCCGTCATGCCGAGTCCGCCGACCATGCCGGCGATCGCGCCCCACTTGTTGGCGCGCTTCCAGAAGACGCCCATGACGAGCGCCGGGAAGAACGAGGCCGCTGCCAGCGAGAAGGCCGCGCCGACCAGGAAGAGAATGTCTCCGGGTTTCAGCGAGGTCACGTAGGCAGCGATGACCGCCACGACGAGCAGCAGGATCTTGGAGACCGTGATGCGGCGGGCGGTGGTCGCGTTCGGGTCGATGACCTTGTAGTAAAGGTCGTGCGAGAGCGCGTTGGAGATGGTCAGCAGCAGGCCGTCCGCGGTGGAAAGCGCGGCGGCCAAACCACCGGCGGCCACGAGGCCGGCGATGACGTAGGGCAGACCCGCGATTTCCGGCGTGGCCAGCACGATGAGGTCGCCACCGATGACGATCTCGGCCAGCTGGATGATGCCGTCCTTGTTGATGTCGGTGACCGAGAGCAGGGACGGATCGACCTTGGCCCAATTGGACACCCAGGAAGGCAGGTTGGCGAAGCTGCCGCCCACCACATTGCTGTAGACCTCGTACTTCACCAGCACCGCGAGGGCGGGTGCGGAGAAATACAGCAGGAAGATGCAGAGCAGCGACCAGAAGACCGAGACGCGCGCCTCCTTCACGCTGGGCGTGGTGTAGTAGCGCATCAGGATGTGCGGCAGCGCGGCTGTGCCGATCATGAGGCAGAGCACCAGGGCCAGGAAGTTGTTGCGCTTGATGTCGCTGGCTTTCTGATCCTTGGCCGGGAACGGCGTGGCGTGCGGGGCGATGGGCGCCGCGCGACCCTTGGCGGCGGCCGCGGCGGCGGTCCAGGCCGCCTTGGCGGCGTCGGCGCTCTCCGGGTAGGCCTTGAGCGCTTTCCCCGCATCCTCGATCTCCTTCGCCGGAGCGTTGGCCGCCTTCTTTTCGGCCAGCGTCTTCTCCAGGGCGGCCTTGCCCTCGGTCCAGGAGCCCGGGAGGGCCTTGACCTTGGCTTCGTTGTCGGCCGCCCGCTGGGTGAAGATGCCGCGGACTTCCTTCTCCTTCGGATCGTCGTTCAGCTTCTTCTCCAGCGCCGTCACCTTCTCCAGCGTGTAGCCGTAGGCGACCTGCGGGAGCGGGATGCTGGTGTGCTTCACGCCCAGCACGATGAGCGGGATGAAGTAGGCGATGATCAGGATGATGTACTGGGCCACCTGCGTCCAGGTGACCGCGCGCATGCCGCCCAGGAACGAGCAAACGAGAATGCCGGCCAAGCCGACATAGACGCCGACGTCGAACGACAGCCCCGTGAAGCGGCTGGTGATCAGGCCGACGCCGTAGATCTGGGCCACGACGTACACGAACGAACAGGTGATAGCCGCCAGCACCCCGAGGAGTCGGGGGATGTTGCCGCCGTAGCGCGCGCCGAGGAAGTCCGGGATGGTGAATTGCCCGAACTTCCGCAGGTATGGCGCCAGGAAGAGCGCCACCAGGCAGTAGCCGCCGGTCCAGCCCAGGATGAAGGCCAGACCGTCGAAGCCCTGCAGGTAGAGCGTGCCGGCCATGCCGATGAACGAGGCGGCGGACATCCAGTCCGCGCCGGTCGCCATGCCGTTGAAGAAGGCCGGCACCTTGCGGCCGGCGACGTAGTACTCGTCGGCGTCCGTGGTGCGGGAGAAAATGCCGATCAGCGCGTAGAGCGCGATCGTGGCCGCCAGGAAGCAGTATCCGATCCAGCGTTGGGACATGCCCATTTGTTCGGCAATACCCAGCAGGATGACGAAGCCCAGAAACCCGCCCGTGTAGAGCCAGTAGAAGCGCTTCAGCTGCGCCGCAAAGGCGCTTTGAGTGTTGGCGTTAAACATAGGTCAGTCCTCCTCGTCCTCCGCGACGCCGTACTGGGTGTCCAGATTGCCCATCAGCCGGGCATATACCCCGATGATGATGACATAGATGATCAGCGAACCCTGCGCGGCCATGTAGAAGCTGAAGGGCCAGCCGAAGAGCTTGAATTCGGCCAGTTCGCGAGCGAACCAACCCATCACGAAGGTCGCCACGAACCAGATCGCCAGCAGGATGCCGGTGATGCGGAGGGTGGCACTCCAATAGTCGCGATGCTTTTGCGTGACTGATTCCATTGAGTGTTGTGTGTGGGGGTGGAGGTAGAGGAGCAGGAGGTACCCCAGAGCACACCGAACCCGTGAGGCGCGGTGAGGAGGAGCCGTCCCACATTCACCGCTGCCTGCGGTGAATGTCCGGGTTAGAGCGAAGATTCGCCCCCCTGTCAAAGCAATTTCAGCGCGCCCGTGGAAGGTGACAATACGCTGGGGACCGAGGCTTTCCGGGTGACGGAAATTTCGTTGGCGGCGGAAATTCGCCAGAATTTTCTTGCGAACTCACGGCCGTTTTTTCACGATGTTCGTTGCGTAGATCCTACGGGACATTGGGGATGGTCGGTGAGCGCTCGCTCCTCGCGCTCATGGGCACCCGATGTGTGCCATTTGGCGCCTATGCACCCCGGACCATGCCCTTTTCGCTCCTCGGAGGGCCGTGGTGAAACCTCCTAGTCCCATCCCTTCATGCAATCACCTCCCTCTGGATCCCTCACCAGTCAGCATCGCACCGTCATTTTCGCCTCCTCCCTCGGGACGGTCTTCGAGTGGTACGACTTCTATCTTTACGGCTCGCTAGCCGCCATCATCGGCAAGCAGTTCTTCTCCGGGCTGAACGAAACCTCCCAGTTCATCTTCGCGTTGCTGGCTTTCGCGGCCGGCTTCGCCGTGCGGCCGTTCGGTGCGCTGGTCTTCGGGCGGATCGGCGACATCGTGGGCCGCAAATACACCTTCCTGGTCACGATTCTCTTCATGGGCATCTCGACCTTCGTGGTGGGCTTGCTGCCGACCTATGAGAAATGGGGCATGGCCGCACCGGTCATCCTGATTCTCCTGCGCCTGCTGCAGGGTTTGGCCCTCGGCGGCGAATACGGCGGCGCCGCCACCTACGTGGCCGAGCACGCGCCGCAGGGGAAACGTGGCGCCTACACCTCCTGGATTCAGACCACGGCGACGCTGGGGCTGTTCCTCTCGCTCATCGTCATCCTGGTGGTACGCAACATGCTGGATTCTGACCCGAAGGTTTCGGAGCAGAAGTTCCAGGAATGGGGCTGGCGCATTCCGTTCCTCGTCTCGCTGCTGCTGCTGATCATCTCGGTCTTCATCCGGCTGAAGCTGCACGAGTCGCCGGTCTTTGCGGAAATGAAGGCGCAGGGCAAGGGCTCGAAGTCGCCGCTGAAGGAGTCCTTCGGCGAGTGGTCGAATTTGAAGATCGTCATCCTGGCGCTGCTCGGTCTCACGGCCGGCCAGGCGGTGGTTTGGTACACGGGCCAGTTCTATGCCCTCTACTTCCTGACCCAGACGCTCAAGGTGTTGCCCGCCACGGCCAACATCCTCATCGCCATCTCGTTGCTCATCGGTACGCCGTTCTTCGTCATCTTCGGTGTTCTCTCGGACAAGATCGGCCGCAAGCCGATCATCATGCTGGGCTGCCTGCTGGCGGTCCTGACCTATTTCCCGGTCTTCAAGGCGCTCACGCATTACGCGAATCCGGCGCTCGAGGAGGCGCAGCAGAAGGCTCCGGTCGTCGTCATCGCCGATCCGGCCACGCATCACTTCCAGTTCGAGCTCTTCGCCAATCCGAACCGGCCCAACTTCACCGACTCGGGTGACGTGGCCACGGCCGCCTTGGCCCGCGCCTCGGTCTCCTACAAGATCGAGCCCGCTCCGGCCGGCACGGTCGCGAAGGTCAAGATCGGCGACAAGGAGATCGAGAGCTTCAACGGCACCGTGCTCAACAACGCGGACTTCAAGAAGAAGAACGCGGAGTTCAACGCCACGCTCGGCGCGGCCATCAAGGCGGCCGGCTATCCGTCGGCGGCGGATCCGGACAAGATCAACAAGCCGATGGTGGTGGCGCTGCTCACCTACCTCGTGCTGCTGGTGACGATGGTCTACGGACCGATCGCCGCCATGCTGGTCGAGATGTTCCCGACGCGCATTCGCTACACCTCGATGTCGCTGCCCTACCACATCGGCAACGGCTGGTTCGGAGGCTTCCTCCCGACCATCTCGTTCGCGCTCGTGGCCGCCAACGGCAACATCTACTACGGCCTCTGGTATCCGATCGTGATCGCGGCCATGACCCTGGTCATCGGCACGCTCTTCGTGAAGGAGACCAAGGACGTCGATCTGGCGAGCTGAGCCGCGCCCGATTCTGCCTCATCCAGCCGCCGGTGGAGTCTGCTCTGCCGGCGGCTTTTCGTTTTCAGGGGTACCGGCCGCCGCGGTGGCGGCTTCCTTCGCCTGCATCAGCCGCCAGGCGAAGTTCGGCTGCAGGCTGCGCAGTTGGAGAATGACGCCGTCGAGCTGCGGGTCCTCGCGCCGCTCGAGGTGCAGCTCGCCCAGCTGCAGCCAGGCTTCCGCGGCGGTGGGATTGGCGGAAATGGATTTCTGCAGCGCGGCCACGGCTTCGTCGCCCCGGCCGCGCCGACGCAGGATCAGGCCGCGGCCGAACCAGGCGCGGTCGAGCAGCGGCTCGAGCTGGAGGGCGCGGTCGAACGCGGCCAGCGCGCCGTCTTCGTCGCCGGCGCGATCGAGCAGGTAGCCGATATTGTAGTGCGCGCCGGCTTTGTCGGGCGTGACCTCGGCCAGACGCCGGAACGCCATCAGCGCGCCGGCCTCGTCGCCGGCCTCGGCGCGGCATTGACCGAGTCGACCGAGCAGTCGCGGGTCGTCGGGCGCGGAGGCCAGCGCCTGTTCGTAGAGGCGGGTGGCCGCGGCGTGACGCCGGAAGCGTCGCGCCAGACCGGCCTGCAGACGGAGGAGCAGGCTCATGGTCAGCCTCCGGTCGCCGCTGCCACCAGCTGCCGGTAGAGCACGAGTTTGCCGATCAGCGCGGCGAACCAGAGCGCGCCGAGCAGGAAGAAGGTCACGAAGGGCACGTGTGCATCCACGATGAAGCGGGGCGTGAGCTTGCGGACGAGTCGGTTGATCGGCTCCGTCACCATGCCCAGCGCTTTGTAGACCAGGTTGCCTTCGCGATGCCGGCCGGCCAGCACGAAAAGAAGGCCGCGTCCGATCATGATGAAGAGGACGATCTCGAGGATCCCCTTGAGGATGGAGACGAGCTGGAACATGCGCGAGGAGCGGAGCGCATTTGTGGCCCCGTCCGCGGCCCGGTCAACGGCTCTTTCCGCGGTCTGCCCTTCCTAACGCCGCAGGGTGCGCTGGTGGGTGTCGTAGGCGTCGTCCTCCCGCACCGCCACTTCCCAAAGTCGCGTGAGCAGCTCGGTCAGGCCGGCGGCGGTGGAGGATTCGCGCGCTTTCACCAGCAGCGCCATGAGCGCCTCGATGCGGCCTTTCTTCTCCGCGTAGCGTTGCGGATCGAAGGGTTCGCCGGAGATGGCCTCGACCTGCTGCTCGAGGTTGTCGGCGTGAACCGTGGCGACCGGCGCGGGCGCCGCACTGGCCGGGGCGGCGGCGACTTCCGCGGCGCGTTCCGTGCCGGCCGGCAGCGCGGTCACGGCGTACTTTCGCATCCAGTCAGACGCATCGATTTTCTTCGACCTCTTCCCGGCGGCCTCCAGCTCACGCAGGGTGTCGAGATTCATCATGATCTGCTCGGCCACACTACGGCGGCGGGCGGCGTCGGCCGCAGCGGCGTATTCCTGCTCGAGGCGCAGGAGCTCCATCTCGAGGAAGTAAAGCTTGGGGCTGAACACGGGGGCGGGGGAGGAGCGCCGGCCGGAGTCTGCGAAGCAATTCCCGAGATTACCAGAGTTTTCATACCCCGGGCGGTGCATGGCGAACTTTTCGCCATTCGGGGGCTTAATCCCGACGGGGACTGGGCTATTCTCGGCCGGTGGCGCACTACCGCACCGGCTTCATCTCTGATCTCCACCTCGGCACGCGCGGCTGCAATGCGGCGGCGGTGCTGCATTTCCTGCGCGAGCACGAGTTCGACACGCTCTACCTGGTCGGCGACCTGATCGACATCTGGGCGCTGCGCCGCGGCATCTACTGGCCGCAGTCCCACAACGACGTCATCCAGAAGATCCTGCGTAAGGGGCGCAAGGGTACCAAATTGATCTACATCCCGGGTAACCACGACGAGCTGGTCAGCGATTTCCTCGGCGAATACGGCAGCATTTCCATCGTGAAGGACGCCATCCACGTCACGGCCGACGGCCGGCGCATCTTCGTTCTGCACGGGCACGAGACCGACACGGTGGTGCAGAATCACAAGTGGCTGGCCTACGTCGGCGATGTCGGCTACACGCTGCTGCTGAAGCTCAATCCGCTCGTGAACTGGTTCCGGCGGAGATTTGGCGCGGGCTATTGGTCGCTCAGCGCCTACGTGAAGAAGCGGGTCAAGGACGCGGTCAATTTCATCGGCTCGTTCGAGAAGGCCATCGTCCGCTACGCCGAAGACCGGCAGGTCCAGGGCGTGCTCTGCGGCCACATCCACTCGCCGGCGGTGCATGCGCTGGGCGAGACGATGTACTACAACACGGGCGATTTCGTGGAGAGCTGCTCGGCCATCGTGGAGCACCACGACGGACGCCTCGAACTGTTGACCGGGCTGTACGTCGACGCGGTGGCCCCGCCGCCCGAGCCGGCCGCGGAGGCGTCGCTGCCGACGCCAGGATTGGCTTGACGAACAGATAGATATTGTCATTCTTAGTGAATGATCGCCGATTTTGCCGCCTGCCTGCAGCAGCGCCCGTTTCAGCCGTTTGTGGCGGTCACGAGTGCCGGGCAAAAGTATCTCGTGGCTAGTCTGGATCACGCGCACGTGCACGCTCGGCGAACCAGCGTGGTGATCGATTTCGACGAAGGCGGGGGCGTGGTCATCTCGGCCCTGCACTTGGCGGCGATCGAGTTCCCGGACGAAGCGCATGCGGCCTGAAGCGTGGCAGCCCTGCATTGCCAGCGCAGTGGCGGGACGGTAGGAAACGGGCGTGACGCCGGCCGATTTCACGCGCGAGTTCCTGCGGCGCTATCCGCCCTTCTTCTACCTCTCGGACGACGAACTGCGCCGGGTGGTGCGGGTGGCGGGCGAGTGCTTTGTCCGCGCGCAGGACGAAGTGACCGACCTCGAGCGCGACCTGCTGGTGGTGCGACAGGGCCTGCTGGCCGAGCTGGCCGGCGCCGACGAGCGTCTGGTGGAAGTGCGCGATGAAGGCAGCGTCTGCGACCTGGCCCCCGCGGGCGGCGGACTGCGGACCGTGGCGCGGGAGGATGCCATCGTATTGCGAATTCCGCGGACGGTGATCGACGAACTCATCGCGACGAACGAGCGCTTCGCCGACTTCTTCCAGCGCCGCGAGCGGCATCGGCGCCGCTTCCTCGAGAGCCTGCGCTCGGACCTGGCGGCGCAGGCGGCTGGCCAGGGCGGGGTCGAGCGCGTGATGCTCGGCACTCGGGTGCGCGAGCTGGCCCAGCGCGACCTGGTCTGGTGTGCGCCGCCGACGACCGTGCAGGAGGCGGCCCGGCTCATGCGCGAGCGCGGTGTGAGCTCGATCTTCGTGCTGGAGGAACGCCACGACTGGCGCCGCGCGGGGATCCTGACCACCGACGACCTCCGCAGCCGCGTCGTCGCGGAGGGGCTCGACCCGACCACTCCCGTCGGCGGACTGGCCTCGCGGCCCCTGCGGACGATCGAGGGCGGACGCCTGGCCTTCGAAGCGCTGCTGGAGATGATGCAGGCCGGCGTGAACTACCTCGGCGTCATCGAGGAGGATCGGCTCGATGCCCTCATCAGCAGCCGCGATCTCATGCTGCTGCAGGGCAACGCGCCGCTGCTGCTGGCGCGCGCCATCGCGCGGCAGGAGGATGCCGCCGGTCTGCGCCGACTCGTCGAGCGCGCCGCCGCGGCGGTTCCGCGACTCGTGCAGGAGGGGCTCTCGCCGGTGGCCATCGGACAGCTCATGGCCGGTCTGACCGACCGCGTGACCGGCCGGCTCCTCACGCTCGCCACGGCCGCACTCGGGCCGGCGCCGCTGCCGTGGTGCTGGCTGGCCATGGGCAGCGAGGGGCGGCGCGAGCAGACGTTCCTGACCGATCAGGACAACGCGCTCGTCCATGCCGATCCGCCCGACGAGGCCGCGGCGCAGGCAGCGGCCGCGTATTTCCCGAAGTTCGCCGCCTGGGTGGGGGAGCGATTGGTGGAATGCGGCTATCCGCCCTGTCCGGCCGGCTACATGGCCCGCGAAGCGCGCTGGTGCCGCCCGCTCGGCGAGTGGCTGCGGGCAGTCGACGAGTGGGTCGATTCGCCGTCGCCGGACGAAGTCATGCACGCGCTCGTCTTCCTTGATCTGCGCCCGGTCGGCGGCGATTTCGCCTTGGGCGAGCACCTGGCGGCGGAACTCCGGGCGCGGGCCCGCGCCCGGCCCAAATTCCTCCGCGCGCTGGCCGCGGCCGGCGTCCGCCATACGCCGCCGCTGGGATTCTTCCGCGCCTTCGCCGTCGCCAGCCGCGGACCGCATGAGGGAGAGCTCGACCTCAAGCTCCGCGGCACCATGCCGATCCTCGATCTCGTCCGGCTGCGCGCGCTCGAGGCCGACGTCGTCGAGACGAACACCTTCGACCGCCTGGCGGCGCTCGCCCGATTGGGCCGCCTGCCGGTCGCCGAGGTCGACGAACTGCAGGACACGCTCGAATTCCTCCTGCTCCTGCGGCTGCGCAATCAAGTCGCCCAGCGCCAGGCCGGCGAGCCGCTCACGAACCGGATCGCGCCGGAGCGGCTCAGCTCGGTCGAGCGCGCCACCCTGCGCGAGGCCTTCCGGGTGGTCGATCGCCACCAGGACGCGCTGCGGCTCGATTACCAACTCCGCGGCTGAACGTCATGCTGCGCCAGCTCCTCGAGCGCATTTTCCCCTCGCACGCGCCGTCCGCGCGGCTGGACGACACGTCGTTCGTCGTGTTGGACGCGGAGATGACCGGGCTCGACGCACGGCGCGACAGCATCATCTCGCTCGGCGCGGTGAAGCTGGAGGCCGGCCGCATCCTGCTGGGCGAGAGCTTCGAACGTCTGGTCGATCCCGGCCGTGCGCTCGCGCCCGACAACATTCTCGTGCACCGCCTGACCGCCGAGCGACTGGCCGGGCAGGGCGGGCTGGCCGAGGCGATCGAGGCGTTTTGGGAATTCTGCGGCGAGGCGATTCTGGTGGGGCATTGTCTGCGCCTCGACCTCGGCTTTCTCGCCCGCTGCCGGCCGCCCGGGCTGCCGGCGAGTCGAATGCGCGGGCTTTGCACCGCCTCCACCGCGCGCTGGCTGGAGCAGCAGTCGGTGCGATTTCTCGGCGCAGCGCCGAAGGGGGAATCGACCGGCGGCTCGCTGGCCGCGCTGGCGCGACAGCTCGGCCTCGTCTTCGAACAGCCCCAGCACGACGCCCTGCAGGACGCCTACGTGACCGCTCAGGTCTGGCAGCGCCTGCTCCGCCAGCTGGCCGATCATGGCGTGCAGCGGGTGAGCGATCTGCCCCGCGCCGCCTGGGTGCAGGCGCAGGAAATGAGCTAGGCGATCAACGCGCCCCAGCCAGAATTTCCGCCAGATGCAGCGGCCGCGCCTGCGGGAGATTTTGCCAGATCTGCTCGCGGCAGCTGAAGCCGTCGACGCAAAGCAGATCGTCCGAACCCGAGGCGCGCACGGCCGGGAGCAGCACGCGTTCGCCGAGCGCCTGCGAGAGCTCGAACTTGTCCGCCTCGAAGCCGAAGGGCCCGGCCATGCCGCAGCAGCCGCTGTCGAGGCTCTTCAGCTCGGCGCCGGTTTTCTTCAGCAGGGCTTCCTCGTCGGCGAATTTCAGCACCGCCTTGTGGTGGCAATGTCCGTGCAGCACCACCCGCCGGCCCTGCAGCGAAGGCGGTTCCCAGCCCTCGCGCACGAGGAACTCGGAGAGGGTGAAGGTCTGCTTGCGGAGCCGATGCCCGATGCCGTGGTGCGGCAGCAGATTGCGCGCTTCGTCGCGGAAGACCGAGGCACAGCTGGGCTCCAGCACGATCACCGGCAGGCCGGCGTTGAGCTGCGGTTCGAGTCGAGCGAAGACGCGCTCGAGATAGCTGCGCGCCTGCCGGAGCAGACCGAAATCGTAGAGCGGACGTCCGCAGCAGAGATGCCCGCCCGCCTGCGGCACGTGCACCGTCCAGCCGGCCTCGCGCAGCAGGCGGTAGGCGGCCTGGGCGGTGCTGGGATGAAAGTAGTTGTTCCAGGTGTCGGCGAAGAGCACGACCTCACCGCGAGGGGCCGCGGACGACTCGATGGCCGGGTCCCGGCGCAGCCACTCGACGAACGGCTGCGAGGCGAACTTCGGCAGCGTGCGCTGCGGCGCGAGGTGGAGCAGCGCGCGCAGGAGGTGCGAGACGCCCGGCAACGCATTGATTGTGTTGATCAGCTCCGGCGCGTGCGCGGCCAGGCGCGCCCAGCGATCCATGAAGCCGAAGGCGTAGTGCGAGAGCGGCCGGAGGCGGTCGTCGTAGTAATGCGCCAAAAACTCGCTCTTGTAGGTGGCCACGTCCACGTTGACGGGGCACTCGCCTTTGCAGCCTTTGCAGCTGAGGCAGAGGTCGAGCGATTCCTTGACCGCCTCGTCCTGCCAGCCGCCGCGCAGCATTTCGCCCTGCAACATCTCGAAGAGCAGGTGCGCCCGTCCGCGCGTGCTGTGCTGCTCCTCGCGGGTGATCTGAAAGCTCGGACACATCGTGCCCGCGTCGGTCTTGCGACAGGCGCCCACGCCCACGCAGCGCTGGGTGGCTTTCTCGAGCGAGCCCTGGTCGTCGGGGTAGGCGAAGAACGTCTGGACCTGGCGCGGGTTGTAGTCGCTGCCGAGCTTGAGGTGCGCCTCGGGCGGATACGGGTCGACCACCTTGCCCGGGTTCAGCTTGCCGTCGGGATCCCAGAGCGTCTTGAACTCGCGGAAAGCGGCCACCAGTTCGGGGCCGAACATCTTCTCGTAGAGATGCGCCCGGCCGTGGCCGTCGCCGTGTTCGCCGGAGATGGCACCGCCGTATTGCACCACCAGATCGGCCGCCTCCTCGAGGAACTCGCGATAGCGCTGGATCCCCGCCGCGGTCTCGAGATCGAAGGTCACGCGCTGATGCACGCAGCCTTCGCCGAAGTGCCCATAGTACCAGGCCTTGTAGCCGTATTTTTGCAGCAGGCGCCGATAGTCGCGCAGATACGGCCCGAGCACGCGCGGATGCACCGCGGCGTCCTCCCAACCTTCGTGCGTGATGGAATGCTCGCCGGGGATGACCGTGGTGCTGCCGTTGCCCGCCTCGCGCACTTTCCAGATGCGTCGGACTTCGCCGGGGTCGCGCACCACCTTGATGAACGGCGCGTGCGGCTGGGCCTTTTGCCAGACCACGAAGGCATCGGCCTTCTCGTCCGCCTCGGCCCGCGTATCGCCGCCGAACTCCGCCAGCAGGAAGCCGCCGCCGGGCGGGAGGAGCGCGATGTTCTCGGGCTGCAGATTTTTCTGCCGCATGATGTCGAGCACGCCGCCCTCGAAGCCCTCGAGCCCGATGGGCGCGAACTTGAGCACATCGGGCACCGCGTCCGCCGCCACGTAGACGTCGGGATAGGCGAGGCAGACGAGCGACTTGAACTGCGGGCTCGGCACCAGGCGCAGCTTGGCTTCGAGAATGATGCCGCAGGTGCCCTCCGTCCCGACCAGCGCGCGGGCCACGTTGAAGGGCGACTCGGGCAGCAGTTCGTCGAGATTGTAGCCCGAGACCCGACGCGGGATTTTCGCGAATCGCTCCCGCACCAGCGGCGCGACCCGCTCGCGCAGGCTGCGCAGCCCGGCGTAGATCTGACCGCGTCGGCCGCCTGCGCCCACGATCGCCTCCAACTCGGATTCGGGCGTCGGACCGACCGTGAGAATCGTGCCGTCGTAGAGCAGCACCCGCATTTCCTCCACGTTCTCCTGCACCTTGCCGGCCATCAGTCCGTGCACGCCGGAGGAGTTGTTGCCGATCATCCCGCCGAGCGTGCAGCGATTGTGCGTGGAGGGATCGGGCGCGAAGGTCAGCCGGTGCTTCTCGGCGGCGTTGCGGAGGGTGTCGAGCACGATGCCCGGCTGCACGCGGGCGAAGCGCTGCTCGGGATTCAGCTCCAGCAAGCGATGGCAGTATTTGGAGAAATCGAGCACGACGGCCGCATTGCAGCCCTGCCCGGCGAGCGAGGTGCCGCCGCCCCGCGCGAGGATGGGCGCGCCAAACCTGCGGCAGACCGCCACGGCCGCGATCACGTCCTCTTCGTCGCGCGGGATGACCAGCCCGATGGGAATCTGTCGGTAGTTGGACGCATCCATCGAGTAGAGCGCCCGGCTGCCCGCATCGAAACGCACCTCGCCGCGCACCGCCTCGCGCAGCGCTCGCGCCAGGACCTGCGCCTCGGCGAAGGAATCGGGTGCGACCGCGTGGGAGGAGGGTGCGTGCGTCATGCCGTGAAGAAGCCCGCGCCAACTTCGCGCGGGTCCCGCCGACTGGGCGAGGGAAAATGCACCCATTTCCGCCCCGGGGTGGGGCGGATTCCGCAGGCTGGAAGCGCGACCGTCCGGGCCGCGTCAGACCGCCCTTACTCGAACTTCGAGAAGTCGGGCTGCCGGCGCTGGGCGAAGGCCGCGAACGCCTCCGCGGCCTCGGGGGAGCTCAGGCGCTGGCCGAATTGGATCGCCTCCTCGCGCATGACGGCGCTGACGTGGTCAGCCTGGCCCTTCTTCAGCAGCGACTTGGTCAGGCGCACCGAGGCGGCCGGTTGACGGGCGATCATCTCCGCCGCCGACCAGGCCGCGTCGCGCACGTCGGCGTCGGGCAGGACGTAATTCACCAGGCCCATCTCGTGGGCGCGCTGGGCGCCGAACGGCTGACCGAGCAGGAGCAGCTCCGAGGCGCGCTGGTGTCCCATCAGGCGCGGCAGCAAGAGGCTGGAGGCCGCTTCGGGGCAGAGGCCGAGATTGGTGAAGGGCAGGCAGAACTTCGCGCTCTCGCCGGCGATGACCATGTCGCAATGCAGCAGCACGGTCGTGCCGATACCGACGGCAGCCCCGTGCACGCGGGCGATGACCGGCTTCTCGAAGCGGTGAATGGCCTCCAGGAAATGGAAGATGGGCGCGAACTTTTCCTCGCTGAAGCCGCTGGCGAAATCGGCGATGTCGTTGCCGGCCGTGAAACACTTGTCATCGCCTTCGAGCACGACCGAGCGCACGGCCGGGTCGGCCGCCGCTTCCTTCAAGCCGGCGGTCAGCGCCTCGTACATCGCGAGGGTGAGCGCGTTCTTCTTGTCCGGCCGATTCAGGGCGAGCCGGTGGATGGGACCGTGGCGTTCGGAAAGGACGAGGGGATTGCTCATGCGGGGAGCGATAGCGCGACCGGCGCGGCCTCACAATTCTTGTTTCCAGCTCCCCAACGTTGGCCATCCTGACACATGCCCGTCACGGAACTAGCCGCCCCCCCGGCGACCGCGCCCGACCTCGCCGCGCTCATCGAGCGCCAGCGCGCCCACTTTGCCGCCCATCGCCCGCTCCCGTATGCCGCCCGCATCGATCTGCTGCAACGCCTGCTGAAGATGATGGAGGCGGGCCGGGTCTCGCTCCGCGCCGCCATCCAGGCCGATTTCCACCGGGCCGACGTGGAGGTGGACCTGACCGAGTACGCCGTCTCGCTGATGGAGATCCGGCACGCCCTGCGGCACCTCCGCGGCTGGATGAAACCGCGGCGCGTGGGTACGCCGCTCGGCATGCTCGGCACGCGCGGCGAGATCCGCTGCGAACCGCGCGGCGTGACGCTCATCATCGCGCCGTGGAACTACCCGGTGCAGCTGGCCATCCTGCCGCTCATCTCGGCGCTCGCGGCCGGCAACACGGCCGTCATCAAACCTTCGGAGCTGACGCCGAACTCCGCCCGCTGGCTGCGCGAAAACCTCGGCGCGGCCTTCCGGCCGGAGGAGGTGGCGGTGGTCGAGGGCGGCATCGAGGTCTCGACCGAACTGCTGCGCCAGCCGTGGGGGCACATCTTCTTCACCGGGTCGCCGCAGGTCGGCAAGGTGGTCATGCGCGCCGCGGCCGAGCACCTCACGCCGGTCACGCTGGAACTCGGCGGCAAGTCGCCCACCATCGTCGACGCCACGGCCGACATCCCGCGCGCGGCCGAGGTCGTGGCCTGGGGGAAATGCGTCAATGCGGGCCAGATCTGCATCGCGCCCGACTACGTGCTGGTCGACCGCCGGGTGCACGACGAGTTCGTGACCGAGATCGGCCGCGCGCTCGACCGGTTCCACGGCACCACGCCGGAGGCCAAGCGCGCCTCGCCCGACCTGCCGCGGATCGTCAATCATCGCCACACCGACCGCCTCCTCGGCCTGCTCGACGACGCTCGGACCCATGGTGCGACGGCGGCCACCGGAGGCTTCGCGGAGGCGAGCGAACGATTCATCGCGCCGACCGTCCTGACCGGTGTCTCCGCCGAGGCCCGCGTGGCCCGCGAGGAGATCTTCGGCCCGCTGCTGCCGGTCTTCCCGTTCGACGAGTTGGACGAGGCCATCCGCTTCGTCCAGGCGCGCGAGAATCCGCTTTGCCTCTATCTCTTCAGCCGCAATCCCTCCAACATCGAGGAGGTCCTGGCCCGCACCTCTTCCGGCGGCACGGTCGTGAACGACGTCCTCCTGCACTACATGAATGCCAACCTGCCCTTCGGCGGTGCAGGCTGGAGCGGGCTCGGGCGCGGCCACGGCGAGGCGGGCTTCCGCACGTTCTCGAACGAGCGCTCGGTGCTCTACCGGCAGTGGGACGGCCCGGTGCGCCGCTGGCTGCATCCGCCCTACGGCGAGAAGGTGAAGCGTCTGGTCGAGGTGATGTCGCGCTGGCTCTGAGGCAGGTCGGAACGAATTAGGATTGTCGGTACTCGCGGTTTTCGGCAGAAGGGGCGGCGTCTCACCACCTTCTGCGAATTCGCCGTGCCGGACTGCTACTACCTCGGCCCTGACGACGAAACCATCGGCCCGCACAGCACGGCCGAGGTCGCGCGACTGTTTCACGCCGGCAAGATCGAGTCGGACTCGATGGTCTGGATCGAGGGGACCGTCGACTGGGTGCCGATCCAGGACTGGGCGATGCGCGTCTCGCCGCGCGGCACCGCACGGGTGCCGCTGGCGCTCGCGCCGGCCGTCGCGCCCGAGCCGACCCCGGTCGAGCTCCCACGCGCGGTGGAGGCGGAGAGCGCGGTGCCCCCCGATCTGTCGGGCCTGCGCCTCGTGGCCCCGCCAAAGGCCGTGGAGGCGCCGAGCCTCGCGCCCGCGGCGTCGGGACTGCCGTCGGCCACCGTCGCGCCCGTGCCGCCTCCGGCCGCGCGCAAGCTGGAGCCCGACGACGTTTTGCCCGCGAATGCGAGCATTCCCCGCTCCAGCCTGCCGACGCCGTACCGACTCGCGCTCGTGGTCTGCGCGATCCTCAGCCTGCTGGTGCCGATGATCCACCTCTCGGTCGCGGGCTCGGTCGGCTGGTGGGGCGTGCAGCGCATTCGCTCGTATGCGCCGCTGTCGAAATCGAGCGTCGGCAACGTTCGGGTGGTCCGTTTCTCGGTCCTCTACGCGCTCTGGGTGATCGGCCCCGGACTGGCGGCTTGTGCGGTCAGCGTCTTCATGGGCTCGGTGCTCTTCTCCCGCCGCTCCGAGCGTGAGGAACCCATCGTGCTCGGACAGGCGGCGCAGCCCCGGCTCTTCGAAGTCATCCGTCGGATCTGCGCCGCAGTCGGCGCGCCCATGCCCGAAAGGGTGGAGCTCGACTGCGAGCCGAATGCCTCCGCCTCGCTGGCCGAAGGCTTGCGCGGGCTGCAGTCGGGGCAACTGCGCCTGCGCATCGGCCTGCCACTCGTCTCCGCCCTGAGCGTGCGCGAGTTCTGCGGCGTGCTGGCGCACGAGTTTGGACATTTCGCGCAGCGCCACGGCATGCGGCTTTCGGTGGTGGTGCGCCGCCTGAACGTGCGCCTGGCCGAGATGGCCTGGTCGCGCACCGAGTGGGACGACCGACTCTCCGGCGCCCTCGGCAGCGGCGTCGGTCTGGTCATGGCGGCCGCCGCTCTGATCAAGATCGGGCTGGGTCTGGCGCGACTGCTCCTCAAGGGCCTCGTGATGGTCAATCACATCGCGGTCTGCACTCTTCTGCGGCAGATGGAGTTCGATGCCGACCGCGCCGAGGCGCACCTGGCCGGCAGCGCGGCGTTCGCCAGCGCGGCCAAACGCATCACCGTGATCAACCAGATCTTCGGACGCTACCACCTGCGCGCGGGGTTCGATCAGTCGCGGCCCTACGACCTGCCCAGCTATCTGATGGACGAATACGGACGCCTGCGGCCGGGCGAGGAGGACGAACTCTACGCCGCCGCTGAGGCCGATTATTCGAAGCTCTTCGCCACCCATCCCACCAATGCCGCCCGCGTCGCGGCCGCCCAGGCCATCAATTCTCCGGGACTCGTCCTGAGCGACGCCCCTGCTCAGGAATTGTTCGAACACTACGACGATCTCGCCCGCACGGTGACGGTGGCGCATTTCCAAGCCTACGAGGTCGGCTGGGCCCTGGAGCGGCGGGCGCTGGCATCTTGAGTTGGTCCGCGTGGCCTTGGTAGGGATGCGCTCGGGCGCGTCCGCGAATCGCCGACCACGTCCGCCCGCTCAAGATCCCACGATCGGACGAGCGAATCCTGCGACAGCGAAATCGCGATTAACTGGTCCCTTGGGGAGCGGATTCCAGCTGCGCACATTCCTGCCGATGAGATTCGTTTTCGCCCCGAAGCTGCTGCAAACGCTGCGCGAGGGGTACGACCGCACCGTCCTTCTCGGCGATCTCTCGGCCGGCCTCATCGTCGGCCTGCTCGCGGTCCCGCTGGCCATCGGCTTCGGCATCGCGTCCATCCCCATCACCCCGCCGGCCGGGCTGCCCAATCCTGCGTCCATGGGCCTCTACACGGCCATCGTGGGCGGCTTTCTGGTCAGCCTGCTGGGCGGCAGTCGGGTGCAGATCGGCGGACCGACCGGCGCGTTCGTGCCGATCGTCGCGGTCATCGCGGAACGGCATGGGCTGGCCGGACTTTGGCTGGCCACGTTTCTGGCCGGGCTCATGCTCGTGCTGCTGGGCGCTTTCCGGGCGGGCGGCTTCTCGCGCTTCATTCCGTTGCCCGTGGTCATTGGCTTCACCTCAGGCATCGCGGTGATCATCGCGCTGCAGCAGGTGAAGGATCTGGCCGGCCTCCGGTTGACCGGTCCGTTGCCCGCCGAGGGCTGGGAAAAAATGCAAGCGCTGGCCGGGCAATTGGGCGGGTTCGATCCCACCACGTTGCTCGTCTCCGGCGTCGCATTGCTGGCCATCTTTCTCCTGCCCGACCGCTGGCGGCCGCGCATTCTCGTGCTCATTCTCGGCGCGCTGGCGGTCAATGCGCTCGGTTTGACCGCGCGGCCGGGGCATCCGGGCCTGGCGACCATCGGCTCGGCCTTCGGTCAACCCGTGGGCGACCACTTCGGCGCGGCCATTCCCACCGGCTGGCCGACGCTGGTGCCGCTCGAGTTCAGCTGGGATCTGCTCAAGCGCGTCTTCCCCTCGGCCCTCGTGATCACGTTTCTGGCCGCGCTGGAATCGGTCCTCTCGGCCCTCGCGACCGACAAGATGATCCACGACCACCACGACGCCGACACCGAACTCATCGCCCAGGGCGTCGCCAACCTGGCCATGCCGTGGCTGGGCGGACTGCCCGTGACTGGGGCCATCGCCCGGAGTTCGGCGAATGTGCAAAGCGGCGCCCGCACCCCGGTGGCCGGCATGGTGCACGCCGTCTTTCTCGCCGCGGTCCTGCTGCTGGCCGCGCGCTGGATCGAGCGCATCCCGCTCTGCATCCTGGCCGTCATTCTTTTCCACGTGGCCGTGCGCATGTTCGAAAGCCGCGGCTTCGCGGAGGTGCGGCGCGTCTCGAAGGGCGAGCTCCTCGTCGCGCTGGTCACGTTCATCCTGACCGCCTTGGTCGACCTCAATTGGGGCGTCGGCTTCGGCCTCGCCGTGGCCGCCGGCTCCAGCATCCTGCGTCTGCGCGAGATCACCGTCCTGCGCGAGGTGCGGCACGAGGAGGATTTCGAGCGCGGCCTGCTCGTCTTCCGGATCGATGGCGTGCTGTTCTACGCCGTGGCCGACGAGCTGACCGATCGCGTCGACCGCCTGCTGCTGGCCCATCCGGAAGCCCGCGGCCTGATCCTCCGCCTCGGCCGCATGATGAGCCTCGACTTCCAGGGCATGAAGGCCCTGCAGGCCGTGCACGAGCGCTGCCGCGAGGCCGGCGTGCAGCTCGTGCTTTGCGAAGTCCAGCCCCATCCCGCCCGCATCATGAGCCGCGACGGCTTCTTCGAGGAAGTCGGCCTCGAGAACGTCTGCGGGGACTTCGGCGAAGCCTCGCTGAGGCTCGGCATAGGCAATAGGCAATAAACCATAGGCAATAGGACACCGATGGCGGACCTATTGCCTATTGCCTATTGCCTATTGCCTATCTCCTATCGCCTATGCCGAGCCTCAGCGAGGCCGAGCGAGGCTAGAGAGAGTTGAGGAGGCGGGCGGTCTCGAAGTCGGCGGCGGAATTGCTCAGCTGCAGGTTGCGGATGCGCTGGATATAGAATTCCACCGGCCCGTCCGGACCCGGGCTGAGGGCACGGACTTGGTGGAACTTTTCCAACGCTTCCGTCAGGCGTTTCTCGCGGTAGTAGATGACGCCTGTCCAGTAGAGGTCGCGGCGTTCGCGTTCCTCGACGCCGATCTCCTCGGGTCGGCCGAGCAACTCGTAGACTTCCAGCCAGTTTTCGTCCTGCCGACGCCGCAGCAGTTCCATCGGCCGCACCTCGACCCGGCCCTCGGCCATTTCGTAGGTGTAGGCGCCGGCCAGAATGGAGGAACCGTAGATGAGGTTGGCGGCGCACAGGCGGCGGGCGAATTCGACCTCCTCGCCGGCCACGCCGAAGCCCGAGAGACGGTCGCCGCCGAAGCCGCCGGTGATCATCAGGCCGGAGTTCACGCCGATCCGCCAGTCGGCCATCTGGCCATGCTGCGACTGCATGCGCTGGTTGAAAGCGTCGAGCCGGCGCGAGAGGTCGAGCGCGGCGGTGCAGGCCAGGGCCGCGTGCTCGGGCGTGGGCAGCGGAGTGCCGAAGATCACGCGCACGCCCTCGCCGTCGCATTCCGCCAGACAGCCGCCGGCTTCCACCAGCGATTCGCTGGCCAGGGCGAGGAACTCGTTGTTCAGCGCGATGTAGTCGGCCGGAGACAACTCGGCCATGAGCGCGGGGTGATTGAAAATTTCGCAGACCACGATGGTCAGCTCCTGCATCTGCCCCTGTGTCTCGAGTGGCGCTCGGCTCTCGACCAGCGCGGCCGCCGTGCGGGCGGAGATGCGTTGTCCGTAGAGTTCCTCCACCTGCCGCTGCCGCTGACCGTCCTGGCTCCGCGCGTGCAGGAAGGCCGCGCCAAAGCTGAGCGCCACCGCCAGTCCAGGGACGAACGGCGAGAGATAAAAGCCGAAGAGTCCGAGCAGCGCCGAGCCGGTGAAGGCCTGGACCAGCGCCACTCCCGCGATGACGAACTTCAGGGACGGGCGGTTGATGTCGATCGTCGTCCAGGCAATGCCAAAGGCCGCCGCCAGGAGCAGCAGCCAGTCGAGGAAGCCATGCCGCGTCTCGATCCCCGCCTCCAGCCCGTATGCCGCCGCCAGCGCCTGATCGGCGCCATCGAACGCCCCGAACTGCCGGAGCAGCCCAAGCAGGAGCGTGACCGCGCCACCGATGATCAGCGTGAAGCGGAGGGCTCTAAACATCAGGGGAAGACGTCATCCGGCGCGGCATACTCTGGGCGCATTCTCGAAATCCGAAACCCCAAGTTCACGCGAAACGCCAGTTCCTCACCACCCATTACGCTCCTATCGCCTATCACCTATTGGCCATCGCCTATGCCGAGCCTCAGCGAGGCCCTACACCCGCACCGTGGCGCGCGAGCAGCGGGCCACGACCTTCTCGACCAGCATCTGAATGCGCGGGGCGGCCTTCAGCTTGACTGTCCAGGCGATGGGGATGGCCTCGAAGCCGTGCAGCGCGCCGAGCCAGGCGCCGATCATGCAGCCGCGGCCGGCGTTGTCGCCCCCGGCCCGGGCATTGCCCAGCAGGGCGTCGGGAAAGGAATGCGCCAGCTTGGCCGCGCACATGGTGGCGGCGGGAAAGCTCTGCGGCAGGGGGCAGCTCTGGCCGAGCTTCTGCACCGCCAGCACGGCCTGATCGGTGATCGAGCCCATCTTTTCGTCGAGCCCCTGGCGTAGCTCGAACTCGAGGGTCGAGCTCATGCCGGCCTCGATCTTGCGCCGGACTTCGTAGCCGTATTGCGGATCGAGCCCCTGGGACAGCATCCGCGCGCGCTCGAAAGAGCCGTGAAAGTCCTTCCCATTGAGGATGTCGCGCAGGACGATGGCGTTGGCCTTCACATAGGCCACGGCCTTGTCGTTGTTCTGGGTCACGCGGGTGAATTCCTCCACGATCTCCAGCAGCGACGGATCCTCCCGGTGCGCCACCACGATGGGCGCGAGCGCCGCCGAGGCGGAAAGCTGGTCGTCATCGGCCCCGCCCTGGGCGTGATAAGGCTCCTCGGGATTCTCCGCTTCGAAGACGGCGAAATTCTCCAGCGTGGCCGTCGTCGCCTTGTCGAGATAGCCCGTGTACTCGGGCGAGCCGAAATGCTCGAGATAGCGCAGCCAGTAGTCGGGCCGGTCGAACTTGCCGTGCTGGGCCACCATCTCGAGCGCGACCATGGAATGATCGCCGTAGTGGGTGAATTCGCCCGGCTGCTTGGGAAAATGGTAGTGCCCCTCGTAGGGCGACTCGAAACCTTTCAACCCCCCGGGGAAGCGCTGGTCCATTTCGCCGAGGTTGTAGATCCAGTGCGAGCCCAGGCAGATCGCATCGCCAATCAGCTGCCCCCAGAGGCAGCCCCGGATGCGGTCGGAGAGGGTCGGGGCGGGCATGGAGAGCGGAGCGGCGGGCGGTGACGGGAAGGACTACGCGAAAACCGGGCGTTCGGCGCGCAAGAAATTGCGGGAGCGCAACGAAATCCGCGAGTGGGTCACCGGGCGCATCGTGCCGCGAATTTCCGAGATTGCCCGGAAATTCTTCCGGATTCGGCGGAGGAGTTTTGCGGGTTCCGCTTGCGCTCGGCGCATTCCCTCTTATATCTCCGCCCCCGCTTCCCCGCGGCTTTACCCATGAATCTTCTCGACAAGGTCAGCAACGAACAGCTCAAGAAGGACGTCTCTTCCTTCCGCGTGGGCGATACGGTCAAGGTCCACACGCGCGTCGTCGAAGGCGACAAGGAGCGCATCCAGATTTTCCAGGGCGTGGTCATCGCCCGCAAGGGCTCCTCGGTGAATGCGAACTTCACCGTCCGCCGCATCTCCTACGGCGAGGGTGTCGAGCGCGTCTTCCCGCTGCATTCGCCGAAGGTGGCGAAGATCGAGGTCGAGCGCGAAGGCGCTCCTCGCCGCGCCAAGCTCTACTACCTGCGCGGCCGCACGGGCAAGGACGCCCTCTTCGTCAAGGAGCGCAAGACCACCAGCGCCAAGAAGGGCGCCGCTGCTGGCGCCGAGGCGAAGGCCCCGGCGAAGAAGGCCAAGAAGGCCGCCAAGTAATCCTGTTCGGCCAGCCATGGCCGCTCCCACCTCGGGCCGCCGCGGAGCTTTCGGTTCCGCCCGGCCCGATTTCTTTTTCGAGGATCAGCGCCTGGCTGCGGGCGATCGGTTCGTCGCGGGGATCGACGAAGCCGGCCGCGGACCCCTCGCGGGCCCGGTCACGGCCGCCGTGGTCATTCTCCCTCGCGGAGTCGACTTCCTCGGCGAACTGCACGACTCCAAGCAGCTGACCGAGGCGACGCGGGAGTCGCTCTACGGACGACTCACCACCCACCCGGAAGTGCGCTGGGCCTGCGCGGTGGTCGAGGCGGTGGAGATCGACCTGCTCAACATCCTGCGGGCCTCCCACGAGGCGATGCGGCGGGCGCTGGCTGTCTTGTGCGCCCAGGGGGCCGCGCCTTGCCACGTGCTGATCGACGGTCTGGCGGTGCGTCCCTTTCCCTGCCCGCAGACCCCGCTGGTCAAGGGTGACGCCCGCAGTCTGAGCATCGCGGCCGCCAGCGTCATCGCCAAGGTCACGCGCGACCGACTCATGGTGGAGCACGACCGTGCCTGGCCGCAGTACGAGTTCGCCCGCCACAAGGGTTACCCCACGCCGCTGCACCTGGCCAAGCTGGCCGAGCATGGCCCGTGTCCGATCCACCGCCGGAGTTACGAGCCGGTGGCCCAGCAGCAGTTCCGTTTCGAGTGAATCGAGCGCCGAAGCAGAAACGCGCTGACATCTGCGTTTTAAAAGCATAGAAATGTGAAATGGCATTCTATGCGCCTCTGGTCTCCGCCGTGCGGGCCTGGTTCGGCCTTCCGCTACGGAGCCTCACGGATCTCGACCCGCGCCACGCGCTCGGCCGGCGCGGGGAGGAGCTGGCCGCGCGGCATCTGCGCAAGCTCGGCCGCAAGGTGCTCTACCGAAATTTCCGCGCCCGCGGCGGCGGGGAGGTCGACCTCGTCTGCCGGCACGGCCGTGTGCTGGTCTTCGTCGAGGTCAAAACGCGTTCCCGCCGCGGCGACTGGGGCCGCCCCTCGGACGCGGTGACCAAGGAGAAGGAGCGCCTCATCGCCCGCGGTGCCTTGGCCTGGCTGAAGCTGCTCGGCCGCCCCGACGTCGTCTTCCGCTTCGACATCGTGGAGGTGTACCTCATTCCCGGCGAGGAGCCCGAGGTGCGGGTGCTGGAGGCGGCGTTTACGCTGCCGGAGGGATGGCGGTATTAGAGGAAGATCGAAGTTCTAAGTTCGAAACCCGAAGGAAGTTCGAAGATCGAAACTCGAAGAACCCGTTCCACCTTGGGCGTGATCTCGGGAGCGCGCGCCTGCGAGCTTACATTCTTTGAGCTGAATCTCGCTCCGGAAAATGGTCGAGGCTCGCAAGCGGGTTCGAGCAGGGCCTTCGAGCTTCGAGCTTCGACCTTCGAACTTCCTTCGAGTTTCGAGTTTCGAGTTTCGAACTTCCAGGGCGCGCTCTTCTTCCCGGCTTTTTCCGCCCGGCCGGAATGTCCCCCGCGTTTTCGCGTCGACCCGCTCGAACATGAAAACTCGCCTGTCCCTTCCGACTTCGTTCTTCACTCTCGCGCTCGTTCTGGCCGGCCTGTTCCTCCCGCGTGCGGCCGAGGCTTCCATCCAGGGCGCGCGCGAGCGGGCCATCCGCATCGTCCGGGTCATGAACTCCAACGGCGTGAGCTTCCGCGACGCGGCGGTTGGCATCCTGCCGCCGGGCGGCGAGAAGCTGGTCTCGGTCAATCTCGCGGCCGGCCGCAGCTACTTCATCGTGGCCAGCGGCTGCGAGGACGCCTTCGACGTCGACGTCATGGTCTACGACCAGAATAACAATCTCGTGGCCCGCGACAACGACGCCAGCACGGTGGCCGTGGCCAAGGTGACGCCGCGCTGGACGGGGAAATTCTACATCAAGGTCCGCATGCACCGCTCCACCTACAACGGCGCGCATTACGTGCTGCTCTACGGCTCGAAGTAGCCGTCCGCTGCAGCCGCCGGACTACGTGACGCCGCTCCGGCGGGGGCACATTTCCTGCATCCAGCGGAGCAAATGTCCCGGACGTTCGCTCCTCTGCTCGCGCTGCTGGCCGCGCTGCCGCTTTCCGCCGGCCAGCGCATCAATCACGAAGGCCGCATCCTCGGACCCGTGCCGGCACCGCTGACGAGCTCGATCCTCTTCAACACGCCGGAGGCCGATGCAGTCATGGCGGCGCTGCAGATCTTCCCGCGCGACAATGGGTGGAACGAGCGGATCACGAATCGGCCGCTGCTGACGGGCGCCGTGACGTCGGCCGACATGATCGCGCAGATCAGCGCCGACCTGCTCGCGCTCGGCTCCACCCGCACGCAGCTGCGGCCGTTCTACGAGATGAATTTCGTGCTGGTGCCGGACAACCAGCCGAACATTCCGATCTTCTTCAACACCTTCCCGACACAGTCCGATCTGAACGGCGGCGTCTCGCCAAACGGGCTCTGGCCGATCCCCAGCAACCTCCCGATCGAGGGCTGGCCGGTCGAGACGGGCGGCACGCTGGCGGAGATCCAGACCACCGGCTCGGGCGATCGGCACAGCATCATGATCCAGCCCGGCAATGGCGCGGTCTGGGAAACCTGGATGGCCCGGCGCACCGGCAGCAACTGGGCCGCGGCCAACGGCGCCAAGTTCCAGCTCGATTCCAACGCGCTTCGCCCGGCCGGCTGGACCAGCGGCGATGCGGCCGGCGCCTCGATGCTCGCGGGCCTGGTCCGCTACGACGAATGCCAGCGCGGGATGGTCGAGCACGCCATCCGCCTGGTGGTGGCGCGCAGCCGGCAGTCGTACATCTACCCGGCCAACCATCAGGCCGGCAGCACCACGCTCGCCACCGTTCCGGCGATGGGCCAGCGCCTGCGCCTGCGGGCCAGCTTCAGCATTCCCGCGAACTGGACCATCCAGGCGAAGGCGGTGGCCCGCGCGCTGCAGAAATACGGCGCCATCGTGGCCGACAATGGGAATTTCTTTTCCATCAGCGTGGTCCCCGACGACCGTTTCCCCGCGGGCTGCTTCGACCAGCTGCGCACGCTCTTGGTGGGCGACTTCGAGGTCATCCAGACCACCGGTCCGACCGAAGGCCCCCGCGCGCCCGGCGCGCCCACCGCCAGTGTCGGGGCCGACCAGGTCATCCGGCAGGGCAATGTGGCCGCTTTGCCCGGCGTAGTCACTGGCAGCGGCCTGACGGTGGCTTGGAGCAAGGCGAGCGGTCCCGGGACCGTCACGTTCACGAACGCGGCGGCGGCGGCCACTTCGGCCACCTTCAGCACGCCCGGCCGCTACGTGCTGCTGCTCAGCGCCGACGACGGCACGCACGCGGTCGCCTACGATGCCCTGACCATCGACGTGCTGCCGAACGTCACCGTCGTGCCCGGGGCGAATGCGACCGTGCAGTTCGGCAGCGCCGTCGGGCAGAACTATCGGGTCGACCGCTGCGACGATCCGGTCGTCGGCAATTGGACCGTACTCAACGCCAGCGTGCCCGGCACCGGCAACATCGTGCAGGTGGTCGATGCGGGGGCCGGCGCCGTGGCGCGGCGGTTCTATCGGGTGGTCCTGCTGTGACGAACCGCCGCGAGCGTTCGAGGCCGGGACACGCCGGCTGCGGCGGCGTCAAGGTTTCAGGCCGAGGTCGCGCGGCGGTTGGAGAAACGCGAGTGCCGTCAGCTCGAGATGGCCCAGCTTGGTCAGCACATGGGGAAATCCCAGCTCCCGGAGGAAGGCGGTGAGCGACTTCTGCGTGTAGCCCGACTTGTGGGCGAAGAAGTCGTTGCCGCTCCGCTCGATCTCCGGGCCGTACCCGTAGATCACGTCGCGGACGGTGACGGGGCCGGCCGGGGATTGATACAGGAAATCGTCGAGGTCGAGGTTTCTGGCCGCGACCAGCCGGATCAGCGCGCCCAGGTCCGGGACGCGGATATAGGCGAATCCGCTCGGCTTGAGCACGTGGGCGAAGCCGGCCAGCACCTTCCGGGCATCGTGGCGGTGATAGTGCTCGAGATTGTGCGAGCAATAGACCGAGTCGTAGCTCGCGGGCGGCTGGGCCGTCAGCTCCCGGGCGTCGCCGACGATGTCCGGGCAGCCGCGGGGATCGATGTCGAGCAGGACGTGCTCCCAGCCCGCGTACAGCGGAGGCAGGGGAATGTCTTTGCTGCCTCCGCCCACGTTCAAAACCTTCTTCATGGTCCAAGCTTCGGTTGCGGACGGCCGCGGCCGGAGCCTTGCCGTCCCCGCCGCGGAGTCAAGGCGACCGCTCCGCTCTGCACAACCCGGATGCGCGCAGGCGCACTTGATGTCTGGTGTGCGAACTGCGCCTATGCCGATCCCTGGATCTTCCACCCCACGTCGACCGAAAATCGTCTGCGCCGTGGTGGTGGCGCATCTGCCGCGCAATGCCGCGGGGAACACCTGGGCCTTCCTCAACTGGGTGCTCGGGCTGCAGCAGGCGGGGTGCGATGTCTGGATGGTCGAGCATCTGAACCGCTCCGACCTGCAATACCCCGAGGGCGCCGAGGCGCCCGCGGAGAGCCTGCACGAGCGGACCTGGCGACGGGCCGTCGAGCAGCACGGGCTGCAGGAGCGGGCCACGCTCTTCCTCGATGACGACGCGCCCAATGCGGAGGCCTTCACCCGCTGGGCGGCGGACGCGGATGCCTTCATCAACATTTCGGGCCAGTTCAAGCTCGACCACCGCGTCGCACACCTCCCGCGGCGGGCCTATGTCGATCTCGACCCCGCTTTCACGCAGCTCTGGGCCGAGACGCTGGGCGTGGACATGAACTACGCGCCCCACACCCATTTCTTCACGGTCGGCGCGGGCATCGGCACCACGGCGCGCATTCCTGTCACGCCACAGCGCTGGATCCCGACGCTGCCGGCGGTCAGCCTGCCGCACTGGACGCAGGTGGCCGACGCGCCGCTGCCGGTCGATCCGCGGGGCTGCTGGACCACGGTCACGCATTGGCACGGCTACAAGTCGATCCCGTGGGACGGCCGTCTGCACGGCGACAAGCGCGAGAGTCTCGTGACCGTGCGCGAGCTGCCGCAGCGCGGGCCGCGGTTGCTGGCCGCGACCGACATGGAGCCGTCCTGGACCGACTACGCCGAGTTCAGCGCCTGCGGCTGGCGCTTTGTGCCAGCCGCGGACATCACGGCCGAGGATGAGGTCTACCGCGCCTTCCTGGCGGCGGGACTGGGCGAATTCTCCGTGGCCAAGCAGGGCTACGTCGTCTCGCGCAGCGGCTGGTTCAGCGACCGTAGCGCCTGCTATCTCGCGCTCGGCCGGCCGGTGGTGTTGCAGGACACGGGCTGGACTGACGTGCTGCCCAGTGACGCGGGACTGCTGGCCTGGAACACGCTCGACGAAGCCGCCGAGGTGCTGCGCGCGGTGGAGGCGGATCTGCCGCGGCACCGCGCCGCGGCGCGGCGCATCGCCGAGGAGTATCTCGATGCCCGCAAGGTGATGGCGAAAGTCCTCGACCACCTCGGCCTCGCGGTCGAGTCGTAGCCATGCTTCCTCCGCCCCGCGCTCGACTGGCCGACTGCAGCTGGCTGCCGCGGATCGCGGCCAAAGTCCGCGAGATCCGCGCCGGCGCGCTGCCGCCGGAATACCTGGCGCGCTTCTGCGCGCCTGACAGCGTCGACCACTACTTCCTTCAACACTTCGGCCTGACCAAGGAAGCGGTCATCGAGGCGGTCAGCGGCTGCGAGAACGAGGCGGAGGTTGCAGAGTGGTTTACCCGACTGCCGGGGGTGGACGGAGACCGCATCGCGGCCTGGAATGCGCGCGGGGAGAGCCTCGGCCAGCCGGGCCAGCCGATGGAGGAGCGTCTGCGTGCCGTCCTGGCCACGACCTACGCGCATCTCGACCACTCCCGCATTCGCTCGATCTACGATGTGATCGAGCGGGACGAAGCGGCACCCGGGAGCTGAGCGCGGGGTGCGGCTGAGCGCCCGCCGAGATTTCGGGAGTTGAGCGTGGCTCGGGAAGAGCGCCGAAAGTCGGTGCGGCCCGACAGATCGCCGCAGCCGGCCGACTCCCGGCGGTCCGGCTGCGACGCTGCCGAGTCAGGCCGACTCAGAGTTCGTAGACCTCGACCAGCGTGACGCCCGAGGTATTCCCCACGCCGGACACGATCACCGTGTAGGAGCCGGCGGGTAAAGTCAGAATCGCGGCCGATTCGTTGGCATTCGGCGGTGCGAACTGGGTGGCGTTGATGTCCGCGGCCTGCGTATCTTGCCAATTGTCGTTCTGCGCGAGCAGCGCGCCGGACGCATTGCGAATCTCGATCGTCGGATTGGTCAAGGCATTAGTCACCCCGAAGGCGGCGAGCGTGGGTCCGAGGGCGCGGACGAGCACGCGCTTGGGATCGGCACCAGTGATGACGAAGCCGGCGATGACGCGATCCTCGCCCGGCTGCACGCGGGCGCGGGTGGAGACGTTGATCAGGCGCTTCGTGTTGGACGGCGCGGTCTGGGTCAGCGTCTCGATCGTGTAGGAATCGACGCCGCCGCGCAGTTCGCCCTGGTCGGTGCGGACGCGGAAGCGGCGCTGATTGTTGAAGGAGGAAACCGGAAAGACCTGCACGGGCAGCTGATCGTTGGCCAGGAGCGCGGCGTTGTTGCTCTCCAGCGCGACGTTGAGCTTCAGATCGGTGAAGGCGCCGAAATTCTGGCCGTCCTCGCTTTCGAATTCATAGGCGTCGCCGGTGGTGGCGTTGGTGATCTGCACCTTGGAGCTGGCGGAGGCGACGTTGTAGTTGCCGAACTGCGCGGTCATCGGCGACGACTCCGAAATGTAGGAGCCGAAGGTGGGTGACGAGTCGAGATCGCGGGCGGCGACATCGACGCGGATGGTGGCGACGTAGGGCGTGCCGACGGCGACGGAGCTGTCCCAGGGGCCTTGCACGCTGGTGAGCGTGCCGCGGATCGTGATGACCTGGAAGGTTGCCGCCGGAGCGGCGGCCGTGAGGGCGAGCGCGCCGAGCAAGGCGGCGCAGAGGGAGCGGGTGTTCATGGGTGGAGTGAGGAGCGTCGCGTGACCTCCTCGCACCGCGGCGCAAGCCGGCTAACCCGCAAAGGTAACGCGGCCGTCACCTTTGCCTCACCGGGCGGGGTTTAGGGCCTTTCTCCTTCGGGTGTCCGGCTCCTGCCAAAGTCGCGGCAGGCGCAGGCAGAACTCGGTCCATTCCGCATCCGAGCGGAGCAGCAGAATGTCGCCTCCGTGGGCGACGGCCAGCTCGCGCGCGATGGCCAGGCCGAGACCGTGGCCACGCGTGGCTCCGGCGCTGCGGGCCCGGAAGAAGCGGTCGAAAATGTGCGCCTGCTGATCCGGCGGAATCGGCTCCGATTGGTTGGCCACCACGACCTCCGCCCACTCGTCGCCCAGGGCCGCCCGCACGCGCAGGGTGCCGCCGGGGCGGCTGTATTTGACCGCATTCTCGAAAAGACTCTGCGCGATCAGCCCGACGGAACCGCGATCCGCCCGCACGGGCAGGGCGGGAGGCAACTCGGCCTGCACGTCGAGATGCAGCGGGCCGGCCAGCGCGCGGGCGTCGTCGAGCACGCCTTCCAGTACCTCGCGGAGGTCGAAGTCCACCGGACGCAGTTCCAGCCGGCCGGCATCGGCGCGCGCGAGCAGTAGGAGGTTCTCCGAGATCGAGGTCAGCTGGTGGATCTGGTGCAACAGCGCGTCCGCCCGGGCGGCCTGCTTCGGCGGAGTCTGCGGATCGGTCAGGATTTCCTCGATGCCCGCGCGCAGCACGGCGATCGGGGTTTTGAGCTGATGCGAGGCGTCCATCGAGAAGCGCTTCGACTGCTCGAAGCTGCGCTGCAGCCGCTCGAAGGTGTCGTTGAGCACGTCGATGAGTCCCGCGATTTCATCGTCCGAGAGCGGTCGGGGCAGGCGCTTGTCCAGGCGCTGCGGCGTGATCTCCGCGGCGGCCTGCCGAATGGCCTCGACCGGCGCGATGGCCCGCTGCGCCACCCAGCGGGCGCCGAGATAGGTCACGATCAGGACCGTCGGGATGGCCATGAACATGCCGAAGACGATGTCGCGCCCGATCTGGTCGATCTCGCTCAGATCCGCGCCGACGCGCAGGCGCAGCCCATTGCGGCGGAACTCGGCCAGGCGCACCGCCTTGCCGTCGATGATGCGGGCGTGCACGCCGGCGATGCCGTCGTCGGGGATCGGCGCGCGCAGATTGGGCGAGAGGTAGAGCACCTCGCCGTCGTCCGCCCGCACCTCGACCAGACGCTCGCGCAGGGCCAGCGGTACGAAGTCGGCCTTGATCGTGCGCCGATCGCGCGTCCGCGCGCCCTCGAAATTCTCCGCGTCGCGGAAGAGTTCCTCGGCATCGATCGCCAGCCGGCGATCAAAGGCGGCAATCTGCTCGCGTCGCATCCAGACCCACGTGGTGGTCGCGCCGGCCAGCGTGGCTGCGATGGCAAGGGCCGCGGCGTAGAGCGCGACTTTCCAGCGGAGTGGCCAGTGCTTCATGCCAGCGGAGCGCGCAAGGTGTAGCCGACGTGGCGCACCGTATGCACGAGGACCGGTTCGCCAAGCTTCTTGCGGAGGCGCCCGACGAAGACTTCGACCAGCTTCGTGTCGTATTCGTGCTCGCGTTCCCAGACCCGCTCGCAGAGTTCTGTGCGCGTGAAGACGCGGCCGGGCTCGCGCATCAGCACTTTGAGCAGGGCCAATTCGCGCACCGACAGTTCGATGCGCTGCTCGCCGCGGTGGACCTCGTGATTTTCGAGATTGAGCCGGAGATCGGCGACCTGCAGCGCCAGCGCCGGCGCTTCCGCGTAGCGTCGGCCGAGGGCGCGCACCCGGGCCAGCATTTCCTGCATCGCGAAGGGCTTGGAGAGGTAGTCGTCGGCCCCGAGTTGGAGACCTTCCACCCGATCCTGCCATTCGCCGCGCGCGGTCAGCATGAGCACGCGGCTGGTGATGCCCTTGGCGCGCAGGCGTCGCACGAACTCGAAGCCATCGAGTTTCGGCAGCATCACGTCGAGCAGGATGAGGTCGTACGCGCTGCGCTCCGCCATACCGAGCCCCTCGGCACCGTCGTGCACCATCGCGGGATCGTGCCCGTCCTCGAGCAGGGCCGCCGCGATCAGCTGGGCCAGGGAAATCTCGTCTTCGACAATGAGGACGCGCATCGACGCCCATCGTTCAGGCCGCGGCGCATGCAGGCAAGGACGGATCGCGCGCGCGTGCCGGTCCCGGGGCTCTCACCCGTCTTTCCTGCCCAACCTTGGGAAGGTCACTGTTCAGGAGCGCCGATGGTAGCGATCGGCTCCGCGTTCGTCCGACCAGCGGGCGGTCTTGGCCGGACCGTAGCCGAGCCGTTTCAGCTCGGCCATGATGGCACTCTCTCCCACGGGCACATTCTTCCCTTTGAGTCGCAGAATCCAGACTGGCGTCGCCGCCGGCAGGCGGGCGAGCGATTTCTCCAGCTGCAGCAGCGCTGCGGGGGAATCGACCAGCGCGAAGGCCAGCTCGGCCTGTCCGGCGGCGACCTCCCGCACGCCCGCATCCGCCAGCACCCGCCCGAGCTCTGCGTCGGGCGGGCCGAGCTGCACCACCTTTACCTCCGGCTTGAGGCCGAGCTTCGCCGCCAGGCTGGGCGGATTCTGCAAACGCTCCAGCCAGCGCTGCGCCTCGGCTGCGCCGAGGTGCACCCGCAGCGGACCGCGCGGGGTTTCGGCTGTCAGCGCATCGCCCTCCACCCGCAGCTTTTTCAGATCCGCCAGGCGCAGGGTTCCTTTGAGGGCCCCCCGCAGGACCAGTCCTTCCGCTTCCAGCAGCACCCGCGTCTCGTCGCGCTCGGCGCCGCATTCCACCAGACACTCGGCTTCGCGTCCCATGGGCGGAGAATGATGGCGGTCAGGCCGTTCTGGCAATGCTGAACGCGGGCCGCAGTCGGGCGTGGCCCGAATCATGCATCCTGGAAGGGAATTTTTCTTCGCGTTGCGCCCTCCCTCTCTATCCTTTCCTGCCATGGCCACCGCCCGCCTCCGCCTTCTTTTCGTCCTGCTCTTGGTTGTCGGTATCGCGCCCGCCGGGTGGGCGCAGACTCTCACCGTCTCGGTCGCCCCGTCCGCCCCGAGCATTCCCGAGGGCTCCAGCCTCGCCTTGGTGGCAACTCCGAGCGAGGCCACCGGCGTGACCCTGCAGTGGTCGCGCGACGGCAGTGTCCTGACGGGCGAAACCGGAGCCATGCTGCTGGTGGACAACCTCCGCTTCGGCGACGCCGGCGCGGTGTTTTCCGTCGTCGCGACCCGCACGTCCGACGGTGCCACCGCCAGCGCCGCCACCTCGCCCCTCGATATCACGGTCAATCTCGGGACCGACTTCGTGGTGCAGACCAGCGCCGCCCGCGGCCCGGGAACGCTGCGGGAGGCTGTCAATCTCACGCAAACCAGCCAGGCGACGGCCGGGGTCCCGCGCATCGTCACCTTCGCCGCCGGCCTCAGCGGCGCGGTCATCCCGTGGACCACGGATGCACTCATCGATTCCGATCAGCAGGCCGTGGTCGATGCTACCGCGCTGGCCGCCGGTGTGACTCTCGATGCCGGCGGGACGCGCCGGCATTTCACGCTGACCGTGGCCGGCAATCTCGAGCTGCGCCGCCTCAGCCTGATCAACGGCAACGGCTCCGGTGCGCTCACGTCCGGTTCCGGCGGCGCGATCTACAGCGAGGGCGCGCTGCGGTTGGTCGCCTGCATCATCCGCAACTGCACCGCCACCACCGGCGGAGCGGTCTTCCACGTGGGTGATCCTCTTTCCGTGATCGGCTCCGTCATCCGCGACAATGCCAGCACCGGCGCGGGCGGCGGACTGGTCGCGACCGGCGGGCAGATCTCGGTCCAGAGCACTTCGTTCATCGGCAACAGCGCCCAGGGCAACAGCGGCGGCCTGCGCGTCGCGGTCGGGGCGAACCCGGCCGTGGTCAGCGTCAGCGACTGTCTCTTCCTCGACAACTCCAGCGGACTCTCCGCCGGCGGCGCGTCCTTCAACGGGGTGGACGGGAGTTCGTTTTCGCTCACGCGCAGTCGTTTCGAGCGGAATGTCGCCGCGGTGGCCGGCGGCGGACTGCTGCACTTCGTGGGCGATCTGCAGGTGACCGACTCCTCCTTCGTCGCCAACACCGCGACCTCCGGCGGCGGCGCCTACCTGCAATCGGGCGGCAACGTGGCCCTCACGCAGTGCACTATCGGAGGCAATGTGGTGAGCACTTCCGCCGGCGGTTCCGGGGCGGGTGGCGGGCTCTTCGTCTTCCGCGGCTCGGCGGTGCTGCGGCATTGCACCGTGGCCGGAAACAGCGCGCTGGGCGCAGGCTCGACCGGCGCCGGCCTGCAGCTGCAGGCCCCGGCCGCGCTCGATCTCGGCAACAGCATTCTGGCCGGCAACAGCACGCCTGACGACACCGGGGCGGACCTCAACTTCACCGGCGGCACCGTCGTCGCGGGCGAGGCCAACCTGATCGGCAACAACGACTCCGTCCAAACCGTCTTTCCCGCCGGTGCGCTGGCCGGCACGCTCGCCAATCCGCTCGACCCACGGCTCGATGCCGTCGGCCTCCACGGCGGCAACACGCTGACCGCCCCGCCGCTCGACGGCAGCGCGGCCCTCGACGCGGCCACGGGCAACACCTCGCCGACGCTCGATCAGCGCGGCTTCCCGCGGGCGGTCGGCGCGGCCTCCGACCTCGGCGCCGTCGAACGCGGCCCGGTGGTGACGGTGGCCAGCACGGCCGGGTCCGGCCCCGGCTCGCTGCGCGCCGCCATCGACGCCGCCACCGGCGACACCCGCATTCGCCTCGACGCGTCGCTGAGCGGACAGACCGTCGCCCTGACCGGCTCCGCGCTGGTCGTGCCGGCCGGCCGGGTCATCGAGATCAATGCCTCCAATCTCCCCGCGGGGCTGAAGCTCACGGGCAGCACGCTGCCGCGCGTCTTCGATGTCGCCGCCGGCGGTGCGCTGACGCTGCGGCGGGTGGCCATCAGCGCCACCGCCCAGGCCGGCGCCCAGCCCGGTGTGGCGGTCCGCAGCTTCGGCGGCGTAACCCTGACGGAATGCGACCTCGGCGGCATTGTCACGGACGGCGAAGCGAGCTGCCTCTTCGTCGGCGGCGGCATTGCCAGCATCGAGCGCAGCACCTTCGGCCGCGGCTCCGCCAGCGGCGGCAACGGCGGCGCGATCGTGGTGGACGGTTCCGACACGCAGGCCTGGCTGGTCAATTCGACCATCGCTGATCACCAGGGCAGCGGCGCCGGGCGCGCGGGCGGCCTGACGGTGCGCAACGGGGCCTTCGCCAGCCTGCTGCACGTCACCCTCACCAACTGCAGCGGTGGCACGGGCGCGGCCGGCGGCCTGTATCTGCTCAACGGCGCGGAGGCGCGGCTCGAGCGCAGCATTCTCGCCGCCAACACTGGCGGCGCCGGGGCGGACATCAACAACAGCGGTTCGACCGTGACCGCCGCCGGGCCCAATCTGCTCGGGGTCAATGCCACCGTCAGTGCGCAGTTCCCGGCCGGACCGCTCGTCGGCACGGCGGCCGCGCCGCTGCCGCCGCGGCTCTCCGCGCTCGGCAGCAACGGGGGCTTCACCCCGACGGCCTTCCCGCAAATCGGCAGCCCGGCGTTGGATGCCGCCGGCACCTCGCCTCTGGCCGTTGACCAGCGGGGTCAGCCGCGCGGCAACCTGGCCAAGGACGACCTCGGCGCGGTCGAGGTCGGTCTGAACGACCCGGCCAGTACGCGCCTGATCAACGTCTCGACCCGTCTGCGCGCCGGGACCGGCACGAGCGTGCCGATCGCCGGTTTCGCCATCCGCGGCGGCCCGAAGAAGGTGGCCATCCGCGTGCTCGGCCCGACCCTCGCGGCCTTCGGCGTGCCCGAGGTGCTGGCCAATCCGACCCTCCAGCTCGTCCGCCAGTCCGACGGCGCCACGCTCGCCACCAATGACGACTGGCAGACCGACGCCGCCTCGGCGCAGGAGTTGACCAATGCGAATCTCGCGCTGCCGAACGCTCGCGAGAGCGGCCTGGTGGCCACGCTCGCGGAGGGCACCTACACCGCGATTGTCCGCGGCGTCTCGGACGGAACCGGCAACTGCCTCGTCGAAGTGTACGACCTGGATCGCGCGGCCAGTCCGCGCTTGGTCAACCTCTCCACCCGCGGCCCCGCCGGCCTCGGGGACAACGCAATGATCGCCGGTCTCGTGGTCGGTCCCGGCCAGACCAAACGCGTGGTCGTGCGCTCGCTCGGACCCACCCTGACCGCCTTCGGCGTCTCCGGCGCGCTGCAGGATCCGACCATCGAAGTGCGCGACGCCAACGGCGCCGTCATCGCCAGCAATGACGACTGGCAATCCACCCAGTCCGCCGAACTGGCCGCCTCGGGCTTCGCCCCGCCCGATTCCCGCGAGCCCGCCGTCCTCCTCAACCTCAACCCCGGCTCCTACACCGCCATCGTCCGCGGCAAGAACAACACCCAGGGCAACGCCATCGTCGAAGTCTACGAACTCCAGTAGCCTCGCTGAGGCTCGGCATAGGCGATAGGCAATAGACGATAGGCAATAGCGCCGGGGGTGACGTCCCTGCGCCGACTATCGACTATGGCCTATCGCCTATCGCCTATGCCGAGCCTTAGCGAGGCGAGCCCGCAACTTCTGCCGCGGGTGGGTGTTTCAACCTCCAAGCTCCTCCTCCGGCCATGCTTCCTCCTCTGCGCTTTCTGGCGGTCCGTTTCGGGCTCTGCCTCGCTCTCGCTTCTGGTTTGGCGGCCGCGCCGATCCTCAAGAACATTTCGACGCGGCTGAAGGTCGAGACGGGGGACAGCGTGGCCATCGCGGGCTTCGTGGTGCAGGGCGCAGGGCAGAAACGGGTGCTGGTGCGAGGCAAAGGTCCCTCGTTGGCGCAGGCGGGCATCACCAACGCGCTGACGAATCCGTTCCTGCAGCTCAACGACGCGACGGGCGCGGCCATCGCCACCAACGACAACTGGCGGCAGACGCAGGAGGCGGACATCACGGCCAGCGGGCTGGCGCCCGGGAACGATAACGAGTCGGCCCTCATCGCCACGCTCGACCCGGGCAATTACACGGTCTTCCTGCGCGGGGCCGACGGTGGCACCGGGGTCGGACTGGTGGAGGTGTTCGACCTCGACCAGACGGTCACCGCCACGGCCATCAACATCTCGACCCGCGGCATCGTCCGCACAGGCAACGACGTCATGATCGGCGGCTTCGTCATCGGCGGCACCGGCAGCAAACGCGTCCTCGTGCGCGCCATCGGTCCTGCCCTGGCGCCGTATGGCGTGCCGAACGTGCTGGCCGATCCGAACGTGGAACTGGTCAACGCCGCCGGGCAGCGGGTGGCGCTGAACGACGACTGGCGCGCCACGCAGGAGGCGGACATCGTGGCCAGCGGCTTCGCCCCGACGAACGACAAGGAAAGCGCCATTCTGGCCACCCTCGAGCCGGGCGCCTACACGGCCATCGTCCGCGGCGCCGGGAGCAGCACGGGCAATGCGCTGATCGAGGTCTACGACCTCGCGCCCACCACGCCGGCCCCGCCGGCGGATCAGCTCTATCTTTCCACCCTGCGGGCCGCGCCCGGCGCGACGACGGGCGCCTCTGGCTCGGCGGCGTTGAGTCTGGCGGCGGACCTGACCAGCATCGTGGTCAGCGTCAGCTATTCGAATCTCTCCAGCCTGACCACCAGCGCGCATCTGGAGGATCGCAACGGCGTCAATCTCTTCGACCTCAACCCGCGCACCCTCCGGCCGGACGGCACCTGGCTCTGGACGCTGGAGCCGGTCGGGCCCTACTCGATCGATCAGCTCATCGAACTGCTCCGCTCGGGGCAGATCGTGGTCCGGGTCTACACGGTCAATTTTCCCAACGGCGAACTCGTGGGCGGCTTCACCCAGGCCAACGGCTCGCGGGTCTTCACACCGCCCGCGCCGCCGCCGCCGGCGCCGATCACCCCGGCGGACGACAACGACGCGGTCCGTTTCCTCGCCCAGGCGACGTTCGGGCCCACCGAGGCCGAAATCGCCCGGGTCCGTTCGCGGGGCTATGCGGGCTGGCTCGATGACCAGTTCGCCGCCGCGCCCAGCTTCCTGCTGCCTTACGTCGATGCGAACTACGATCCGAACGCGACCACGCCGAACCCGTCCAGCCCCGCGTGGTCGTACTACGGTTGGTGGAAGAACGCGGTGCAGGCGCCCGACCAGCTGCGACAGCGCACAGCCTGGGCGCTGGCGCAGATCCTGGTCGTCTCGACCGATTCCCAGGGCATCAACAACAATCCCTACGCCATCGCGGCCTACTACGACGTCCTGCTGAAGGACGCCTTCGGCAATTTCCGCACCCTGCTCGAGGACATCACGCTCAATCCGGGCATGGGCCTGTTCCTCGACATGCTCGGGAACAACAAGGGCAACGTCACCACCGGCACGAACCCGAACGAAAACTACGCGCGCGAAATCCTGCAGCTCTTCTCGATCGGCCTGTTCCAGGTTTATCCCGACAACACGCTCAAGCTGGACGCCCGCGGCTTCCCTATCAGCACCTACGGGCAGGAAGCGATCACGGGTTTCGCCCGGGTGTTCACCGGCTGGAACTTCGGCACCGCCAGCCAGGTCAACGGCGCCCGCCTGCGCACCCCCATGGCGGTCAACGCGAACCAGCATGAGCCCGGTTCGAAGCTGCTGCTCGACGGCTACACCATTCCGGCCACGACCGGGGCGGTCACGGCGGCCACGGCCAACAACGACCTGCGGCTCGCGCTCGACAACATCTTCAACCATCCCAACGTCGGCCCCTTCCTCGCCTACCGCCTCATTCAGCGGCTGGTCACGAGCAATCCGAGCCCCGGCTACATCTACCGCGTCGCCCGCACCTTCGAGAACAACGGCGCCGGTGTGCGGGGCGACCTGCGCGCAGTGGTCAGGGCCATCCTGACCGACTACGAAGCGCGCAGCAATGCCCTCATCGGCTTCCAGGCCGCGGGCAAGCTGCGCGAGCCGGTTCTGCGCGTGACGCATCTTCTGCGGCTGCATGGCGCCACCTCGCCGACCGGTGTGTTCCGCCTCGCGGTGCTCGACAACGAACTCGGCCAGACGCCGCTGCGGCCGGCCACGGTCTTCAATTTCTACACGCCCGACTACGCCGCGCCGGGCGCGATCACCAGCGCCGGGGTGGTTGGCCCGGAGTTCGAGATCACCACCGCGACCACTTCCATCACAGTCAGCAACTACCTGCGAACCGTCATCTTCACGGGCGCCGGCCCGGGCACCGACCGCATCACGCTCACGCTCGATCCGGCCCTCCTCAGCCAGGCGACCAACAACGCCAACATCCCCGCCCTCATCGACCGGCTGAACACGCTCTACTGCGCCGGTCAGCTCAATGCGGCTGCCCGCAGCGCGCTCATCGACGCGGTCACGGCCATCACGCCGGCCAGCGACGGCACGACCAAGGTCCGCAGCGCGCTCCAACTCATCGTCACTTCGCCCCAATTCGCCGTCCAGCGCTGATCCACCCCTGCTCCTTCCCGCCCATGGACTCTCCGAATCTCCTCACGCGCCGTTCTTTCCTGCGCCAGGCCGCCTGCGCCGCCCTCGGGGTCGGGGGGCTGACCGGCGCGATGCTCGACCTGCGCCGCATCGCCGCGGCCACGATCGGCAACACCGACATCCTCAGCGGCGACTACAAGGCCCTCGTTTGTGTCTTCCTCTACGGCGGCAACGACGCCAACAACATGGTCGTGCCGGTCGATGCCACCCACTACGCCGCTTATGCGGCGGCGCGTGGGGCCATCGCGCTGCCGCAGAGCTCGCTGGTCGGGCTCTCGCCGTTGACCAACACAGGCGTGGACTACGGCCTGAACGGTGCCATGCCCGAATTGGCCGCGCTTTTCAACGGCCGCAAAGCGGCGCTGTTGGGCAATGTGGGTTCGCTGCTCGCCCCCATCACCAAGGACGACTACAATGCGCGGCGCAACGTCCCGCCGTCGCTCTTCTCGCACAGCGACCAGCAGACGCAGTGGCAGACCAGCGTGCCCGACGTCATCAGCCGCTCGGGCTGGGGTGGGCGCACGGCCGACCTCCTGGCGGCGCTCAACGACAGCCAGCAGGTCAGCATCGCCATCTCGCTTTCAGGTTCGAACACCTTCCAGGTCGGCAATCAGGTGGTCCCCTTCAGCGTCTCGCCCAGCGGCACGGTCGGACTGACCGACTACAACTCTGGCAGCGCCAATTCGAACGCGCGCTCGCGGGCCATTGACCAGCTCCTGACGCTTTCCGGCCAGAGCTCGAACCTCTTCGAGAAGCAGTTCGGCGGCACCATCCGGGGCGCGCTCGACACCAACAACATCCTCAACGGTGCGCTGCGCCTGACCGATCCTGCGCAGGGCGGCACCGCCCTGAGCACGGTCTTCCCGACGACGTCCCTGGGCAATCAGCTCAAGATGGTGGCCCGGCTCATCCGCGGCCGCGAGACGCTCAATCTGCGCCGCCAGGTCTTCTTCGTCTCGGTGGGCGGATTCGACACCCACACCAATCAGGTGGCGGCCCAGGCCACGCTGTTGCAGGAGCTCAGCCAGGGACTCGATGCCTTCTATAAAGCCACCGTGGAGATGAACGTGGCCGAGAGCGTGACCGCCTTCACCGCTTCCGACTTCGCCCGCACCTTCCCCACGAACGGCACCGGCTCCGACCACGGCTGGGGCAGCCACCATCTCGTGGTCGGCGGCGCCGTCCGCGGCGGCGACATCTACGGCCGCATGCCGACCCTCGTGGTCAACGGCCCCGACGACACCGGCCAGGGCCGCTGGATCCCGACCACCTCCGTCGACGAATACGCCGCCACCCTGGCTCGCTGGTTCGGGGTCAATGCCGGCGACCTCAGCTATGCGCTGCCGAACATCGGCCGGTTCGCGCAGCCGAACCTGGGGTTCCTGTAGACCTGGGCGGAGCGGCATCCAAGGGAGGCTCACGCGAAGGGGCGAAAGGGGGCGAAGGCGCGAAGAGAAAAGAGGGTGGGGAGGGGTTGGGAAAGGCGTCGTCCCCATTCAGGGAGTGGGCCTGGGAATGGAGGGGGGCGCGGGCCTGATCGCCTTCCTTGTGCTTTGTCCCTTGCTCCTTCCTTGATGCTTGAATCCTGCCTCTTGAACCTTCCCCGCCAGCGAGTGGTTGCGCGTTGCCCGAACCCCGCTATGGTCCATCCTCCGGGATGCCCTGTGGTGTAACGGTAACACAGCTGACTTTGGACCAGCTTTTCTAGGTTCGAATCCTAGCGGGGCAGCCAACTTCATCACAATCAACCAGCCAAACTCTGGCAGCGAAACGGCTGTCGCTCGCCAACGCGGACAACGTCACTCCCGGTGATCGCGTCCACCAAGCCAATCATGTCTACTGAATCGTCTGCTTCCACGCTCCGCCTCCACGACAAAGACACCGGCAGCGCCGATGTCCAGGTCGCTCTCCTGTCGGAGCGCATTGCCCACCTGACCGAGCACCTCAAGACCCACGTGAAGGACCATTCCTCGCGCCGCGGTCTGCTCCAGATGGTGGCCCGTCGCCGCAGCCTGCTGGACTACCTCCAGCGCACGGCGAATGACCGCTACAAGGCGGTCATCGCCAAGCTTGGCCTGCGCAAGTAACCAGATTTTTCCCCGAGGGGCGGCTCAACGAAAGGCGGGCCGCCCCTTCGTGTTTTCCCCAGGATTCCCCCAAACCAACCCCAAAACCCAGGACCCACCAGACGCCAGCCAGCCAGCTGACCCTTCCCACTTTTCCATCGCTAGGTTTCAGCCGCCTCCGCCTCCGCGACCCGGCGGCTGAAACCTAAGGATGGAGCAGGGCGGTCAGTCGGACGCGGCGGGCGGGCAATGGGTCCGCCTACCCACATGATTCACAACGCTACCGCCGAAGTCGGCGCCACCCCCATCGTCATCGAAACCGGCAAGCTCGCGAAGCTGGCCGACGGAGCCGTCACCGTCCGCTGCGGCGAGACCATCCTCCTCGTCAGCGCGGTCTCCGCCACCACGGTCAAGGAAGGCCAGGATTTCTTCCCGCTCACGGTCGACTACCGCGAGAAGGCCGCCGCCGTCGGCAAGTTCCCGGGCGGCTACTTCCGCCGCGAGGGCCGTCCGAGCGAAAAGGAGATCCTCACCTGCCGCATGACGGACCGTCCGCTGCGGCCGCTCTTCCCGAAGGGCTACCTCTACGACACCCAGATCATCGCCGTGCTGCTCAGCGCGGACGGGGAGAATGACCCCGACATGCTCTGCATCAACGGCGCCTCCGCGGCGCTCTGCGTTTCCGACATCCCGTTCGCCGGCCCGGTGGCCGCCGTGCGCGTCGGCCGCGTGGACGGCCAGTTCGTGGCCAACCCGACCCACAGCCAGCGCGCCCACAGCGATCTGGACCTGGTCTACGTCGGCAACGAAAAGGAAGTCGTCATGATCGAGGGCGAGGCGCTCGAGATCCCGGAAGATGAGTTCATCGCCGCGCTCGCCTTTGCCCATCAGGCCGTGCAGCCGCTGCTGGCCGCGCAGAAGGAACTGGCTGCCAAGGTGAACAAGGAGAAGCGCGTCGCTCCGCTCTTCCAGGTGGCCGACGAGCTTATGGAAATCGCCTACGCGGTGGCCGGCGACCGCATCGAGGCCGCCATCTACACCCCGAGCAAGACGGCCCGCGGCAAGGCGGTCGGCGCGCTCAAGGAGGAGGTCTCCAAGGCGATCCTCGAGAAGTTCCCGACCGCCGGGAAGTTCGAGATCAGCCAGGCCTTCGACTACCTGCAGAAGAAGGCGTTCCGCAAGAGCATCCTCGACCACGGCAAGCGCGCCGACGGCCGCGGCTGGGACGATCTGCGCCAGCTCACCGGCGAGGTCGGCCTGCTCCCGCGTTCGCACGGCAGCGCGCTCTTCTCCCGCGGCGAGACCCAGGCGGTCGCGCTGGCCACGCTCGGCACGCTCAAGGAGCGCCAGGAGCTCGACGGCTACACGGGCGGCGAGACGCAGAAGCGCTTCATCCTGCACTACAACTTCCCGCCGTTCTCGGTCGGCGAAACCGGCCGCACCGGCTCGCCCGGCCGCCGCGAAATCGGCCACGGCGCCCTCGCCGAGCGCTCGCTCGTCGCGGTCCTGCCCTCGGAGATGGAATTCCCCTACGCCCTGCGCGTGAGCAGCGAGATCATGGAGTCGAACGGCTCCACCTCGATGGCCAGCGTCTGCGCCGGCTGTCTCGCCCTCATGGACGCGGGCGTGCCGATCAAGAAGCCGGTCGCCGGCATCAGCGTCGGTCTCGTGACCGAGTTCGCCGCCGACGGGTCGATGGCCCGCCACACCACGCTGACCGACATCATCGGCAGCGAGGACCACTTCGGCGACATGGACTTCAAGCTCTGCGGCACCGACACCGGCGTGACCGGCTTCCAGCTCGACCTCAAGCTCACCGGCATCAGCCACGAACTCATGGCCAAGGCCATCCACCAGGCCCGGGCGGCCCGGGTGAAGATCCTCGAGGTCATGAACGCGACGCTTTCCTCGCCGCGCGCGGAACTCTCGCCCTACGCCCCGCGCATCGAGACCATCCGGATCAATCCGGACAAGATCGGTCTGGTCATCGGGCCTGGCGGCAAGACGATCAAGGGCATCGTCGCGGAGACGGGTGCCGAGATCAACATCGAGGACGACGGCTCGATCAACATCTACTCGAACAACGGCGACGCGATGAAGCGCGCCAAGGAGATCATCCTCGGCATGACCCGCGAGCTCGAGGTGGGCGAGACCTACCACGCCCGCGTCGTCAGCATCAAGGAGTTCGGTGCCTTCGTCGAGGCGCTGCCCGGCAAGGAGGGCCTCGTGCACATCTCCGAGCTGGCCGACTTCCGCGTGAAGCGCACCGAGGACGTCGTCCGCGTGGGCGACCTCATCTGGGTCAAGTGCATCGGCGTGGAGGCCAACGGCAAGGTCCGCCTCAGCCGCAAGGCCGCCATGAAGGAGCGCGACGACGCCGCCAAGGCCAGCGGTCAGGGCGCTCCGGCCCCCGCGGCCGAGCCGGCGCAGGGCTGATCCGCTCCCGCAGTCATTCACCGGGCGCGCTCCGCGAGGGGCGCGCCCTTTTTGCTGGGCCGATTGCCCGTCGCCGGAAAGCGCCGCGCGGTGTAGGAAGGCGCATGAATTGGAAAGCGACTGCCGCCCTGCTGGTCCTGGCCGGACTGGTCGGCTGGCTCGTCCTGCGCGGCGGCTCGCCGGAGGCGTCGACGGCCCCGGGCCGCTGGGTCCTGCCGCGGACGGGCGCGAAGCCGCCGCCGATGGAGAAGATCGTGGTCGAGGCGGTTGGCGGACGGACCGAGTTCGTGCGCGGACCGGGTGGCCGCTGGCTGATCGCCCGGCCGGTGGCCGATCGCGCCGATCAGCGCATTCTCGGCGAACTGGTCGGGATGCTCGAGGCGCTGCCGAAGATCGAAACCCTGCCGGCCACCGCCGAGCGGATCGAGAGCACCGGCCTGCGCGAGCCGCGGGTGAAGGTGCAGATCACCCGGACCGGCGAGCCGCCGCTCACGTTGCAGCTCGGCAATACCACGCCGGTGGAGGGCCGTATCTACGCCCAGGTCGTCGGCGCCGACGAAATCGTGGTCATTCCGAAGGAGCTGCGCGACGTGGCTCAGCGCACGCCCAATTCCTTCCGCGACGCCCGTCTGACCGGCGGCCTGGCGGAGAAGGTGGTGCGCGTGACCATCCGTAATCCGCGCGGGGTGGTGGAGTTGAGCCGCGAGAACGGCAAGTGGGAGATCGGCGGTGCCGGCCGCGGCAGCGCCAAGATCGTCGACGAATGGCTGGAGAAACTCCTCGGCTACTCCGTGCGGCAGTTCGTCGGGCCGGACTTCGGCAACGTCCTCGGCTACGGATTGGCCGCGCCGCGCGCCAGCGTGCGGCTGGAGGAGGAATCGAAAACGGGCGAGCCCATCCCGCCCATCGAGTGGTCGCTCGGCGAGCGGACCGACCCGCGTCTGGCCGGCGTCTATGCGCGCATCCCGGAGCGGCGGTCGGTGGTCGTGCTGCCGCTCGATGCGGAGGAGATCCTCACCGCCACGGCCGACACTTTCCGCGAGCGCACCCTGACCGCGCTGAATCTCGACTTCATCGACCGCGTCCGCCTGCAGCCCGCGGGCGGCACTCCGCTGCTGCTGGCTCGCCGCGGCGAGGGCTGGGAGCTGCGCGAGCCGCGGCGCTTCCCGGCCGAGAGCCGCGAGATGGAGCATCTCGTGCGCACCCTCAACGGCGCGGCCGTGGAGCAATTTGCGGTCGATGCCGAACAGGTCGCCCGCCTGCTGGGGGATCGACCCGCGCTGCGCCTGGTCTTCGCCGCCTACGCCTCGGAAACGACGGCCGAATCCGGTCCCGGCGAGACACCGGCGGTCACGCTGGAATTCAGCGCCCCGCAGCCGCAGGGCCTCCGCCTGGTGCGGAACGTGGAGGAGAAGGTCGCCTGCTGGATCAAGGAGAGCGTGGTGCAGGGCCTCGCGCTGCAGGCTGCGCAATGGCAATCGCTGGCCCTGACCGGCGCGGCCGACGGCGAGCTCCTCGAGTTCGAGGTGCGACGTGCGGGCGAAGTGCAGGCGTTTCGGTTCAAGGCCACCGGCGGCTGGCAGCGCGCGGCGGGCGAGGGGAAGCTGGAGCCGGCGCGGGTGGAATCGGCCGCCGCCCTGCTCGGCCGGCTGCGGGCGGTGCGTTTTCTGCCCGAAGACGGAACCGACTTTGGCTTCGCCCAGCCCACCCTCGAGCTCCGCGCGCGCTTCGCTGGCCGGGCGGACGAAATGACGCTTCGCCTCGGTAGTCGCACCGCCGACGGCATGTGGCACGCCCAGGTGGCCGGCCGCGAGGGCGTCACGGTGCTGGCGGAACCTGACGTGCGCATTCTGCGCCAGCTGCTGCCGGCGCCTTGAGCGGGCTGGGCCACATCGCGGTTGCCGGCGGGCGGGAGCGGGCCGATGGCTCGGCGTGCGCGCGCTGCTGAAATCGATGTTCTTCGGCCGCGCGCCGCGGCGACGGCGCGTCTGGTTCGGGGCGGGTCGCGGCGTGGCCCTGACCATCGATCCGCGCCGCAATCTGCAGCGCCTGCTCGGCCTGGCCGAGCGGGAAGTGGAGGGCACGTTCGCCCGCTTCGCCCGCAAATCGGCCTCCCTGGTGGACATCGGCGCGAGCGACGGCTGGTATGGCCTGCTGGCCCGCCGGCTGCAGCCCGATCTCGTGGTGCGCGCCTTCGAGCCGCAGGCGGAATGCGGCTTCCAGGCCCGCGCGGACTGGCTGGCGAACGGCTATCCGGCGCGCGATCTCGACTGGCGGACCGAGGCGGTCGGGCGCGAGCTCCCGCTCGCGGAGGCGGTGGCCGGATTGCCCGAGCCCATTCTGGTCAAGATCGACATCGAAGGCGCTGAGGGTCGCGTGCTCGCCGCCGCCTGCGGTGAGCTGCCCGCAGGCGTACAGTCCATGCTGATCGAAACGCATTCCCAGGCCCTCGAGATGGCCTGCAAAGAGATCCTGCGCGACCTCGATTTCCGCTCCTGGGTCATCGACCGCGCCCGCTGGCGCCGCCTCGTGCCCGAGCGCCGGGACCTGCCGCACAACCGCTGGCTGGGCGCGCAGCGGAACTACACCTGAAGTGCGGCTCAGCCCGGCCGCGGACCGCCGCTCAAGCCGATGCGATTCGGCATGATGCGCGTGGTGCGCTTGAGCGAGCGGCGCATCAGGTCCTGCGTGTCGAGGATGGGCGCATTGCCCTGCGGCGTGCCCGGCGGGGAAACCGTGAAGCGCAGATGCGGATGCTTCATCAGGTGATCGAGCGAGATCTCGCGCGTGCCGCTCCAGCAGCTCTGGCTGACGCATTCGCCGTCCTGGAACATGAGGCGGCCGCCCACACTCATGGAATCGCGCGCGCCGCTGATGGCCAGCGAGCAGGAGATGCGCTCGAGGCGGATGAGCTGGATGAGATCGAAGAGCTGCTCGTTGGCGGCCTGGCTGACCTTGCCCTCGAGCCAGCGGATGACGAGCGCGGCGAGCGCGTCAGGCTGGATCGGCTTGCGCACGCAGGTCAGCGGCATGCGGTCGGAGAAGCTGCGCTCGATGTCGGCCAGCGCGAAGAATTCCGAGGTCACGAGAATGCGGGTGCGCGGCGCCAGCTGCCAGACGTTCTCGAGCAGTGCGAAGGCGTCGCCCCGCGGGAGGATGACCTCGGCCACAATGAGATCGAAGGTAAACGTCGCCAGCAACTTGAGCGCGGCGTCGCCGTCCGAGACTGCTTCGATGATGACGCCCGCCCCGTATTCGCGCTGCAGCGCGAAGCGCATCTTCATGGCAAAGGCCGCGTTGGGATCGAGGATGAGAATGCGTCGTTTCGATGCAGGGAGCAGCGGAGCGTCGGTCATGGAGGGGGCAACTGGCGGACGGGACAGGGCTGGAAGTAGCTGTAACCCGATCCGCGGCTGGCGCGAATGATGTTTACAGTACGTTTCGCGCACGCCTCGGACAGCATTTCTGCTTGTCATTCCGCCCCCGGTCATTAGGAACGGCCCATGGCCTCCGCCCAGAATCTCACGCGCTCGCTCGCCAGCGCCGCAGCCCTCGCGGCCGGCACCAACGCCTACGCGGCCATCCAGCCGCTCTCGCTGCCCGCCAACATCACGCCCTCCGCGCTGCCCACCTCGGGTCCGCTCGTGGTCGCCTGGAACGTCGACGGCGACGCGCAGGCCGAGTTCAGCTTCAGCTTCTCCCAACCGCAGAACGCCGGCGCGCTCGACTGGCAGGCCACGGCCACCGGCATCGCGGGTGCCAACGCGTCCATCCTCGGCTACTTCGGCACCGGCGGCTACATCTTCGGCCAGCGTCTCGCGCTGGGGAATGCAGTCGCGGCCAGCGGCGGCAACAGCTTCCTCTCGGGCGTGTCGCTCACGCTCGCCTCGCGCTTCGCCGGGCTCGACTACGGCGCATTCCAGGGCGCGAACTCGACCGGCTACCTAGGGTTCAGCTTCGCCAACGGCGGCAACACGTTCTTCGGTTACCTGCAGTTCACCACCACCCGCAGCGGCGGCATCCAGTTCCTCTCGGCCGCCTACAACGACGTCCCGGGCGGAGCCATCACCGCCGGTGCCGCGCCCATCCCGGAGCCGGGCACGCTGGCCGCGCTGGCCTTCGGTCTGGCCGGGCTCGGCGTGGTCGCCCGCCGCCGCCGGCCCGCCGCGGAATAGTCCGTGCCGCCCCGGCCGGCTGCCCGCGTCCTGCTGCTCGGCTGGGACGCGGCCGATTGGAATTTCCTCCGCCCGCTGATGGAGCGCGGCGCGCTGCCGCATTTCACCCGGCTGGTCGAGGGCGGGGTCTCGGGCTCGCTGCGCACGCTCCTGCCGATCCTCTCGCCCATCCTTTGGACGTCGATCGCGACCGGCCAGACGGGCGACCGGCACGGGGTGCTGTCGTTCGTCGAGCCCGATCCCGCCGGCGGCTCGATCCGCCCTGTCGCCTCGACCTCGCGCACGGCCAAGGCGTTCTGGAACATCCTCAGCCAGCACGGCCTCCGCTCGGTCGTGCTCGGCTGGTTCGCCTCGCATCCGGCCGAGCGGATCGATGGCGTCATCGTTTCCGATCGCTTCGCCACCACGCCGGTCGAGCAGCCGCTGGAGCCCGGCACGGTGCATCCGGCCGCGCTGGCGGAGGAACTGGCCGAACTGCGCATCGCTCCGCAGGATCTGACTGCGCTGCAGGTGCGTCCGTTCTTCGGCGAGGCGCTGCCGGCCGATGAGGACCCGCGTCTGCTCGCGCTCTGCGAGGAGCTGGCGAAATGCGCCACCATGCAGCAGCTGGCGGTGCACTTCGCCGCCCGGCGCGACTGGGACGTGCTGGCGGTGTACTACGATGCGCTCGACCACTTCGGACACGGCTTCGCGGAGTATCATCCGCCGCGCATGGCGCACGTCAGCGAAGCCGACTTCGCGCTCTACCGGCACGTCATGGAGAGCGCGTACCAATTCCACGATCTGATGCTCGGGCGCCTGCTCGAACTCGTCGGCCCGGAGACCACCGTGGTGATCGTCTCCGACCACGGTTTTCACCACGGCGAGCTGCGTCCGCCGCGGCAGCATGCGGCCGCGGCCGATCCCCTGGCCTGGCATCGGCCGCAGGGTATCTTCGTCGCCCACGGACCCGGCGTGCGGCAGGACGAACTGGTGCATGGAGCCAGCCTGCTCGAGGTCGCGCCGACCCTGCTGCATCTCCTCGGCGTGCCGAGCGCGCGCGATTTCGCCGGGCAGCCACTGCGCGCGGTCTTCGTCGATCCGCCCGCACTCGAGCCGGTCGCCAGTCACGAGCCGCCGCATCCACGCGACGGCGTCTGGCGCGAGGCGGCGCCCGCCGAGTCGAATCCGTGGGCCGCGCGCGAGGCGCTGGCGCAGCTGGCGGCGCTCGGCTACGTCGCGCCCGACGAGACGGACGACGCGCAGAAGGTCGCGCTGGCGGTGGAATCCCGCACCAGCAACCTCGCTCAAATTCACTTCTCGGCGGGCCGCCCCGCCGAGGCGCTGGCGTTGCTGGAATCGATGCTGCCCACCGCCGATCGCCCGCATCTGCGCTGCCGCATCGCGCTCTGCCACCTCGCCCTCGGTCGCGCCATGGCCGGTCGCGCGCTGATCGAAGGCGTGCTGACGACGCATCCGCGCATGCCGCTGGCGCGGCTCATCTACGGGCAGATCCAGCTGGCTGCGGGCGAACTGGGCGAGGCCTTCGCCACGTTCGAGAGCGTGGCGGCCGAGCCGCTCCACTCGGCCCAGGTGCAGACCTATCTCGGACAGATCTACCTCCGGCGGCAGCTCTGGGCCGAGGCCGAGGCGGCGTTCCGACGCGCGCTGGAACGCGATGCCGATCTCGCCGAAGCGCACGATCTCCTCGGCGTGGCGCTGCGCCAGCAGGGTCGCTGGGACGAGGCGCTCGAAAGCCACATGCGGGCGGCCGCGCTCGACCACGCCCGATTTTCGGCGCACGTCCATCTCGGCATGGCCGCGGCCAAGCTGGGACAGGTCGACTGGGCCATCCGCGCGTTCGAGACGGCCAGCGCGCTGGAACCCGCGCATCCTTTCCCGCACCGCTGTCTCGCCCGGCTGCACAAAATCGCGCGGCGCGATCTCACGGCGGCCCGGCGGCACGCCGAGCGCGCGCTGGAGCTGCGGCGCGACTGGTTCGCGGCCCGGCGGGGCGGGCCGGATCGGGCCTGACGCCGGCTGCCCAAAGCGCGCGGACGTGGCAAGGAAAAATTCTGCGCCTAACTCGGTGCGCAGGCTTGCATGGGCCGCGGTCGGGTCGATTTCCTTGGGCCATGAAATTCCTCTCCCTCTTCACCACCCTTCTGCTTTCCGCCGCTGTGCTCCTGCCCGCCGCCTCCGCTCAGGATTGGCGCAAGGACCTCAAGGCCGACGTCGTCACGGTCAAGGACGGCAAGATGATCATCGAGCGCGCCGAGATCCTCAAGACCGAGGAGGAAGGCGAGTCCGTCTCCCTGCAGGTCAAACTCGTCGCCGAATGTCCGGAAAGCGCCGGCATCAGCCGCGACAACTTCCTCGTCTTCACCATGGTCGCCTACATGAAGATGCTCGAGGGCGTGGCCGGCGGCGAAGCCTACAGCACCGAGTCGCTCGAGGGGCTCATCGGCAAGGCCGACATCGAGATCAACGTCGACATGACCAAGGATGGTTTCCAGCTCCGCTCGGTGAACAACAAGAGCGGCGACAAGGACAACGCCACCACCAAGTGGGCCGACATTTTCAAGAAGAAGGGCTGAGCTGAGCTCCGTCCGCTCGCATTTCGCCGGCCGGCGCGTCCTGCGCCCGCCGGCTTTTTGCTGCCCGGGTCAGGCCTCGCCCATGACGTAGCGGGTCAGCTGCTCGATGGCCGCGGTCTGCTCGGACATGACCCATTTCACGAGGTCACCCATCGAGACGAGGCCGAGCAGTGCGCCGTTCTCCACCACGGGCAGATGCCGCACGCGGCGCTCGGTCATGATGTCCATCGAGGCCACGATGCCGTCGCCCGGCGCCGCCACCACGAGATCGTGGTCGGACATGATCTCGCGCACCGGCGTCGTGCGCGACGACTTGCCCTTGAGGATGACCTTCCGCGTGTAGTCGCGCTCGGAAAACATGCCCACGAGCCGGCCGCCTTCGAGCACCGCCAGTGCTCCCACGCCCTTCTCGGCCATCAGCTCGATAGCCTGATACACCGTCGCGTCCGGCTGGGTCGACCAGACTGTGCTGCCCTTCTGCTGGAGGAGGGCCCCGATGGTTCCAGTGCTGTGCATGGCCGAGTTCGGTTTCCCCGCAGGGTGCCGAAAGCGTCCGGCCGAGGCAATGCGGAAGCGTCGTCCGACCCGGGGTGTTATCTGGCGGCCACCGCGGGCTTGAGCCACTGCTGCACGCGCGCCTCGAGGTCGAGGTTCGCCACCGTGTCGCGCACGATGCCGTCGCGATCGACCAGCCAGACCGCCGGGATGCTGTTGATGTGAAAGCGTACGGCCAGTTCGTTCTTCCAGCCCTTGCCATCGAAATACTGCGGCCAGAACATCTGCTCGCGCGTGACCACCTGGCCGAGCTTCTCCTTGGTCTTCTCGCTGTCGAGACTGATGCCCACGATCTCCAGGCCCTGATCCTTGTAGCGATTCACGACCTCCTTCAAATGCGGCAGCTCGCGCATGCAGGGGCCGCACCAGGTGGCCNNGCCCAGAAGTCGATCAGCACGACCTTGCCCTTGAGCGCAGCCAGATCCACCTGCCGTCCGTCGGTCGCGGTGAACTTCAAGTCGATCGGCTTGCCCACGAAATCGAGCCGTAGCAGCTGCCGCTTGGCCCGGTCGCGCGCTTTCTCGCTCGCCACGGTCGAATTCGCCAGCCGCGTCCAGAGCGCGCGCGCTTCGGCATCGGGCGACTCGAAAGCCACCGTCGTCAGCGCATCGACCGCCTCGGACGAGGTCGGGAACTCGGCGATGATCTTCTCCAGCTCGGCCAAGTATGCCGGCAGCGCCTTGCGTCCGTCCTTCTTGTAGGCCTCCTCCATTTTCAGCTCGGCCGCCGTCAGCTTGGCCTTGGCCGGGTCCGCCGGCTTGGGCGGCGTCGCCTCCTGCGCGATGGCGGTGAGAGCGGAGCAGGCGAGGACCAGCAGAGCGGCGCGGAGAGGACGGAGAGCGGGCATGGCTTGGAGTGGAGTGAGAGAGCTTCGGACCAATCTGAATCGGCGCCAGTCGCGCCCCGGGGCGGCGTGCGGCTTCGCAGTCTCGGCGAGTCGGCGGAATGTGCCCGCCACTTTCGCGTCAGCGGCTGCAACTCCAACCGCCATGCGACCCTTCCGTACCCTCGTCGCGCTTTGTGCGCTCCTCACCGCTCCGCTCCTCGCCCCCGCCCAGCAGACCTGGGACGACCGCTCCGCGCTCGTCACCGCCGGTGGCGTCTCGAACTTCACCGATGCCGCCTACGGCAACGGCTTCTTTTTCCTCATCACCAGCAGCACGCCCTACTGGCGCAGCGCGGCCGGCACCGCCGGCTGGACGACCGACTTCTTCCGCGACACGGGCACGTTCTACAACTCCAACGGCGTGGCCTACGGCGCCGGCACGTTCGTCGTGGTCGGCCAAAACGGTCGCATCTACCAGCATCCGACCGGCGATGCGGGCGGGCTGGCCTGGAATGCGCGCGGCTTCAATCGCATCGATATCCCCAGCGCGTCGAATCCGGTCCGCAACACCAGCCTGCGCGCGGTGCGCTTCCTCAACGGCCGCTTCGTGGTGGCGGTGCAGCCGTTCGTCGACAGCGTCAACTTCGCCAACAGCTACTCCGAGCTGCTCTCCAGCCCCGACGGCATGACCTGGACCTCGCACAAATTCCCCGTGGCGCAGACGGGCAATGCGACCTGCAATTTCACCAGCCTCCTCTTCCGGCCCGGCGGCAGCCCGGGCACCGGCAGCTACGTGCTCGGCACGACCATCAACGACGTGGTCGTGGTCAACGAGGCGCTGACCACCGCGACGCGGGTCAACGTCGCGGCCAGCAACGCCACCAACCTGCGGCTCGCCGCCACGACGTCGCTGGTCGTGGGCGTGTCCTCGACCGGTCGCATTTTCACCAGCCCCACCGGCACGGCGCCGGCCTGGACGGCGCGGACGAATCCGGTCGCGGTGGCGAGTTCGCTCAATGCGATCTTCCATGACGGCACGCGTTTCGTGGCGGTGGGGCAGAAGAGCACCAGCCCGGCGCAGGCGCTGATTCTCACCAGCGCCGACGGGATCACCTGGACCGAGGCGACCAGCGTGCCGGTCACGCCGCGCGCGCTTTCGACCGTGCTGCGGGCCGACGGGCTCTGGCTGACCGGAGGCGAATCGCGCGTGCTCCTGACCAGCGGCAGTTCCTCGGTGGCCCTGCCCACCATCACGCAACAGCCGGTCGGCGGCAGCGCGACCGTGGGCGGCAACTTCGCGCTGAACGTGTCGGCATCGGGCCCGCCGGCGCCGACCATCGCCTGGTTTCGCAACGGCGTGCAGCTGACCGATGGCGGCCGCATTTCCGGCGCGACGACCGGCACGCTCACGATCACCGGGGCGACCTTCGCCGACGCCGGCTCCTACCAGGCCCGCGCGACCAACATCGTCGGCACGACCGTCTCCGACACGGTCGCCCTGCGGCTGACCAGCTCGAACAATGGAGCCACGCTCTACCCGTTCGGCGTGGCCGATTCCGGCGCCGGCGATCTGCGCCCGGGCACCTCGCCACCGCAGGTCACAGTCACTTTCGGCGCGCCGAACGTTGGCCTCTTCACGGCCGGCGGCGCGGTGGTACCGCTCGCGAACACGGTCATTGGCGGCACGGCCTACACCGGCTACGGCGGCCTGAATCCGGCCGGGACGACGCTGCTGCTCTACCCGGCGGCCAGCGCCGCGCCCTCGGCCTCCTACGATCTCGCCAGCGGCACGGCCACACTGCTGCCGCCCTTCCCGTTGCCGACTGGTCCGGTGACGTCGATCAGCGCCTTCTCCGTCTTCGGGCTGGCGGCGAATGGCGACTTCATCGGGATCGTACGCGACCAGGCGTCCGAGAACCGCGGCTTCCATTTCTCCGCGGCCACGCAGACCTACACGCTGCTCGGCAACGTGCCGAATGCGGGCAACGACATTGCCTCGAATCCTACCGCCATCAGCGCGGACGGTCTGACCGTGGCCGGTTACGAGCGCACGGGTGTTTTCAACGGCGCCTTCCTCTGGACCGCGGCCGGCGGCTTCACGCTGCTGCCCACCACGAGCAACGGCGGCACGCCCAACGGGGACATCCGGCATCTCTCGCCCGGCGCGCGCTTCGTGGTCGGGTTCGGCGGTATTCCGTCGACTCTCGGCAGCGGCAACACCGCGCTGCGGTGGGATCGGGGCACGGGCCTCGGCGCGCCGCTCGGCTTCGCCCTGCCGCGCCCGCCGGGGACGAATTTCGCCGACTGCCGCACGGTCCTGGACGACGGCACGGTGGCCGGGCACGTGCGCACGCCGGCCAACGTCGAGCACGCCGCGGTCTGGCTGCCTTCGGGCGCGCTGGTCCCGCTGGCGGCGTATCTCACCTCGACCTACGGGCTCGATCTGACCGGCTTCCGGCTCTCGCGCGTGACCTCGATTTCCCCGGATCGGCGCACCTTGGCGGGCAATGCCATCAACCCCGCCGGCCTGCAGGAGGGCTGGATTCTGACCCTGCCCGCGCCGCTCGATTTGGCCGATCCGCAGCCGAACCTGACGATGCTGCTGTTCGGCAGCGAGCTGGCCAATGGCGAGACGCTCAACTTCAGCACCGGCACCGTGGGTGTGCCCGGCTTCTCCTACACCGTCGGCGTGCGCAACGACGGCGCGTCGGCGCTGACCGGCTTCCCGCTCTCGCTCAGCGGTCCCGAGGCCGGCGATTTCAGCGTCACGGTCAACAACCTGCCCGGCTCGCTCGGGATCTTCCAGGCGGCGAATTTCACCGTGCGTTTCACGCCCTCCGGGCGGGGTCAGCGCAGCGCCACGCTGACGCTGGGGAGTAACGATCCCGACCAGCCGGTGACGACGCTCCAACTCGTCGGCGTGGGCCAGAGCGCGGCGGAGGCGGCCTTCGCCAGCTATCTGAATGCCGCGGGCGTGCCGTTCGACCAGCGCACCGCGGCGTCCGATCCGGATCGCGACGGGCTGCCCAACCTGCTCGAATTCGCCCTGGGTCTGCCCGCCCAGACGGCGAGCGCCGGCGCGTTGCCGCAGCCGCTGCTGGCGGGCGACGCGCTCACGCTGACGTATGCTCCGGCCCAGTCGGTGCATGTGAGCTACCTCGTGGAGGCCTCCAGCGATCTCGTGACGTGGACGAGCGTCGGCATCGATCAGGGCGTCCTCTCCGGCGGCAGCGTGACGGCCACGGTGCCGCTCGCCGTCGGCCGCTTTGTGCGGCTGCGCTGCACGCTGAACTAGCGGGTCGCGGGCGGCGATGGCGTCGGCAGTTCGAGGCTCCGGGCGACCAGGCGGATGACCTCCTCCGGGATCGCCCCGAGTCCTTCGGGCGCGGTGTCGAACGACTCGGACCAGAGCGTGTGGCCGTCGTTGGCGCTGACGAACTGCAGCGAGACACGCAAGCGCTGGCCCGCCTGGCGAATGCTGCCGTCGAGCACGTAGCGCACGCCCAGCGCCCGGCAGAGTTCGCCGTACGATGCGGTGCGCTCCCGAAAAGGCGCGACGGCCTCGCGCGAGGACACTTCCAGCCCGGGGCGCGCTTCGAGGGCGCGCTGCAGCCGCTCATTGAAATCGCGGGTCAGCGCAGCTGTCGACCCGTCCGGACTGCGGTCGAGCAGCGGCAGGAGCGCGACCGAGCGCGGTGCGCCGGCCAGTTGCGCGGCGCTGGCGCTGGGGGTGCCTTTGCGCACCTCCGGCAGCATCCAGGCCGCGAGACCGACTCCGGCCACGACGCACAGGACCACGGCCAAGGCCGCGAACTCCCAACGGGCCAGCCGCGCGGGTGGGGGCGGGCCGCCCGCGTCGAGCTCGGTCAGTCCGGTGCGCCCCGCGCCGATGGTCCGGGGCGGCTCCGCCAGCGCGGAGGGCACGCTGGCCTGCGCGGCCTGCGGGTGCGCCTTCCGCCAGGCCTGGGCCCGGCTGTGGGCGGAGACGAGGTCGAGCTCGGCCAGGACCTCGAGGAAGCGGGGTTCCATGCGGATGGTGTCCCACATGGGATCGAAGAGCAGGGCGTCGTGGCTGATGTAAGGCAGGTACCGCGCGTCGAGCAGTTCCAGCGCCGTCTGCCGGTGCCCCAGCAGCAGCGCCGCGCGACAGCGCGCGAGCACGGCCGCGGAGGGGAAGGCGGCCGCGCTGGCCTCGGCCTCGATGCGCTGGCCGGCCGCCAGGAGCACGCGCAGCGCGATGTGGTAGTAGCCCGAGCGCGGCTGGGCCAGGATGGCCCGCGCTTCGCCGAGGACCTCGCGGCTGCGGCCCAGCGCGCTCAGCGCCCAGATACGCCAGGTCCGCAGCTGGACATCCTCCGGGGCGGTGGCGAGGCCGCGTTCGACCGCCTCCAGCGCATCGGCCACCCGGCCGGCGAGGAGCAGGAGCAGCGCGTGATTGTCCACGATGCGGGGCGCCAGCGGGTCGAGCATCACGCCGGTGGCGCTTTGCTCCAGCGCCTCCTCGAGGCGGCCGTCGGCCGTGAGCCCCCGGGCGAGCCACTGGTAGACTGGCGCATAGTTGGGGTTGAGCGCGATGGCGTGGCGATAGCATTGGATCGCCGCGGTGCGTTCGCCCAGGAAACGGTGCGCCAGGCCGAGACTGGCGTGGGCTTCGGCGAGATCGGGCTCGAGTTCGATGGCCGCCCGGGCGCGCTCCATCGCCTCGCGGATGGTCGGCACGAAGGTCGAGGACGGTTGGTTGCCGATGATGGCGAGATCGACGCGGGCCAGCGGGACGTCGGCCAGCGCCACCAGCGCCCGGGCGAAGCGCGGCTCGAGCAGGAGCGCCCTTTCGAGGCAGTCCTGCGCGTGGTCGAGCGAAGTCGGCGTGCGCTGACGCCACGCATTGCGCCCCTCGAGGAAGAAGCGATAGGCCTCCGGCGAGGGCGGGCTCACCGCACGGGGAGCGAGCTTCAGCTCGAGCGCCCCGGCCACCGCGAGGGCGATCTCGTCCTGCGCGGCGAACAAGTCCGGTACGGCGCGTTCGTAGGTTTCGCTCCAGATCTGGAAGCCGTCGCCGCCGGCGACCAGCTGCGCCGTGATCAGCACCTGTGCGCCGGAGAAGCGCACGGAGCCGTCGACGAGGAAGGTCACCCCGAGCTTCTGCGCGATCTCCGGCCGGGGCAGCGTGCTGCCGCGGAAATTGAAGGCCGAAGCGCGTGAGACCACCCGCAGCGAGCCGACTTTGCCCAACGCATTGAGCAGCTCCTCGGTCAGTCCGTCGGCGAAATACTGCTGCTCGGGGGATGCCCCCTGGGTCGCGAACGGCAGCACGGCGACCGACTTGCGCATGGGCGAGGCATCGAGGGCCGGCGCGCGGCCGATCGAAGTCGTGCTGGTCGTACTCGCCGCGGCGCCGGCCTCCGGCTGATGCAGCGCATCCTCCAGCGCCAGCGCCACCGCGGCGGCCGTGGGCGGACGATCGCGCGGTTCCTTGGCCAGCAGCTGCGAGAGGAGGGAGCGTACCGGTAGCGGCTGGCGGGCGATCTCGGCCAGCGGCGGCGGCTGCGAGACATGCTGCGCGACCGTCTCGTGGTGGGTCCCGGCGGCGAAGGGCGGGCGGCCGACCAGCATTTCCCAAAGCAGGCAGCCCAGCGCGTAGAGATCGCTGCGCACGTCGAGTTCGTCGCGCTCGAGGCATTGTTCCGGGCTGGCATACGTCACGGCGGCGCGGGAGCCGGCGGTCAGCGCGACCGTGGCGGTGGTCGGCTTCTCGCCGGCGAGGGCACGGCCGAGACCGAAGTTGATGACCTTGACCAGCCACCGCTCCGGCGCCTCCGCCAGCAGGAGGATGTTGGCCGGCTTGAGGTCGCGATGCAGGATGCCGGCGCGGTGGATCGATTCGAGCCCGCGCGCGATCTGGACGGCCAGCAGCAGAGCCTGACCGGTCCGAAGCCGCTGCCGCTGGCGCAGCAGTTCCTCCAGCGTGAGGCCATCGATGAACTCCATCGCGGCGAAGATGTTGCCGGGCTGATCCTCCAGCGCCAGCACGCTGGCCACGTTGGGATGGCGCACCCGGGCGGCGGCACGAGCCTCGCGCAGAAACAGCGCCTGGACCGTCGGATCGAGCAGGCGCGAGGGCGAGATGACCTTGAGCGCGACCGGTAGATGCAGTTTTTCGTCGAAGGCCTTGTATGTGACGCCCGTGGGCCCCACGCCCAGCCGCCACGGTGTCCCGTCTTCGCGTTCCAGGACGCGATAGTGGGAGAAATACAGCGTGGAGGGCATACCGCGCGCGCTCGTTTCTATCATGCCGGCCCGGCAGCGGAAGCGCATTGTCGCCGCGTTGCAGCCTTCCGGAATAGGCGGTGGGGTCGCGGACTCGCATGGGAACCCCATGAAAACGTTTCTCGAGCACAGCTACCGCACGCTCATCGCGGTGGCATCCAGCGGCCAATCCCTCGTCCTCCTGCTCATCCGATCGTATTGGGGCTGGCAGTTCTTCCTCAGCGGTCGCGGCAAGCTGGGCAATCACGAGTCGGTGGCCGAGTTCTTCCGCGGGCTCGGACTGCCGCTGCCGGGGCTGAATGCGTGGCTGGCGGCGGGCGTCGAGTGCTTCGGCGGGCTGCTGCTGCTGTTCGGCCTCGCTTCGCGGCCGACCGCTCTGGCGCTGGCGTTCACGATGGTCGTGGCCTTCGTCACGGCGGATCTCGAAGTGGTGCAGAACGTCTTTCGCGAGCCCGACAAGTTCGTCTCGGCCGCGCCCTTCCTCTTCCTGCTCGCGAGCGTGCTCGTGCTGGTCTTCGGGCCCGGTCGCGTTTCGCTCGACCACCTCCTCGCGCAACGCTTCTACCCGGAACGACGGCCGCTCTGAACTTTGCTGAGCCGCCGCGCGACCGGTTCGCGCAGTCAGCTTGGCATGCGCACCGTTCCTCCCGGCGAAGCTGTCGTCGTGCCCCGACTTTGGTATCGTGCGACCGCTCCGCCCCAGCCCGTGGCCCGCTCTCCTCTCCGCCAACGCCTGACCATCGCGCAGCTGATGGGCTTTGGCTTTGCCGCGCTGATCGCCGCGCTGGTGGGACTCTTTGTCGTGGTCTCACGCGGCACCCAGGCTTCCCTGCTCGAGAGCTCGGAGCGCATTCGCGACCAGGCCAGCCGGGAGATCGCCAACCGGGTGGCGCTCTACCTGGGCGAGGCGCCCGAGGCCATCCGCCGCTTCGAGCGCCAGATCACGCTCGGCCTGGTGCAGCCGCGCGAGCCGACCTCGCTGGAGCCCGCCCTGGCCGCGCTCCTGGCCGGGAGCCAGAACCTGAGCGAGGTCACGCTGACCACCGCCCGCCTGCGCGGCTTCGAGGCGAACGACGACCCGCAGCTCGAGCCCGGCAGCGGCGCGCAGGTCAGCTTCGTGCGCAGCATCGCGGATGAAGCGAATCCCGCCGGCCAGTTCTGGCGCAAGCGTACTTACCGCGAGGGCGGTCAGTTCGTGGCCGATGAGCTGGAGGTCCGCGGCGATGCCGCCCAGGCCACCGCGCCGCGGCGGCTGGACGAGCCGATGCCCGATCCGACCGAGCATCTCACCTTCACCTCTCCGGCCCGTCGCCAGGCGCAGTCGGACGTGCTCTCGACCGATCTCCACTTCACGCAGATCGATGCCAGTCTGCCCAAGGAGCGTCAGCGCGTGGCCGTCAGCTTCATGCACGCGATCAGCGATGCGACGGGTCAGTTCCTCGGCGTCATGCGGGTCGGCCTGCTGACCGAGGCGCTCGACCGCGCCGTTCAATTGCGCCTCGCCCCGGGCGCCATGGAGGATCCCCACCGCATCTTCCTGTGCGACTCGGCCGGCCGGCTGCTCACCCGGCTGAGCCCGCGCGACCGCATCGGCGAGATCGGCGACGATCTGCGCGTGGTGCCCGCGGCGCTGCCCGGCGAATTGGAGGCCGCGCTGGCCGTGCCGCAGCTGCGCCAGCTGGGCCCCGAGCGGCCCGCGCTGTCGGGTGCCCTCGAGCATGGCGGCGAGGATTTTCTCTACTCGTTCCGTGCTCTGCCCGACACGCAGGACTGGGTGGTTGGGATCGTCGTACCCCGCGAGCATTACCTCGGCCAGGCCCAGGCGCTGCGCGACCGGCTGCTGCTCTGGGCCTCGCTCATCATCGCGGGGCTCATTCTGGGCGGCCTTTGGCTGCAACGCGGGGTGAGGCAGGCGCAGGGGCAGATCGCGACCGAGACCCGGCAGATGAACGCCTTCGAATTCGCGCCGGCGGTGACCGATTCCGCCTTCCGCGATGTCAGAGAGGTGCTCGAGAGTCTCGAGCGGGCCAAGGCGGCCATGCGGGCGATGAGCAAATACGTCCCCGTCGATCTCGTCCGCCGCCTCTACCGCGAGAAGAGCGAGCCGGTGCTGGGCGGCGAGCAAACCGAGATTTCGCTGATGTTCACGGACATCCGCGATTTCACCAATTTCGCCGAGCGGCTGGACCCGAACGTGCTGGCCGACGCGCTCGGCCGGTATCTCGGCGTGATGGTGCGCATCATCCAGCAGGAGCACCGCGGCACGATCGACAAGTTCATCGGCGACGCCGTCATGGCGCTCTGGAACGCGCCGGAGGAAGTCGAGCGGCATCCGCGGCTGGCCTGCCTGGCAGCCCTGCGCTGCCGGGCCGAGGCGCACGCGCTCTCCAACTCGCCGGAGTGGCGGGCGCGGGATCTGCCGCCGTTCGAGACGCGCTTCGGGCTGCATTGCGACCACGCCATGGTCGGCCATTTCGGCGCTCCGGATCGGCTCAACTACACGGCCATCGGCGACGCCGTGAACCTGGCCGCGCGGCTGGAAAGCCTGAACAAGCAGTACGGTACCTCCATCCTGGTCAGCGAGCGCATTCGCGACGCCGTGCAGGGCGAGTTCGCCTTCCGGCGGCTCGATCACGTGGCGGTCAAGGGCAAGCAGCGGCCGATCGTGATCTTCGAGCTGCTGGGCCTGGCCGGAGAGCCCGCCCTCGAGCCGGAGGTCGTGGCCTGCTACGAGCGGGCCTTCGATGCCTACGTAGCCGGCGAGTTCGCCGCCGCGGCCCGCATGCTCGACGGACAACTGCACGACCCCCCCAGCGCCGTGCTGCGCGCGCGCTGCGAACGTTACGTCGAGGATCCGCCGCCGGCAGACTGGGGCGGGGTGTACGTTTCGCTGAGCAAATAAACCGCGGGGGAGGGGTTTGGCCTGCGGCTTTGGTCGATTCGAGGACGAGGACGACGACGAGGACGAGGACGAGGACAACGACGAGGACGAGGACGAGGACGACGACGAGGACGACGACGAGGACGACGACGAGGACGACGACGAGGACGATCCCGCGCGCAGCTGATGAGTGCTTTCTGTGAATGTGTGACCGCAGCCGTGACGGGGAATGCGAGCAGAGCGACCGGCCGTCGTCCTCGTCGTCGTCGTGGTCGTCCTCGTCCTCGTCCTCGTCCTCGTCCTGGTCCTCGAAGCGACCAAAGCCGCAGGCCTTGCTCTGTCGGCAGAAAGGGGGCGTGCCCGTCGTTCGCCAGTCTTCACCTGGACTCGTCCTTTGCTGGGCTGGAGCGATGAAGGCCCTGACCCTCGAAGCGCTCAGCGCCCGCACGAAGCGGGGCCACTTGGCGCTTGGCACCGCCTGACCGGGCGCTTACATGGACCGACCGATGCCTGATCCCGGGCCCGCCGCGTCTCCTGTCTCTCGCCCGTGTCCGCGGTGTGGAGCGCTTTATCTTGGCGAAATCTGTCCGAGCTGCCCGGGAGCCGGCGAGACCGAGGCCGATTTTCCCGCGAACCCAGCGCCGCCGGAAGCGGCGGGTGCGGCCCGCGGTACGCGGCGTCGACGCACCGGCCGCCCGCTGACCGGCCTGCGCTTCCTGCCGCGGCCGAGTGAGGCGGCGCGGCGCCAGCCGTCGGAAAGGCTCCACCATTTCCGCATCGAGCGTCGGCCCGACGGCACGCTCCACGAGCTGGGCCGCGGCGGCATGGGCGTGACCTACAAGGCTCTGGACGAGCGGTTGCGTCTGCCGGTCGCGCTCAAGGTCATCGCCCCCTTCCGCGAGCACAGCACGGCCGCGCAGTCGCTCTTTCTCCGCGAGGCCCGCGCTGCGGCCCGGGTGCGGCATTCGAACGTGGCCAGCGTGCTCTACCTCAACGACACGCCGGGGAACTTCTTCTACGCGATGGAGTTCGTGGACGGCGTCTCGCTGGAGGAATGGCTCAAGGCGCAGCCGCCGCTCGATGCCGCCACGGCCCTGCCGCTGGCCGAGCAGATCGCGCGCGGTCTGGCCGCCATTCACGCGCAGGGCATCATCCACCGCGACCTCAAGCCGTCGAACATCATGCTGGTCGGACGGCTCGATGCGCTCGGTCCGCGCACGCTCAAGATCATCGACTTCGGTCTGGCCCGGCCGATCGTCCGCACGGAAAGCGGCACGCAGAGCATCGGGTTCCGCGGCACCGCCCTCTACGCAAGTCCGGAGCAATGCGAGGAGGCGGCCTCACTGGACGGACGTTCCGACCTCTACTCGCTCGGTTGCATTGTGTTCCAGATGCTGACGGGCACGCCGCCGTTCACGGCGACGTCCCACCGCGAGCTGATGAACCAGCACGTCGGCGGCCAGATTCCGCTGGAGCGACTGGGTCATTTGCCAACCGAGCTGCGGAGCATCGTGGCGCGCCTGCTGGCCAAATCCCCCGAGCAGCGCTTCGCGAGCGCGGAGCTCGTCATCGAAGAGCTGGAGCGCTGCCGGCAGGGCCTGACCCGGTCGGCGCAGGATCCGCCGCGCCAAACGCCGCTGGTGGATACGCACAAGTCGTGGGTGCCGCCCGGCGGACATGCCACCACTTCCGCGGCGGCCGAGCCTCTCAGCCTGCGGATGCAGATGCCGCCGCCCCAGCCGGTGGGCGCGCCGCCCGCGCCGCCGCCCGTGGGGGCGGGGGAATTGAGCGAGGTCACCTTGCCAGCGGTGCCCAAACGGGTGCCCGCCCCCGAGCCGATTCCCATGCCTGGCTCCGACCTGGAGCCGACCCCGGAGGCGCCCCGCGGTACCATGCTGCGGCGTCTCGGACTCGCCGCCGCCGCCGTCTTCGCGCTCGGCCTTGCGGTCGGAGTCCTGCAGCGGATGAATCCGTCCGCCCCGAGCGACCCCCCTGCTGCGGTGGTAACGCCGGCCGCGGCGGCCGCTCCCACGCAGCCGGAGGCACGCCCGGTCCCGGGCCCGGTCGCTACGCTGCGGCGCGCGTTGGCGGTGCTGCCCTTCGCCAACCTCAGCGCCAGTCAGGAGGCTGCGCATTTTGCCGAAGGCATGCACGAGGACGTGATCACGAACCTGGCCAAGGTGCGCGAACTGCGCGTCATCTCGCGCAGCTCGGTGCAGGGCTTCGCGCCGGGCGTCCCCCGCGAGCTCAGGGCGATTGGCGAGAAGCTGGGCGTCAGCCACGTGGTCGAGGGCTCCGTGCGACGCGAGCAGGCGAAGATCCGGGTGACGGCTCAATTGGTCGATGTGGCCACCGGCGACACCGTCTGGGCCGAATCCTACGACCGCGAAGCCAGTGACGTCATGGTGGTGCAGGCGCAGATCGCCCTGGCCATCGCGGGCGCTCTCAAGACCACGCTGAGCGCGGGCGAGAAGACTGCCTTGAGCGAGCCGCCGATCGCCAGCGCCAAGGCCTACGAGCTGTTTTCCAAAGCCCGCGCGCTGATGAAGGGCGCGACCGGCAATCGCCACGATTTCGCCACCGCCGAGGGCCTGCTGGAGGAAGCGGTGCGGCTGGATCCGAGTTTCGCGCGGGCCCACGCCCAGCTTTCGCAGTTGCATACGATGCGTTACGCCTTCGGGACCGACCGAACCGACGACCGGCTGGCCAAGGCCTACGCCACGGCACGGCGCGCCCTGCAGGTCGGCGGTGAATTCGCCGACGCCTACGTGGCCCTCGGCGGCTACTTCTTCCGCGGTCTCGGCGATTACACGCGCGGCCTCGAGAATTACCGCAAGGCCATCGCGCTCGAACCCTTCAATGCCGAGGCGCTCGCCAACGTGGCCAACATCCAGCGTCGCGTCGGCAAGTGGGACGAGGCCATTGCGAGCTACACCGAGGCGTTGCGGCTGAATCCGCTCGACATCAATCTGCTCTACAACCACGCCAACACGCTGCGTTACACCCGCCGCTACGCGGAATGCGCCGCGGCCCTGGCGGCCGCCGAAGCGAAGGTAGGTTACCATATTCTCTTCTCTTCGACCATCCGGAGTGCCCTGCTGCTGGCCTGGAAAGGCGACATCAGCGGCTTCCGCGAGGCTGCGGCCAAACAGCAGCCGAACGACGCCACGCTCGAGATCCGGCTTTGGTTCAGGGTGGAGTGGCTGCTGATGGAAGGTCGCTTCGACGAGGCCCGCCGGACGATCGAGGAAAGCAGCTTCAGTCTGCTCGACGGGCAGCAGGTGTACCTGACGCGCAGCGGGCTGCTGGCGGAGATCGAGGAGAGCGGCGGTAACCGGGCACGCGCGCGCGAGGTTTGGCAGGTGGCGCTCGACGAGATCGCCCCACTCGCCTCGGCCCGACGCGATGCGCGACTGCAACTGGCCCACGCCTTTGCGCTCGCGGGCGTCGGCCGCGCGCAGGAGGCCTGCGCCGAGGCGGATCGCGCCATGGAAGACAAGCGCGTGGTCGACGATCAGTTCGACGCCCCTGCCTTCCGCCTGCGCCGGGCCCTGGTCTATCTGCGCTGCGGCCGCAAGGCCGAGGCTCGCGCCCAGATCGACGAGTTGCTCAAGGTCCCGGGCGACATCTCCGAGGAGGTGTTGCGCGTGCACTCGATCTGGAAGGATCTGCCGCCCGCCCCCCGCTGATGCGACACTTTCGCTCCGCCATTCTTTCCGCCCCGCACCTCCCAGCCACCTCCATGAACGAATCCCTTCCGCCCTCCGACCACCGCGCTCGCCGGCAGCGCCCGCGTCTCGCCCGCCTCGGCAACGTCTTCCAGGACGCCCGCGTCGTCTCCGACCGCGCGGCCGCCGATGCCGACAACGAACTGCCCGCGATGTCGGCCGCCACCGGCCACTTCGAGCTGCACACCTCGTTCCCCATCCCCTCGAACAAACGCGACCAAATCATTGCCGGCTTCGCCAATTTTTCGAAGGACGGCACCCCAGCCAAGACGCTCGGCAAGCAGCTCGAGGAGATCGCGGCCATCGAACCCACGTCGCCCGTGGGCCAATTGCTCGGACTCCGCGCCAAGACCGCGGGCAGCGGCCAGCCGGCCGCGCCGAACACCTTCGATGGCTGGAGCATCGCGCTGCGCTTCCAGAACATCGGCATCGACACGACCGACGAGAACGACGACCCGCTCGGCGACGACGTCTATCACCGCCACTACACCGCAGGCACCGAGCTCGTGGTCGATGTCACGCTCCGCGTCCCGCTCGGCACCGGCGTCTCGACCTGGGGTGCGCTGCGCGATGCGATCGAGAGCGACAATCCCACCACCTTTGCCGGTGCGAAGGCCGATCTCATCGACATCGTCCAAACCGAGGGCCTCGGGCTCGAGGCCGAGAATCTGATCGACGCACTCACGCTCGCCTGAGCGCCTGAGCCCCGACCGATCCGTGCAAACACCGGCGCTCCCGCTCCCGCCGGAGGAGTGGGCGCTGCCTGCCGGGCTGGCCTCGGATGGCGCGCGCTGGCTCAGCCTGCGCGAAGTGGCCGAGGGAGCCCGGGAGGCGCCCTGGGCGGAACTGGCGGTGGTCGATCGGGCGCGCCTGCTGGCCGCCCGCGCCGGGCAAGGCGGCCCGCAGCCGCCCGCCTGGCGCAGCGCTGCGGAGGTCGCATGGCTGGCGCTCGGCTTCCTGCGCGCCGCCGCGTTGGGCCGGCTGGAGCCACCTCCGCCCGCGCCGCCCGCGCTCGCGCCTCCGCAAGCCAGCGTGGTCCGGGCCGAGGCCCGCTGGGATCCCTTCTCCCGCGCCGCCGGTCAATGGCGTCGCCAGCATTTGGACATCCGCCTGCCCCAGGTTCGCCGGGTCGAGGGCGAACGCCTGTCGCGCGCCACGCTGGCGGCTGCATTCCTCTCGGCTCCGTCCTCGCCCATGGGCCGCGTCCTGAGCCTCGCCGGCCACGGCCGCGCCGACCGCTGCTTTGGCGACGCCTTCGAAACCCTCCTCAGCGCCGACCCCCACCGTCCCCGCCTGCCCGCCGAACTGCGCGGCTGGACCGTCCATCTTCTCGCCTGCCACTGCGCCCGCTGCCTCGGCCCCGCCCTGATCGCCGCAGGCTGCGCCGGCTTCGTCGGCTACGCCGACGACTTCCTCTTCGACCCCGATGCCCCCGAGATCTTCTTCGCCGCCGACGCCCGAATCGTCCTCGCCCTCGCCGCCGGCGCCGACCCGATGACCGCCGCCGCTCAGTCCCGCGCCTTCGCCGCCTGCGAAGCGTGGCGTTTGCGCCAGCGCGGAGAGTTTCATCAGGCCGCCGCGCTGGCGTTCAATGCCAGCCACCTGCGGGCAATTTGAGCGAGCGAAAACCCACGCCCTCGCCCCCTCTGCGCCTTACTCGAAAAATAGAGAGGCGGGGGCGGGAATCGAACCCGCGAATAGGGGTTTTGCAGACCCCGGCCTTACCACTTGGCTACCCCGCCTTGGCGGAGCGGGAGAGTAGGGGCGGAGCGGAAGCTGTCAAAGGCAAAGGAGGGGGTGTGAGGATGAAGGAGGAAGGAGGAAGGAGGAAGGAGGAAGGAAAGCGGCCCAAGGTGAGCGCACTCCGCGCTCGTGCTGGTTCTGGTCTCGAGACATCGCCCACGCAGCGCCGCCCTTCATCCTTCCTCCTTCCTCCTTCCTCCTTCATCCTTCTCCCTTCCTCCTTACCTCGGCGGCCCTCCGGCGCCGGGCGGGCCGGGCCGTGGGGGGCGGTCGCGGGGGAACAGCGGGCGCGGGCCATTGGGTTCGCCGGGCTGCGCCTGCGGCGGAGGCGGTTCGGTGGGCGCGGGGGTGGGGGCCTCGCGGCCGAAGGGGACGACCTGGGCGCCGGGGACGTAGGTGGGAGCGGCGACGGCGGGCGGGCGGAATGGTCCCTGGCTCTGACCTTGCCCGGCGGCGGGCGGACCGGCCTGGCCACGCGGCGGCGGGATGGGACGGCCGGCGGGTTCCTGCACGAGGACGAGGCGGAAGCCGAGGTCGCTGCGGCGGGTGCTGCGGGGCTCGGTCTTGCCGAAGGTGACGTTGGTCTCCTCGGGACGGCTGGTCGACCAGGCGCCGCCGCGGATTTCGGCGTTGTTGCGCTCCTGCCCGGGATCCTGCGGCAGGACCCATTCCCAGACGTTGCCGCGGAGGCCTGAGAACAACACGGCTTCGGCGGGCGGGGCGGTGCGCGGGAAGGCGTCCTGCCAGCCGCTCAACAGCGGCAGGCTGGCGGGCCAGTTGGCATCGCGCGCCTCGCTGCCGGCGTAGTTGGGCGTGCGCTCGCCGGCCGCGGCGGAGGCGGCCTGCTGCCATTCGGAGGCGAAGGGGACGCGATACCGCCAGCCGGACGGCAGCTGGCCCGCCTCGACCTCGCGATTGCCCAGCCACTCGGCGAAGGCCATGGCATCGTGAAAACTCACGCAGGTGACCGGGTGCTCATCGGTCTGGGCGAAGCCGGGGCGCTCCCAGGTGGCATCGGCGGTCACCCAGCCCTGCGCGGTCAGAATGCGCGGCGGCTCGCCCATTTGCGGCGCTTCGTAGCGGTAGCGCTCGTCGCGGCCGATCATCCGGGCGGTCGGGCTCGTCACGAAAGCGCGGAAGTCGCTCACCCGCGTTTCGATGCGGCAAACGAGCAACGGCCGGCCCCCCTCGTTGCCGACGGGCACGAAGCGCAGGCCGAGCGAGTTCACGAAAGGCGCGGCGACGGTGGCCGTGGCGGGATCGCGGCCTTTGAACGGGGCGGCGGGGCGGCCATCGCGCGCTCCGGCGGCCTCCCGTGGACCTCCCGCCTCGCGGGGCTCCGGCCCGGCTGGCGGGCGTGGTGCGGTCTGATTGCTGGCGGGGCGGGCTTCGGCCGGGTTCGGAGGATTGACGGAGCGTTCGCCCGGACCGGGAGCCGTCGAGCGCCGCAGATACAAACCGGCGCCGAGGCCGAGAAAGACGATGATGGCGGCGGCCGCGAAGAGCGGGGCCTTGCTGCGTCGCGGCACCAGCGTGTCGCCGGTGGCGAAGGCCGGCAGCTGCGAGGTCGGCACGTTGGGCACCAGCGGCACATTGGTCCGCGGCTCGGGCAGCGGCGCGATTCGTCCGCCGAGAGCCTCGCGCAGCCAGTGCAGGAAGGCACCGGCGGTGTCGAAGCGATCGCCCGGATTCTTGGCCAGCAGTCGGGCCACGCCCTGATCCCACGGCCGCGGCAGGTTGCGATGGCTGTCCGACGGCTTCGGCGCGGCGTCGAACATGTGCGCATGCATCAGCGTGTAGGCGCTGTCGCCGGCGAAGGGCGCCCTGCCGGTCAGAAGCTGGTAAGCCAGGCAGCCGAGCGCGTAGAGATCGGTCCGGCCGTCGATCTGCTCCTTCGCGCCTTTCCACTGCTCGGGCGCCATGTAGAGCGGCGTGCCGATCTCCTGGCCCGAGGCGGTCAGCGTGGCACGGGTGTTGGCGCCGCCGAAGATGCGGGCGATGCCGAAGTCCGTGATGGCCAGCTTGCCGCTCTCGTCGAAGAGGATGTTGCCCGGCTTGAGGTCGCGATGGACCACCCCGAGGGAATGCGCGCGGTCCAGCGCGCTGCAGATGGGCTCGAGGATGGCAAAGGTCTCGTCGCTGGAAAAGGCGCGGCCCTCCGCGGCGCGCTCGGCCATCTGGCGCTGCAGCGTGCCGCCGCCGAAGAGCGCCATGACGATGAAGAGCGTGCCGTCCTGCTCGCCGAAATCGTGGATGGGGATGATGTGCGGATGCTGCAGCGAGGCCATGATCTTGGCCTCCCGCTCGAAGCGGGCGCGGATCGACGGGTCCTCGTTGAAATCGGTGTGCAGCAGCTTGAGCGCGACCGGCCGCCCCAGCTTCGCATCCCAGGCTCGGTACACTGCGCCGAAAGCCCCGGCGCCGAGCTGCTGGGCGACTTCGTAGCGGCCGAACGTGCGGGTGGACATGCGGGGCGGGGGGCTGCAGCGGAGTTCTAGCCGGGCCGGCGAAAAATCAAAATGCGGAAATGCCGGGAGCAGCGGCGATTCTCGAAGCCGGCACCTTGAGATTCGCTGAAGAATTCTCCGCGCCGCGGCCGGTCATTTTTCCAGCAGCACCACGACGCTGCGCCCGGCCATGGGGAAACTCATGGCGGGCAGCGGTTCCTCGGCGCCTGGGTTGACGATGTTGTCGGCCGGTTCGAGCGCGCTGCGGGTGTCGAGCACCCGGTGCCAGCGCTTGCCGGCGGAGTTTGGCGGCGCCACGACCTCGATCGCCTGGGCGCCCCAATGGTAGGCGCAGTAGAGCACCGGTCCCGGCGGCTCGGTCTCGGTGCCGTCCAGGATCCAGCCGAGGAAGGTGTTGCTGGCGTCGTCGAGATACGGCGTGCCCGCCTCGCGTCCGGCCGCGGTGTACCAGCTGAGATCGGGCAGGCCGTTGCCGTTGCCGTCGCGCCCGCTGAACCAGTCGGCCGGCCGCAGAATGGCGTGGGTGCGGCGGAAGGCGAGCAGCTTGCGCGCGAAGGCGGCGAAGTTCGGGAACTGCTTCGGCAGCGTCCAGTCCAGCCAGTTGGCCTCGCTGTCGAGGTTATAGGTGTTGTTGTTGCCGAACTGCGTGCGGAGCATTTCGTCGCCGCCGTTGAAGAGCGGCACGCCGACCGAAAGCAACGTCAGGGCGAGGCCGTTGCGGGCGGCCTGGCGCTGCAAGGCGGGGTCGCCGCCCTGATTCCACGAGAGATTATGGTCGGAACCGCCGTCGGAGGGACCGTAGGGCCACTTCTCGCCGTTGCGCTTGGCATTGTAGCGATAGAGGTCGGCCAGCGTGAAGCCGTCGTGGCAGACGATGAAATTCACTGAAGCCGCGGGGCGCCGGCCGTCGTCCTGAAAGAGGTCGGGCGAGCCGGTCAGGCGTCGCGCCAGCTCGGCCGGGACGATGCGCTCGACGCCCAGCTTGTTCTGCGAGCGACGGAATGCGTCGCGAAACTTGTCGTTCCACTCGGCCCAGCCGGCGGGGAAATGCCCGACCTGATAGGTGCCGTTGCCGAGGGCCCACGGCTCGGCGATGAGATCGACCCCGGGGCCGCCCGCGGCGGGCCGCGCCGGCAGCTCGCGCACGGCGCGATTGAGCGCATTGGCCGGATCGGTCCCGCTGAACTGGAAGCCGTCGCGGTCCCTGGCATTGCCGAGCACCGGAGCGAGATCGAAGCGGAAGCCGTCCACGCCGAGGACCTCGCGCCAGTGGCGGAGGGAATCGACGATCAGGTCCCGCACCGCGGGGTGGGCGGCGTTGAGGTTGGGCCCGACGCCGTTATTGTCCTGATAGAAGCGCGCATTCGCCGCGGGCTGGTAGTAGGCCGCATTGTCGAGTCCACGGAACGAATGCAGGCGCGCGGTCTTGCCGTCGGCCGCGACCCCGCCCTCACCGGTGTGGTTGTAGACGACATCGACGAAGACCTTGAGCCCCTGGGCGTGGAAGGCGCGCACCATCTCGCGGAATTCGCGCGTCGGCCCGCCGGGCGACTGATCCAGCGCGTAGCGACGCTCCGGCGCGAAGTAGGCGTTCGGGCTGTAGCCCCAGTAGTTCATGCCGCGGGTGGTCGGTCCGACGGTGTCGTTCTGCTCGTTCTGGAACTCGGCCAGCGGCAGGAACTCGACCGCGGTGATGCCGAGCCCGGCGAGATAGGCGGCCTTGCGCGCGGCGCCGGCATAGGTCCCGCGTTCCTTCTCCGGTACGGTCGGATCGGCCTTGGTCAGGCCGCGCAGGTGGACCTCGTAGACGATGTCGTCCTTGAACGCTCGGGTCGGCCGCGGGCCGTCGTAGGCCGTGAGCGGCGGCAGCGCGATCGACTTCGGCGCGAGCACGCCGGTGTCGAGGTTCGCATTCGTCCCGCTGGTGAAGATGGCATCCGACGGGACGCGCGCATTGCAGGCATCGTGGCTGACCTCGAGCGCGCACGGATCGAGCAGCAGCTTGTTCGGATTGAAGCGATTGCCCGCGCTGTCGCAGTCTTCCTTGCGTCCATTGAGCGTGCCCGGGCGCCAGAGCGTTTCGTAGGGCCAATTCGGACCCCAGGCGCGGTAGCCGTAGTAGACCGTGCCGGTCACGCCTTTCTCGCGCAGTTCGGCCACGGAAACGGTGCGACTCCAGACTTTGGATTTCGCGTCCGGCTCGAGCTCGTAGAAGACCTTCGAAGGCTGGCCGATGGGTGCATCGTAGATCCAGACCTCGATCCGGGTGGCCGCGCCCGAATAGACTCGGAAGGTCAGCTTCTCGCCGGCGGCGTCGAACCGCGCTCCGAGCGGCTCAGCGGCCGGGATCGCGGCGACTACCGAAAGCAGAACGCTGGCGAGGAGGGCGAGGAGGAGGCGCGAGCGCATGGCCGAGCTAGAGCCGCAGCCGGGCGGTTCGGCAACTGCCAAGCCGCCCCGCGGCGCGCTCAGTCGCCGCTCAGCTCGTAGGCTTCGACCAGCGCCACGCCCGTCGCGCCGGCGCGGCCGCGGACGATGGCGGTGTAGGCGCCCGGCGGGAGGCGCGCGAGGATGGCGCCCTCGCGGGGATCGCTCGGCGCCAACTCGCTGGCACCGATGAGTCCGGCCCGGGCCTCCTGCGCCCAGCCCGCGGAGGAGGCGATCGACTGGCCGCCGGCGTCGTAGAGTTCCAGCTCCGGTTGCGCGAGCGCGCCGCTGACGCCGAAGCCGGCGAGCGACGGCCCGATGGCGCGCAGCAGCACCTTGCGGGCGCGGGGGCCTTCCACGACGAGGCCGCCGATGAGGACGTTGTCGCCGTTGCCGACGCGGGCGCGGGTGGAGAGATTGACGAAGCGCGGGGCAGCCGTGCGATCGAGCTCGTAGGCCTCGACGATGGCCACACCCTCGGTGCCGCCGGCGCCGCGCACGATGGCCGTGTAGCTGCCCGGCGCGAGATCGACGACCACCGCGGGCTCGGCGTCGTTGGCGGGAGCCAGCCCCGCCGCGTTTACGGCGGCAGCCTCGCTGCGCCAGCTGTCGGAGAAGGCCAGCAGACGGCCGTCTGCGGCGCGCACCTCGAGGGTCGGATCGGCCAGAGCGCCAGCCACGCCAAAGCCGCCGAGCGACGGACCCAGCGCGCGAAAGAGCACGCGTTTGTTGGCCGAGCCGCCGACCACGAGCCCGCCGATGAGCACATCGTCGCCCTGGCCGACGCGCGCGCGGGTCGAGACATTGATCATCCGGGCCGGCACTGGCGTGGCCAACGTGGCGCTGAGCGTGACGGGCGCGCCGGTGGCCACCTCGTTGAGCGGCGTGACCGTGCAGCTGACCTGCTGTCCCGGTTGGCCGCTGGAATGCGGCAGCGCATCGGCCAGGCCCATGTGGGTGGTGTCGCGGACGACGGCGCCATTGACCTGCCACACGTAGCGGAAGCGGACGATGCGGTAATCGGGGTCGACGAAGACCCGCGGCGCGCGCACGCGGCAGAACAGCACCTGCGCGGCATCGGGCTGCGGCGGATCGAGCTCGATGGCGACCGGATGCGGCGGGCGCAGCTCTGGCGGCGCGCCGACTGCCCGCACGCGGAAGGGCGCCCGCGCGACGACCTGGTCGTTGAGCGAATACTCGATCTGCCAGTCGCCCGGCACGTTGAGCTCGACCTCGAAATTGTAGGGCGAGAGCGCGGCGCGGTAGAATGGCCCGCTTTCGAACGTTGGCCCGCTGTCGAGCGCGACCGAGCCGTCCGGGCGGAGGTAACGCGTGCGCGAGTTCGTGTTGGCGGGGAAATTGCGGAAGAGGATCCAGAAGTTCACCGCCCGCCGTCCCACCTCGAAGGAGCCGGTGCGCGAGGTGTCGAACGGCGTGCCGCGCCAGTTCGTGAGGTCATCGGTCGTGATCACAAACTCGCGAATGAAGAAATCCTCGCGGAACGCCGGCTGCCGCAGCCAGTTGGTCAGCCCCGGCCGTTGCGGACCGGAGAACGGATCGAAGAGCCGGTCGCCGACGTAAGATTGGAAATGCAGGTGCGGCCCCGAGCTGTTCCCGCTGCTGCCGGTCAGGGCGATCTGCTGCCCCGCGCGGACCTGCTGGCCGACGCTCACGCTGATGCTGTTGCGCTTGAAGTGCAGGTAGAAGGTCGCCTGCTCCTCGCCGTGTTCGATGAAGACGTAGTTGAACGGCTTGTCCGTGTTGGTGACGCTCATGTCGTCCTCGCCGTCGTGCACTTCGGTCACCACGCCGTCGAGCGCCGCGTAAACCGGCGCGCCGAGGGCCATGTGCGCGAAGGTCGGAATGGAGGTGTCGATGCCGCGGTGGCCATCGTAGGTGTAGCCCGTGCCGTGGTAGTCGACGATGCCAGCGCTGGGATCGAGATCGACCAGATTGGTCGGGAACAGATCCTCCCAGAAGTTGCCGGCCATGGGGTAGAACTCGTACTTCTTCGTGGCCACGTCGGCCGCGTAGAAGACCGGGGTGTAGGCCTGCGGCAGCGCCCCGCGAGCAGCGGTTCGCCGGCGCGCCAGGAAATCGGCCGCGAGACTCCCGCCTCCGCCGGCGCAGAGCGCGCAGCGGCCGCCTTCGGCACGCAAGCCCAGCGAGCCGTGTCGCGGCGCCGATTCCGCACGGACCGCGGGAGCCGGCGGGCGCGCGGTGGGCAGCAGCGGAAGGAGCCCGAGCCCGAGAGCCAGGGCCGGAGTGAGGAGCCACGGCGAGCGCATGGCAGCAGCTGAGCCAAAGCGACCGCGGCGGACAAGACGCGACCCGGGCCTGGCCTCGTGGATTCTGCCAAGTTTCCGAACTTTCCCGCCGCGGGCCCGGCGACGGCGCGTGGAAGCCTCAGTTATTGCGCAGCTCCCGCTTCAAGTACCGCACCAGCAGGGCGAGCCGTTTGTCCTCGCTCGGCTGCTCCAGCAGCCGTTGCCGCTCGCGGGCGCCGGCCACGAAGGTGTTGGCTACGACATCCGCCAGCACGCCGGGCTCGCTGATCTGATTGAGGTACTCCTCGAAATTCTGCGGCAGATCGACGCCCTTTTCCTTGAACCGCTGGCAGAGCAGTCGCACCTGGCCGGCGGCGGCTTGTCCGTCCTCGGTGGCCGGAGTGGTCAGGACCGAGGAAATCTGGGCCAGGACGAAGCCCTCCTGCTCCTCGAATTCGCTCAGGTGCACGCGGGCGAGACCCTGCAGGACGAGATTCGAGGTGCCGTCCGGTCGCGAGACACAGGCGCGGATCAGACCCAGGCCGGCGGTGTGCACGAAGTCGCGCGGACCGGTCCAGTCGTCCTTGCCGGGACGTACCATGGCGATGCAGAAGGCCCGGTCTTCCTCCAGCGCGAAGGTCAGCATCGCCCGGTAGCGCGGCTCGAAAATGTGCAGCGGCAGCAGCGCGTGGGGAAAGAGCGTCGTGCCAGGCAAAACCATGACAGGAGCGCGGGAAGGCAACGGCGGCAGCAAGGCAGGGAAGAGAGGGCGGAAAGATGAAGGAGGAAGGTGGAAGGCGAAAGCGGAATGTCGCGTGCTGGCATCAGGACGCACTCTCCGAGTGCGGCGGCTTTGCGGTGAGGTGGACGCAGCGCGGGGAGATGACGAGTGAGTAGTCCGCACTCTCCGAGTGCGGCGGCTTTGCGGCGGAGTCGACCCAGCGCGGGGAGATGACGAGTGAGGCCGAGTAGTCCGCACTCTCCGAGTGCGGCGGCGTAGCGGCGAGGTCGAACCAGCGTGGGGAGATGACGGATGCCGGGCGACTTGTCCGCACTCTTCAGTGCGGCGGCGTTGCGGCGAGGTGGACGCGGCGTGGGGAGATGACGGGTGACGGTCGTCCGGCAGTGCTCCAATCCGCCATGCCGCCAGTCCTCGCGCGATCACATGCCCTCGTGCGTCAGTGCGTGCCGCGTCCTGGGCGCGGACAACAGCTTTGTGCTTCGCGACACGGCCGCACTCGGAGAGTGCGGACTACTTCCGCGCTGCGGCGTCGGCCTGGAGCCAGGTCCACCAGGACTCGAGCTGGGCGCGTCAGCGCCGTGCCGCGTCCTGGGCGCAGACGACAGCTTTGTGCTTCGCGACACGGCCGCACTCGGAGAGTACGGACTACTTTCGCGCTGCGGCGTCGGTCTGGAGCCAGGTCCACCAGGACTCGAGTTGGGCGCGGACTTCGGCTTTGGCGGCCGCGAGCTCCTCGGCGGTGAAGGTGCGTCCATCGCCGGGGGCGCGGGAGCCGAAGAGATAGTATTTGATCTTCGGCTCGGTGCCGGAGCCGCGCACGGCGACGCGGCTGCCGCCTTCGAGGTAGAAGAGCAGCATTTTCTCCTTCGGGATCAGGTCGCCCTCGACGTCGTGGATGTCCTCGCGCGCGAAGTTCTTCACGCCGGTGACCGGCGTTTCGCCGATGGCTGCGGGCGGGTTCGCCTCGTAGCTGGCCAGCAGACGCTGGATCGCGGCCGCACCTTCCGCGCCTTCCATCTGGATGGCGCCGTTCTTCTCGTCGAAGTAGCCGAACTGCGCGTAGATCGCATCGAGCAGCGCGGGCACGGTCTGGCCGCGCGCCTTGGCCGCGGCGCAGACCTCGGCGAACATGATGGCGGCGGCGTTGCCGTCCTTGTCGCGCACGAAATCGGCCCCGCTGTAGCCGTAGCTCTCCTCGCCGCCGAAGACGAAGAAGGTGGAATGCTGCAGGCGCAGCGCGCGGGTCTCGGCCTCGAGACGGTCGCGATAGTTCTGCCGCACGTCGACTGGCAGCGCGCGCTCGTATTTGCCGAGCTTGGCGCCGATGTACTTGAAGCCGGTCAGCGTATCCACGCAGCGGAGTCCGTGATGGGCGGCGATGGCGCGCTGCAGATCGGTGGTGACGAAAGTCTTGATGATGCAGGCGTGCTCGCGGTTGGCCGCCGTCAGCACGCCCTGGGCGAAGAGGGTCTCGATGCGATACCAGGCCAGCAGCGAGCCGATCTGATTGCCCGTCACGATGTGCAGTCGCCCGTCGTCGCCGCGCACGGCGGCGCCCATGCGGTCGCAGTCGGGATCGGTGCCGATGACAACGTCGGCCTGCAGTTCGTCGGCCAGCTTCATCCCGAGGCTGAGCGCCTCCGCGTTCTCCGGATTGGGCGACTTCACGGTGGGGAAGCGTCCGTCCTGCTGCTCCTGCTCGGCCACCGTCGTGACCCGAATGCCCAGCGCCTCGAACGCGGGCAGCGAGATGACGCCGCCGGTGCCGTGGATGCTGGTGAAGACGACGTGCAGCCGCTCGCGCTGGGCCTCCAGCATGGCAGGGTCGAGCACGAGGGTCTGCAGCCGCTCGAGATAGGGCGCATCGACCTCCCGCCCGAGCCGCTCGATCCGCCCGCGGGCCGTCAGCGGCATCGGCGTGGCGTGCTCGTGGGCGTGCGAATTGACCTCCGCGATGATCCCGCTGGCGTGCGGCTCGACGATCTGGGCGCCGTCGGAGAAATAGACCTTGTAGCCATTGTCGTGCGGCGGGTTGTGGCTGGCCGTGAGCACCACGCCCGCGGTGGCGCCGGTGTGGCGCACGGCGAAGGAAAGCTCGGGGGTCGAGCGCGGCCCTTCGAAGACGACCACGTCGCAGCCCTGCTCCGAGGCCACCTTGGCGGCCAGCGCGCAGAAATCGGGCGAGAAATGTCGCGTGTCGTGCGCGATGGCCAGCTTGGGTCGTCCGGGCCGTCCTTCCTTGGAAAAATGTTTCCACAGGTAGGCGACGAGTCCGCGGGTGGCGCGCTCGACGTTGTAGAAGTTCATCGCATTCGTGCCCACGCACGGATGCTGCGGCCGGCCGAGCGGGCCGCCTTCGCCTTGTTCCGCCTGGGTCACGACCCGGCCGATGGTCCGGCCGCGCAATCCTCCGGTGCCGAAGGCGAGCGTCGTGTAGAAGCGATCGTTCAGCTCGCTCCACGCGCCGCGGTCGATCAGCTCGCGCACGCTGGCGAGGTGGATCGGCTCCGGCGCCTGCTCCAGCAGCAGCGCGATATTGCGGGCGGCGGATTCGAGCAACTGGCCCGCCTTGACGGCGGCACGGATGGGTTCGGCGAGCGAGACGGGCATTGGGGGAAAGGCGGAAGGAGGAAGGATGAAGGAGGAAGGATTCGGCGACAAGCGGTGTCCGCTTGCGGGAGGCGCGCACAGTCTCATCGCAATCCCAATCCCAATCATCCCAATCCCACTCTTTGGGAAACTCACACGAAGCCACGAAGGCACGAAGAGGATGGGATCGGCGGAGACCTTGGAGTGCGGCAGGAAGCGCGCGACCCGTCAGGGACGCGCCCTGCCGCTTTTGCGTCCGTAAGTTGCCGGACGCCTCTGCGCACAGAGGCGCTTCCTTGGGGCGGCGTCCCACGTCCCGCTCCCCCCTGCCGACGCCCGCCGCTCTTCGGAGCGTCGACGACTCGCAATCTTGCGCTGCCCACGCACATTCGTCGCGCCGCACTCGGAAGTGCGGACTCACCCCAACGACCTTGCCTCCTGCCGAATTCCATCGCGCCCTGGCCCAGCGTGAACCGCTGCGGGCGGGTGGCACGAACGCGTTCCGGCTGCTCGACGGCCGCGGCGACGGCGCGCTCTTCGACGGCCTTTATCTCGAGGACTACGCCGGACGCTGGCTGGTGCAGACTGATGGCCGCGGCTGCCGCCGACCGCCGGAATGGCTGCGCGAGGCCGGAGCCCGGTCGATCTACTGGAAGGAGCTGGCGCAGGCCGACCGCCAGGGTCCGCAGCTCTGGCACGGCGCGCCGGTCGAGGCACCATTCGAGGTGCGTGAGGAAGGCGTGGCCTTTCAGATCGATTTCAGCAGCGGCTACTCGCAGGGCATTTTCCTCGACCAGCGCCTGAATCGAGCCCGCGTCCGCCAGTTGGCCGCGCAGGGAGAGGTGCGGACAATGCTGAATCTGTTCGCCTACACCTGCGGGTTCTCGGTCTGTGCGGCCGTCGGCGGCGCCGTCACGACCAGCGTCGATCTCTCGCGCCGCTATCTCGACTGGGGCCGGACGAACTTCACGCTCAACGGGGTCGATCCCGACAAGCACGAGTTTCTCTCCGGCGATGTCTTCGAGTGGCTCCGCCGCCTCGGCAAGAAGGGCCGCCGGTTCGATCTCGTGGTGGTCGATCCGCCCACTTTTTCCCGCGACCGGGACGGGCGAGTCTTCCGGGTGGAACGCGATGCCGCTGCCTTGGCGCAGTCCGCCGCCCGCCTGCTGGCGCCAAACGGAAGGCTGTTTTTTTCTAGCAATTCTCGCGGCTTTTCGCCCGGCGAACTGCGCCGAATCCTGCAAAGTGCACTGGCGGAACGGCGGAGATTCGAGTCGATTCCGATGCCGCCCGACTTCTGTGGAGCCCCCTATTTGCAGGCGGTCTGGGCTCAATGACACAACCTGTGGGGTGTCAGGCATGCGCACTGCTTTGAAGCGGTGCATTCAAGCCCTGCGGAGACGCGGGTCACCACTGCAAGCCAATTCGCCTGACCAGCCAACAATATCTGCAGGGAATTTGAGTGATTTTTCCGACTCCAGTGTCTAGGAACAACGTCAGAGAAAAAAGGGGGATACGCCCATGTACTACCTGAAGCCCGAAGGGAAGCCTACCGCCGCTCCGAGAAACCTCGGCGAGCTCATCATGGCGGTGAGCGACAACACCAAGGATCCGGGCGAGGCCGTCGCGGCCATGATGCATCTGCTGCACAGCGGCCAGGTGCAGGTGAAGCGCAACGGGCGCAAGACCCGGGCGCGGATCGTTCGCTGATCGTTGGTATTGGGCGCAGGGTGCCGGAGAACGGGTTCGGCCGGCCGGCGGGTCACGGGGTCGCGATAGACCCGAAGACACGACCTGCATTTCGCGGATGCCATCGCTGCATCCTGGTCTAAGGTCGCGGGCCGTATGCGCGAGATCCTCGATTTCTTTCTGCACGCCGAAGCCCATCTGGTCACGTTCATCCAGAACTACGGCCCCTGGATCTACGCGTTGCTGTTCCTCATCATTTTCGCCGAGACCGGCCTCGTCGTCACCCCGTTCCTGCCCGGCGATTCGCTGCTCTTCGCCGTCGGGGCCATCGCGGCGCAGGGGTTGATGCGGGTCGACATCGTCATTCCGCTGCTGCTCGTGGCTGCCATCCTCGGGGACGCGGTCAATTATTCGATCGGCAAATGGTGCGGGCCCAAAGTGTTCTCGAAGGACCATCACAGTCGCTTCCTCAATCGCGACCATCTGATGAAGGCGCACGAGTTCTACGAGAAGTACGGTGGCCGCGCCATCATCCTGGCGCGCTTCGTGCCGATCGTGCGGACCTTCGCGCCGTTCGTGGCCGGCGTGGGCACGATGACCTACTCAGCCTTTTTCCTCTACAACGTGGTCGGCGCGATCGTCTGGGTGGTCGGCTTCGTCGGCGCGGGCTACTTCTTCGGCACCATCCCGGTGATCCAGAAGAACATGAAGCTGGTCATCCTCGGCATCATCATCGTCTCCGTCCTGCCGATCGTCTGGGAGTTCTACAAGGCCTGGCGCGACAAGCGGGCCGCAGCGAATCCCACCGCCTAAGTCGGGCGCGGCGGGCGGCTCCGGCAAAACCCTTCTCCGGTTCGAGCAGGTTCAGGTCGACCCGCCGTTCGGACGCCGAAGGTGGCACGCAGCAATTCCCGAGGTCGGTGATGGCGGCTTGGAGCTTCGCTCCGCCTACGATGCCGCCAGGGCCTGATCGTGCCGGATGCGCACCAGTCGCCAGGCGCTGGGGCCGGCGGTGATGAGCGTGTCCCACCATTCCGCGCCGTCGAAGCGATAGCGCACCTGTACGCCGCGCAACCTCCCGGCCTGCAGCGCCTCGCTGGCTTCGGCCAGGGCCAGTGGACGCTCGGAGCTGAGTTCGCGGGCCGCCGATTTCGGCAGCACGGCGAGCACCTCGGTGCAGAGCGCGAGATCCGACAGCAGAGTGGCAAGGCCGGTGGCATCGAGCGTCGCCTGGCGCAGTTCGGGCAGGGGCGGGGAGTCGTTCATGGCGCGGGGCGGCGGGGGACCTGGAGAATGGCGTTGCGCGGCGCGGGGCAGACCTGTGCGCAGACGCCGCAGCCGGTGCAGTGCGCGGCCTCGACCCGGGGAATTCCGCGCTCGGTCACGATCGCCCCGGGCACCGGGCAACGCTCGACGCAGACGGAGCAGATGGAGCGGTAGGCCAGGCAGAAGCGACCCTGAATCACTGCCACGCGCGCCGGGACGGGCTCGCTCGGAGCCGGGGCGGTCGGCGCAGCTGCGCGTCGCTGGAAGGGCGCGACGAAGAGCCCGAGGAAATCTCGCCGGGAGACGACCTCGCTCATGGCTGGGCGGCTCCGACGCCGGGAGTCCTGGCCGCGCGCAGTTCGTGAGCCGCGCCCGGCGCGTGGCATTGCAGACAGCTTTGCCGCTCGGGGTGCGACGTGCGCAGGCCGTAGAGCCCGGCCGGTCCGTGGCAGCTGAGGCAATCGCTGCGCAGGGCGATCCCGTGCGGGACGGTCGGCGGCGCGCCGGGCGTGGCGCGCGTGCCGGCGGTCGGCGTGGCACCGACGAAATCGTTCCCCACCGGCGGCGGGAGCAGACGGGCGTCCTGCGTGGGCCAAGGACCGGCCGTCGGCGCGTGGCATTGCGTGCAGTTGGCGTAGGGCGGATGGCTGATCTTCGAGGCGATCCGATCCTTGATCCGCAGGCCCGGGCCATGGCAGGCGAGACAGGCGGCCGAAGTGTCCTGCAGAATGGGATGCGGAATCGTGGGCGGAGCGCCGTCGAAGGCGCGCCGCCGCGTGCGCTCGGCGAGGGCCGCGCGGCGCTCTTCCTCGCTGGCAGGCGCGCTCAGCGCGGCCGCGGGTGTTTCCTGCAACTGTCGCAGATCGCTGGTCCAGCCGGCATTGGGCCCGTATTTCCGGCGATCCACCTGTTCGTAGCGCACGGCCGTTGCCACGCCCGGCGGCGCCTCGGCCGTGCGGATGAGGGAATCGGCCGAGAATGTCCCGACCGGGCGGGTCAGGCTGAGCTGCGAGCGATTGCCCTGCAGGCCCATGAAGAACCCGCTCACCGCCGCGGTCAGGACGAAGGCGGCCAGCACGCGCGCCAGGCGGCGGCTGCGTTCGCGGCGTTGTTCGCGCTCGCTCATGGCTGCGGATTCGGCGCCACGCGCGCGACCGTCGCGGCGCATTTCTTGTAGTCGGGCTCCTTCGAGATCGGGTCGATGTCGCCCAGCGTCAGCTCATTGATCAACAGACGCTCGTCGAAGAACGGCACGAAGAGCGAGCCGCGCGGGGGCTGGCCGCGGCCGTCGATCCAGAGCGGCAACCGCACCTCGCCGCGGCGCGTCCGCAGGGCCACGAGATCGCCATTGCGCAGGCCGCGCTCGGCCGCGTCGTCGCGGTGCATCTCGACGTAGGCGCTGGGCATCGCGCCCTGCAGCGGAGCGATGCGCCGGGTCATGGTCCCGGTGTGCCAATGCTCCAGCACGCGGCCGGTGCAGAGCCAGAACGGGAACTCCTGGTCCGGCTCCTCGGTCGCCTTTTCGTAGGGGGCGAACCAGATCTGCGCCCGGTCGTTCTTGGTCGTCGAGTGGTAGAACTGCACGCCCGCGCCCTTCTTCACGAAGGGATCATCCCCCTCGGCAAAACGGAACTTCGTCTCGCGCCAGCTGCCGTCGGGCTGCTGCACGACCGGCCAGCGCAGGCCGCGGGTCTTCACGTATTCGTCGTAGGGCGCGAGGTTCTTGTGCTTGTAGGCGCTGAAGCGGCGGTATTCCTCGAAGAGCGCGCGGTCGACGTTCAGATCGTAGTAATGCGGCCAGTCCCAGACCGGGACCTCCGCGCCGGCTTCGTTCTTCTGCGCGAAGAGGAAGCGGCCGTCGCGATCCTTCATGCCGGGATGCCCCAGTTCGAGCAGCCGATGCGCCAGCGCGAGGATCATCCAGGCATCGTCGCGCGCCTGGCCGGGCGGCGGGACCATGCGGAACCACTGCTGCGTGCGGCGCTCGGAGTTGCCGAACATGCCGTTCTTCTCGACCCAGAGCGCGGCCGGCAGGACGAGATCGGCCAGCTCGGTGGTCGCGCTCGGATACACCTCCGAAACGATGAGGAACTTGTCCTCCAGACCCTTCTTCGCGCGGAAGAGCTTGTGCAGATTCGGCAGCGATTGCCCCGGATTCGTGGCCTGCACGAACATCGTGCGGAGGTCGCCGCCCTTGTCCGTCGGCGTGCAGAACTTCTCCCACATCAGCGCCGTGTGGTAGCCGGGTTTCGGCGCGATGCGCCCGGCCGGCACGTTCCAGATCTGCTCGGTCTCGGCCCGATGCTCCGCATTCTCGACCAGGCGTCCGCCCGGCAGCGTGTGGCAGAGCGTGCCGACCTCGCGCGCCGTGCCGCAGGCGCTGGGCTGGCCGGTCAGCGAGGTGGGTGCGTCGCCCGGCCGTCCGAAGTGTCCGCTGAGCAAATGCAGCCCGTGGCAGAGCCGGTTCACGTTGGTGCCGCGGGTGTGCTGATTGAACCCCATGCACCAGGTGCTGGTGATGCGCAGGTCGCGGCGGGCGAACAAGCGGGCCAGCAGCTCGATCTGCTCGGCCGGCACGCCGGAGAGTTCGGAGACGCGGGCCGGGGTGTACTCCGCCAGGGCCTTCTTGTAGTCGTCGAAGGACATCGGCTGCCCCGCCAGCGAGGGTTTCTCGGTGTCGCGGCGGAACGAGCAGTATTTCTCGACGAAGGCCGCGTCGTGCTTGCCCCAGGCGAGGAGCAGGTGGGCCACGCCGTTGAGGATGGCGAGATCGCTCTGCGGCTTGAAGAGCAGGAAGTGGTCGGCGAACGGCGTGGTCCGCGTGCGCCGCGTGGCCAGCTCGATCAGCAGCGGCTTCTCGCCCCGGCTGCGGCGGTCGATGAAGCGCGAGAAGAGCACCGGGTGCATCTCGGCCATGTTGTTGCCCCAGAGCACGAGGACGTCGCAGTGGTCGAGGTCGTCGTAACACCCCGCGGGCTCGTCCACGCCGTAGGTCGAGAGAAAGCCCGTGACCGCGCTGGCCATGCAGAGGCGGGCGTTGGGCTCGGTCTGATTGCTCCCCAGGCCGCCGCGCAGGAACTTGGAAATGGCGTAGCCCTCGGGGATGGTCGACTGCCCGGAGCTGTAGATGGCGAATTTATCCGGCGCGGCCAGGATGCGGCGTGCGGCGACATCGATGGCCTCCTCCCACGAGATGGGCGTCAGCTTGCCGTTCTTGCGCAGCTGCGGCTGGGTCAGGCGATCCTGGCCATAGAGCGCGAGCCCCACGTGATAGCCCTTCACGCAGAGCAGGCCCTTGTTCACCTCCGCCTCGGGATCGCCCTGGATGGCCACGACCTTTTCGTTCTGCACGCCGACCTGCACGTGGCAGCCGGTGCCGCAGAAGCGGCAGGGCGCTTTCTGCCAGCGAATGCCGGCGGCCGGCGCTGGCGAGGTCGGAGCGGCTTCCGCGCGGCGGTCCACCATGGCGGTGGCGGCGGCGAGAGCGGAGAGGCGGAGGAAATCGCGACGGTCGAGGTTCATGCGGCGTGGGCCGGCGCGAGCGGCGCGGCCAGGGGTTCGGGTTCGAAGTGGACGCTCACGACATCGACGTAGTCGACGCCCGGCAGCGCCAGCAGCCAGTCGTGCGCGGCGCGCGAATCTGCTCCGTCGGCCACCTCCAGCGCGACCGCCTGCCAGCGCTCGCGCCGCGGCCCTAGCGTCACCGCCGGATGCCTGGCCAACTCGGCCAGGGCGGCCTCGGCCAGTTGGTCGTCCGAGTTGAGCGTGAGCAGGAGTCCGCTGAAGGTCATGGCGTGGAACGGGCGGCCGCGGCGGCGTCCAGCGCGCGACGGCGCGCGAAGACGGAGGCGGTGATCTTGAGGAAAACCGTGTAGAGCAGGAGACCGAAGGCCCAGATGCCGGCGGTGATCTTCCACTCGGCGAGACTCGGCAGATACTCGACCACCTCGTGCAGGGTGGAGGGGATGAAGCCGGGGATGATGAGGCCCATGCCCTTCTCGATCCAGATGCCGGCGAAGGCCAGCACGCAGGCCGCGTTGAGCCGCCACGGATGGTCGGTGATGCTGGAAGTCAGCAGCAGCACGGCCGCGAGCAGATTCATCCCGATGGCCGACCAGATCCACGGCACCAGCGCGGAGCGGCCGTGCAGGCCGAGGTAGAGGTAGCGCGCGGCAGAGGTGTGCGAGCCGCCGGTGTAGAACTCCACGAAGAGCTCCGACAGGACCATGAGGAAGTTCACCAGGATGGTCACCCGCATGATCTTCGTCAGCGTCTCGATCGGTCCGTCGCCGAAGTTCCGGTGGTAGATGCGGCGAATGATCTGGATGGCCAGGATGATGAAGGCCGGGCCGCTGACGAAGGCGCTGGCCAGGAAGCGCGGCGCGAGCAGTGCGGTGTTCCAGAACGGTCGCCCGCCGAGGCCGCAGTAGAGGAAGGCGGTGACCGTGTGGATCGAGATGGCCCAGACGATCGAGAGGAACACGAACGGCACGTACCAGCGCGGATTCGGCTTCCGGCCGATGAAGCGCTCGTAGAGCAGATACGTGCAGATGTAGACGTTGATGACGAGATACCCGTTCAGGACGATGACGTCCCAGGTCAGCATCGAGACCGGAAAGTGGAACTTCCCGAGGAAAGGGATGAGGTGCCAGAAGCGGTCGGGCCGGCCCAGGTCCACGACCACGAAGAAGAGCGCCATGAGGATGGCGGCGATGGCGAGCAGTTCGCCCACGATGACCACATCGTGCATCTCCTCGTCGTGATAGAGGTAGGCCGGGATGACCATCATCACGCCGCCCGCGGCCAGGCCGACGAGAAAGGTGAAGTTGGCGATGTAGAGCCCCCACGAGACGTGGTCACTCATGTGCGTGACCGCCATGCCGTCGCGCACCTGGATGGCCCAGGCATTGGCTCCGACCAGCGCCACGGCGGTCAGGAGGATCATCCAGACGTAGAACGCCGGCCCGCCGTCGAAGGCCTCGCTGATCGCCTGGCCGAGAAAGCGCAGGTAGCTGCGGACATACTCCCGAGGGGTATGCGGCGTGGTGTCCGGCAGGACGGGGCTGGCGGCGGCGTCAGGCATCGAAGAAGTAGAAGAACTGCGGTTTGAGCCCGAGCTCCTCCTTGAGGATGAAGATGCGTTTGTGCTCGAGGACCCAGCGGATCTCGGACTGCGGATCGAGCAGATTGCCGAAGACCCGCGCGCCGGTCGGGCAGGCTTCGAGGCAGGCGGGCAGGCGGCCGGCGCGGGTGCGGTGGAGGCAGAAGGTGCATTTCTCCATCACGCCCTGCGGACGGACGCGATTGGAGAGATAGCCCTGGTCCCGATTGATCTCCTCGGGCGCGATCTTCGGCTTCTCCCAATTGAAGCGCCGGGCGTGATACGGGCAGGCCGCCTCGCAGTAGCGGCAGCCGATGCACCAGTTGTAGTCCACGACCACGATGCCGTCGGGCTCCTTCCAGGTGGCCTCGACCGGACAGACGTCGACGCACGGTGGATGCTCGCACTGCTGGCACTGCACCGGCAGGTAGTACTTGTCCGGCTGTTTGACCGGGTGCGTGTAGTGCGCGTTGCCCTTCTCCAGGTCCATGGAGCCGCGCGACATCTCGAAGACACGGATGTAGGAATTGTGCGAAGGCCGGTCGTGATTGTTCTCGAGGTGGCAGGCCTCGGCGCATTTGCGGCAGCCATTGCAGACCGAGAGGTTGAGCGCGTAGCCGAACTTCACGCCCGGCTGGGCCTTCAAATCGGAGATGCGGACGTCGACGCCGTATTCCTGCTTCGCTTCACGCTCCAACCGCTGCAGGACCACGCGCAGGTCGAGGGGGCTGAGCTCCTTGTAGTGGCGTTGTAGAAATTCATCGATGCTCGTGCTGGGCGCCCACTCGGTCAGCGGAGCGATAGCCTTGGCGTAGGCTGCCAGCCCGAGCGTGGCGCCGAGGCCCTTCAGGACGGTGCGGCGCGAGACACCGCCGGCGGCGGCCTCGGGAGCGGGAGCGGGCGAGGTCGACATGGGTCAGGGCGATTTGGCCGGCACGCTGAGGCGGTCGCGCGGCGGCAGGACCGGCTGCACGAACGGCTGGGCCGGCGCGTGCGGATCGTGGCAATGGACGCAGGTGTTGCGCGTGCGCGGGCCGCGCGAGAGGTCCCAGAATCCCTGCATGCCGCCGTGCGCGCCGTGGTCGTAGTCGCGCCGCTTCTGCCCGTGGCATTGCGAGCAAAGCGTCATCGTCTCGGCGAACGGGATCGTGCTGCCGTCCGCCAGGCGCAGTGCATCGTAGTTGCTGGCCTGATGGCAGCTCAGGCAGGTGAGGCTGCCATGCCGATACTCGAGCCCGCGGTGGAACTGCTTCAGCTCCGCCGCGGAGCGCAGTTCGGGATTCGGCTTGGTCGTCTGATGGCAGGTCGAGCAGGCGACCGTGATCGGGCCCTGGGCGTCGGCGGTGCCGGTGCGCACCCGCGGCGTGGCCGGTCCGGGGCGCAGCGTGGTGGAGAAGCGTGGCGACTCCGTCGCGCGGGCGGGCTGGACCGGCGAAGGCACGTCGACCCGGGCGGGCGCGGCGGTCAGACGCAGGCCGATCCAGCCGGCCGCAAGCAATACGGTCAGGACGGCAGTCAGCCAGGCGAGGAGGGAGCGCATCGGCGAGGGGAGTCGATAGAATGCCGACCGACCTGCGCCGCGTCTCACCGCCGCTTGGCGGAGACTGCCCTCGCGTTGGCGGAGGCTGGCGCCATGACACGTTGCATTCCGCCCGATCCTGCGCGGTTGCCGACCGCGCCTTGACCAGCGCGGGTCGCCCGTGGATGGCAGCGGACCACACCATGGATACTCCCAAATCCCGTTCGCTCCTCTCCCGCCTGGCCGGCGGACTCGATGGCAGTCGTCGACTCGCGGCCAATCTTCTTTTCCTCGTCCTGCTCGGCGTGCTGTTCGCCGCCTGGTTCTCCGGCGGTCCGAAGGTGCCGAGTTCCGGCGCGCTGGTGCTGAATCCGAAAGGCACGCTGGTCGAGCAGCTGACGGCCTCATCGCCGCGCGGGCTGATCGACAGCATCGTTTCCGGCCCGAACGAGGAGACGCTGCTCAAGGACCTGCTGGACGCCATCTCTGCGGCCAAGGACGACAAGCGGATCAACTCGATCTACCTCGATCTCACGCAGCTGGAGAATGCCGGCATGACCAAACTGCAGGATCTGCGCGCGGCGCTGCTCGACTTCCGCAAGGCGGGCAAGAAGGTCATCGCCTACGCCGACTCCTACACGCAGGTGCCGTACTACATCGCCGCGGCGGCCGACGAGGTCTGGATGCACCAGATGGGCGCCGTGCTGCTCGAGGGCCTGGGCCGCTGGCGCACGTACTACAAGGACGGGCTCGATCGCCTCGAGGTGGAGGTGAACGTCGTGCGCGTGGGCGAATACAAGTCGGCTGGCGAAGTCTACTTCCGCAACGAGCCTTCGCCGGAGGCGCGCGAGGCCGATTCGAAATTCCTCAACGATCTCTGGACCACCTGGCTGAATGACGTGGCCGCTTCGCGCAAGCTCAAGGCCGAGGACGTGAAGGGCTACATCCACAACCTGCCCGAGCGGCTGAAGGCGGCCAAGGGCGACACGGCCAAGCTGGCGCTCGAAGCCAAGTTGGTCGACAAGCTCGGCCAGCGCGACGACATCCGCGCGCGCATGATCGCGCTCGCCGGCGAGGACAAGGACGAGAAGAAGGAGAAAACCTTCGCCAAGGTCACCTACAAGGACTACCTGCAGGCCCGCGGCGGCGATCGCACCGGCGCCAGCGGCAGCGGCGACGCGGTCGCGGTGGTGGTGGCCAAGGGCACCATCCTCGACGGCAAGCAGCCGGCCGGAAACATCGGCGGCGATTCCACCGCCAAGCTCATCCGGCAGGCGCGTGAGGACAGCAAGGTCAAGGCCATCGTCCTGCGCGTGGACAGCCCTGGCGGCAGCGCCTTCGCCTCGGAGGTCATCCGTCGCGAGCTGGAGCTGGCGCGCAAGGCCGGCAAGAAGGTGGTCGTGTCGATGGGCACGCTGGCGGCCTCGGGCGGCTATTGGATCTCGACCTCAGCCGATGAAATCTGGGCCAGCCCCGACACCATCACCGGCTCGATCGGCATCTTCGGCATCTTCCCGAACGTGACCAAGTCGATGCAGAAGTTCCTCGGCGTGCGCGTGGACGGCGTCGGCACCACGCCTCTCTCGGGCGCGCTGCGGCCGGATCGGCCAATGTCACCGGAGCTGCTGAGCGTCCTGCAGGTGGCCATCAACCGTGGCTACGAGGAGTTCCTCGAGCGCGTGGCCGAGGCGCGGAAGATGTCGCGCGACGAGGTCGACAAGCTGGCCCGCGGCCGCGTCTGGAGTGGCGCCGACGCCTTCCGGCTCAAGCTGGTCGACAAGCTCGGCGGCCTGAACGAGGCGATCGCCTCGGCCGCCAAGCTGAGCGGCCTGCCCAGCGGCCACCGCACCTGGTGGGTGGAGGAGAAGAAGAGCTTTGGCCAGCGCCTGCTCTCCGGCCTCTTCAGCGCGCAGACCCGCTTCGCCCGCGCCTTCGGCGTGGAACTCGCCGACGATGAGCCTGCGCGTCCGGCCCCGGCTGTGCAGGCCCTGCAGCGCGAGCTGCGCAGCCTCGAAGCCCTCTCGAAGCTGAACGACCCGAACGGTGCCTATGCGCTGTTCGCGGACGATCTGCGCTGAAAAACACGAAGATACCAAATGGCCAAATTGGGCCAAATTTACCAAAAGTAATTTGGCTTAATTTGGTCTCATTTGGAAATTTGGTATCTCCCACTCACCCCGCGCTCAGCTCGTCGAAGGCGATCGCACGAAGATACCAAATGGCCAAATTGGGTCAAAGTTACCAAAATTAATGTGGCTTAATTTGGCCTCATTTGGTAATTTGGTATCCCCAGTTCACCCCGCGCTCAGCTCGTCGAAGGCGATCTCCAGATTGTTCTGCAACCGGTTGGGCTTGGGGGCCTTGTGGTCGGGGAACCTGGGCAGTTCCTCGATCGCGGCGAGGTCGGCCTTGGTCTTGCCGGCCTTGATGTGCGCCTGGACGAACTCGAGCAGACCCGAGATGTAGTCGCGCATGGCGAAGAGATCGGCCTGGGTGCCTTTGACGCCGAAGTCCTTCTTGCCGTGGCCGAGGATGTAGATGGCGTCCTTGCCGAAATCCTTCGCGATGGCCTCGAGCACGACGATCCAGTTCTTGAGCGAAGCGCCGGCGCGCTTGTCGATCACGGCGTAGAGCCGGTTGAAGACGAGGTCGCCCACGTGCACGACGTTGGCCTTCTCGAAGTGCAGGACCGCGTCGCCATTGGTGTGGGCCGGCCCGTAGTGCTTGGCGCGCAGCGTCTCGTCGCCGACGGCCAGCTTCCACTCCTGGGCAAAGAGCGTGGTCGCATAGACCTGGTTCTCGACCGACTTCTGCGCCTCGGCGGCGGCCTTCTGGTTCTTCGGCACGTTCTCGTGCGCCACGATCGTCTTCACCTCCGGCTCGAAGAGCTTGTTGCCGCTGGTGTGATCGGCGTGGTGATGCGTGTTGAAGAGCAGATCGAACTTCCGCCCGCTGCGGCCCGGCAGGCCCTCGAGGAAGGCCTTGGCGGAATCGGGGAACTGCGAGTCGACCGCCACCAGCGCGTCCTTCGAGGAGAGCCAACCGATGGTGCCGCCGCGCCCCATGTAGAGGCCGACGTTGCGCCGGAGCGCCTTGAATTCCGGCGTCCAGGGCGGCGGCGTCGGCAGGGCCGCCGCCGAAGGGGCGGGCGAAGGGCTCGGCGCCTGGCCCCAGGCCAAGCGCGGCAGCAAGGTGGCGCCGGCCGCGAGGCCGACGGAGGAGAGAAATTGACGGCGGTTCATAGCCGAGCTTGAAGCTCGGCATGGCCGATAGGCAATAGGCAATAGGCCATAGACAACGGTACGTGATCCTGCTCGTTCGGCACGTCCAAGCCCAAGCCGAGATGGAACTCGGCACCGTGGACGTGCTCCGTGGGGTGCAGCCTCTGATCGCGCTGCTCCGTAGGCTGAGGTGGACCTCGGCCCCACCGTCGATGTTGCCTTGGTCCTATCGCCTATCGCCTATCGCCTATCGCCTATGCCGAGCCTAAGCGAGGCTAAGCTCGGGGAGGCTCGCCGTAGTGCGCCTTGTACGAGGCGGCGTAGGCGGCGTCCTGGAGCAGGGCTTCGCCGGCCGCGATGAGCGGCGCGGCCTGCGCGAGGCCGGAGAAGACGGCGCGGTCGCCGATGGCATTTTCCAAGACAAAAGTTGGGCGCTGGGTGACCTGCAGGGCGTGGAATTCGGCCGTCGTGGCGCGCGCCTTGGCCTCGATCTCCGGCAGGCTCGCCTTGGCGAGGAGCTCAGCGGCATCGAGCCCGCAGGCGGCGGCGGCGACCTCGGCGCAGATCTCCCACTGCGCCACCGGGCGTCCGTCGCGGATGGCGGCGTGCGTGATGGCGTGGCGGGCGCGGTCGTCGGCGATGCCAAAGCACTCCCGCGCCGCCAGGGCCACGAGATTGGGCGCCAGATACTCGCCCAGGCCGTCCTGAAACCAGGCCGAGTTCAGCTTGTAGGGCGAACGCATGTGCGTGCCGCTGCGGCGATAGAACCAATCGATCTGCGAGCGCGAGACGGGCATCGAACTCGCGTCCATCAGCGCGATTTTCCACTCGAACTCCGCCCGCCCGGCGAAGTGTTCCTTGAGCTGCTTCCACGCGGGCTCGGCCCAGTGGCACCAGGACGAGACGACCTCCAGATAATAGGTGATGCGCATGACGGAGCTTGGCGCAGCTGGGTCCCGCGTGCAGGACGAAATGCCCGCGATTTCCGCCGAATCCGTGAATCAGCCGGCGGCCTCGTCCTTCTCCTTCTGCCGGGCCGCCTTTTCCTGCTCGGCCTTCTTCACTTCCTCCGCGCTCGGTTTCTTGAAGGCGTCGGCAATGGACCTGACGAGATCGGCCTGAATGCGCAGCGTGTTGTCGACCGTCGCGGTCAGGCCATCGAGCAGCTTCTTGGCCGCGCCTTCGTTGCCGGCGGTGCCGACCATGGCCTGCAGGCGGGTGATCGTCTTCTCGGCGTCGGCCAGCTTGTTTTTGAGGATCTCGTTTTGCTCGAGCAGATCGACGTAGCGGGAGCGCGGCACGAAGCCGAGCACCCGCGCCGTGTCTTCGATCTGCTGGCCCAGCAGCTCGGGCCGCAGCGGATTGCCACCCATCGGCACGAAGCGACGGATCCAGGCGACCAGCTCCTCGTAGTTGGTCGGGCGCTTGATCAATTCGGCAAACGTCTCCGCTGCCTCCTTCGAGCCGCGCATCGTATCGGCCATCAGGCCGATGAGGGTCTGGACGCCTTTGAAGTCCACGTCACTTCTTCTTCGGCAGCTTCGACGCGACCGTGCCGACCACGCCGCTGACGGCCCCGCCGAACTTCTGGATGAGCGAGACCTGCGTCTTGACCGCCTTCTGCGCGAGGTCCTGCACCATCTTCAGCGGAGCGGCCGCCTTGGCGCCGAGGCTGCCGGTGGGGTCGAATTTCTTCAGCAGGTCGAAGTACGAATCGACCAGTCCTTCCTGCGTCTTGCGCAGCTTGACGCCGGTGGCGTGGAACTTCTCCAGCGCCTCGAGCGCCGGCTTCGGCATGCCTTGAATGCCATTCATCGCATCGACGAAGGCCTGGGCGAGGTCGGACTGCGCCTTCAGCGCGCTCTTGGTCGCATCGTGCAGGGCAGCGGTGAGATTCTTCGGAGTTTCGGGGGCGGGCTTGTCCATGGTGGGGAAGATCGACCACGAATGCCGAATGGCCAGTGGCGAATCAATGCTGAAATCGGCGCCGCGCGGGGCGAGGGGAGTCATTTGGCCGGCGGCGTGAGCAGCAGGCGGAGCATTTGCGGATAGGTCACGGGCTCCTCCATCGGAATGCGGTTCTTCCGCGCGCCCCAGCCCAGCGCGACATTCCACCCGATCAACAGCGCGGCCGTGGCGCCCACCAGCCCGGCCAGCGCAGGTCGGGAGCGCACGGCGCGCAGCAACTCCGCCAGGCCGAACATGCAGAATAGCAGGCAGCCCTCGAAGGCGCGCGAGCCGAAGGACATGCCGAACCACCAGCAGCTCCAGGCGGCATTGACGTAGATGCAGAGCAGGAAGACCACCGGCCAGGTCCAGCGGCCGCCGGCGCGCAGGGCGGGAGCAAACGCGAAGGCCAGCGCCGCGGGCAGCAGGGCCGGTGACCAATAGAAGAGTCCGTGGAAGGGCGAGAAGAGCACCGCCCAGAGCTCCGGCTGGCCCCAGTGGAAGGCCTCGCCGGAATAGGAATAGACCAGCCAGCTGCCGTAGACCGTTTTCCAAGCCGCCAATTGCAGCCCGATCACGGCCGCCCCGGCCAGCGCCCCGCTGACGACGCGCCCGGCGCAGCGCGGTTCTCGACGCAGCAGGGTGAGCGCGACCACGGCCGGATACAGCAGGTAAACGGCGGTCTGAAAACGGCTGATCACCGCCAGACCTCCGCAGGCCCCCAACGCGAGCCACCAACGCCAGCGCATGGGCTCCTCGCCAGCGCGGAGGGTGCACCAATAGCAGGCGGCCAGCGCTCCGAAGGTCACGCTGTGGGCCATGGTGAGGAGCGTGGTCTGGTAGTAGAACAGGAACGACGTCAGCCAGACGAGGAGCAGGGCCTGCAGGCTGAGGTTGGCATCGTACCAGCGGCGCAGCAGGGCGTAGGCGAAGCTGAGGCCGACCAGCGCCCAGCAGAGCTGTCCCAGCTGCACGGCCCATTGATAGGGCGGGCCGTAGCCGTCGCGCGGCACCTGGCCGCCGACCGCATTCCAAAGACGCACCCCGAGGTCGGTTGCGAGATAGAAAGGCGCGGTGCTGAGCGCCCAACCGATGCCGTACTTGTTCGGCAAAAGCCCGGTCGGCGTCGCCGGCTGCCGCAGAGCGAACTGCGTGAGATCCGGCGGGAGGGTGGGGGCGTCCTGCAGGTCGTTGCGGAAATCGAAGTCGCCGTCGATCACCGGCGAGCGCAGCCAGTAGAAGTAGAAGCCGTTGTCCCAGCCCGAGATACTGCTCTTCGGCGGCGTCCAGAACAGGCAGGCGACACGATCGGCAAAAAAGTACGCACCCACGATCAAGGCCACGAGCACCAGCAGACGTGAAGCGACGGACAAAGGCGGACGCATTTTCCCTTTCCATGCACCAACCGGGGAGGTTCGGCCGGCGGAATCGGAGGAAAATCGGGCGGACCGTCCCGCGGGCGTCCACCCACCGGACTGCTCAGCCGGAGCGGATTGGGGATTGCCTAATCTCGAACGCGCGACTGAAAATCGGCCGATGGATGCAGACGTGATCATCATCGGCGGCGGGCTCTCCGGGCTGGTGGCAGCGGCCGAGGCCGCGGAGGCGGGTCGACGGGTCGTGCTGCTCGACCAGGAGCCGGAGGCCTCGCTCGGCGGGCAGGCGTTCTGGTCGTTCGGCGGGCTGTTCCTGGTCGATTCCCCGGAGCAGCGGCGCATGGGTATCAAGGACTCGCGCGACCTGGCCTGGCAGGACTGGCTGGGCACGGCCGGCTTCGATCGGGCCGAGGATGATTGGCCGCGCCGCTGGGCGGAGGCGTATGTCGATTTCGCGGCGGGCGAGAAGCGCAGCTGGCTGCACGCGCAGGGCGTGCGCTTCTTCCCGGTGGTCGGGTGGGCCGAGCGCGGTGGCGGGTTGGCCACGGGACACGGCAATTCGGTCCCGCGCTTTCACATCACCTGGGGCACGGGTCCGGGGATCCTCGAGCCGTTCGTCCGCCGCGTGCGCGCGGCCGAGAACGCGGGGACGCTGAGCCTGCGCTTTCGACATCGCGTAACCGGCCTGCTGACCGAGGGCGGTGCCGTCGTGGGCGTGCGGGGCGAGGTGCTCATCCCGAGTCTCGTCGGCCGCGGGGAGAAGAGTTCGCGCGACAAGGAGAGCGAATTCGAGCTGCGCGCCGGCGCGGTCATCGTGACCTCGGGCGGCATCGGCGCGAACTTCGACCTCGTGCGCCGCAACTGGCCGGCGCGGCTGGGCGAGCCGCCCAAGGAGATGGTCTGCGGCGTGCCCGACCACGTGGACGGACTCATGCTGGGTCACGCCGAAGCCGCCGGCGCGCGCCTGATCAATCGCGACCGCATGTGGCATTACACCGAGGGCGTGCAGAACTGGAACCCGATCTGGACGAAGCACGGCATCCGCATCCTGCCGGGGCCGTCCTCGCTCTGGCTCGATGCGCTGGGCCGCCGCCTGCCGGTGCCGTGTCTGCCGGGGTTCGACACCCTCAGCACGCTGCAGCATCTGCGCGCCACCGGCTTCGATCACTCGTGGTTCGTGCTGACCGAGGCGATCATCAAACGCGAGTTCGCGCTGAGCGGGAGCGAGCAGAATCCCGACCTCACCGGCAAGAGCATCCGGGGCGTCATCAAGCGCGCGCTGCGCGGTCAGGCGCCGGTGGAGGCATTCAAGCAGAAGGGGGCCGATTTCGCCGTACGGCGCACGCTGCCCGAGCTGGTCGAGGCCATGAATGCGATCACCGGCGGCGCGCCGCAGCTGGACTTCGCCACCGTCGAGCGCGAGGTCCTGGCGCGCGATCGCGAGCTCGAGAACGCCTTCGGTAAGGACGTGCAGATCCAGGCCATTCGCGCCGCCCGCGCCTACCGGGGCGACAAGCTCATTCGCGTGGCCAAGCCGCACCGCCTGCTCGATCCGAAAGTCGGCCCGCTCATTGCCGTGCGCCTCTGGACGCTGACCCGCAAGACCCTCGGAGGTCTGGAGACCGATCTCTCCGCCCGCGTGCTCGGCCAGGACGGCCAACCTCTGCCCGGACTCTACGCTGCCGGCGAGGCCGCCGGCTTCGGCGGCGGCGGCATGCACGGCTACCGGGCGCTGGAAGGCACGTTCCTCGGCGGCTGCATCTTCTCCGGTCGCACCGCGGGGCGCGCGGCGGCGGGGAAAGGAGCATGACGACAAAGGAGAAAGGATGAAGGCAGAAGGAGGAAGGATGAAGGCCTGCCGCTTCCAGGTTTGCCCGCGACGCGCCGTGCCCCGGAGAATGCCCGACGAGAAATGAGCCAGGACGCTTTTCTTCCTTCTTCCTTCCTCCTTCTTCCTTTCCCATGCGGCCTCCCCCCGATCCCTCCACGGCCTCGCCCGAGCCGGCGGATCCGGTGTCGTCGCTGATCCGGCAGTCGCCGCTGATTCGGTTGCCGGAGCGGAAGGCGGCAGTGACGCTGCGGTATGGGAACTACCGGGTATTGACGCGCGAGGACGGCACGCCCTGGCGGCTGGGGGCCGGGTCGATGGGCATCACCTACAAGGCCTGGGACGAGCGGCTCGAGATCACGGTCGCGCTCAAGGTCATCACGCCGCTGCTGCTGCACGATGCGACGAGCCAGGCGCTGTTCCTGCGCGAGGCGCGGCTGGCGGCCCGCGTGCGCGATGCCCATGTGGCCAGCGTGCTGGCCCTGGACGATACGCCGGGCGCCTCGTTCTACGCCATGGAGTTCGTGCCCGGCGTGACCCTGGCCGAATTCCTGCGGCCGCGCGGTCGGCTGCGGCCGGATCTCGCGTTGGAGCTGGCGGGACAGATCATGGAGGCGCTCGCCGCGGTGCATGCCGAGGGCCTGGTGCATCGCGACCTGAAGCCGGCGAATCTCATGATCCTGCCCGATCCGGCCGGCGAGGGGCCGGGCGAGCACTGGCTCATCAAGGTGATCGATTTCGGCCTGGCGCGCTCTTTCGAGCAGCGGACGCGCGACGATGAAACCGTACCGGGCGGGACCGCGGGATTCCGCGGTACGGCGCTCTACGCCAGCCCGGAGCAATGTGCGGAGCGGCGGCTTCTCGACGGGCGGGCCGACCAGTACGCCGCGGGTTGCGTGCTTTGGGAAATGCTGACGGGCGCGCCGCCGTTTCTGGCCTTCACCCACCGCGAGTTGATCGGGCTGCACCTCAAGGCACCGCTGCCGCTGGAGGCCGTGAAGCGCCTGCCGGAGAGCGTCCGTGCCATCCTCGTGCGCCTGCTGGCCAAGGAGCCGGAGGCGCGGTTCCCCGATGCCCGCGCCGCGGCCGAGGCGATGCGGACGGCGCGGGCGGCGCTGACTCCCGCGGAGGCGTGCGAGATCCTGCCGCCGAGTCCGGTGCAGGCCGAGACGGCGATCGCGGGAGCCGAGACCACCCTCGCGCCGGCCCGTCCGCCGGCCTGGCGGCGCCGCCTGGAACTGGCGGTCTTCGCGCTGGTCGCCTGCGCCGCTGTCGCGGCCTGGTGGCTGCAACTCGCGCGCCCTGCGGCACCGCCCTCCGCCAGCGCGGCGACCACCCCGGAAAAGAGCATCGCCGTGCTGCCGTTCGAGAATCTGGCCGTGGAGAAGGAGAACGAATTCTTCGCCGTCGGCCTGCACGAGGATGTCCTGACCACGCTGGCGAAGATGGCGGAACTGAGGGTGATCAGCCGCAGCTCCGTGCAGGGTTTTCGCGGTTCGGCCCCGCGGGAACTGCGCGAGATCGGACAGAAGCTCGGCGTACGCTACGTGCTGGAGGGCAGCGTGCAGCGGGCCGGCGGCAAGCTGCGCATCAGCACGCGGTTGAGCGAAACGTCGACCGGCGCGCAGGTTTGGGCGCAGCGGTTCGACCGGGAGGTGGGAGATCTCTTCGCCGTGCAGAGCGAAGTGGCGGAAGCGGTGGCCACGCAGCTGAAGGTGCAATTGACCGACGCCACCCGGGCCGCGCTGGCGCAGCGGGCGACGACGGCGCTGCCGGCCTATTTCCTCTACGTGCGAGCGCTGTCCGTGGCGGAGGACAACTTCGATCAGGTCGGGAGCAAGGCGGCCATCCTGCAGTCGGTGAAGCTGCTGGAGGAAGCGATCGCCCTCGATCCCGCCTTCCTGCAGGCGCATTGCCAGCTGGCCAAGAATCACGACGCGCTCTACTGGCTCAACCACGACCGCACGCCGGCCCGCCGCGCGCTGGCCACCGCGGCGGTTGAGCGGGCCGAGAAGCTGGCCCCGAAGGCCGGTCTGACCCAGCTGACGCGGGCGCGGCACGCGTTTTGGGGCTTCCGCGATTTCGCCAAAGCCAAGGAGTACCTGGCGCTGGCAGTGCGCTCGGAGCCGAATCACGCCGAGATCCCGCAACTGCTCGGCAGCGTGGAGCGCCGGCTCGGTCGCTGGGCGGAGGCGACGGAGCAATTCGAACGCGCGCTGCAGCTCGATCCGCGCAGTCAGCTCAACCGCTGGCTCCTCACCACCACGCTGCGCTTTCAGCGACGCTACGACGAGGCGGCGCGCAGCGCGGCCCTGATGCTCGAGCTGGTGCCCAAGGACGTGGAACTGCAGGTGCTGCCGGATCGACTGGTCTTCGATCGCTCCGGCCAGACCGCGCCGCTGCGCCAGCGCCTGCGCGAGATCCTCGCAGCTCAGCCGCGGGCCTCGGCCAACCTCGCCGCGCTTTCGTTGGATCTGGCGCTCTGCGAGCGCGATGCCGCCACCGCGCGGGAGGCGGCGCGGGACATCCCTCCGGAGGGCTTCACCTGGGTGGAGGATGTGATGCCGTTTCCGCACGCGTGGTTCGAGGCCCTGGCGGCGTCGCTGGCGGGCGAGACCGACGCGGCCACACGCCTTTTTAGCCAGGCTCGGGAGGTGGCCTCCGCGCGGCTGCGGGAACTCTCCGACAACCCCAACGGCCAGATGGTGCTGGCTTTGATCGAGGCGGGGCTCGGCCGGCGGGAGGAGGCGCTGCGCCTGGCCCGGGCGGCCTCCGCCGCCCTGCCGCTGGAGCAGGATGCGGTCGATGGCGCGCAATTGCTCTATCAACTGGCCGCGGTCGCCAGCGCCTGCGGGGAGGTCGACGAAGCCATCCGCACTCTCAGTCGCATCGCCACCCTCCCGGGCCCGCTGACGCACGGGCAGCTCAAGCTCCACCCGAAATGGGATCCGCTGCGGGCCGACCCGCGCTTCCAGGCGCTGGTGGCCTCGCTGGCCCGGTAAGGGGCGTTTCCGCAAGCTCGCATTTGTCCGCCCGCCCGCCTGCGGCATGGTGCCGGCCCCCACTTCGTCCGCCGTGTCCGACCTTCCTCCTGCCACCACGCCGATGATGCGGCAGTACGAGCGGCTGCGCAGCCAGCTGCCGGCGGACGTGCTGGTCTTCTTTCGGCTGGGCGATTTCTACGAGCTCTTCGGCGGCGATGCGATCAAGGCCGCACCTTTGCTCAACGTCGCCCTGACCAAGCGCAACGAGACGCCCATGTGCGGCGTACCGTCGCACGCGCTCGAGCACTATCTCACCCGGCTCGTCCGCAAGGGCCAGCGGGTGGCGGTCTGCGACCAGGTCGGCGAGGTGAAGCCGGGCGTGCTGGTGGAGCGGGAGATCAGCCGCATCATCAGCGCCGGCACCGTCACCGACGGGGCGCTGCTCGATTCCACCCGGAACCATTTCCTCGCCGCCGCCTTTCGCGGACCGAAAGCGCTCGGCCTCGCGCTGCTCGACCTGACCACCGGCCAGTTCCGCGTGACCGAGCTGCCGGGGTTGCCCGCGCTGCTCGACGAAATCACGCGGGTCAGTCCGGCCGAGATCATCGTCAGCGCCGACGTCGAGCAGGCGTCCGCCTTCGCCGATCTGGCCGATGTGCGGACCTACGATGCGCACGCCTTCGAGGCCGACGCCGCCTCGCTGGTGTTGCGGGAGCATTTCAAGGTCCAGTCGCTCGACGGCTTCGGCTGCGCGCGCCTGCCGTTGGCGGTCAGCGCCGCGGGCGCCATCCTGCATTACCTGCGCCACGAACTGCGGCGGCCGCTCGAGCACATCACCACGCTCAGCAGCTATCGCACCGACGGCTTTCTGGCGCTCGATGCCAGCACGCAGGCGCATCTGGAGATCGTGCAGTCGCGCTCCAGCGAGGGACGCAGCCTGCTGCAGGCGGTCGATCGCACCGTCACCCCCATGGGTGCACGCCAGCTGAGGCAATGGCTGCTCTATCCGTTGCGTTCCCTGGAGACCCTGCGCGCGCGTCAGGCCGCGGTGAGCGCCTGGGTGGACGAGCCGGGCCGGCTGGCGGAGTTCCGCCTTGCGCTGAAGGAGCTGCGCGACCTCGAGCGGGCCATCGGCCGGCTGAGTCAGGGGGCCGGCAATGCGCGCGATCTGGCCGCACTGGGGCAGTCGCTGACCAGGGTGCCGACGCTCCGCGCTCTGGCCGAGGGCGCAGCGCAATACGCTCCGCTGCTGGCGCAGCTGGCGGCGCAGCTGCATCCGCTGCCCGACCTCGTGCGGCGCCTGGCCGAGGCCATCGCCGACGAGCCCGCGGCTGGCACGAAGGACGGCGGCTTCATCCGCGACGGCTTCGACGCCGCGCTCGACGAACTCCGCGCGGCCTCGCGCGACGGCAAGGATTGGATCGCCGCGCTGCAGGAACGCGAGATCGCGCGCACCGGCATCAAGTCGCTCAAGATCCGCTTCAACTCGGTCTTCGGCTATTACATCGAGGTCACGCGGGCCAACCTCTCGCTGGTTCCTTCCGACTATCACCGCAAGCAGACCACCGCCAACGCCGAGCGCTTCTACACGCCCGAGCTGAAGGAGATGGAGGGCCGCATTCTCGGCGCCGACGAGCGCGCACGGCAGCTCGAGTACGAACTCTTCGTGCGCCTGCGCGACGAGGTGCTGACCCAGGCCGCGCCTCTGCAGCAGACCGCTGCGGCGCTGGCCCAGCTCGACGTCCTGGCGGGCTTTGCCGAGCTGGCGCGGGTGCAGGCGTGGCAGCGGCCGCGCCTGACCGAACCCGGGCGCATCCGCATTCGCGACGGGCGGCATCCGGTGCTCGATCAGACGCTGGAGGGCGGGCGCTTCGTGCCCAATGACCTCGAGCTCGACGCGGCCAGCGCGCGGCTGCTCATCATCACGGGGCCGAACATGGCCGGCAAATCGACCTACCTGCGCCAGGCCGCGCTGCTCGTGCTGCTGGCGCAGACCGGGAGCTTTCTGCCGGTGGCGGAGGCGGAGATCGGGCTGGTCGACCGCATCTTCACGCGCATCGGCGCGAGCGACGATCTGGCGCGGGGGCAGTCGACCTTCCTCGTCGAGATGAACGAGACGGCCAACATCCTCCACCACGCCACGCCGGAATCGCTCGTCATCCTGGATGAAATCGGCCGCGGGACCTCGACCTTCGACGGCCTCAGCATCGCCTGGAGCGTGGCCGAATGGCTGCACGACGAGGTGCGCACGCTGGCCCTCTTCGCCACGCATTATCACGAGCTGACCCAGATCGTGCGCGAATGCCGCGCGGCCAGGAACTACACCGTGGCCGTGCGGGAATGGAACGACGAGATCGTCTTCCTGCACCGGATCATCGAGGGCGCGGCCGACCGCAGTTACGGCCTGCAGGTGGCGCGCTTGGCCGGACTGCCTGCGCCGCTGCTCAAGCGTGCCCGCGAGCTGCTAACCAAGCTGGAAGCCGGCGGCGGTCCGCAAAAGCTGAAGCGCCGGGCGAGTGTGGCGGAAGGAGAATCGCAGCTCGAGCTGATCTGAGCCCGGCTCAGCGGCTGAGCTCGTTCACGCGCAGTTCCCAGAGCGTCTTTTCGCGTCGCAGTTCGGCGATGCGCCGGTCGAGGCGCGCGACCTCGCGGTCGTATCGCGCCTGCTTGTCCTGATCGAACGTTGTGCCGCGGGCATCGGTGATCCGGATCGGGGGCGAGAGCTGCCGGCGCTCCGACTCGGCGCGCGAGATTTCGAGGTTCAGGTCACGCACCTTCTGTTTCGCGCCCTCGAGCGCGGCTCCGCCTCCGGGAGCCGGCTGGCCGTAGGGTGGCTGGGCATAGGTGGCAGGCGGCGCCACCGGCTCGGGGGCGGGAGCCGAGGTGGCGGCGAGGCGGGCGGACACGGCCGGTCCCGGCCGGACCGGGGCCTCGGAGCAGGCGGCCAACGAGGCAAGAAGGGCGACGGCGAAGTGGCGGGTAACTGGGTACAGCATGGACGCGGAAGGAGACCAAGGCAGAACACCAGCCCGCGACATGGCGCAATGGCAAAGGGCCCGCGGCCGTTCGGATTTCGGCACAATCCATGGTCAGCATCGGCCAAGCGAGGGAGTGCTCCGCCCGGTGGCGGGGCGAAACTCAGTCATGCCTGCTAGAGCTCTCCGTCTGGAGACCATCCTCGTGCCGACCGATTTCTCGGCTCCGGCCGGGTTGGCGCTGCGCAGCGCTGTGCAGCTGGCTGGCGCGGGCGGAGCCCGGGTGCTGCTCCTGCACGTCTTCGACGATTCCGACTACATCGTCGGGACCGCCTTGGGCATCGGCAGTCAGCTCACGGCCATGGCCGAGCTGCGAGACCACAACCTGGCCGCGGCCGAGAAGCGCCTGGAGGCCTTGGCCGAAACGGCGCGACAGGGTGGCTGCGAGGTCGAGGCGGTCTTCACGGTCGGTTCGCCGGCAGCGGAAATCGTGAGATTGGCCGCCCAGCGCAGCGTCGACTTGATCGCGCTCTCGACCCACGGGCGCACCGGCTGGCGTCGGCTGATCCTCGGCAGCGTGGCCGAGCAGGTTGTACGCGAGGCCCCCTGCGGCGTGCTGGCGGTGCATGCGCACCCCGATGCGAGTGTCGTGCCGGCGGCGGCCGACGCACAGGGTTTGGCGGCTGCCCCGTTGCAGCTTCGCCACATCCTGGTGGCGACCGATTTCTCGCCCCAGGCCGAAGCCGCGCGCCACTGGGCCGAGGAGCTGGCCCGCGCCGCTGGCGCCGGCCTGTCGCTCCTGCATGTGCTCGCGCCGACCAGCGCCTTGCCGGGCGATCCCTCGTTCGGCTTGGCCGGCCCGGAGATCGAGCAGGCCTGGCGGACGGTGCGCGATGGCGCCCATGCACGTCTGCGCGAACTCGGCCGCAGCTGCGCCGAGCACGGGCTGAACGCCGAAGCCTGGGTGCTGCACGGCAGCCCAGCCGAGAAGATCGCCGAGGCCGCGCACAACTGGCGCTGCGACCTGATCGTCCTCGCCACGCGCGGCAGTGGCGGCTGGGGGCAGCTGCTGCTCGGCAGCACCGCGGAGCGGGTCGTGCGCTTCGCCACCTGCCCTGTCCTGGTCGTGCGTCCGAAGGCCCCACCCATGAATTCCTAGAATGTTGCCACCAGGCGGCGCGCTGATGAGGGCGGCGCGCCGCCACTTTTTCGGTCCGTTCCCCCGAACGACACGCGCCCGGCGCGGACCCAGCGGTCCCGCCGGGCGTGGTGTTTCCCGCCCACAATGCCAGCCGCGCATCGGGCAACCGGCGGTGAGCGGTCGGGACGGCCGGCAGGCATGATGCCACGATGCGCTCCTTCGACCTCGCCATCATCGGCTCCGGCTCCGGGGGGACCCGTGCCGCCGAACTCGCCGCCCGCCGCGGCGCCCGCGTCCTGCTGATCGAGAAAGATCTGCTCGGCGGGACCTGCCTGCATTCGGGCTGCGTGCCGCTCAGCCTGCTGGCCAAGAACGCGCGCCGCTGGCGTGACTGGCGGAGCGATCCGCTGCAGCAGATCGAGGAACCCGCGGATCTCCTGGCCGATTGGATGAGCGCCACGCGGCGGCGCATCGCGCGCGAATCGACCCTCATCTACGACCGCCTGCGTGCTCTCGGCGTGACCATGGAGGGCGGGCAGGGGAGGCTCGACCCGAACGGCGGTCTGGTCCTCGAGCGGGCCATCGGCGTGCGCGAAGCGATCCACGCGCGGCGCATCATCATCGCCACCGGCGCCCGGCCCAGCGTGGCGCGTTTTCCGGGACAGGTCGATGTGCGCGGCATGCTGCATTCGTGTGAGCGGCCGAAGGAACTCATCATCGTGGGCGGCGGCCACATCGGCTGCGAATTCGCCGGCATTTTCAATGCGCTGGGGACGCACGTGGTCATCCTCGAGCGGAGCAAGCTCCTGCTGCCCGAACTCGATCCCGAAGCGGGCGAGCACCTGCTGGCCATCTTCCGTTCCCGAGGCATCGAGGTCCGCTGCGGAGTCGAGGCCGGCGAGGAACTGGCCCAGGCCGAGGGTCGCACCGCCGAGCGCGCGGTGCTTTGGGCCACCGGCCGCATCCCTAATCTGGAGGATCTCGGTCTGGCCGGCGCGGGCGTGTCGGTGGCGGGCGGCTGCATCGTGGTCGACGAGCACCTGCAGACTTCGCGCGACGGCGTCTACGCCATTGGCGATGTGACCGCGCTCGACGGACTGGCCACCGGCGCGCGCGCGCAGGCGCAGGTGGCGGTCGAGAATGCGCTCGGCGGCAAGGCCCGCTACGAGCCGAGCCGCATCGCGCGTTGTTACTGGACGCAGCCCGCGGTCGCCAGCGTAGGACTCTCCGAGGCCCAGGCGATCGCCTCGGGTCACTCCGTGCGCGTCGGCCGGGCCATCCCACGCCTGCGGTCCTCGCGCCGCGGCGAGAGCGACGATCAGGCGATCAGTTTCGCGAAGCTCGTTTCCGATGCGCGCACGGGCCTGCTGCTCGGCGGCCTGCTCATTGGCGAGCACGCCGGCGACCTGATCAACGTGCTCTCGATGGCCCTCCGCTTCGGGGCCTCGGCCGACGATCTCTGCACCAATCTCGTCTCGCCCGCGCTGGCGGATGCCCTGGCCGAATGCCAGGCGCCTACGGGCGGACGCGACCCGAAAACGAAACCGATGCCTGTGGGCGGGGCTTGAGCTCGGCCGCAAAGAACCTTTCACCATCTCCCTAACCTCTAGGGATTTTCCCTAGCCTCCCTCGGTGAGCAGCCCATTCAGCTACCGACACCCTCCCAATTTCGCCGCGGCTCGCGATCCCTTATTCAAGAGGTATCAAAGCCATGAACGAAAACGCCACCCTCGTCGCCAGTCTGGCCCGCTCGGACCTCTACCGCAGTTTCAGCACTGCGTACAACGAAGCCACCGGCTTGCCGCTGGCGATCCGCCCCGTCGAATGCTGGCAGGCGCCGATGCACGGCCAGCGCAAGGAAAGCGCCTTCTGTGCGCTCATGGCCACCCGCAGCGGCACCTGTGCCGCCTGTCTGCAGGCCCAGGAGCGACTGACCAAGGCGGCCATGGAACGGCCCGCCACCAACGTCTGCCAGCGCGGCCTCTCGGAGGGCGCGGCCCCCATCCGGCTGGGCGAGAAGACGATCGGCTTCCTCCAAACCGGTCAGGTGCGGCGCAACAAACCGACCGAAGAGCAGTTTCAGCGCGTGCTGTCGCAGGTCCGCGCGGCCGGGTTGGAAACGCCCGAGGCCGAGCTGCGCAGCAGCTATTTCCAGGTTCCGATCATGCCGCCGCGCCAGCTGGAATCGGCCGTGCAGCTGCTCGACATCTTCGCCCGCCATCTCGCGCTCAAGCTGAACGAGATGATGCTGCAGGCCGCCAGCACCGAGCCGCCGCTGGTGGTGCGGGCGCGGCAATACATCCGCGAGCATCTGACCGAACCGCTCACGCTCGACGCCGTGGCCAAGGCCATCCACACCAGCAAGTTCAACCTCTGCAAGGTCTTCAAAAAGGCCACCGGCCAGACCTTCACTGAATATGTCGCCCGCCTGCGCACCGAGGAAGCCAAGACGCGCCTGGCCGACCGCCAGCGGCGGGTCAGCGAAGTGGCCTACGACGTCGGCTTCCAGTCGCTCACCCATTTCAATCGGGTCTTTCGCGAGCTTGTCGGTCTGTCGCCTTCGGGCTATCGCGAGCAATGCGGCCGCGCCTGACCGGCGTCCGGCCGATCCGCCCATGAGCCGTCGCCCCGCCAGCCGCGCCCTTCCGCCGGAAACGGATTCGGCTGCGCTGCTGCGGGAGCTGTCGGACATCAAGGCGGCCATCGATGCGCATTCCATCGTGGCCATCACGGATGCCGCCGGACGCATCACCTACGCCAACGACAAGTTCTGCGAGATTTCCAAGTACACCCGCGAGGAGCTGCTCGGGCAGGATCATCGCCTGATCAATTCGGGCCATCACTCGAAGGAGTTCTTCCGCGAGCTCTGGGGCACCATCGGCCGGGGCGAGATCTGGCAGGGCGAGGTGCGCAATCGGGCCAAGGACGGCAGCGTTTATTGGGTCGACACCACCATCTTCCCGTTCGTCGGCCAGGATGGGAAGCCGACGCAGTACGTCGCCATCCGTACCGACATCACCACGCGCAAGCAGGACGAGGAGCAGCTGGCCGAGATGGAGCGCGGCCGGCAGCGGCTCGAGCAGGAGCTGCGCGAGATCGGCTTCCGCGAGCAGCGGCGCATCGGGCAGGATCTGCATGACGGCCTGGGCCAGCATCTGACGGCGCTCGAGCTGATGTGCGAGGCGCTGCGCAGTGATCTCGAGGGGAGTCATCCGGAGGCAGCCGCGCAGGCCCGGCAGATCGGGCTCTTCCTGCGCGAAGCCATCTCCCAGACCCGCGCCCTGGCTCGCGGGCTGGCACCGTTCCGACTGAAGGCCGGCGGGCTGGTGGCGGCCTTGGAGGAACTGGCCGAGATGACCTCGGCCGCTGGAGTCGCGCGTTGCCGGGTGAACACGAGGGTCAAGGTGCAGCTCTCCGATGAGGTCGCGATCCAGCTCTTCCGCATCGCCCAGGAGGCCGTGAACAACGCGGTCAAGCACAGCCAGGCGCGCGAGATCACCATCAACCTGACCCGCACCGACGGCGCGCTGCGACTGGAGATTCTCGACGACGGCAGCGGCTTCCGCGCGGCCCGCAAGGCGGCCCGCGGCCAGGGGCTCGAGATCATGCGCCACCGCGCCAGTTCCGTGGGCGCCGATTTCGAAATCTCCTCCCGTCGCGGCCACGGCTCCTGCGTCGCCTGTACTCTCCCACTCCCGCCATGAGAAATCTCGCTCCCGCTCCCGCCGCCCCGAAGAAGGCTCTGCGCCAGACCTCGCTTCCCACCAAGCGGCGTCTGGCGCTGGTCGACGACCACCCGATGATGCGGGCCGGGCTCGCCCAGCTCATCAATCGCCAGCCCGATCTCGAAGTGGTCGGCGAGGCCGGCGATCCGGCGACCGCGCTCGCGCTGCTGGACCAGGCCGAATTCGACCTTTTGCTGACGGACATGACCATGCCCGGGCGGGGCGGTCTCGAGTTCATCAAGGACGTGGCCGCGACCCATCCCGGACTGCCGATTCTGGTCGTCTCGATGCACGACGAAATGATCTACGCCGAACGCGCGCTCCGGGCCGGGGCCCGCGGCTACATCATGAAGGAGGCGGGCGGCGAGAAGTTCGTCGAGGCCATCCGCCACGTGCTCAACGGGCAGGTCTACGCCAGCGAACGCATGGCCGCCCGCATCCTGGCCGACCTTTCCGGCGCCCGGCCGCGCGGCTCGGGAGCGCCCATCGCGCGGCTTTCGGACCGCGAGTTCGAGGTCTTCCAGTTGATCGGCCGCGGCCTCGGCGTGCGCGAGATCGCGGACCAGCTACACCTCAGCCCGAAGACGGTCGATGTGCACCGCGCCAATCTGCGGCGGAAGCTCGAGCTGAAGGACCTGACCGCGCTCGTGCGCTACGCCGTTCGCTGGTTGGAGTCGGGCGGGACTTGAGGTGGGTGCCAAGGTTCGGGCAGTATCGGCCAAACCTCAGCCGCTCGCCTGCGCGTCCCGGCTCGAAGTTCTCACGGAACCCCTACCCATGAATGCTGAACCGACCCCCACCGCCGCTCCCGCCCCCGCCAAGCTGGCACTCGGCCGCATTCTGGCGCCGACCGATTTTTCGGAATGCGGCCGCAAGGCTGCGCTCTACGCGTTGCGCCTTGCCGAGCAGGCTGGCGCCCGGCTGACCCTCCTCCACGTGCTCGACCTGCCGGCGCAGGCCTACGGAATGATCAGCACCGGCGACGGTTTCCTGAGCGGGGAGGAAATCGAGCAGTTCTACCGCGGCGCCCGTCGGCAGGCCGAGGCCCGGCTCGCCGCCGCCAAGGCCGAGCTGCCGGCCACGGGCGTGACGATCGAGACTGCGCTGGAGATCGGCCGACCGGCCGAGCACATCATCGAGCAGGCCGGCAAACTCCCGGCCGACCTCGTCGTGCTCGGCACGCATGGCTACTCCGGCTTGAAGCACCTGCTGCTCGGCAGCACGGCCGAGCGAGTCGTGCGGGGCGCCCCGTGCCCGGTGCTGGTCGTGCGCGAGCACGAGCGCGATTTCGTGGCCGACTGAGGCCGAGTCGCGCCTTGAGCAAGTTTCGCGGGCCCGGGTAAGGGATTGGCCCTGCCCGCGGTTGCCCGGCCGGCCGGAGTGTCGTTGAGTGGCTGTTGCATGTGGCGTCCCCGGCTCCGCTTCCTGGCTTTGTGGCTGGCGGGTTCGCTGCTGCTCGGAACGCTCCAGGCGATCTACTTCGGCTACGTGCCGGGCGCGCTGGATGTACCGGGCATCTCCGACTTCAACTTCCGCCGCATCTTCCTGGTTCAGACGATCCGTTACGCGGTCTGGCCGGTACTGCTGCCGCTGATGGCCGCCTTCGTGCGGGCCTATCCGCTCGGCCGCGACCTCGGCGGGAGCATCGGTACGATGGCCTGGTACGCCTTCAGCCTGCCGCTGTGGAGTTCGGCGCACGGCGCACTGATGGTGCTCTGCGACTACCCGGCCGGGCTGACCATGCCGACTCGGACGTTCTACGAGAACTGGCTGAACGTGATGGCCGGTCCGCTGGTGCAAAACACCGCGGTGGGCGCGCTGCTGCTGCTGATGCTGGCCACGCTCGACTACCAGCGCCGCTTGCGGGCGCAGGACCGGGCCGAGGAAGAACTGCGCACCCAGGCGGCCCAGGCCCAGCTCGCCGCCACGCTCAGCCGTGCGCAGCCGACGGTCTTCTTTCCGGCGCTGCAGGGGCTGAGTGCGCTCATCCCGCGCGACCCGGATCGAGCGGTCGAGATGGTGGACCGATTGGGGGAGTTCTTGCGTCTGTCCCTGCAGAGTTCCAACCGCGCAGCGGTCGAACTGCGGGAGGAAATCGACCTGCTCAAGCGTCTGCTTGCGGTCGAGGAAATCCGCCTCGGCCAGAGCGCCGCGGTGGAGTTCGACGTCGCTCCCTCGGCCCGCGAGTGTCTCCTGCCCGGCCATGTGCTCGTGCCGGTCGTGGCCCAGATGCTGCGCCACGAGGCCGCCCTGCCGCTGGTGCTGCGAGCCGAGAGCCTGGCCGACGGCGGTGGCCTGCTGACCCTCCGCTGCGGCGCGCGGGTAGAACTTGATTTCCTGCCCGTCGATGGCTTGACCTTGCGGGTGGAGCACGACGAGGACGGAACGACGCTGTTCGTGCGGCTCTCGCCCGGCGTGCGGTCGTCCGATGAAGCCGAGCCCGAACCTCTCGCACCCGCGGGTGCCACGCTTCAGCCTGCATGAACGATCGTCGGCCGCTCTCGTTGCTGTTCCGCCCCCGTGCGATCGTGCTGCTCGTCCTGGGCTGTGTCCTTTGCGGCACCCTGCACGCGCTGCACGTGCGCTTCGGCTATCTGCTCTACTCGCCGGCCTACTTCCCGGCCATGGACAACATGGAGCCGCTCTGGAAGATCATCGTCTGGTTCATCTGGCGTTATGGCATGCTGGTCGCCATGCTCCCGCTTTTCGCCGGGTTGGTGCGGCGCTATCCCCCCGGCGGCGACTGGCGCAGCAATGTGCGCGTCGCGGTGCTTTACGTGGCGGTCTCGCCGCTGCTCGCCAGCCTGAGCCTGATCCTGGGCGCGCTCATCTTCCACCTGCCGCCTTTCCAGTCGCGCGAACTCATGTCGCTCGACAACACGGCCCGTGAATTGCTCGGCGCACTGTGGTTTCAGCATTTCTTTTTCTGCAATGTGGTCCTGGCGGTGCTGGCGGTCGGGATGTTCCAGGAGCAGCTGCGCGAGCGCGAGCGCCGGACGGCGGCCCTCCGCACGCAGACGGTCGAGGCGCGGCTGCAGGCGCTGCAGCATCAGCTGCAGCCGCATTTTCTCTTCAACTCGTTGCACGCGGTGACTTCGCTGATCGGCCACCGGCCCGACCAGGCGACGGAAATGGTCGGCCGGATCTCGGAGTTTCTGCAACTGGTGCTCGACCGCGGGCAGGCCGTGCAGGGACCGCTGTCGGCCGAACTGACGCTGCTGGACCGTTACCTGGCGATCGAATCGGTTCGCTTCTCCGACCGCCTGCGCGTCGAGCAGCGCATCGACCCCGCAGCGCGCGATTGCCTGGTGCCGACCCTCCTGTTGCAGCCGCTGGCGGAAAATGCCATCCGCCATGGCATCTCACGTCGGGCCGAGCCGGGCACCCTGCGCGTCAGCGCTCAACTGGTCGGAGAGCGGTTGCTGCTGGAGGTCGAGGACGACGGCCCCGGCCCCGCCGGCAGTCCGGCGGGCGGCGGCGGCACCGGTCTGCACAACACGCGCGAGCGGCTGGCTGCCTGGTGCGGCGCGGAACGTTTCGAACTGGCCCTCAAGTCGGGCCGCGGCGGCGGCACCTGCGTCAGCATCGTCCTGCCCGCGCGCCGGCAGTCCGCGCCGGAGCCGGGCTTCCCGGCGTCCGCCGAGCCGGCGCTGGAACCCGCCTACGCATGAGCACCGCCTCCTCCAGCCTGCGCGTGGTGCTGGCGGACGACGAACCGCCGGCGCGCGATTTCCTCGAACGTCTGCTCGCGGCCGAGGCCGATGTCACGCTGCTGCGCTCGTGCCGGCACGGGGAGGAAGCGGTGGAGGCCGTGCGCGAGCTGCGGCCGGATCTGCTCTTCCTCGATGTGCAGATGCCGCGGCTCGACGGCTTCGAGGTGCTGGAGCAACTGGGCGCGGATCTGCCGCCCGGCATCATCTTCGTCACCGCCTTCGACCAGCACGCGCTGCGGGCTTTTGAGTACCACGCGCTCGACTACCTGCTGAAACCCTTCGGCGCGAGTCGCTTCCAGCGCGCCCTGGCCCGGGCTCGCGAGATCCTCGGCACGCCGGCTCGTCGTGAGGAACACGCGCAGAGCGTGCAGAACCTCGTCAGCAATTCCCCGCACCGCTCGCCCTACCTGCAGCGCTTCCTCCTCAAGAGCGCCGGCCGCATTCACTTCAAGCGGGTCAGCGAGCTCGACTGGGCGGAGTCGGAAGGCAACTACGTCCGCCTGCACTTCGGCAGCGAAGCGCATTTGCAGCGCGAGAAGCTGAGCGCGCTGGAGGCGATGCTCGACCCGGCCAGCTTCGCGCGGCCGCACCGCTCCATCCTGGTCAACATCGACCGCATCAAGGAATTGCGGCAGGTCTTCCACGGCGACTACCTCGTGATCCTCCGCAATGGCGTGGAGGTCCCGCTGGGGAAGCCATACCGCGAGCGCTTCCTCGCCCAGGTGACCGGGTGAGAGGTGAGAGTTGAGAGGTGAGAGGTGGTGAGGCGAACGGCACGTCGTGGAGTGCTCCAGCTTGCTGGAGCCGTCGGTCAGGCAGCTTGCTGCCGTCGAACTGCGCGGGAGGCAGCTGTGATCACGACGAGTGCCGGCGCGAGTCGCGTCCGCGTCGAGTGCGAGTCAGTCCCAGTGGCCCCCCGAGGTCTGGAACTCCGCTTCTGCGTTCCGCCCAGGCCCACTGACACTGGCTCTTTTGCCGTTCGACCGTGGGCGCGGCGTGCGCGCTACTTCGCCACCAGCGCCCCGATCCCGTGGATTTTCCAGCCTTCCGGGAAACGCAGCAGCGTGACCTCCACCGGAGCATCCATGCCGCGTTCCCAATTCATCGTCACCGTCGCCTTCGAACCACTCACGCGCGCGGCTTTCACGATCATCCCGCCGTCGTCCGGGAAATCCTGCGCGTTGATGATCGGATCGGCCTCCCAGCCGCCCATTTCGGAGCGCTTCGCCTTGGCGTCGGCCGTAGCGAAGACGCGCTTGAACTGCGCCGAGACGTCCGGCCGGGCGGCCACCCAGGCGGCCAGACCGGGCTTCTTGCCCTTGCCGCGGAGGAAGCGATTCACGTAGTCGCTGTAGAAGCCGCGCGCGACCGAGCCTGCAGCCGCGGCTTCGTCGGTGGAAGGCGCGGTCGCCGGCGTTCCCGGCGCTGCGGCCGACGGATTCTTGAAGGCCTCCTTGTCCTGGGCGGAAACGGAGAGGGCGAGCGAGAGCGCGGCGAGCGCGACGAGAGAAAGCGGGCGATTCATGGCGGGGGGCAGACGCGAAAGGTCGACGGAAATTCCGCCAGCTTCGACCGGGTTCGCAACTCCTCAATCCGCGCGTCCGCCCCGGGCGCCGGGCGAATGACAGTCATCAGGAAACGTTGTTTCCCTCGGGGCGGAGGCCTGCGGCAGAATCGGCCCATGAACGGAGCCACCTCCACGCTGCCGTCGCCAGGCTCGAACCTGCTCGGGCGCTGGCTCAGCGCGCTCTCCGAGCGCGGCCGCGCGCTGCTCAGTCGGAGCGGCGCGGACGCGGCGGTGCGCCGGGGCGATCTCGTGCAACTGGCCGAGCAGTTGCTCTCGCGCCGCGGGGAGGCATCGGCCGTGGCCCACGCCCGGGCGCTGCTGACCGCCCTCGCGACGGCCGGTCCGGAGGCCCGGCTCGACTTCTTCCGCGCGCTGGCCGAGCGCTTCGGGCCGGATCGCTTCGCGGTCGAGCGCGCGGTCCAGGCGTTGCCGACAGTGCCGGAGGCGGTCGAGGCGCTGCACGCGGCCTCGGAGCCGCGCCGGCAGGCGCTCTTTCGCCGGCTGAACTTCGCGCCCGGCGGGACGCAGGCGCTGGTCGGGCTGCGGGCGGAATTGCTGGCCCTGCTGCCGCAGCATCCCGAGCTCAAGCCGGTCGATGCGGACTTCGTCCATCTCTTCAGCTCTTGGTTCAATCGCGGCTTTCTCGTGCTCTCCCGCATCGACTGGCATACGCCGGCCGCGGTGCTCGAGAAGCTGATCCGCTACGAGGCGGTCCACGCGATCCAGGGCTGGGACGACCTGCGCCACCGGGTCGATCCGCCCGACCGCCGCTGCTACGGCTTCTTCCATCCGCAGCTGCCGGACGAGCCGCTCATTTTCGTCGAGGTGGCGCTCGCCCGCGAGCTGCCCTCGGCCGTGGCCCCTCTGCTCGACCGCTCGCGTCCGCCGCTGCCCGCGGACGAGGCCACCACGGCGGTCTTTTATTCCATCAGCAACACCCAGCGCGGTCTGGAGGGCATTTCCTTCGGCAATTTTCTCATCAAGCAGGTGGTCGAGGACCTCCAGCGCGAGCTGCCCGGGTTGAAGCAGTTCGTGACCCTCTCGCCCGTGCCTGGCTTCGCCGCCTGGCTGACGCAGGCGCGGAAGGCCGGGGGCAGTCTCGAGGCCGGGCTCCGGCGCGCGCTGGCGCCGCTGGACGAGGCGGGCTGGGCCGAGGACGAGGCGCGGGCGGAGTCGCTGCGCCCGGCCCTCTTCGCCGCCGCGGCGGCGTATTTCCTGACCGCGCGCACGGCGACCGGCCGACCGCTCGATCCAGTGGCGCGCTTTCATCTCGGCAACGGCGCGCGGCTGGAGCGTTTCCATTTCCTGGCCGACCGCTCGCCGCGTGGGCTGCGGCAGTCCCACGGTCTCATGGTGAATTACCTCTACGCCCTGCGCGACATCGAGGCGCAGCACGAAGCCTACGCCGAACAGGGCGCAGTCGCCGCCGCCCCCGCGGTGCGCCGCTTGCTCCGCGGCCCCAAGTCGTCCCCCGCCCATGAACCTGTTTGACCGCCTCGCGGCCAGCCCTGCGCCGACCGGGAAAATCGTTCTCGAGACCCTCGAAGGCCGCGCGTGGAGCAAGGAGGCGCTGCTCGCGTGCTCGGCTCGCTACGCCCATGCGCTCGTTGCGGCCGGGGTGCGCCCGGGGGATCGGATCGCCGTGCAGGCGGAGAAATCGCCCGAGTGCCTCGCGCTCTATCTCGCCGCCCTCCGCTGCGGCGGTGTCTTTCTGCCGCTCAACACGGCCTACGCCCCGCCGGAGATGGAGTATTTCCTCGGCAACGCGGAGCCCGCGGTGGTGGTGGGCGACCCGGCGCGCGGCGGCGCGCTGAAGCCGTTGGCGGCCGCGGTCGGCGCGCGGCTGTTCACGCTCGACGCCCACGGCGGCGGCTCGCTGCCCGAGGCGGCGCAGGGAGCCGAGGCGGAGTTCGCGACCGTGGCGCGCGCGGATGGCGATCTGGCCGCGATCCTGTACACCTCCGGCACCACCGGCCGCTCGAAGGGCGCGATGCTCTCGCACGACAACCTCGCCTCCAATTCGCTCGTCCTGCAGCAGGCCTGGGGCTGGCGCGCAGACGACGTGCTGCTGCACGGCCTTCCTATATTCCACGTGCACGGACTCTTCGTGGCCGCGCAGGGCGCATTGCTTGCCGGGGCGAAGATGCTCTGGCTGCCGAAGTGGGACGCATCCGCCGCGGCGCGCTGGCTGCCGCGGGCGAGCGTCTTCATGGGCGTGCCGACGATGTACGGCCGGCTGCTCGACGAGCCCCGCCTGACCCGCGATGCCGTGGCCGGCGTGCGGCTCTTCGTCTCCGGTTCGGCACCCCTGAGCGTCGACACCTTCCGGGCCTGGCAGGAGCGCACGGGCCACACCATCCTCGAGCGTTACGGCATGAGCGAGACCTGCATGCTGACCTCCAATCCCTACCGGGCCGAGGACGGTCCGCGCCTCGGCGGCACCGTCGGTCCCGCGCTGCCGGGCGTGGAATTGCGGGTGGTCGACGGCGAGGGACGCGCTTGCGCAGAGGGCCAGGTGGGGGACGTACAGGTGCGCGGCCCCAACGTCTGCCTCGGCTACTGGCGCGCCCCCGAGAAGACGCAGCAGGACTGGACTCCGGATGGCTGGTTCCAGACCGGCGATGTAGGTCGCCTGGGCGGTCCCGCGCTCGGGACCGAGGCCGCGCCGGCGACGTATCTGAGCATTGTCGGCCGCTCGAAGGACCTGATCATTGCCGGTGGGTTCAACATCTATCCGAAGGAGGTCGAGAGCCAGCTGGACGAGTTGCCTGGCGTGCTGGAGAGCGCCGTCTTCGGCATCCCCGATGCCGATCTCGGCGAACGCGTCGCGGCCGTGGTAGTGCCCCGTCCCGGCGCGACCCTCGTGCCCGAGGAACTGATCTCCGCTCTTCGCGCCCGGCTTGCCAGTTTCAAGGTCCCCAAGCGTCTCGAGATCCTTCCCGAGTTGCCCCGCAATGCCATGGGCAAGGTCCTGAAGGCAGCCTTGAGAGAGCGGGCGAAGTAATCCGCACTCCGCGAGTGCGGCTGGCCGAGCGGATCCGCCACGCGCCGTCCCGGAAAACCGCGGCGTTTTCCCACCGGCACAGTCACTCGTCACTAACCGGTGCCCGCTGAGCGGGGGATGGGCGGAGGATCGTCGCCGCTATGCGGCTGTATCGATTCCTTCCCGACCTCGGTCATCCGGCCACGCCTCCGCCCGATGACGGTGCCTATCTGATCCTCGGAGGCGCCCAGGCGCGTCCCGCCACGCTCGGCGCGCGGCTCCACTTCGTCACGGCGGTCGACGGCCGCTTCGAACTCCGCGCCGGACTGCGGACCCTGCTGCTCGAGCAGGGCGACTACGTCGTCCTGCCAGCGGGCCAGCCCGTCACCATCCAGCCCATGCCGACTTCGCGCGGACGGCTCTTCGTCGTCGGGGCGGCCAAATCCGCGCGTACGGGCGACTACTTCGAGGACACCCGCCGGGCGGACGAATTCGTCAGTCCTTTGCTCGATCAGCTCCGCAGCGCGGTCGAGGGCGGGCGGGCCAGCCGCCGCCAGGCGGAATGCTGCCTGGAGGCGCTGCTCGAGGCGACCGCGCGGCGCGATGCCGCCACGCGCGAGCGTCTGGCCGAACTCGGCGCCGAGCGGGCGGAGACGCGCGACGACCACTTCCGCCGCATTCAGCGGGCCCGGGAATACATGGACGCCCGCTGCGGCGAGCTCCCCACTGCGGCGCATGCGGCGCAGATCGCCTGCATGTCGGTGGCCCACTTCCACCGCCGCTTCGCCCTCATCGTCGGCGAGACGCCGCATCGCTACCTGACCCAGCGCCGCCTCCACGAGGCCCGCACGCAACTGCGCGATTCGCAGGTCAGCATCTCGCGCCTCGGTCACTCGCTGGGGTTCGAGTGCCCCTGGACGCTGAGCGCCCTTTTCCGCCGCGCCTACGGCGTCACGCCCACGCAATTCCGCGAGGGGCTGGCCGCCGCCTGAGCGCAACCCACCCAAAACCAAACCAACGCATGAAACAAAACCCAGGAATCCTCACCCGGCGCAGCGCCGGGGTGCTCGCGGCCATGGCGGCCCTGAGCTCGGCCTCGCCTCCTCTGCGGGCGCAGGACGCCGAACCGGCCCGCGTGGTCGTGACCGGCTCCTACATCCCCACGGCGGAATCCGAAGGCCCGCTGCCGGTCACCGTCTACAGCGCCTCGGTGCTGCAGAAGATCGGCGCCAACACTCCGGTGGAGGGCCTCCGCCAGCTGCCGTCGTTCGTCGGCAACACTGCCACGGAGAACGACTCCAACGGCGGCAACGGCTCGGCCAACATCGCCCTGCGCGGACTCGGGCCGAACAACACGCTCACGCTCATCAACGGCCGCCGCACCACGGTGAACGGCTTCGGCAACGTGAACGCCATTCCGATCGGCGCGCTCGACCGTTCCGAGATCCTCAAGGACGGCGCCGGCGCCATTTACGGCTCCGACGCAGTCGCGGGCGTGGCCAATCTGATCCTGATCAACGGACCGGGCGCCACGCCGCTCAACGGCGTCGAGATCGACCTCCTCTACGGCAACACCACCGACCGCGATGCCCGCGTCATCCAGGGCTACATCCGTGGCGGCTTCGCCAACGACAAGATGGCCGTGGCCTTCGCCGCGGAGTATTACGATCGCGACGCGATCTTCTCCCGCGATCGCGAGGTCTCCAACACGTCGAACCGCCTTCCGCTCGGCGGCAACAACGGCGGCAGCCCGACCTTCCCGGGTCGCGTCACGCTGGGCGGCACGGCCTCCACCGGCGGCGGTGCGCGGATCCTCATCAATCCGCTGAACCTGCCCACCGGGCCCGCCTCGTACCGAGCCTATGGCGGCCCGGCTTCGGCCGATCCGTTCAACTTCCGGCTGTACACGCCAGCCATTCCGCCGCAGGAAAAGTACCAGACCTACGTCACGGCCTCGTACAACGTCTTCGGCAAGGCCATGGTGGCTTACGCCGACATGCTCTACGCGAAGACCAAGCAGGACAACGGCCTGGCGCCGGCGCCCTTCACGCTGAACGCCGGTACCCGTCGCTTCAATAACGGTGACGGCCCGACCGGTTTCGTGACCAATCCGCGCGACGGTGTCGAGCTGAGCCCGTTCAATCCCTTCGGCATCTTTAACTCGCCGACCGCGGCGGTTAACCCTGGCCCGAGCCCGTCCCGTCAGCTGACGGCGGTGCAGTACCGCCTGGTCGATGAACTCGGCAACCGCCGCTCGTTCTTCGATTCGGACACCTGGCGCTACACCTTCGGCCTGAAGGGCGAGTTCGTCTTCAAGAACAATCCGTTCATCGACTTCCTGAACTATGACGGAGGCATGGTGTACGAGCGTTCGGACAATCTCCGCATCGACCGCGGCGACGCCCAGCGTTCGCTCATTGTGGCCGCCTTGGCTGCCGGTCAGTTCAATCCGTTCCGCGGCCTCGGTTCGCCCGTGGCGGGCACGGCGCCTGTCTACAACGCCGCCGGCGTGCAGACGGGAACGGCTGCCTACGACAATGCCGCCGCCGTGGCGGCAGCGTCCTACACGGGCCGGTCGTTCTTCTATGCGCATGACTTCCTGATCGACGCGCGCATCGCGGGCAATCTGTTCCCGACGCTCCCGCAGGGCGGCATCGGCTTCAACGTGGGCATGGAGTTCCGCTCCAGCCGCACCACCTCGGTGCCAGATCCGGTGCAGGTCAATGGCGACCAGCTCGGCTTCAATGCTTCGCCCAACACGAAGTACAAGCAGGAGGTCCGCTCGTTCTACGCCGAGTTCAGTCTGCCGGTCATCACGCCGAAGATGAAGGTGCCCTTGGTCCGCTCCTTCGACCTCTCGGCGGCCGTCCGCTACGAGGAGTTCGAGAGCTTCGACCAGCTGCTCGGTGGCTACTTCGCCGCCGATGGCGTCACCGTCATCCCAGGCGGCAAGAAGGTGAACAGCGGCGTGAAGCCGCGCTTCACCATGCGCTGGCAGCCGATCGAGGATCTGACCATCCGTGGCTCCTACGGCGAGTCGTTCCTCGCGCCCACTCCCGCGCAGCTCTTCGCTCCGCCGGCGCAGAACTTCCCGCAGCTGTTCGATCCGCTGACGAACCAGACCCTCCAGGTCTCGACGCTCCAGGGCGGCAATCCGAACCTGACGCCGGAGAAGTCCACGAGCTGGACGGCGGGGCTCGTCTACACGCCGAAGTACGTGCGTGGCCTGACGATCACCCTCGATTACTACCAGATCATCACCCGGGACGTCATCCTGCCGGCGGCGAACTTCGCCCAGCTGGTACTGACGGCCAACGGACAAAGCGGCGGCACGGCCTTCGCGAATCTGGTCACCCGCATCGAGGACGGCACGCCGACCCAGATTCTGGCGCGCACCTCCAACGCCGGTAAGCGCTTCGTTTCCGGTCTGGACGCCACCGCCGTCTATCAGTTGCCCTACGATCGCTTCGGGCAGTTCACGTTCTCCGCTGGATTGAACTACTTCCTGGCTTGGAAGGCCGAAGGTATCGCCGGACTCGGCGCGACCAACTTCCTCGGCAACTACAACAACGGCACCCAGCCGCTCGCTCCCGGCGCGATCCCGCGCCTGAAGGGCTTCTTCCGCACCGAATGGTCGTGGAAGGGCTTCGAGTGGGTGGGCACGATCAACTACATCGGCGACTTCAAGGACGATCCCGCCTTCATCCTCGATCCGACGATCATCCCGCGCACGGTGCCGTCCTACGTCACCTTCGACACGCAGCTCTCCTACGAGTTCAAGCGTCCGAAGACCGCCCCGACCGAGCAGGTCGACGGCAAGGGCGTCCGCACGCAGGTGGCAGCTGACACCAGCGGCACCTTCGCGCAGAAGCTCCTCTGGGGCACGAAGCTGAAGGTCGGTGTGGTCAACCTGTTCGATCGCCAGCCGCCGTCCGTGCTGGGCGCGTTCAACGACAACTACGACACGTCGTTGTACAGCATCCGCAATCGGTACATCTACGTCGGCATCAACAAGAAGTTCTGAGCAAGTCGGGCGGGGAGGAAATCCGCCCGCAGAGAGCCAACCCGAAGGCCCCGGTCGCGAGACCGGGGCCTTTTGGCCTCGCTGAGGCTCGGCATAGACAATACGAAATAGGCGATAGGCGATCGTGATCCACCGCGGGTTTGGCCGCCGTTTATCGCCTATTGCCTATATTCCTATTGCCTATGCCGAGCCTCAGCGAGGCGAGGCGCTTCAGCATTTCGGAGGCGTGGTGGCGGGCGCGGGCGCGATCGCGCTTGGCGCTGAAATAAAGGCGGGCGAGGCAGCGATGGGGGAAAGGGTGTTCTGGGGCCAGCTCGGCGGCGTGATGGAAAGCGCGCAGGGCCCAGTCGATCTGGCCGCGGCGGGCGAGGGCGATTCCCAAATTGAGATGGGTCTGGGCGCGCGCGTGCTGCAGGGAGGCGGAGCGCATGTGATGGAAGATGGCGTCGTCGAGGGCATCGCGCTCGCGCAGCGCCACGCCGAGTCCATCGTGGGCCTCGGCCGATTCGGGATCGCGCTCCAGGGCGCGGCGAAAGGTCTGCTCGGCTTCGGACCAGCGACCCAGTCGGAGGAGTACCACGCCGAGCTGCGTGAGTACGGCGGGCGCCTCGCGCTCGTGCGCGGCCACCGTGCGGAGGAGGCGCTCGGCTTCGGCGGGTTGGTCCTCGGCCAGGGCGAGCCGGGCGCGGAGGAGATCGAGCTGGGCCAGGCCCGGTTCGACGGCCGCGGCCCGCTCGGCGCTGGCGCGGGCTTCGGCGAGCCGGCCGAGCGCGAGCAGGCACAGCGCCTCGCGGCAGCGCAGGCGGGCGTCTTCGCGTTCGCCCAGCAGTTGCGTGAGCAAAGGCAGCGCTTCCGCGGGGCGGCCGTGCGCGAAATGAACCTGCGCCAGGACCCCGAGCCGCAGGCGGGCGATCTCCTGCAGATATTCGCGCAGGTTCTCACCCGGGGGCGGGAGGTAGCCCAGGGCGACAAGTTGATCGAGCGCCGCGGCCGTGGCCCAGGGGTCGTCGTGGGATGCGTTCTCTCCCCGGTGCACGCCATCGTCGGGATGCGGTGCCTCCAAGCTCGGGCCGGAACGGGGCGCGAGACCGTCGAGCGCGGCGGTCATGGTCGTGCCGGCGAAATCCTCCGGCACGGGCAGGCCGAGCAGCGTCAGGATCGTCGGGGCCACGTCCAGCAGGGTGGCGCCGTGGACGAGCGCATCGCGCCGCAAACCCGGGCCGGCCGCGACGAAGACGCCGTAGGGGCGATGCCAGGCCAGGGGATTGGGATCCAGTTGGCCGTCCTCGCCGCGCGGGCGCGCCGTTCCGCTGCAAAAGCCGTGATCCGAAAGCACGATGACCGCAGCGTCCGGGCCGGCGATCTCCAGCCAGCGGCCGAGCATGAGGTCGTGGTATTCGTAGACCCGCTCCAGCGTGCGGCCGTAGATCTGATGCTGCTCGGCGCTCACCTTCGGAAGGCGTGGCGGAGCCAGCGGCATGAGCGCGTGGCCCACGTGGTCGATCAAGTCGTGGTACACCGCCAGGAAGTCCCAGGCCTGCGTTTCGGCCAGCCAGGTGGCTGCGTGATGCACCGAGGCGCATTTGGCCAGCTGCGTGGTGAAGGCGTGCAGGAGCGGGTCGTCGTCGGCCGGCAGGCGTTCGAGGAAGAAGGGCGCCACCTGAGCCGGGGTGAGATCGGCCGGACGCACGAGCAATTCCGCCAGGGTCTCGGCGAGTTCCGGAGGATGGCAGCACGCGGCCGGCAACGACGAGGTGTGCAGCGCGGCCTCGGCGAAGCGGTCGGAGACGATGGCGCCGTGGATCGGCTCGGCCGGATGCGAGGCGAACCAGTTCACCACGACGGCGCGCCGGCCCTGCTGCGAGAGAAGATTCCAAAGCGCCTTTACTCGCCGCGAAGTGCTCGCCACCGGCCGCGGCTGGCCGCTGGCGGGATCAGGCTCGACGAAGCCGAGGATGTCGTGCCGGTCGCCGGTCTGGCCGGTCGCGATCGACGTCCAGAGCATCGGCGACAGCATCGGCGAGAGCGAGGCGATGCGCCCGCTGACGCCGCGGTCGATCAAGCCCGCGAGGTTCGGCAGCCGCCCCGCGTCGAGCAGGGGCTGCAGGAAGTCCCAGTCGGCGGCGTCCCAGCCGAGGAGGAGCACGCGCGCCGGGCGAACCGGGACCGCACCTTCGGCCACGTCAGGCGGCCGGTTCGGTCGCCGCTGTCGTCTGCTTGCGCCGACGCGCCACCTGCAGCGCGACCAGGCCGCCCGCGGCCAGTGCCGCCAGCGTGGTGCCAGGCTCCGGCACGGCGGCGGTGGCGCCGGTCAGGATGCCGGTGTTCGGCGTGCTGTTGAACGCCGCGCTCAGGAAATCGATCGTTCCAACCGAGCCGTTCGCGTTCACCCGCGCCTCCAAATAGCCGTAGTGCGTCTGGCCGGCGATATTGAAACGAAAGCCGAGGAAGCGCGACTGGCCGAGATTGCCGCCGGATGCGAAACCACCGTAGAGATTGCCCGCGTAGAGCGAGCCGAGAATCATGACGGTGACGCTGCTGCCGGAGAAGGCCGGATTGCCGGGAGCGATCGAGACGCCTGACCCGTACGAGCGGGCGTACAGCGCGGAAGGGGTAAAGGCGGGGGTGCCCAGCGCATTGTTGGTGGCATTGACCCCCATGAGCGCCTGCCAGCTGGTGGCGCTGTAGTACCGGAAGGTGAACTGAAAATCGGTCACCGCGTCGCCATTGACATCCCAGTTCAGCACCGAGGCGCCAGCGCCCGTCCCCACCGGGGTGCTGATGTTGGGCGGCAGCGTCGCCATGACGATGTCCGCGTAGGCCGAGGAACTGGCGGCGAGCGCCGCGGCGCCTGCCAAACCGACGCGAAGAGAGGGTGACGTCTTTGTCATAACCCCACGGTGTCTGAAATTCAGGCGGGAATGTCAACCTTCGCCTCGCGCCTCCAGCCGATCGAGCCGCGCCAGGACATCGGCCGTCAGGCGGTCCATCTTCTCGTGCAGGTGCGCGACCTCGAGCTCGGCCTTCAGGTTGACGTCGTATTCCACATCCGAGCGAATGCGGTCCTTGGCGGCCTGCCGATTCTGGCTCAGCAGCACGAAGACGGAGAGGAAGATCGCCTCCAGCGAGACCGCCAGCGTGAGGAAGCCGAAGGGGTACGGGTCGAAAGGGGTGACCCCTGGAATCGGCACCCAGTTGATCGTCAGCCAGGCACCGAAAAAGACCACGTGGAGGAGGAGAAACGGAATGCTGCCGGAGAATTCGGCGATCCAATCCGCCGCTTTCTGCACACGGGTGCGACGGTCCTCCATCTCCTCGTTGAGGTTGCGCGAGGCCGTGTGGCGCAGCCGCTCGACCGTGGCACGCTGCCGCTTGGCGAGGGCCGCGAGGAGGTCGAGCGCGGCTTCCGGCCGCTTCTGCAGGAAGGCGCGCAGATCGTCGCGGTCGAGCCGCAGGGTGGTCACGTCGGTCCGCGCGCGGACCGAGGCGCTGCGGCCGCTGCCGGGATCGAGGAAGGACAGCTCGCCGAAGAAATCGCCCCGCATGCAGAGCTCGAGCTGGATCGTCTCGCCGGTGTCGTTCTTGAAGAACACCTCCACCTCGCCGGCGGTCACGATGTAGACGGACTCCCCCGGATCGCCGTAGAGGAAGATCACCTTCCCCGCCGGAAACTCCTCCACCTCCACCCGCATCGCGAGATCGGTGCGCTCCGCGTCGTCGAGCAGTTGAAAGAGCGGGACTTCCTTGAGCAGTTCGGCGTCGGGATGCACGCGACCGACCATGCCCGGTGTGGCCGCCCGCGCAGCTAGAAAAATGCGGCGAACCTTGTCGGACCGAGTCGGGTGGACGACGTAGACGAAGTACCGCTCCGCCATGGCGCTCACGGCCGAAGATCTTGATGTCATTCACCTCGAAGAGACGCTGTGGGTCGCCACCGCGCCGATCGGGTTGCCGGTTTACGATTTCGACTTCGGGCTGTTCTTCGCCGGGCGTCGCGCGCGGCCCTTCGACCGGAGTGTCACGGCTGTGGCGCGCTTCGGTGCCCAGCCGGACTACGAACGCATTCACCGGGAGCTGCAGGCGCTGGGCGTCGAACTGCTGCATTCGCCCGAGGTGCACGACCTGGCGAGCGAGCTGCCGCAGTGGTATCCGCTCCTCTCCGGACTGACTCCCCGCAGCCGGGTCTTCGACGCCGCGCCGGGGCTCGAGGTGATCGAGGCGGAGTTTGGCTTTCCCTTCTTCCTCAAGGGCTCGCGGCAGACCAGCCGTCATCGCCGAGCGCTCTCGATCATCCGCACGCCGGAGGAGTATCGGCAGGCCGTCGAGGTCTATGCCACCGATCCGATGCTGCACTGGCAGCGCCTGGTGGCGCGCGAGTTCGTGCGGTTACGACCCGTGGCTGCGGAAATGGGGGAGCGCATCCCGGCCTCGTTCGAGTTCCGCACGTTCTGGTGGAGAGGCCAGCTCGTCGCCGCGGGGCCATACTTTGCCGAGTTCGCGCGCTATCGCTGGACCGAGGCGGAGCGCGCGGCGGCTCTCGCCGTGGGCGAGACGGCCGCGACGCGTCTGGCGGCAGTGCCGTTTTTGGTGGTCGATCTGGCGCAGGACTGCGAGGGCCGCTGGCTCGTGATCGAGGTGAACGACGCGCAGGAGTGCGGCTACGCCGGCATCGCGCCTCTGCCGCTTTGGCAGCGGGTCATCGAGTTGGAACGCGGGAGATCTGTCCGCGGCTGAGCGCAGCATCCGCATTGCAGTCCGCTCGTTCCCGCGCTCGAATGCGGGCGTGTTCGACCTCGTCTCGCTCCGCACCTTTGCGGCGGTGGCGCGCACCGGTTCGTTCACCCGCGCGGCCAAGCAGGTGCATCTGACGCAGGCGGCGGTCAGTCAGCAGATCAAGAAACTGGAGGAGCAGACGGGGCGCTCGCTCTTCACCCGCACGACGCATTCGGTCGCCCTCACGACGGAGGGCGAAGTCCTGCTGCGCTACGCCCAGGCCCTGCTCAAGATCGCCGACGACGCCGCGCGCCACTTCTCACGTCGGCAGCTGGCCCGGACGATCCGCCTCGGCGTGGCCGAGGACTACGCGCTCAGCTGCCTGCCGCGGGCGCTGCAGCTCTTTCAGCAGGTGCAGCCGCGCGTGCAGCTGCACGTCGAACTCGGCCTCAGCACCGATCTCTTCCAGCGGCTGGACGACCGCGATTTCGATCTCGTGCTCGGCAAGACCCTGACTGTGCGTCCGCAGGCCCTGCTGGTGCTGCGCGAGCCGCTGGTCTGGGTCGGCGGCCGGCAGGTGCCGAGTTTCACCGCCACCTCGCCGGTGCCGCTGGCGCTCTATCCGCCGCCGGGCGTCTCGCGAGGTCTCATGCTCGATGCCCTCGAACGCGCCCGCCGCGAATGGACCGAGGTCTATACGAGCCCAAGCATCGCCGCCCTGCGCGCCGCCGTGCTCAGCGGCGTGGCCGTCTCCGCCTTCCCGCGCCGCCTCATTCCGCCCGGGCTGCAGCCGCTCCCACCCGACCTCGCCCTGCCCGCGCTGGGCGAGCTGGCCTTCTTCCTCGACTGGCACCACGCGGAGTACGATCCGACGATCGACCTGCTGGGGCGGTTCCTGAACGAGGCCGCGAATGGCCCCGAGTAGGGGAAGGTCCAAGAGCCAAGAGCCAGGAATCAAGGAAGGAACAAGCAGCAAGGCGTAAGGAGGTGGTCGCGCCTCACTCCTCTTCCTTGAGCCTTCCTCCCTCCCCCTTCCTTGATTCTTGGCTCTTGATTCTTGGACCTTCCTTTTCGGTGCCTCCATAAGCGCGCCGAGTGGCAGTCATTAGCACTATTCGTTTCTCAAGCGGCGCGCGGAATTCTACAACGGCGCGTCGGGCGGGTGCGGCGGTTCTCCGGTGTTGGTCCGCGCCCGCGCATTCCCCCAGCCCAACCTCCTCCCCGCACATGAACCTCCGTCTCCTCCTCGGCGTCGCCGCCGCAGCCCTGCTCGCGCCGACGCTCCTGCCGGCCCAGCCCAAGACCTTCAAGATCGCCCACCAGTTCCCCGGCGGCACCGCCGATGAAGGCGACTTCCGCGACCGCCTCTGCCGCAAGTTCGCGGCCGAGGTGGAGAAGCGCACGAACGGCCAGCTCAAGTTCGAGATCTACGCCAACAATTCGCTCTTCAAATCCGACACGCAGTTCACCGCCATGCAGCGGGGCGGGTTGGAAATGTGCCTCATTCCGCTCGCCTACATGGGCGGCAAGATTCCGGAGGTGAATCTCACGCTCATGCCCGGACTCATCAGCAGTTACGAGCAAGGCCACCGCTGGAAGAGCGCGCCCATCGGCGCGAAACTCAACGAGCTGCTCGACAAGAACGACGTCAAGATCGTGACCTGGGTCTGGCAGGCCGGCGGCATCGCCAACACCGGCTCGAATCCGATCCTCGTGCCGGATGACGTGAAGGGCCTCAAGATCCGCGGCGCCTCCAAGGACATGGACCTGATGCTCAAGACGGCCGGGGGTTCGGTCACCTCCATGCCCTCGAGCGAGGTGTACAACGCGATGTCGTCCAAGGTTCTCGACGCCGCGGTGACCAGCTCGACCTCGCTGTTGAGCTTCCGACTCTACGAGCATGCCAAGAGCGTGACGACGGCTCGGCAGAAGACGTTCTGGTTCATGTTCGAGCCGTTGCTCATCGGCAAGACGGCCTGGAATTCGCTCACGCCCGAGCAGCAGAAGATCGTCATGGAAGTCGGGGCCAGCCTGGAGCAGTTCGGCATCGACGCCGCCAAGGCCGACGACACGAAGCTGGCCGAGGTGTACGGCAAGGCCGGGGTCAAGGTGGCCGACATGAACGAGGAGCAATTCCAAAAGTGGGTCGCGGTGGCCAGGGAAAGCTCGTGGAAGGACTTCGAGAAGACCGCCAAGGACGGCGCTACCTGGCTCAAGCTCGCCACCGACGTGAAGTAGCCTGCGCGCCCTGCCAGCTCCGATCATGAGTGCTCCCGTCGTCATTCCGCCGGATCCGGGCCTCGGGACGGCCTGGCGTATCTTCCGCTCGCTCGTCTGGCGGACGAGCCTGGCCTCCGGCTACGCTTCGGCGGCGCTCATCGTGGTCGCCACCTCGGTCATCGTTTTCGAGGTCGTGGTCCGCTACTGCTTCGGCTGGGCGACGGACTGGGAGATCGAGTTGTGCGTGATCCTGCTGATCATCGCGACCTTCCTCGGCGGCGGCTACACCGTGCCGCGCAATGGGCACATCGCGATCGACGTCCTCGACCACCTCGTCCCGAAGAAGGTCAATCTCTGGCGTTATCTTTGCGCCGACCTGATCGCCTTCGGCTTCGTCGTGCTCCTGACGTGGAAATCGTGGAAATTCTTTCATGAAGCTTGGGTCAAGGGCTGGCGCTCAGAAAGCACCTGGGCGCCAGTCCTATGGGTTCCCTACGGTTTCATGGCCCTCGGCCTGACGCTGCTGGGCCTGCACTACATCGTCCACCTCGTGGAGGAGCGGGCCCTGCCCATCTTCCGTCGACCGCCGGAAGGCAGCGACCAGCAGGCGGCCGCCGCCGAGCCCTACACGCCGCCCTCCGGCGCCGGCGCCTAATCACCGCTTTCCGAGGCGATCACGCCCCGGCCTCTTCTTCCTTCCTCCTTCTTCCTTTCTCTTTTCCCCTGCCGTGAGCCCCACCACCGTCGGCGTCCTCTTCATCGGCTGCACGCTCCTGCTCCTCATGCTGGGCGTGCCCATCGCCTTTTCGCTCGGTGCCACGGCGGTCATTTTCCTCTTCTTCTTTCTCCCGCCGATCCACCTGGAGCTGATGCCGGAGACGATCTACGGCGAGCTCAACTCCTTCGCGCTGCTGACCATCCCGCTCTTCGTGCTCATGGGCGCGGCCATCGGCAAGTCGCGCGCCTCGTCCGACCTCTACAACTCGCTGCACCGCTGGCTCTCCTGGATCCCCGGGGGACTCGGTGTGGCCAACGTGCTCGCCTGTACGGTCTTCGCGGCGCTCTGCGGCTCGTCGCCCGCCACCTGCTCGGCCATCGGCTCGATGGGCATCCCCGAACTGCGCAAACGGGGCTATCCGGCCTGGCTCGCGGCCGGGCTCATCGCCGCGGGCGGCACGCTGGGCATCCTGATCCCGCCGAGCATCACGATGATCATTTACGGGCTGGCGACCTCCACCTCGATCGGCAGCCTCTTCATCGCCGGCGTGCTGCCCGGCCTCATGCTGAGCGCGATGTTCTGCGCCTACGTCGTCTACGCCGCGATGCGGGCGCGCCGTGCGGGCGACGCCGACCTGGCCGCGGCCCAGGCGATGGGCGGCAGCTTCGGGCAGGAGGAGGAGCGCTACTCCTGGAAGGAGCGGCTCGAGACGCTGCCGCGACTGGCGCCGTTCGTCATCCTGGTCGCCCTCATCATGTATGCCCTCTACGGCGGCTGGGCCACGCCCAGCGAGGTGGCCGGCGTGGGCGCCTTCCTTTCGCTCACCCTCGTCATCCTGCTCTACAAGGTGCGCAGCTGGGCCGACTTCCGCGCCATCCTCGGCGGGACGGTGCGCGAGAGCACGATGCTGATGATCATCATCGGCACGGCCGCGCTCTACACCTACACGATGAACCAGCTCGGCATCACCAAGGGCCTGGGCGACTGGCTGGTGCAGCTGAATCTGGGCAAGTGGGGCTTCTTCATCGCCGTCAATCTGCTGATGCTCGTGCTGGGCTGCTTCCTGCCGCCGGTGGCGATCATCGTCATGCTCTGCCCGATCATCCTGCCGGCGCTCAAGGCCTACGGCATCGACCTCATCTGGTTCGGCGTCATCCTGACCATCAACATGGAGATGGGCCTGCTGACGCCACCCGTCGGCCTCAATCTGTTCGTCATCAACGGCATCGCTCCGGACATCAAATTCCGCGAGATCGTGCGCGGCATCATGCCCTTCCTCTGGCTCATGGTGATCGCCATCGCCCTGCTCTGCCTCTTCCCGGAGATCGCCACCTGGCTGCCCAACCGCTTCCTGCCGGCGGGCGCGAAGTAGAACAGAAGCGGTCGGAGATCGAAAGTTAACCCAGCGAAAGTCTTTTGATCAGGTTGGCTCCAATTTGGTCAGTTTGGTATCCTTTCAGATCCCCCGCGCGAACTGCGCCAGTTCGCAGGTCGTCTCGTAGTTGAGGAACGGCGTGATGAGATAGATGCCCGGAAAGTGGTCGAGGACCGCGCGGCTGACCTCCTTGGCCAGTTCGACGCCCATGCGCTTGCCTTCCTCGCCTTCGCGGCCGGCCATCTGCGCGCGCACGGCCTCGGGGATGATGATGCCCGGGACCTCGTGATGCAGGAATTCCGCCTGCCGGCCGTTCATCAGCGGCCAGACGCCGAGGAAGATGGGGATGCCGAAGCGGGCGGTCTTCTCGGCCACGGTGCGGACGAGCGCGGGATCGAAGACCGGCTGGGTCATCACGTACTGCGCCCCGGCCGCGACCTTGCGTTCGAGCCGGTTCAGCTGGGCGTCGAGGTTGCGCGCGTTCGGATTGAAGGTGCAGCCAATGACGAAGTTGGTCCGGCGCTTCAGATCCTTGCCGTTGTGGTTGAAGCCCTCGTTCATCCGCTTGGCGATGCCGATGAGCTGGATGCTGGTGATGTCGTAGACCGAGGCCGCGCCCGGGTGGTCGCCGACTTTGGCGGGATCGCCCGTGAGCGGCAGGATGTGGCGGAAGCCGAGCGCGTGCACGCCCATCAACCCGCTCTGCAGGCCGATCAGATTGTGATCGCGGCAGCTGAGATGCAGCAGCGGCATGATACCGCGTTCCTTCAGCAGCGCGCCGACCGCGAGATTGCTCACGCGCAGGATGGCGAGCGAATTGTCAGCCAGCGTGATGGCGTCGCTGCCGGCGTCGGTCAGCTCGCGCGCGCCGCGCAGGAACTTCTCCAGGTCGAGCGTCTTGGGCGGGTCGAGCTCCGTGATGATGACCCGCTTCCCGGCCGCGATGCGGTCGAGCAGGCTCTCCTCGACAGCCGGTTCCGCCGGTGGCTGGCGCAACTCGGAAACGTGGGCGCGGGGCCGCGGCACGTCGACCGACTTGCTCGTGACCGGGCGCGCCGAGCGGAGCGCCTCGGCCATGGCGCGGATGATGGCCGGATTCGTCCCGCAACACCCGCCGACCAGGCGCACACCTTCGCGGACGAATTCGAGCGCGATGCGCGCGAAGTAAGCGGGATCAGGATTATACGTGTAGCGCCCTTCGACGTAGCGCGGATAGCCCGCGTTCGGAAAGGCCGAGAGCAGCTCGCCTTCGGCCACCGGGATTCGCTCCAGCAGCCGCTCCATGGCGCGCGGCCCGTGCAGGCAGTTCACGCCGGTGACCTCGGCTCCGAGCGCGCGCAGGCGCTGGAAGGCGCTGAGCAGGCTGACGCCGGACGGCAGGTAGCCTTCCTCGGCGCAGGAAAGGGAGGCGACGGCGGGAATGTCGCGGGTCAGCGCCATCTTCTCGCCCAGCGCATCCGCCAGTTCGTCGGCATCGAGAAAGGTCTCGAAAAGAATGACGTCCGCGCCCGCGCTGAGAAGCGCTCCGATCTGCTCGCGGAAGACGGCCTTTCGATCGATGCCCCGCTCGGCCAGCGTCTCCTGCGAGCAGCCCGTCGGACCCACGCTGCCGGCCACGTAGATGCCGCCGCGCGCATGCTGGCGGGCCAGGCGGACGGCCGCGGTGTTCATTTCGACGACCCGGCCTTCCAGCCCGTGCCGGGCCAGACGCACCGCATTCGCGCCGAAGCTGTTGGTGGTGAGAATGCGTGCGCCGGAGACGGCGTACTGGCCGTGGAGATCGGCCACGAGCTCCGGCCGCTGCAGGTTGGCCAGTTCCAGGCAGCCGTCGAGCGGCACACCGGCGTCGAGCAGCATCGTCCCCATGGCGCCGTCTCCGCAGAGCACCCCGCCGCGTAGTTCATCCAGAAAACTCATGAGCCGGCGAAGGAAGCAGAGACAGAGGCGGTGACAAGGAGCCCGGTGGCGATGAGGCTGGACGGCCCGCGGCGCTGCAGCGGAAGATTCCACCCTCCGCGGGCCATCGCCGCTTCTCCCAGCATGTCTGAGCATCCTCCCCCACCCGGTCGACTGGCCGGCAAAGTCGCGCTCGTCACCGGCGCAGCCTCCGGCATCGGCCGGGCCGTAGCTGAGTTGTTCGTGCGTGAAGGCGCCCGCGTGGCCCTCGCCGACCTCGCCGACGAGCTGGTCCGTGGCGTGGCGGGCAGTTTGCCGGAGGCGCAAGCCTGCGCGCTCGCGCTCGATGTCACCTCCGAACCTGCCTGGGAGGCGGCCGTGACCGCGGTGCTCGCGCGCTGGGGACGGCTCGACATTCTCATCAACAACGCCGGCATTTCCTTCGGTCAGCCGCTGACCGAGACCTCGCTGGCGGATTGGCGTCGGGTCATGGCGGTCAACCTCGACGGCGTCTTCCTCGGTCTGAAACACGGCGGCGCGGCGCTGCGGCGCGGCGGCGGCGGGAGCATCGTGAATGTGGCCTCGGCTTCGGGGATCAAGCCGGCGCCGGGCGCGGCGGCCTACTGCGCCAGCAAAGCGGGCGTCCGCATGCTGAGTCGGACGGCCGCATTGGAGTTCGCCTCCGCGGGTATCCGGGTGAATTCGGTCTCGCCCAGCGGCGTGACGACGCCCCTGTGGGAGAGCATGCCGTTCTTCGCCGAGATGGCCGCGAAGCTGGGCGGGACGGCGGCGGTCTGGGCCGAGTTGAGCAAGGACGTGCCCCTGCGGCGTTTCGCGGATGCCGGCGAGATCGCACAGGGCATCCTCTATCTCGCGTCCGACGAGAGCCGCTTCGTGACGGCGGCGGATCTGGCGTTGGACGGCGGCTACACGGCCTAGGGGCCCGGCGGGAAGGAAACTCGCTCATGCATCCACTGCAGCGCGCCATCGAGGAAGCCGGCGGCGCCGTCACCTTCGAGCGGTGCATGGCGATCGCGCTGCACCAACCGCAGGTCGGCTACTACGCACGGCGCGCGGCGACCGTCGGGCGGGCGGGGGATTTCTCGACCAGCGCGACGCTCAGCCCGCTGCTGGCGCGCGCGGTGGCGGCGTGGGCGAAGGAGCGTCGACCGCGGAGCCCGTGGTCGTTCGTCGAACTGGGCGGTGGCGACGGCTCCTTCGCGCGTGAATTCCGCCAGGCTCTCGGCTGGTGGGCGCGGCTCCGCTGCGGGTATCGCTTCGTCGAGATCGGCGAGCGTCTGCGGGCCGCGCAGCGCGGTGCCGTGGGGGAGCGCGGGGGGCATTGGCACCGCAGCATCGGCGAGGCGCTGGCGGCCGCCGACGGTCAGGCGCTGATCTTCGGCAACGAGTTCATCGACGCGCTCCCCTGTGCGGTCCTGGAGCGCGCCTCGCTGGCAGAGCCGTGGGAGGAGATCGGGGTGGCCTGGCCTCCGCGGGAGGTCCGGCTGCCCGCGCGGCCAGAGCTACTGGCCTGCGGCTCGAGCGCGCTGGGGCGGGTCGGGCGGATCGAGATCCACCTCGCCGCCCGCGCCTGGCTGTGCGAACTGGCCGCGGGCTGGCGCAGCGGAGGTCTGCTGCTGATCGACTACGGCGGCACGGCGGAGGAGTGCTTTCACCGGCGTCCGCGGGGCACCCTGCGAGGTTATTTCCGGCAGCAACGGGTTGAAGGCGCAGAGGTGCTGGAACGCCTGGGCCATCAGGACATCACGGCCGATGTGAATTTCGACGATCTCGCGCGCTGGGCCGCAGAGGTCGGGCTGCGGCCGCGCGAGGTGCGCACGCAGCGCGATTTCCTGCTCCCGCACGCCGGCCGACTGCACCGCGCCGCCGACGCCTTTCTCCTCGACGAGGCCGGCGCCGGCAGTGCGTTCAAGGTGCTCGAGATTTCGGCTTCGCAATGATCCGCGGGACGGAGAGAGTTTCGCAACTCTGCACATGCCGCCTCCGCCGACTCACTCCATCGCGCTCCCCGGCAACCGCGTGGTGACCTGCGGCGAATACGGCGCTCCCGATGGCGTGCCGCTGCTCTATTTCCACGGCTTCCCGTCGTCGCAGGCCGAGGCCGAAATCATCGACGAAACCGGGCGTGAACTCGGCCTGCGCGTACTCTCGCTGGATCGGCCCGGAACCGGCGGTTCGACCTTCGTGCCGGAGCGCAGGATGCTCGACTGGCCGCGCGACGTGACCGCGGTGGCCGACGCGCTCGGCGTGGGCCGCTTCATCCTGCTGGGTGTCTCGGGCGGCTGCCCCTATGCGCTCGCCTGCGGGCACGAAATCCCCGAGCGCCTCGCGGCGCTCGGCATCGTTTGCGGACTCGGGCCCGTTTATCGCCCCGAGCTGCGCGCCCCCATGCGCTGGCCGGCGCGGCTGAGTTTCGGAGCCGCGCAGCGCGGCGGATTCTGGCTCGACGCCCTCTACGGCGGTCCGCTCGGCTGGGTGCTCGCACGCCGGCCGGAGGCGATCATGCTGCTGCTGCTGGTGGCCTGCCCGCCCGCGGACAAGGAGGTGCTGCGCGAACGGATCGTGCGGCGCGCGCTGCGGCGCGGAGCGCTGGGCGCGCTTGGTCCCGGCACGCGCGGCATTCGGCACGAGCTGCGAACCTACGCGCATCCCTGGGGATACGAGTTGCGCGACGTGCGGCTGCCGGTGCGGCTTTGGCACGGGACCGACGACGCCACGGTGCCGCTGGCCCACGGCGAACTCCTGGCGCGCGAACTGCCGCAGGCGGAACTCACCGTCGCGCCCGGCGAAGGCCATTTTTCCTTGCCCGTGCGGCAGCGGTTGCAAATCCTGCGCGAGCTTCGGGACCGGGCGAGGTTGTGACTTGGCAGCGCGCCCGCGTTCGGAAATCCTAGAGGTTCCGCCCAGTGAAGATCATCACCAGCAGTCTCAAGCTGAACGCGCCGCCCGGGAGTCTGATGGCGGCGCCGGATGCGGCGAAGGTGCGCGAGGAAAACGCGCTGCTGCGGGCGGTGCTGGCCTCAATCACCGACTGCTACATCGCGCTCGACGACTTCTGGTGCTTCCAGGAGATCAATGACGCCGCCGAGGTCCTGCTCGGCCGCAAACGCAGCGATCTTTACGGGCGCAACCTCTGGCAGGCCTTCCCGCAATTGGTCAAGACGAGTGCCTACGAGCTGCTGCACAACGCGGTCCAGGATCGCGTGGTGCTGCATTTTGAGGACGCTTTTCCGCAGGTCGCGGCCTGGGTGGAATTTCACGTCCATCCGCACGCCCAGGGCCTGGTGCTGTATCTGCGGGATCAGTCGGCCCGCCACGCCGCCCAGCTGAGTGCCGAGCGGCTGGCGGCGGTGACGGAGCACAATCCGGTGCCGATGTTCGAGCTCAGCCGCGAGGGCGAGGTGCTCTACGCCAATCGCCGCGCCGAGGAGGTGGCGAATTCGATCCCCGGTTCCTCCCCGGCCGACCTCTTGCCGGCCCACTGCTCGGAGATCGTCCGCCGCTGCGTGGAGCAGCGCGAGCCGCACCACGGCGAATCCTCGGTCTTCCACGGGCGGAGCTTCTCCTGGTCGTTCTTCCCCGCGCCAGCCGGGCTCTCGGCCTACGTCTGTGGGGCGGAGCTGACGGATCAACTGCGGCTGCAAAGCCAGCTGCTGCAGGCCAAGAAGACCGAGGCGATCGGGCAACTGGCGGCCGGCATCGCGCACGATTTCAACAGTCTGCTCACGGTCATCGACGGCTTCGTCGCCATCATCATGGAGACCGACGACGCGCCGGTCATCGTGAAGGAGGCGGCCCAGCAGATCGGCTCGGCCTCCGAGCGCGCGGCCAAGATCACGCGGCAGATCCTCACCTTCGGCCGGCGGCAGCGCATGAATCTGCAGCCGATGGATCTCGGCGTGGCGGTGGCGGAGGCGCAGTCGCAGCTGCAGCACACGGTCGGCCCGAAGGTCCGTGTGGTCATCGACACGCCGGGCCACACGCTGCCGATGACGGGCGACCGCGGCATGATCGAGCAGGTCATCACCAACCTCGCGCTCAACGCCCGCGATGCCATGCCGGACGGCGGCGAGGTGCTGCTGCGGCTGCGGGCGGTCGATGTGGATCAGCCCACCGCCAGCGTGCTGCTCGATGCCCGGCCGGGCAAATTTGCCCGCTTGCAGGTGCGCGACACCGGCCACGGCATGGACGAGGACACGGTCACCCAGATCTTCGATCCGTTCTTCACCACCAAGCCGCCAGGCGAGGGCACGGGGATGGGGCTCTCGATCGTGCTTGGCGCAGTCAAGCAGCACAGCGGCTGGATCACGGTGCAGAGCGAGCGCGGTCACGGCACGACCATCAGCGTCTTCTTTCCGCTCTCGCTCGATCAGCTGCCGGTGCCGGCGCCCGCGCACACGCCACCTCCGGAGCCAGTCGCGGCGCAAACGCCAGGCCCGGCCCCCTACACGAATGGTCACGCCGCCCGGCCACGCGTGCTGCTCGTCGAGGACAACGATGCCATTCGCGGACTGCTCGGGCACTACTTGGAATCGCGCGGTTTCGAGGTCTATCGCGCCGCCAGCGGTGACGAGGCCCTCCAGGTCTGGGAAGAGCGCAAGAAGTCGGCCGACATCCTCGTGACGGACATCGTCATGCCCGGCCAGACGAGCGGCCCGCAGCTCGCGGTGCAGCTGCTGCAGGACGCCCCGGAGCTCAAGGTCGTGTACATGTCGGGCTACGCGAATGACGAGAGCATGCGCGGCGTGCATCTCGAGGAAGGCGTGAACTTCCTGGCCAAGCCCTTCGCGCCGGCGGATCTGGCGGCGATCGTGCACAAGACGCTGGCGGCGAGCGGCAACTGAGCGGCCGACGGCAAGGATGAAGGACGAAGGACGAAGGACGAAGGCACACACGGATGAGGGAAGAGGAGTTTCTATGACGACAAGCGAATCTGGGCGGATCTGGTGCAACACGGCCTTCGCGGGCGAGGCGCTGGCGGAGCTGCGGGCGGGGACGGCAGGGCATGAGTTGGTCCTCAGCGCCGGGGCGGCGGCTTCGGTGCTGGCGTCGAGCCCGGTGGACGAGCATTTCGCGGCGGCGCAGATCGCGTTCGGGCAGCCGGATCCGGCGGAGATTCTGGGCGGAGGAGCACCGCAGCTGCGCTGGGTGCATCTGACCACGGCCGGCTACACGCGGTATGACCGGGCGGACTTCCGCGCCGCTTTGGCGGAGCACGGCATTCCGCTGACCACCAGTTCGCACGTCTTCGACGAGCCCTGTGCCCAGCACCTGGCGGCCATGATCTTCGCGCTGGCGCGGCAGCTCCCGCAGTCGCTGCGCGACCAGTGGGGCGCCCGACCCTGGCCCTATGCGGAACGCCGCTTCGCCTCGCGCCTGCTCGGCGGCGAGACGGCGGTGCTCTACGGCTACGGAACGATCGCACGCCGGCTCTGCGAACTGCTCGCTCCGCTGCGCATGGAGCTGATCGGTGTGCGGCGCGCGCCGCGCGGCGACGAGGGCATCCGCATGGTCCGCGAGGCCGAGGCGGACGCGCTGCTGGCCGGGGCCGATCACGTCATCAACATCCTCCCGGAGAGCGCGGAAACCCGCGGCTACTTCGACGCCACGCGCTTCGGGCGGATGAAGGCGGGCGCGCGTTTCTACAATATCGGACGCGGGCCGACCGTCGACCAGACGGCGTTGCTGGGCGCGCTGCGCAGCGGCCATTTGGACGCCGCCTATCTCGACGTGACCGATCCCGAGCCGCTGCCGCCGGAGCATCCGCTCTGGGCCGAGCCGAACTGCTTCATCTGCCCGCATACCGGGGGCGGGCATCGCGAGGAGCCGCTGCGGCTCGTCCGGCATTTCCTGGCCAATCTGCGCGCCTTCACCAGCGGCGGCACGCTCGTGGATCGGGTGATGTAGGCGGCCGCCGGGAGTCGGACTACAGGTCCTTACCTTTCAGATCGCCGCGCGCGACCGAGCCGCTGCGGACGATGCAATTGCGCAGCTTCGCGCCTGCGGCGGCCACCGCGCCCGGCCAGAGGATGGTGTCTTCGAGGATCGCGCCGGCCTCGACCTTGGCGCCGGGGCCGATGGCACAAACTCCCAGGATCTCCGCGTCCGCGGCGACCTCCGCGCGGGACGAGATCCAATGCCGCCAGTTGGGATCGACCGCGCCGTAGTGCGGGAAGCGCGGAGGCCGCTCGCCAGCGATCTCGAAATGCGCGGCGAGGTATTCCTTGCGACTGCCCAGGTCGCGCCAGCTGCCGTCGTCGACGCAGACCCCGCCGATCTCGCGACCCGCGCGGAGGAGGTCGATCAGGACCGGGATGATGGAGATCTTGCCCTCGGGGATGTGCTCGAGGATCTCGCGTTCGAGCAGGTAGATGCCCGTGAAAACGTGCTGGTGCGGTAGGCCCAGATTGAAGCGGTCGCGAATGTCGCGAATGCAGCCCGCTCCGGCCTCGAAGGCCACGTGCTGCGGCCCGCCGCCCGAGCGCAGCACGAGCGTGGCGATCCGTCCCGAGGCGCGGTGCGCGGCCAGCGCCGGCGCGAGCGGCAGGTCGGCCAGGATGTCGCCGTTGTAGACCAGCAGCGTGCGGTCTTCCGGCCAGAGGTCGGCGATGTTGCGGATGCCGCCGCCCGTCTCGAGCAGCACGGGTTCGTGACGGAAAGCGATCGCCCGCTCGCGGTAGTCGCTGGACGGGAAGGCCGCGGCGTAGGCCTCAGGCAGGTGGTGGGTGTTGACGATGAAGCTGTCGGCCGCGGCTTCGGCGATGAGGTGATCCATCGCGTACGTCAGCAGCGGCTTGAGCCCGAGCGGAACGAGAGGCTTGGGCAGTTGGTCGGTCAGGGGGCGCAGTCGCGTGCCGAGCCCGGCGCCGAGGATGAAACAGGCGAAGCGATCGGACTTCATGGCGTCGACAAACAAACAGGGCGCGGCCGGCGGGACGAGGCCAGGATCACTTCTTCTCGACCAGCTGGAAGTCGTCGAGATACAGGACGCCGTCCTGCCGCAGCACCGCCTGCACGATCAGGCGCATGTTGAACTGCTTCACGTTCTCCATGCCGGGCTTCTGCAGGCGGGTGTTGATGGATTTGGTCACGGTGCTCCACTTTTCGCCGGCGCTGAACTTGTTGGTCTCGTAGAAATCCTCTTTCGCGCCCTCCACCTTGGTCACGCTACCGCGCTCGCCGCGCTCGATCTTGAGCGGCGCCTTGCCGGAATCGACCCGCCAGCCGTAGTTGTAGCCGGCATCGACCAGCCCGCTGCCCTTGGCCTTGAAGGTGAGTTCGTACTTGGTCCCGGCGGTGACCGTCACGAGACGATGGATCTCGATCCGCCGAAAGGCGCCGGGAATGCCTCCGTTGGGGACCTGGAAGATCTGCGAGGGCGGAATGGTGTAGGCGAATTTGAGGCAGGCGTTGCCTTCCGGCGGCTCGGCCTTGGGGTCTTCCTCCTTGGTCACGACGCCGACAAACGCGAAGGCGTTGCCGTCCTGGCGGGCATCGTCCATCTCCCAGCCGGCCGGCGGACGCGTGTCTTTGCCGAAAAGATCGGTCCCCGGCACATCGAACGGAGCGTCGAATTTGGGCTCCTGGGCGGTGCCCTTGTTCAGACAGACCGAGATGCGGCCATTGTCGCGACCGAGGATGACGTCGATCAGCCCGTCGCCGTTCCAATCCGCCGCGCAGGGGTAGATCTGTCCGCCGGGCTTGGTGCTGCCGCCAAAGGAGAGGTAGGAGGTGAAGGGAATTTCGTCGCCCGGCTTCCAGTTGGGAGAGGTGTTGAGATACACACCGACCTGCCCGGTACGATCCGAGGCCAGGATGTCGGGGCGGCCGTCGCCGTTGAGATCGGCCACCGTCGGGATGAGGTGCTCGCGGCCGTCGCCATAGGCGAGGAAGAACTTCCGATCCTCGGGGAACTGCGGGGTGCCCGAGCTGGAGGTGTTTTCGAGCAAACGGATCACATTGGCCGAGTAGGAACCTTCGCCGAGCAGGACATCGAGCCGGCCGTCGCGATTCCAGTCGACCGCGGCGGGCGAGAGCAGGTTGGCCCAGAGGCGGCCGTCCTTGGTGGTGGGCAGAAGGGCGCGGCTGGTGGGATCGGGGTTCCGGTAAACCGGCGCCTGGGCCGTGCCCTGATTCGGGAGGAAGAACAGTTCGCCCAGGAAGTTGCCCACCAGGAAGTCGATCTTGCCGGTCTTGCCCCAGTCCGCGGCCGCCACGCGCGGCGCGCGCCGGTCCGGTGCGGGCGAGCGACTGCGGTAGTACTCATCGTCGCGCTCGACGCGCGAGAGATAGATCGGAATCAACTCCGCCCGGGTGAACTTCGGGTCCTGGCGCGTGCCGCTGTTGAAATACGCCCAAAAGAATCCGGTCGGATCGGCCACCAGCAGATCGGGCTTTCCGTCGCCATTGAGGTCGACGTATTGCACGCAGGGGGGAATGGCGAGAGTGCCGAGCGAGGCCCGCTCGGTCAGTACCTGCAGGGAGCGGCGCGAGACGGCCAGGAAGCCGTCGCTGTTCACGCCGTCCCAAAGATTGTCCTGCGGCGAGGTGAGCTGCTCGAAGCCCGGATTGGAGATGGCATTCTCGGCCCGCAGCGCGGGCGAGGTGGCCCAGCAGGTCAGGGCTGCGCAGAGGGCGGGGGCGAGCGAAAATCGGACACGCATTGCCGGGAGCTTAGGGGAGAGGCAGAGCCGGTGACAAGGGGACAGCGTCTGCGCCGGAACCTTGCCAGCCGGGGTCGGCCGTCCTACAGCATCCCATGGCCCGGCGCAGCTTGAAAGCAGACGAAGTCGTGGGCGCCCGCTGGGCGCTGCTGCTCATGGCGTTCCTGCTGGCCGGGCTGGCCCTGGCGGCCTGGCTGACCGGGGTGGATCGCGGACGGCGGAGCGAGCTGGACACGTTCGTGAAGTCGACGCAGCCGCTGCCGACCCCGGCCCCCCGGAGCGAATCCGACGAGGAAATGGATCCCGATCGGGACGAGAAATGAAGTTCTCGCATTTGCGGGAAATTCTCGTAATTGTAACGCGGTCCGCAGGGCTGACACTAAATTGTGTGGGTCTTTGCAGATGTTGGCTGAGCGTGGAACGCGGCTTGCATTAGCACCGGAAAAACCAGAGTATTTCGATTGATGACACAGGGGGTTCTGAGCCGAAAAGCGTGGACCGCCGGGCTGACCGGCGCGCTGGCCTTTGGATTGGCGGCGTCGAGCCAGGCTCAGCCGACGACGCTGTACTCGTTCGGAAACCCTACGGCCAACGAGCAGTTCATGCTCGAACTGGTCAATCGCGCGCGGATGAACCCCGCGAACGAAGGCAACTATCTGGCAGGTTTGGCGCAGACCGATGCCGACGTGGCGGCGGCCGTCACCTTCTACACGGACGGGCGCGCCATTCCGCCGCAGAACTGGGTCTCGCCCATCGTGCTGAAGGCGACCTTTGCCTCCTACGCCGCGATTCCTCCGGTGGCTTGGAACCCGCTGTTGCTCGCGTGCGCCCAGGCGCAGGCTGCGGACATGGCGGCGCGGAACTATCAAGGCCACATTTTCCCGCCGACGGAAGATCCCGCCACGAACCAGGAGGCCATCCGGCACCGGATCGAGGACGTCAATCACTACGACTGGGCCTCCTTTGGCTTCACGGAGAATGTCTTCGCCTCCCGCGACCTGAACGGTTCCTACGCCCGGGTCACCGGGGTGGTCTTCGGCCACGCCGGCCTGATGTACGACTGGGGCGTGCCCACGCTGTTTCACCGCAATGCGATCATGGGCCTCTCGCCCTACATCGTCTTCAAGGACGTGGGCATCGGAGTGGTCGAGACGCCGCGCAGCACCCCCAGCGCGCCGGCCTACGCCATCGCCCAGGACTTCGGCCTGGCTCGCAGCCGGCCTTCGGGCGACTCGCCGACGGCACCGCAGCTGGTGGGGGTGGTTTATGCGGACGCAAACCAGGATTACTTTTACGCCGTCGGAGAAGGGCGCGCGGGTGTGACCGTCACGCCGGAGTTCGGCAAATACTATACGGTGACCAATGCCTCCGGCGGCTACAGCCTGCCGCTGGTGAATCTGCCGCCCGGCACGAATTCGCTGCGCGTGACCTTCAGCGGCGGCGGCCTGCGGGAGAACGTGGTTCGGGACGTGCCCCTGTCCGGGAATGACAATCGCAAGCTCGACCTCCGGGTGCCGGTCGATGGACTTTCCTGGCTCAGAAATCTTTCGACCCGCCTGCGCGTGGGCACCGGCGTGGAGGTGGGGATCGCCGGATTCGTGGTTTCGGGCGACCGTCCGAAGCGGGTGCTCGTGCGGGCCCTGGGACCGACCCTGGGAGCCTTCGGAATCTCGAGTCCGCTGGCCGATCCGAAACTCGAACTGCGCAATTCGGCAGGGGCGCAGATCGCCTCGAACGACAGCTGGACCTCCAACCAGCGGGCCGAGATCCAAGCCGCGAATCTGGCGCCGGGGAACGAAGTCGAGCCAGCCCTGATCATCACGCTCAATCCGGGATCCTATACCGCCGTGGTTTCCGGTGCCGAGACCGCGCCGATCGGGGTGGCCATCGTCGAGCTCTACGATCTGGATTCCGGTCCCACCGACGCCCGGGCCATCAACGTTTCCACGCGTGGCAAGGTCCAGACCGGCGTGGAAGTCATGATCGGAGGATTCGTCATTGGCGGCACGCAGCCCCGCAAGGTGGTGGTCCGGTCGCTGGGCCCCACGCTGGCGGCCTTTGGCGTGACGGGCGCGCTGTCGGATCCTGTACTCGAGCTTTATCGGGAAGGCCAGCTGGTGCGGATGAACGACAACTGGCGGGACGATGCTTCGGCCGGCGAACTCACCGCCAAGTCGCTGGCCCCACCCGACGATCGCGAGCCCGCCCTGCTGATCAGCCTCAATCCCGGCTCCTACACGGCCGTGGTGAAGGGGGTGAACAACTCCAGCGGGGTCGGCATCGTGGAGGTTTACGATGTGCCCTGAGTCTGCTGGAGTCGCGTCCAGCACGTCGGTGACGACGTATTGATTTTCGCAATCCCCGACATGAAACCGGCTCTCCGTTGCTCGTTCTTCGCCAGCCTCCTTCTGGCCACCCCGCTGACTCCGCTCTGGGCCGCTCCCACCCAGCAATACAGTCACGGCGACCCCACGCCGGCCGAGCAGCTGATCCTCGAATACATGAACCGGGCGCGGGCGAATCCGACGCAGGAGGGGATCTTCCTGACCTCGCAAAACGATCAGCGCATCCAGCAGGCGATCACCTTTTTCCAGGTCAGTCTGCCGGGCGTTCGCAGCGCCTTTGCGGCCTTGCCGCCACAGCCGCCGCTGGCGCTGAATCCGAAGCTGACGGAAGCCGTGCGCTTCGCAGCCAACGACCAGGCCACCAAAAACTACCAGGGCCACGTTTCCAGCGACGGCTCGACCATCGTCACGCGCGCCCAGCGCGCGGGCTACACCGATTTCATGGGCTTGGGCGAGAACACCTACACCCGGGTTTTCTCGCCGCTCTTCGGCCACTGCGGCTTCAACATCGACTGGGGCGTCCCGAGCCTGGGCCACCGCATCAACATCATGAACATCATGCCGAACACGCCGGTGGTGTTCAAGGAGTGCGGAGTGGCCTACCAGCCCGTCTCGAACTCGTCCCTGGCCAACGTCTTTCCGAACGTTTCGACGCAGAATTTCGGCATCACGTTCACGGACGCCGAGACGCCTTACCTCGTGGGCGTCGTCTACCGCGATGCCGATGCGAACAATTTCTACAGCGAGGGCGAGGGCCGGGGCGGCATCACCGTCATGCCCGATGTGGGTACGTTTTTTGCCGTCACCTCGACCTCGGGCGGGTACGCGATTCCGCTGAAGAATCTGCCCCCGGGCACGACCTCGGTGAACGTGACCTTCAGCGGGCCGGGCGTGCCCAGCGTGACCCGGACCGTCACGCTCGACGGCGTGAAGAACCTGAAGCTCGACTACCAGGTGCCGGCCGCGCCTCCGTCCCGTCTGGTCAATCTCTCGACCCGCCTGCGCGTTGAAACCGGTGCGGCCGTCGGCATCGCGGGCTTCGTCGTTCAGGGCACTTCGCCCAAGCGAGTGATCGTGCGGGTCGCCGGACCCAGCCTCATTCCCTTTGGCATTCAGGATGCGCTGGCCGACCCGTCACTTCAGCTCAATGACAGCAACGGCGCGACGGTTGCCACGAACGACAACTGGCGCAGCAGCCAACAGGCTGACATTCAAGGCTCGGGCTTCGCGCCCGCCAACGACAGCGAAGCTGCCATCATCGCCACACTGGCACCCGGGGCCTACACGGCGATCGTCACGGGAGCCAACGGGACGACCGGCATCGGTATCGTGGAGGTGTACGATCTCGACGCCGCCGACGCGACTTCGAAGGCGATCAACGTCTCCACCCGCGGCCGCGTGCAGACCGGAGCCGCCGTGATGATCGCGGGCTTCGTGATCCAGGGGTCCACGCCGAAGAAGGTGGTGGTGCGGGTGCTCGGACCTTCGCTCCTGCCTTTCGGCATCCAGGGGGCGCTCCTCGATCCCGTCATCGAGCTGTCCAGCAACGGCAACATCGTCGCCACCAACGATTCTTGGCGCGCCACGCAGCAGGCCGAATTGCAGGCCCTGAGCCTGGCTCCAGGCGACGATCGCGAAGCCGCGATCGTGGCCACGCTGCCGCCTGGCGCATACTCCGCCGTCGTCCGTGGGGCGGGCAACACGAGCGGCATCGCCATCGTCGAAGTGTACGACAAGGATTGACTGCTTTGGGCGAGACACGTCCGCGGGTGTCGGTGCGTGTCATCAGGGGATACTGCACCGGCAAAATCGCAGCCCGGCCTTGTGTTTAAACGAACACGTGGCAGGTATGGGACGCACCAGCGAACGAGGGGCGGCCAACTCGACCATTGCCGCCGTTCCGGTGCGTGCTAGAATCGCAACGGTCATTGTTACAAATTCGAACCTCACCAGGGCCATGATTACGACAGCCAATCCCCAAACCCCCACGTCGCCCTCTCCGAAGCCCCCCGGCACGGAGAACTTCCCGCCGTTCAGTTTGTCCCGTCTGCTGAAGACGGTTTTCAATCCCCGGCCCGGCGAACGCATCGCGATTCTGATCGATCTCGATGATCCCCGGCAGATGAAGGACTATGCCTTCCTGCAGAATCCGGCCTGTACGATCCAGGCGCACGCGGTCAATGACTTCCAGAAGGCGCTGCAAAACGGAGTGCTCGAGGAACTCGACCTCCGAGGTGGGGAGATGTTCTGCTACGAGAAGACCGGCGGCAGCAACCTGGATCTGCCCGATCTCGCGATCGACGCGGCCGGAAACGAGCTCAGTCTCGAGCGCGACATCTATCCGAACTACGATCTCATCCTCTGCATCTCGACCTACTCGGCCACTGCGCCGCTGACCGCGTTCGCCAAGCAGTACGGCTTCCGCGGAGCCACGCTCCACGGGGTCAATCCCATCATCCTGGCCAGCGGACTCTCCGTGAACTATCAAGAGGTCTCGAAAGCGGCCGAGAAGATGCGTCTGGGCATGACCAAGGCCGACTGGGTGGAGATCGACTTCATCTGCGAGGGCAAGACCTACACCCTGCACCTCGATCTGAACGGCCAGGAGGCGCAGAAGAGCCACGGACTATGTCTGGGCGGACCTGATATCGCCAATCTGCCGGCCGGCGAGATCTACTATGTCCCGGAAGGCGCGCACGGGCAGTTCCCGCATCGCTACGAGGACGGCACTCTCGGCCTGCTGACCGTGCAGGGCGGCCGGGTGGTCAAGTCCGAACTGATCCGTGGCGAAGCCGCCGTGATTGCCGAGCACAACGAGAAGCTGACGCACGATCCGGTCACGGGCGAGCTCGGCGAACTCGGCTTCGGCACCCAAGTGCTGCCCGTGTCGGGCCGGGACATCCAGGACGAGAAGGTCCTCGGCACGTTCCACGTCGCCACCGGCCGCAGCGACCATCTGGGCGGCAAGCTCGTCCCGAGCATGTTCAAGACGAAGAAGAACGCGACTCACGACGACATTCTCTTCTCGCCCGCGAAGACCCCGGAGATCGGCGCTCCCGAAGTCCGGCTCCGCCGCGACGGCCAGACGCACGTCATCATCCGCAACTACGTGCCGACCGAGTACATCACGAGCCTCGCTTGAGCCTCGCTGAGGCTCGGCATAGGCGATAGGCGATAGGCGATAGGCGATAGGCGATGAGCCTGCGTCCTATCGCCTTTTTCTTTGCCCAGGGATTCGCAAACGTACTATTGCCTATCGCCTATCCTATATTGCCTATGCCGAGCCACAGCGAGGCCACCGGTGATAGGCGATAGGCGATGAGCCTGCGTCCTATCGCCTTTTTCTTTCCCCGGGGATTCGCAAACGTATTATTGCCTATCGCCTATCGAATATTGCCTATGCCGAGCCACAGCGAGGCCACCTACTTGGCTTCCTGCAGCTGGCGCATGCTGTCGATGAGCAGGCGGAGCGAACCCTGGTAGTCAGTCAGGGTGCCTTCCGCCCGGACGCGTTTGTTCAGGTATTGGGCGCGCATTTTCTCCAGGTTTGGAATGTCCTTGCGGACGTCGGCCTGGCCAAAGGCGAGTGACAGGGAAGTGCGGTAGTCCGCGCCAAACTGCAGGATGCGCACGTCGCCTTTCCGATTGGTGTTCACCGCGACGATCACGCCTTCGACCGTCACCACCTGGCCCAGTTTGCCGCGCAAGGCGGTGAGGTCCGTGGCCTCGATCGGCCGCTTCGCTTCGTCCGGTCGCAGGATTTCCGCCAAGCCCGGCGGCTCGCTTTGGCTGGCCGCCGGCGAGGGGGCCGGCGTGGCCACGACGGCGGCCTCGGAGCGTGGTTTGCGGACCACCGGGGCGTCTTCCTCCGAGGGCCGCGAATGCAGCATGGGTTGGATCAACCAAAACCACAGCAGCGTGAAGAGCACGCCCAATCCGAATGCGGTGGCCACGACCTTCACGCGGGCGATCGGCGTTTGCGCCGGCGGCGGCGGGGCCGTGGGGGGCGGCGGGGCGGGGGCCGGGGCCGGGGCCGGCTTCGGAGCCATCACGCGTTCCAAATCCGCGGCCGCGGAGCTCGCGGACTGGTGCCGGTCATCGGGCCGCAGCTCGAAGAATTTCGTCACCCAACGGACCAGACCGAGGTCGAGATCCGGGCGCAGCAGCTCGAGCTTGGTGAACTGGTGCGAGAGGTGCGCGCTCATCACAGCCGCCACGGTCTCGCCGGTAAACGGGCTCTGTCGGGTGAGGGCGTAGTAGAACAGACAGCCGAGCGCGTAGAGGTCGGTGCGCTGGTCGAAGACCTTTCCTTCGAACTGCTCGGGCGCCATGTAATGGACCGAGCCGAAGACGGAGTTGTCCACCAAGCGGGTCTGCAGCGTGGGTTTTTCGGAGATCTTCGCCAGGCCGAAATCGAGCAGCTTGACCTGAAAGCCCGAGGTGGCGCCCCATTTGAGCATGAGGTTGCCGGGCTTGAGATCGCGATGCAGCAGGCCGATGGCGTGCGCCGCGGACAACCCGTCGAGGGCCTCTCGTGCCAGCTTGACGAAATCGCTCTGCGGGAAAGCCGCCCGGGCGGCCACGGCCTCCAGGGTCTCCCCCTCGACGAGTTCCATGACCACATAGGGACCCCGGTCGTCGTTCCCGAAATCGTAAACCGTAACGATATGCGGGTGCTGCAGCGCGGCGAGGTGCGTCGCCTCGTTGAGGGCGCGGGTGTAGGCTTCCCCGGCGGCGGGTCCGCCGGACACGATGCGCTTGAGCGCCACCTTGCGCTGCAGCTGGCGGTCCCAGGCGCGGTAAACTTCGCCCAGACCGCCTACGGCGATCAGGTCGCCCAGCTCGTAACGTCCGCCCGGGGAGGGCGACACGCGGTCGACCTCCACGGCCGATTCGGGGCCGGAGGCGGGTGATGGTTGGGGCGTCGGAAGCGACACGCGGGCTGGAAAAGCGATTTTTGTTCCGCGCATCTGTCCTGTTCGGCACCCCGCCCGCAAGATGAAAATGAGGTCTCCACTGGACAGGGGCACCCCGCGGCAGGGAAGGTGAGGGGCCTCCTCCCCCCGATGACGCTCGCCAACAAGATCACGCTCGTTCGCCTTGGGCTCATCCCGGTCTTCGTGACGCTGGCCATCTACTACGGCGAAAGCGTGCTGGAAAAGGACCCCGAGCCGCTGCTTCGCTATGGGGCCATCGCGGCCTTTCTGCTTGCGGCCGCCAGCGACGGACTCGATGGCTACGTCGCGCGGCGCTATAACCAGCGCACCGAACTGGGCGCCGTGCTCGACCCCATCGCCGACAAAGGGCTCCTCGTTTCCGCCCTGCTGGTGCTTACGTTCGGGCACTGGGAGGTCCGCTTTCCCGTCTGGTTTCTGATTCTCGTGCTGGCGCGCGATTTCTCCATCGTCCTCGGCTGCATGCTGATCCATTTCATCAATGGCCGCCTGGAAGTCCGCCCCAGCTGGCTGGGTAAAACGACCACCGTGTTCCAGATGGCGGCGATCACCTGGGTGGCGCTGCAGTTGACGGTGCCCTCACCGCAGGTCCCCATCGTGCTGGCAGGAGTGTTCACCGGACTTTCCTGGGTCGGATATTTGATCGACGGCATCCGCCAGCTGCAGACGGCTGGCTCGAAGAAGCCCGACTGACCCATCGGGCTCGTTTTGGCGACACCTCGCTCGGGAATAGGGTTGACTCTGCGCAGGCGATTTTTGAATGCTCCTGCCATGTCCCGCTGGCTGTCCCGTCTGTCGCTGCCACTCACCCTCCTTTTGGGCACCCTCGCCACTGTAGAAATGCTGCCCGCCGCGGGTGGTGTGATGCAGGTGGATCGCTGGACCTTCGTGGGCACCGGCGCGGATCCCGGCAATTCCTCGCGCACCCGGACGCAGTTCCGGCGTGAAACCTTCGAGCTGCGCCCCGATGGCAGCTCGGTGCGGGTGACCAATCACGGCATTCACGACTACTTCCGCAACAACAACGGCAGCGGGGAGGACGATGCCTACGCCATCGCCGCGCGGCAGGCGGTGGCCGGGAAATTCGTCGCCGTCGAGTACGCGGTCGACACCGATTCCGACAAAGCCTCCTTCAGCAAGGTCGGGGCCCGCTTCCGCCTCGACTCCGCCACCGATCCCTACGTCTGGACCGAGGTGGCCGCCTCGCCTTCCTCGCCCGACCGCACGCTCGGGGGTGTCTGGAATTCGCTGCGCTCCATCTACGACCAGAATTCCGGCTCTCCGTCGGCCTTCCTCACAGCGTTGCGCGAGTGGCTCTTCAACGAATTCGCGGGTCTTTCCTTCCTCGACCAGCTCAACTTCGCGAGCGGGGCCGAGGCGGCCGGATTCAATGGCGCCATGCTCCGGCACGTCGAGGCCATCCTGCGCAGCGGAGGCTTCCCCATCCGTTTGGAACGCCTGCTGCCTGCGAACGGGATCGACATCTCGCTCCGTGGCACCCCGAACATCGCGGTGCTCGGCAGCGTGATCTCCCTCGGCGGGATCAACATCGTCAATAACCGCAGCAACGAATCCGGACCGCTCAAGCTGTCGGTGTACGCCCTGCGCGATCCCTACCTCGGCGGTGCCGTCCCGGCCGGGGCCACGCTGCTCGCCACGGTGCAGTTGAGCGATTCCATTGCCTCCGGCGGTCGGGTGACGGATGCCTCGTTCGATCGCGCCGCGCTGACCAGCCTGCCGGAAGGTCTCTACTACCTCGCGCTCGTGCTGACCGACGCGGCCGGAGCCGCCAAGGACTACGTGGCCCTCCCGACCTCGTTCGCGGTCGGCACGATCACCGGCGTGAATCCGGCCGAAGCCGACATGCCGACCCAGCTGATCAACCTCTCCACGCGCTTGCGAGTCGATGTGAACGAAAACGTGGGCATCGGCGGCTTCGTGGTGAGCGGCAGCGGTTCGAAGCGGGTCATCCTCCGCGCCATCGGCCCGAGCCTCGCGAACTACGGGGTCAGCGGCGCCCTGACGAACGTATCGATGGAACTGCGGAATGCGGCGGGCAATCTGATCGGGCAGAACACGGGCTGGCAGTCGGGCCAGCGGACGGAAATCGAGGCCAGCGGTTTCGCGCCGGCCGACACGCGGGAGTCGGCCATCGTGGCCACCCTCGCCCCCGGTTCCTATACGGTGATCGTGCGCGGGGTCGGCGGCACCAGCGGCGTGGCGCTGATCGAGATGTACGACCTCGAGCGCTCGCGCAGCGACCTGCGGCCGATCAACGTCTCCACCCGCGGCCGCGTGCTCAGCGCCGACAACGTCATGATCGGCGGGTTCGTCATCAGCGGAACGCGGACCCGGCGGGTGCTGGTGCGGGCCGTCGGGCCGTCGCTCGCGGCGGTCCCTGGGATCGGCTCGGCCGCGCTCTCGAATCCGTCGCTCGAACTGCGCGATCGCTCCGGCCTCCTCGCCTCGAACGACGATTGGGTGAATTCGGAGCGGAAGGCGCAGATCGAAGCCACCGCCCACAAACCGACTGACAGCCGCGAGGCGGCCATCATCGTCACGCTGGCCCCTGGTGCCTACACCGCCATCGTGCGCGGCGAAGGGGGAGCGACGGGACTGGCACTGGTCGAGGTGTACGATCTGGAATGAGCCCGAGGCGGAAGCCGGGCGATGCGTGGCTGCCTTGAAGCTCGCCCGTGCGCAGGGGCGAAATCGTGGTCCATTGCGACCGGATTTCCCCTGCCATGCTCGCGACCTTTTTCGACAACCTCATGAAGAACCTCGGTGGCGGCGAAGCCACCGCGTGGACGATCTTCGGTCTGACTGCCAACCTCTGCTTCGCCGGACGTTTCGTGCTGCAGTGGTGGGTTTCGGAAAAGAAGGGAAAGAGCGTGATCCCGATCGGCTTTTGGTATCTCAGCCTGCTTGGCGGGGTGATGATGCTGATCTACACCATTCACGTCGGGAAGGTGCCGCTCATCCTGGGTGCGATCTTCACACCCTTCATTGCCCTGCGAAACCTCACTCTCGTCCATCGTCAGCGCGCGGCCCATGCTCAGGCCGAGGCGGGCACGACGCTGGAGGGAGTGGGGGACGGGAAAGGCTGACGAGCGGCGTCCACGTCACCGGCCCAGCCGCGACTTGATCGGGGCCGGTTCCTCCCTATCAACGCGGGCCCCATGTCCCTTTGGAATCTCGCCCAACCGCAGCTCCGGGATCTCGTCGCCTACGAGACCGGCAAGCCGATCGAAGACGTCGCCCGCGAACTCGGCCTGCACCCGGACGAAATCGTCAAGCTCGCCTCGAACGAGAACCCGCTGGGCCCCTCGCCAAAGGCCCTAGTGGCGATGCACCGGGCGATCGATCTGGCGCATTTCTACCCCGATGGCGCCGGCTACTACCTGCGGGAGGCGATTGCCAAGAAACACACGCTGGGGATGGAGAATGTGATCCTCGGCAACGGCTCCAACGAGATCATCGAATTCCTCGGGCACGCCTTTCTCAATCCCGAGGCCGAGGTCATCGCCTCGAAGCACGCTTTCGTCGTCTATAAGCTCATGGCCTCGCTCTTCGGCGCGAAGTTCGTCGAGGTGCCAGATCCGAATTTCACCCACGACCTGCGCGCCATGGCCGAGGCGATCACGCCGCGCACGCGGCAGATCTTCGTGGCCAACCCGAACAATCCGACCGGGACGATCGTCTCGCAGGCGGAGATCGATGCCTTCATGGCCCGCGTGCCGGAGCACGCCACGGTGATCTTCGACGAGGCCTATTACGAGTACCTCGACCAGCCGCCCGACACGCTCAAATACGTGCGGGAGGGCCGAAATGTGATCATCCTGCGGACCTTTTCGAAGATCCAGGGTTTGGCCAGCACGCGCATCGGCTATGGCCTCGCGCCGAAGGAACTGGTCGACGTGCTGCAGAAGACGCGACAGCCGTTCAATGCCAACGGCATCGCCCAGGCCGGTGCGCTGGCGGGGCTGCTCGACCAGGAGCATCAGCGCGAAACCAAGCGCGTGAACGACGAGGGCCGCGCCTATCTCCAGACCGAGTTTGCGGCCCTCGGCCGGCGCTTCGTGCCGAGCTACGCCAACTTCGTCCTCGTCCACGTCGGCGACGGCAAGGCGGTCTTCCAGGCGCTGCTGCGCCGCGGACTCATCGTGCGTCCCATGGCCGGTTACGGCCTGCCGGAGTGGCTGCGCATTTCGGTCGGTACGATGGAGCAGAACCGCAAGCTGATCGCTGCGCTGCGCGAAATCCTGGCCGCCTGAATCTCGCCATGCTGAAGAGCCCGCATTCGCCCGACGACCGCTTCGAGGTCGTCGTCCGCACCGTGCCGATGCCCGCCGACGCGAACGCGAACGGCGACATCTTCGGCGGCTGGCTCATGTCCCAGATGGACATCGGCGGCGCCATCCTCGCCCGGGAGATCGCCGACACGCGCGTGGTGACGGTGACCGTGGACAAGATGACCTTCGTCGCGCCGGTCTACATCGGCGATCTGCTGACCTGCTGGGCACGGCTCAAGCGCATCGGCCGCACTTCGCTCAGCGTCGAGGTCGAAGCGTGGGTCCATCGCTTCCGCAATCCCGAGCAACTCGTGCGCGTGACCGAAGGCGTCTTCACCTACGTGGCCATCGACGACCACGGCAAGCCCATCCCGGTCAAACGCGAGGGCGGCGGCAGCGCCGAGGGCCACGGGGCCAAGTTCCCCTGAGCCAGCGGCGCGGGAGATTCCCGCTCAACGCCCACTCGCCCGGCTTCGTTCCCATGGTGAACTCGATCGTGCCGCCGCCCTGGATGTCCTCGTGTCGCAGGACGGGGCGCTCCAGCGCCTTGCCGTTCACCTTCACCGACTGCACGTAGAGGTTCGCCTCGGAGAGCCCCTCGGCGGTCATGACGAGCGTCTTGCCGCCGCTCAGCTGCAGCGTCGCCCGCGGAATCTGGGGCGCGCCGAGGATGTACTCGTTGCTGCCTGGGCACACCGGATAGAACCCGAGACAGCTGAAGATGTACCAGGCGGACATCTGCCCGCAGTCGTCGTTGCCGCTGAGCGAATCGGGCTTGTTGCCATATTGCGTCCGAATCACTTCCCGCACCCGCTCGGCCGTCTTCCAGGGTTGGCCGGCCATGGCATACAGATAGAGAATGTGATGGCTCGGTTCGTTACCGTGCCAGTACTCCCCGATGCGGCCCTGGATGTCGTGCACCCCTGTGCTCTTGTCCGCTTCGGTGAAGGTGAAGAGTGCGTCGAGCTTCTGGCAGAAGGACGCCCGCCCGCCCATCAGCTCGATCAGCCCCGGCACGTCGTGCGGGACGTACCACGAGTACTGCCAGCTCGTGCCCTCGGTGAAATCGTTCACCACGCCCGCGGTCTCGTCGTAATTGTGGGGGTCGAACGGCGTGCGCCACTGGCCCTTGGAATCGCGCCCGCGCATCAAGCCGACCGACGGATCGAAGACATTCCGATAGTGCCCGGCGCGGCGCGTGAAGTACGTCTGGTCCTCGCGCTTGCCCAGCGCCTGGGCCATCTGCGCGATGCAGTAGTCGTCGAAAGCGTACTCGAGCGTCTTCGACACCGCCTCCGGCTCTTTGTCGCAAGGCACCCAGCCCAGCTTGTCGTACGTGGCGACGTGGTCGTAGTCGGGATTCAAGGCTGTGCGCCGGATGGCGGCATAGGCGCGCTGCGGGTCGAAGCCTTTGTTCCCTTTCAGAAACGCGTCCACGATGACGGGGACGGCGTGATATCCGATCATGCACCACGTCTCGCAGCCGTGGAACGACCAGATCGGCAGGAGGTGATCGGGGCTTTGATCGTAGTGGGCGAGGAGCGAGTTGATCATGTCCGCATTCCGCTCCGGCTGGATGAGTGCGAAGAGCGGATGCGTGGCGCGGTAGGTGTCCCAGAGCGAGAAGACCGTGTAGTTGGTGAAGCCGCGGGCCCGATGGATGTTCTGGTCGAAGCCGCGGTATTCGCCGGAGACATCCTGGTAGACATTCGGCGCGAGGAAGGCGTGGTAGAGCGAGGTATAGAACGTCTCTTTCTGCTCCTGCGTCCCTTCGATCTGCAGCCGCGCCAGCTCGCGATCCCATTTTTCGCGGGTCGAGGCGACGATGCGCTCGAAGTTCCAGTCCGGAATCTCCATCTCCAGGTTCTGCAGCGCGTGCGCGGCGCTGAGGGCGGAGATGGCCACCTTGACCGAGATCTTCTCGTCGGCCCGCGTCTTGTAGGACGCCACGAATTGCAAGTTCGGTCCGGCCGCCTCCAGCGAGCTGCGGAAACGGCGGGTGTTGTAGATGACCGGCTGTCCATCGCTGTAGATCTGGGCGCGATCGAAGGGACGCGAATAGCGGGCGGCGAAGTAGAGCGGGCGGTCCTTGGCCCAGCCGGCCACGTGGTGAAAGCCGGTTACGGTGGCGTGGTCCTCCACGCGCACGCGAGACCAGGTCACCCGCCATTTCTTGCCGGTCAGAACGTGCGCGAGGTCGGTCAGGATCGAGGCCTCGTCGGTGGTCGGGAACGTGAAGCGCAGCATCCCCGCGCGCTCGGTCGCAGTAAGCTCGACGTGCACATTCGGCTTGAGCAAACGCACCCGGTAGTACCCCGCGCTGGCCGCCTCCTCATCGTGCGTGAATGGCGAGCGATAACCCTGGGTATGGTCGGATTTTGGACCAGGGACCAGCTTCACCGGACCGACCTGCGGGATGAAGAGGAAGTCGCCGAGATCGGGAATGCCAGTGCCCGTCAGGTGCGTCAGGCTGAAGCCCATGATGCTCGGATCGGAGTATTCGTAACCGGAGGCCGTATCCCAGAGCTCGTGATCGGTATCCGGGCTGAGCTGCACCATCCCGAAAGGCGCGCTCGGCCCCGGGAAAGTGTTGCCCTCGCCCTTGGTGCCGACGAACGGCCGGATGTAGTCGCTCAGTCGCGTCGTCCCCTTGGGCTCGGCCGAGACGCCCGGCAGCGTGAGGTAGAGAACGGCAAGGGCGAAAAGCAGGACACGCGGCATGCTGCGCAGCATGACGGGAAGCGGAGCCCAGTGCAGTCCGAAAACGCCGCGGCCGCGCGTGAGTTGGGGCCCGACTGCGGGCCGGTGCTCAGCGCGGGGCGATCCGCCGACGGAGCCAGTCGCCGAAGAAATCGAGCAGCGTGACGATGGCGAGGATGACCAGCAGCACCGTGCAGAAGCGATCCCACTGGCCGTACTCCTGGTAGATGTGGAGCTGCACCCCGATGCCGCCGGCGCCGACGTAGCCGATGATCGAAGCGGAGCGGAGGTTGTACTCGAGCATCCAGAGCGTGTAGCTGCCGACCAGCGGTCGCGCGTGAGGCCAGAGGCCGAATTGGAAGGCCTGAATCGGGTGCGCCCCGATGGCCCGCAGACCGCGCGGCACTTCCAGGTCCACCGACTCGAAGGCATCGGCGAAGAACTTCCCGAGGTAGCCGATGCTGTAGAACATCAGGCCGATCACACCGGCCAACGGGTTGGGGCCGACCACCGCGACCGCGAGGAGCGCCCAGATGAGGCTGGGGATGGTGCGGATGGCGTTGAGCACCATGCGGGCGACCGCGACCAGCCAGCCCGGCGAGACCGTGCGCGCCGCAGCCAGCGCCAGCGGGAGCGAGACCACGCTGGCCAGCAAGGTGGCCACGACCGCGATCTCGAAGGTCTCGCCCAGCGCGCCGAGCGTCTTGCCGAGCACGCTCAGATCGGGCGGGAAGAAATCGTGCAGCTTGCGCGAGAGATTGCCCCAAAGGTTCAGCTCGCGGCCGGAGCCGTGGATACCGCGCAGCGAGACCAGGGCGGCGCAGAGAAAGATCAGGAACGTGACGTTGAGCACCGTCAGGCGCTCGTACCAGGCCATCGGCGGCAAGGTGGGCGGCTGGGGCGGCGAGGTCTGTCGCGTGGGCATGCGGAGGAGCGGAGGAGCGGTAGTCCGCACTCTCCGAGTGCGGCATGGGAGCGCAGGAGTGGAGGAGTGAGGAATGCTACAGCCCGAGGCCTTCGATCTGGGTGTCGCCGGGTCTGCGGGAAATCGTGCGGATCGACCAGCCGTCGGGCCGGGCTGGATCGAGGGAGAGCGCGACGTCGGCGAAGCGCTCGACCAGTGCGGCATCGTGCAGCACGCAGAAGACGGTGCGCTTCCGCAGGCGCGCTTCCTGGCGCAGCAGACCGAGCACTCGCCCGGCGAAGTAGGCGTCGAGGCTGGCGACCGGTTCGTCGGCCAAGTAGAGATCGGGCTGCTGAAACAGCGCCCGCGCCACCGCGACCCGCTGCTGCTCCCCGCCGGAAAGCTGATGCACCTGGCGACGGGCGAAGGCCCCAAGGCCGAGATCGGCCAGCAGCGCGTAAGCCTCCTGCTCCTCGCGGGCGGGGAAGCCGGTCAACGTGGAGATCCACGAACGCCGCCCGAGGCGACCGAGGAGGACATTGGTCAGGAGCGAGAGATTCCCCGAGAGGAGCAGGTGCTGGAAGATCGGCGCGATGTGGCGTCGGTGCTCCCCCGGAGATCGGGGACCGCCGCCGTCGCGAGCGAGGCCGATGCGTCCCTCGGCCAGCTCGAACTCGCCGGCGATGGCCGACAGCAGGGAGGACTTGCCCACGCCGGAGGATCCGACGACCGCCACGAAGCGGCCCGCCGGGATCTCGGCCTGCAAACCTCGGACGAGCCACCGCTCGCCGCGCTTCAATCCGACCTGTTCGAAGACTACGTCCATTCCACGGGAATCACTTCACCTTGGCGGCCAGCGCGCTGGCCTCGGCAAAGGTCCCAAGGTGGCGAGCTTCGTCGGATTCCACCAGCTTCGAAGTGAAGAGTTTGTCCCGCAGCTCCGCCGTGGCCGGCTCGTTCATCTTCAGCAGGGCCGCCTTCAGCGCCGCCACCTCCGCGGCAGGGAGCGATTTGCGCACCGCCAGCACGTGCGTCGGCACCGGGCCCTGTTCGGCCAGCTTCCGCAGCTTGGCGCGCTGTTCGGCCGTCAGATGCTTGTCCTTGTCGAGCACGTAGTAGCTGACCGCAGCGGCCTCTGCCTCGCCGGTGAAGACCTTCTCGATGGCGGAGACGTAGCCGGTGCCGAAGAAGACGTTCCCCTTGCCGAAGAACTCCTCGGGATCGCCCGCGGCCGAGACGAGCTTGCGTTGGTGCAGATCCCAGAGCGGCAGCACGAAGCCTGAGGTGCTGGTGCGGCTGGCGAACGCCACACGCTGCCCCTTGAGATCCTCGACCTTCGTGTAGGGCTTCTCCTTCAGCGTCACCCAATAGCTCTGGTAGGTCGTCTTGCCGTCGATCTCGCCCGCCAGGAGCAACGTGGCCGTGCCTTTGCCGCGGGCGGTCAACAGGTCGGTGGCGCTCAGATAGCCCAAGTCGATCGTCCCGTTGGCGAACCCCTCCTGGATGACCGCCCCGGAGAGGGGAATGATGACTTCCACTGGCTGCTTCAGCTCCTTTTCCAGATAGGAAGTGAGGGCCGCCCGCTCCGCCACCATCTGGTCAGGGTTCTTGTCCGGCTTCAGCGCAACCACCAGCTTCTTCGGCGTCTGGGCGGGGAGAGAGGCGCAGAGGGTGAGGGCCAGAAAGCCGGCAGCGGACAGGAAGGTGCGGAACATCCGCAACGGATACTAGGAATCCGTCTCAATTCAACTCGTTGGCCCGGAACCTTGAGAAGGGGAGCCAGTCGACTGCCAAATTCAGAAAACATGATACAATCTAATTTTACTAGTTGCGATATGCGAGTGTCCACATATACACTAGAATTCCATATGCATAGAGTATCTGATTTTTACTTGGAAGCCGCCGGCCGCCGCCTTGGGCCGTATCGTGCAGAGCAACTGGCGGCCCAACTCGCCCGCGGCGAACTCCCGCCGGACTGCCTGGTGCAGGAAGCGGGTTCAGACAGCTGGTGCCCGCTGGCGCAAGCGCTGGAACGCTGCGGCTTTGGGCGCTCGGAGCCGGCGGCCAGCGCGACGGCAGTTGGCGCGGCGCCACCGCCCGGCCGCACCCTGCCGCAGGCGGTCGGGCGGTACCGGGAAGCGTATCGCGACTCGCTAGTCGTGCGCGGCTACGGCCAATTCATCAAGGTCTCCGGTCTGGTGATTGCCGGGCTGGGAGCGCTGCTGGCGCTCTTCAATATCGTCGGGGAGTTTTCCGTGGCGGTCGCTTTCCTGTTCGCGGGGCTGGTGGTGGGAGCGCTTTTCTACGTCGGCGGGGCGATCGTGTCAGCGCAAGGCCAGCTCTTGAAAGCGATGCTCGATCTGACCGTGCAGTCGTCCCCTTACCTGCAGGAGGAGGACAAGCTGAAGACAATGTTCTGAGATGAAACCCTCGCGTCTCCAGATCCGCCGCGTCGTCGACCCGGCCGCCGCGAATGTCTGGTGGGTCTTCGAGGACGACCGGGCGGTCGGCACGCTCGCCCGAGTCGGCAGGCCGGCGGAGCGCTTTCCGGCTCGGGAGGTCGGACCATCGACGGATCAGTCGGTCGCGCCGCAGATCTCCCCGGAGCCAGGGTGGCCGACTTCGCAGGTCTGGCTACGGCTGAGCGAATTCTGGCCGCCCTCCCCCCGCACGGCGTTGATCTGCGGCGGGATAAGCGTGGCGTTGGCTACGCTATTGCTGCTGGCCGCGTGGTGGCGTCGGGAAAGGCCGCCCACGGTCGCTTCGGTCCCAATGCCGCCGCCGATGAGCCGTCGCGAGTCTCCGCCGCTCCGGGCCGCGCCCGACCCGCCGCCACAGCTGGAGCGGCGGGACGTGGCGCTCGCGGTTTCCCCGCCGGTCGAGTCAGCCGCTCTGCCGGTCGGGTCAGCCACCCCGCGAGTCTTGGAGCCCAGGCAGGAAACGCCGGCCATCCTTCCTCCCGGGCTGCGCGAGGTCGAGCGACTCCGCCGACGTGACGGCCGCTGGCTCGTGCTCGCGCCAGATTCCGCCAGCTACTCCGAGGCGAGCGACGCGCCCAAAAACGCGCTCTACGATCGCGTCGCACGGTCCGTCGTGGCCACGCTGCCAGGGCCGGTTTGGGTCGAAGCGGGGCGAGCTGAGGAGAGCCCGCGCGGCTACCTCACGCTGGAGTCGGCCTGGGCAGCCGACGGCCAATGCCTGCTCTGGCAACTGGGCGGCAAATGGGAGCCGGCCGTCGCGCTGGCGATCTGGTTCGAGGCTGGCAGCGTGGTGCGGCAGCTGGATGTCCTGGCGGCGACGCGGCGCGAGTTGCAGTCGCGCGTGCGACAGGCCCTGCCCCGGGCGCTGTCGGCGAGCGAGAGTCCGGACGCCGGCTTCACGCTCGAGCTGAGCGCTCCGCCCGCGAACTTCCGCTTCCCGCTCCGGCTGCGCGTGCGCGCGGCGAGCAATCCAAAGGAACTCGATGACTTCCCGGCCCAGCAGGACTTCGTGGCGGAGTGCGATGTGGTGCTGGAAGCACGCGGCGCCTTGCGCGTGGAGGACTGCACCGTCCGTCTGCGGCGCGCGGCGCCGAGTGCCGTGGCTGCCGCCTGGCCCGGCGAGCGATTCCCCCAGACTCGTCTGCGCGCCCTGACCGACGCCGAACTCGCGTCGCTCGGCCTCGATGATATCCGCTACGCGCTCAACGAAATGATGGCGCGCCACGGCATGGACTTCCGGGAGGCGCCGCTGCGGCTGCATTTCAGCCGCTTCGCCTGGTGGCGGCCCGAGCCGGGGTTGAAGGCCGACGACATCGAGTACACGCGCTTCACCCCGCTGGAGCAGAGCAATTTCCGCCTGCTCGGCGCCTGGCGGAATGCCAAGCGGACGCGGCGGTAGTCCAGAGCCTGCGTGCCGAAAAAAAGCCCGCGCACGGAGGCCGTGCGCGGGCTTTTGAGAAGTGAATCAGACGGCGCTCAGCCCAGCGAGTTCACCGCAGCCACGACGTGGTCGGCGGTCATGCCTAGCTCCTTCATGACCGTGCCGCCGGGCGCGCTCATGCCGAAGCGGTCGATGCAGCAGGTCTTGCCGTCGAGACCGACGTATTTGAACCAAGGCATCGAGATGCCCGCCTCGACCGCCACGCGCTTGCGGCACGATTTCGGCAGCACGCTGTCCTTGTATTCGTCCGACTGCCGGTCGAAGCGCGACATGCAGGGCATCGAAACGACCCGCACGCCGTCGCCGAGCTTGGCGGCGGCATCCATGGCGTGCTGCAGCTCGGAGCCGGCGGCCAGGAGGATGACCTTCAGCTCGCCGGTTTCCTTCTTGGCGACGTAGCCGCCCTTGGCCACGCCGTTGCGGCGGTCGGCCACGGAGATGGACGTCTGCAGCGGGATGGCCTGGCGGGTGAGCGAGAGCAGTGTGGGGCCGTCCTGGCGCGAGAAGGCGGCCGCGAAGGCGCCGGCGCATTCCTCCGGATCGCCCGGACGGATGACGTCGAGCACCGGGAAGGCGCGCAGACCGGCCACCGTCTCGACCGGCTGGTGGGTGGGGCCGTCCTCACCGACGCCGACGGAGTCGTGGGTGAAGATATACGTGACCGGCAGCCCGACCAGCGAGGCGATGCGGATGGATGGGCGAATGTAGTCGGCGAAGACCAGGAAAGTGGCGCCACTCGGCTGGAAGATGCCGTCGTAGGCGATGCCGTTCATGATCGCGCCCATGCCGTGCTCGCGGATGCCGTAGCGGATGTTGCGGCCCTTCTGCGACTCGGGGAAGAAATCGCCGCCGCCGGCGATGTAGTTGAGCGTGGAGCCGTAGAGATCGGCGCTGCCGCCCACGCATTTCGGCATGGCGGCGCAGACCGGCTGGAGCACGTCCTGCCCGGCCTTGCGGGTGGCGATCTTGGTGTCGGCCGGGAACTCGGGGATCTTGGCGGAGAGTTCCTCGAACGAGGGCGCGCCGGACTCGAGCTCGGCCGCCAGGGCCGGATTGGCGGCCTTCCAGGCGGCGTATTTCTCCTCCCAGGCGGCGTGCGCGGTGTGCAGCTCCTTGGCGTGGCCGGCGAAATACTCCTTCACGGAATCGGCCACGACGAAGTGCTCGTGCTCCGGGAAGCCGAGCGCCTTGCGGGCGGCGTCGATGAACTTGGCACCGCCTTCGCCGTGAGCCTTCTGCGTGCCGGCGACCTCGGGGATGCCTTTGCCGATGAGCGTCTTGGCCATGATGAACTGCGGCTTGCCGGTCGCAGCCTTGGCCTTCTCGAAGGTCTCGAGGAAAGCCTGCATGTCGTGACCATCGACCCGGTGCACCTCGAAGCCGTAGGCGGCGAAGCGCGCGCCGACGTCCTCGCTCTGGCTGGCGGCGGCCATGGCGTCGAGGGTGACGTCGTTGTTGTCGTAAATGAGGATCAGGTTGTCGAGCTGCTGCCGGCCCGCGAACGAGGCCGCCTCAGCCGCCACGCCTTCCTGCAGACAGCCGTCGCCGGCCAGACAGACCACGTGATGGTCGAAGATCGTGTGCTCCGCGGTGTTGTAGCGAGCCGCGGCCATCTTGCCGCTGACGGCGAGGCCGACCGCATTGCCCACGCCCTGGCCAAGTGGGCCGGTGGTGCATTCGACGCCGGGCGTCTCCTTGAATTCGGGGTGGCCGGGCGTCTTGCTGTGCAGCTGGCGGAAGCGCTTCACCTCGTTGAGCGGAAGGTCGAAGCCGCTCAGGTGCAGCCAGCCGTAGATGAACATCGAGCCGTGGCCGGCCGAGAGGACGAAGCGATCGCGGTTGAGCCAGCGCGGGGCATCGGGGCAATAGCGCAGCGCGTGGCCGAAGAGGACGGCCCCGATCTCCGCGCAGCCGAGCGGGAGGCCGAGGTGGCCGGACTGGGAGGCGTGCACCGCGTCCATGGCCAGCCCGCGGGCGGTGTTGGCGGCTTGGGCTAGGGCGGTGGTGTTGAGGGGCTTGCTCATGGGCGTTGGATCGGTCTTCGAGGATCGGTGATCGCCGCCGGTGGTGACGGCTGGCGATCGATGGGTTGGGATGGGAAGAGAAAAGCCGGCGGCGGCGGTGGCAACTTCTGAACCGCGGCCGGGCTGGGGTTACGGAATTTCTGGGTACGGTCGGAAATCGGTCTTCGGGCGGAACTCCCGCCGGGCAGGAGCGCAAACCCGGGGGAGCGTCGGGTTTAGCAAATGAGCGGGAAGACAGGCAAGGTGCATTTCGTACGCGGGCGCCGCGACGGGCCGGTCAAGGTGGGAACCCGACCGGACGCCGGCTATTCCCGGTCGGGTCGAAAGCGGCGGCGTAGCCGGGCGGTGCGCGGCGCCGGGCCCAGCGGGCGACCCTGCCAGTGGGTGACCGATTGCAGTCCGCGCAACGAATTCGTGACGAAGATCTCGTCGGCGGCCTCGAGGGCGTCGGGGCCCTCGGCCACTTCCGTGACCGTGGCGTGCTCCAGCACCCAGCCGCGGACGACCCCCGCGCGACAGCCGCATTCCACCGCCGGGGTGCAGAGGCGGTCGCCCTGCCACCAGAACAGATTCGCCCGGGCCGCGCTGGCCACCTGGCCGTGCTCATTGAGCAACACGGCCTCTCCCTCGGGGCACTCGGCGGCGGCCTGGGCGTGCGTCAGGTAGCTGAGCGTCTTGAAGCGCGCGTCGAGATTCGCTGAGCCGACGCGCGTCCGGGCCAGGACGAGCGGATACCGACGGGCCGCTGCCCGCGGCGCTTCGGACGTGAAAAAATGGATCACGCCGGAGGCCGTGGCGATCCAACGCCAGCGCCCCTCCGCGCCGGCCGGCAGCGCGGCGGCCGCCGCCTGCGCATCGAAATCGCACCCCAGCCCGAGGGCCGCACAGGCGCGGCGCAGTTCCTGCGCGTGAGCTGCCACGAACTGCGGACGTCCGGACCGCACGGCCAGCGTTTCGAAAGCGCCCCGCCAAGGTTCGAAAGGAGCGGGGTAGATCATGTGGACGAAAGCTGCCCCCCGCTCGCCGGAGGAAGCGGCTGGGGAAGTCCATGGACGAACGTTGCCGCCACCCGCTTCGAGTGGGTGAAGTAGGGAATGAATATCAGCGTCGGGACGGAAACCAGGGCATAGATGGGCATGCCGGCCAGCGCGGCCGAGAAACTCGCCCCACCCCCAGCCATTTCCGCCAGGACCAGAAAGAGGAGGGAGCATTGTGCCACCACATACCTCCAGATCATCAAGCGGGGCAGGCTCTGGTGCTTCCTTAGGAACGCGAAAAGGATGAAGCTGCTGAAGATCAGCAGGAAGCTGGATTCCAGCGGCTCGCCGACGAAGGACAGCCACTCCTCCGGGCTGCGGGGCGAGAATTCCCACGCTTCCTGCGAGAAGGCCTCTGCCTTCCAAAGGCTCGCGGCGTGGGCAAACGGCTCCAGCCAGACGCCGAGAGCGATCAACACCAGCCAGCCCCGGATGCCCGGACGAACGGATGCTGCGGCAGCGGTGGCGCGGTCCAAGGCGTCGCCCGGCGGCTCCGCGTGCAACAATCGTACCGCCCACATTCCGGCCACGACTGCCGCCAGGAGGCAGGCAAACCCGAGCAGAACGTTGGGGGGTGGAGGCTGCATCGAATGCGTCGGTCCTACAGGGCAGGGGTCGGGTGAATTCGAGGCTCGAATCTCACAGGAATTCCGAGAAACCCCACTTCGCGCCAACCGAGGGCTCGGGCAAGGAGGTCTGCAGGGGCTCAAGCGCTGAGCCACGTGCATGGTGGACGCTGGCTGCGCGGCCAAGGCGCACGGCCACCGATCTGAATCATCGGGGCCCGCCGTCGCTCCCTGCCGCGAGAAAACGCACCAGCACGCGCTGTCCGACCAGCAGGGCTGGCTCTTCGACCGAAAGCACGCATTCGACCACGCGGGCGTCGGTCCGCTCGCTCGGGTCGTCGGGGTGCGGACGTCGCGGACCGTAGATGGCGCCGACGCGCAGCACCCGGGCGCGCAGCCGGCGGGCTTCGTCGGTTTCGAAGACGATTTCCGCCGACTGCCCCGGCGCGACGCGGCCGACGAAGCGTTCCTCGAGTTCGGCCCGTACAATGCGACCGGGCTCCGGGATCAGCCAAAAGAGTGGCGTGACATTGAGTGTGCTGGCGCCCTCTCCCGGCTTGACCAGGCGGCGCACCACCCGCCCGCCAAAGGGAGCGCGGATGGTGCGCTGCTCGACCTCGTAGCGCGCCGCCGCGACCCGGGCCACCGCGACCCTGTGTTGAGCGGCCAGGCTCGCCGCCTCGGCCGCGGCGAGTTCGGCCTGATCGCGGCCCTGCTGGGCCTGGAGTTCGGTCGTCGCTCCGCCTGCCTGCAGCCTCTCCAGCCGAACCTGTTCCCGGCGGGCCACGGCCGCCCGCAGCGCGGCGGGCCTTTGGGCGACGAGGAGTTGGGCGGCTTCGGCCTCCGCGATTTCGAGGGCCAGCCGGGGGGAGCTGTCGTCCTGGCGTGCGAGCGGTTGGCCAGCCTCTACGAGGTCGCCTTCCTCGACCAGTACTTCGCGCACGATACCGTCGCGCTGGGCTGCGAGCAGGACGATGCCGCCTTCGACGTCGATGCGGCCGCGGGCCACGGGCGTGGGCAGGGCCGCGGACGCTCCGCCGGGCAGCGTTTGCAGGAATTGAGCCCCCGCCAGGGCGGCGAGGCAGAACAGGAGGCGAGACAATGAGGCAGGCATGGCCGTGGTCGTGAAATCGTCAGAGAGACTCGAGTGCCGAAGTCCGCTCGCGCACGATGCGGCCGTCCTCGATCTCCAGAATTCGGTCGGCGTGGCGCAGGAGGCGGGGATCGTGCGTGACTGCGACCACGGTCGCTCCGCGGCGATGGGCGATCTCTCGCAGTAACCCCGCGATATTCTCGCCGTTCTCTCGATCCAGCGCACTGGTGGGTTCGTCCGCCAGAAGAATGCGCGGGCGTTTGCAGAGCGCCCGGGCGATGGCCACGCGCTGCTTTTCCCCGCCGGAAAGCGCCTGCGGCCGGAGGTCCGCCCGCGCGCTGAGGCCCACCTCGGCCAGCGCCGCGTCGGCGTCCGGGCGCACGGCCTCGGGAGGGTGCCCGAGATACTGCAGCACGAGCATCACCTGCTCGCGCGCTGTCAGCGCGCTGAACAGATTGAAGCTTTGAAAAACAAAGCCGCAGTGGCGCAGGCGAAAACCCTCCAGCTCCCGCGGGCTGAGGCTGGTGAGATCCTGGCCGAGCGCATGCACGCTGCCTGAATCGGGCCGCAGCAGCCCGCCGAGCAGCCCCAGCGCCGTGGTCTTGCCGGAGCCGGACGGACCGACCACGAGGGTGAGTTCGCCGGCACGGAAGTCGGCGGTGAAACCACGCAGCACCGGGGTCAGCGTGGCGCCCGTGCGAAAGGACCGCACGGCCTCTCGCACCCGGATGGTGAGCTCCCCGGAGATTGCGGATTCGTGGACGGCAAGGAGATCGGCCATTGGTTCAACGCAGGAGATCGGCCGGCTCGACCGAGTAGAGGGGCCGGAGGGCGAGGGCGCCGGAGAGCAGCGCGACTCCCAGGCTAAACGCGGCGGTCAGGGCCAGAAGCCAGCCAGGGAACAGCATGGCCACACCTGCCCAGGCGCCGAGCGCGGCCACCGCCGCCGTGCCGACGGCCGCCAGCAGGAGACCGAGCAGGCCTATCCAGAACGACTGTTCGAGGACGACTCGGGCCAGGCGCCGACTGGGAACGCCGAGGGCGCGCAGCGTGGCGAATTCCCGCAGCGACGAGAGCATCGCCGCCCGCAGCGTCTGGCTGGTGATGGCCACGCCGACCGCTAAGCCGAGGAGCGAGGCGAAGCCCGCGCCGGCGCCGGCGCCGGATTCCAGCAGCCAGTAGCGCTGCGACCGGTGGGACAGCTCCGCTCCCGTCCAAACGGACACGCCGCGCATTTCGCGCCGGAAGCGATCGCGCACGGCCTCCGCCGATTCGCCGTCGCGCAGATCCAGCAGCACGAACGACGTGCGATCTTCGCTCGAACTTGGTGTCAGATGTCGGAACGTCTCGGCCGAGGCGAGCACATTGGCTCCGCCGATCGCCCGGAATCCGCGCACGGTCCCCACCACGCGAACTTTGCGGCCGTTGACTTCGGCGCTCTCGCCCACGGTTACGCCGAGTTTGGCCAGATCGGTCTCCTCCAATAACACTGCCGCAGATTCGCCGAGGCGTGGCGCGAACGCGCGGAGTTCGGCCGGCAGTCCCAGTCCGTCGGGCCGCGCTTCGTAGCCCACCAGCGTGATGGCAACCTTCTGTCCCCGGGGCGAGCGCCACTCTCCGAGCCCGAGCAACAGCGGCTCGGCTCGGGCGACGGAGGAATAGCCGAGAGCGACCGCTTCGAGGCGGCGGGGAATCTCCCGTCCGAGCTCGACGCTCGGCAGGTCGGGGGAACTCACCCAAAGCTCGGCCTTCGAGCGATCCACGACCGTCGTGACCGTGGCGAACATACCCAGCAGCAAGGCGAACTGCACCTGCATGAGCACGGCCGAAAAGGCGGTGGCGAGCACCGCGGCGAGGAAGCGGCGCCACTCGTGGAGCAGGGTGGATCGGGCCAGGGAAACCATGCGAATGAACGTTCGCTCGCACATAGAGCGGCGACTTCCGATGTCAAGAATGAACATTCATTCGCATCTTGCCGGAAGCGAGCTATCTCTGTTCTCATGTCGGTATCCCGTCCTCCGGGCGAGCGTCGTCAGCAGATTCTGACGGCGGCGCGAGCCACCTTTCGGCTGAGAGGCTTCCACCAAACTTCGATGCAGGAGATCTGCGCCGCCGCGCAGCTCAGTCCGGGATCGGTTTACCGCTATTTCCCGAGCAAGGAGGCCATCATCGAGGCGCTGGCGGCAGACTATCAGGAAGAGACCGACGGGCCGAGCCTCACGCCTGGGCCCGGGGAATCGGCCGAGGAGGCGCTCGTCCGCTGGGTGCTCGACGGCGGCGCCAGCACGCTCGAGCCGGGCGATGCGGCGCTCTATTTCGACATCCTGGTCGAGTCCGAGCGCAATCCGCGGATTCGCGAGACGGCCCTGCGTTTCGAGGCGGGGCTCTTGCGGCGGCTCGAAGTCGCCGTGCGCGGCTGCTTGGGCGAGGGGGTAGAACCGGCGCCCGAGCGCATCCGGGCGGCGGCCGTCCTGCTGCTGTCGCTCTCGGACGGCATTTTCATGCGCCGATTCCTCCTTCCCGCCGCGGAGAGCGGCAGCCTCGATGCGCTGCTCCAGCCCAGTCTGCTGGCCGTCATCCGCGCGTGCCTCGGCACGGACGGGTCAGCGCCTCGTTGAGCCGTGGGCTGCATCCCGCTGCTGGCGGGCGCCTGGCGGAGGAACAAAGGGAGCCGCCGCGGTTTGGCGCAGGCGCTCGGCCCGGAAAAGGGTGCTTGGCCGCCCCCCGAATCGCCTTGTCCCCTGAGTCGTTCCGGGCGATACCAAACGTTCGTCCCAGCCCAATTCCGATCATGGCCGAAGTCATTCAGTTCGCGCAGTTTCAAGTGGAACAAGACGCCGAGGGTCGCCCGCTGGAACTCGGCCGGGGCGGCATGGGCGTGACGTACAAGGCCTTCGACACGCGCCTGCGTCGTCCGGTCGTGCTGAAGGTCATTCGCGACGGTCTGCTGAACGACGACACGGCCAGCAAGCGCTTCCTGCGCGAGGCCCGCTCGGCGGCCCGGATCCAGCATCCGAACATCGCCACCGTATTCGACCAGGGGCAGCAGGAGGACACGTTCTTCTACGCGATGGAGTACATCGAGGGCGAGACGCTCCAGTCGCTCATCAAGCGGGAGGGCACGCTGCAGCCGCGGCTCGCGCTGGAGATCATCCTGCAGGTGACGAAGGCCTTGCAAGCGGCCTGGGCGGAGAAGGTCATCCACCGGGATATCAAACCGGCCAACATCATGCTGGCCAAGGACAAGCACGGCGGGGACGACATCCACGTGAAGCTGATCGACTTCGGCCTGGCCAAGGGCGCGGTCTCCAGCAATGCCAACGATGCGGACGGCGGCATCACGGTCACGGCCGATGGCGGACTGACCGCCGGATTCGTCGGCACGCCGCATTTTGCCAGCCCGGAGCAGATCGAGCCCACGGGGGAAATCGACATCCGCTCGGACATCTACTCGCTCGGCGTGACGCTCTGGTACGCCCTGCACGGCAGTCCGCCGTTCGGCGGCTCGTCCTTCGTGCGGGTGGCCGCGCAGCATCTGTCGAAGCCGCCGCCCTTTTCGGAACTGAAGGATGCGCCGGCGCCGGTCATCGCGCTGCTCAAGCGCATGCTGGCCAAGGACCGCGACGAGCGGCCGAACGATCCGACCGAACTCCGCCGCGAGATCGAGGGTGCCATCCGTGCGCTCGACAGCGGCGCCGCAGCCGTCTCGACCCTGGCGGCGGCTGCCACCGTTCAGGGCCCGGCCTACTCCGGCTCGGGCGCACCCTCTTCCTACAGCACGCCTCCCCCCTCGGTCCCAAACCTTCCGCCGCCCCCGGTCGCGCGTCCGGCCTGGCCGCCGGCGGTCGGCGCCGTGGTGGCCGGCCGCTACCAGATCTACGAGGCCCTCGGCGAGGACCTTACGGGCAAACTCTTCAAGGCGGGTGACCTGCAGCAGGGCATGCGGCCGGTCGCACTGCGGGCCGTGCGGGCCGGGCTGATGGAAACGCCGGCGGCGCAGGAAGCCTTTCAGCGCGGCGCCAGCTTGATCGCGCAGCTCAATCATCCCGGGCTGATCGGGGGAGTTTCTCTGCTCCAGACCGAGGGCGGCCGGGTGGCCACGATGGAATGGCTCGAGTCGCGCACGCTGCTGGATCTCTTGCGCGCGCGGGGCGGTTCCATTTCCCCGGCGGAGGTCGGCGAGATCATTGCCCAACTCGGCTCGGCCTGTGAGGCAGCCGCGAGCGTGGGTCTGGAGGGGCTCGATCTCGCGCTCGGCCAGGTTGCCATCCACCTGCCCGCCGGCGCGCCGCCGCAGGGATGGCCGGCGCTGCTCGCGCAGCCGCTCTCGCAATGGCCGGCCTGGCAGGTGAAGGTCGATGCCCTCGAATTCAGCGAGAACCAGGCGCCCCCGCCCATGCCCTGCCCCGAGGCGGGCATGATGACCATCGTGCCGGGACAGGTTTCCCTGAAGGACCTGGGCAAGCCGCTCGGCCAGCGCTACGTCGAGCGCCTCGGCGCGCTGGCCTACGAGATGCTCGGCGGAGCTCCGCATCGCCTCGACCCCGACCGCCTCGCCGCGGGCGGCTACACCTCGGTCTCGGCCGTGGGGGAGGAGGGCAATGCCGTGCTGAAGCGCGCGCTGCGCCCTGGGCCGATGGAGTCGATCGTCTCGCCCGCCCAGTTCGCCGCCGCCTTCGCCGCCGCGCTGCCGCGTCGGCCCGGGGCGCCCGCGAGTGTGCCGCCGCCGATGGCCCCACCGCCGGCCTACGCCCCGCCGCAGCCCGCGTACCAGGCGCCGCCCTCCCAGCCCGCCTATCAGGCGCCGCCCCCGGCCGCGCCTCCGCCCTACCAGCCACAGGTCCCGACCTATTCTGCTCCCCCGGCCCAGCCGCCGCCCGGACAGTTCGTCTACGCGCAGCCCGGTCAGCCCGTGGCGCCCGCGACGGCGGGAGGCAGCAAGGGCGGCCCAAATCTCGGACTCCTCGCCGGCGTCGGAGGCGGGGTGCTCGTGCTCGGCGCGGTGGCGTTTTTCGCGCTGAAGCCCGGGCCGAAGCCGGTGGTGGACAATCCAAGCCCCACGCCCACCCCGAGCAGCGGCCTGGTGGCCAACGTGCCGACCCCCACGCCAGTCAAGAGCGGGCCGCGGCCGTCCATGAGCGCCGACGACCAGCGCGCCACCGAGGGCATGGCCGACGGCCCCACCGCGGCCTATCTGGCGGTCCGGAAGACGGAAACCAACCCGTCGCGCGCCTGGGTGAAGGTGTCGGACGACTACAAGCTCGGCTCCCGGCCGCTCGAGCAATTCAAGACGGCGGAGCGCGCGGTGGCGCTCGATTCGAACTCGGCGCCCGCGCAGGAGGCGCTGGCCTACGCGGCGCTGGTGCTCGGCAAGTTCGACGAATCCGAGCGCGCGGCGCAGCGGGCCACGGTCATCGACCCGCGTCAGGCGGCCTCGTGGCGGACGCTGGGCGTGAACAGCTACATCCGGCTGAAATTCCAGGACGCCAACGAGCAGCTCGGGCGCGCCGTCTCGATCGCTGCGAGCGCCCCGGCTTCGGCGGCGAACTACCACGTCTGGGGCGATGCCATCAACTACCAGGCCCGCGTGGCCGGTAGTGTGGATGAAGCACGGCGGCTCGTCACCCAGGGGGTCGAGCTGATGCAAAAGGCGACCAGCGCCTATCCGCAGAACGCCGATCTGTGGCGCGCGCTCGGCCGACTGCTTTCCGACTCCGGTCAGGCCGACCGCGCCCAGGAAGCGTTCGAACGTGCGCTGCGGGTGAGCCCGGACTACGCCGAGGCCCTCAACGACCGCGCCAACGCCTACAGCAATGCGCGCCAGTTCGCGCGGGCCATCGACTTCTACCAGCGCGCCCTCAAGGTCAGCTCGGAGTATCCGATCATTTGGAGCAACTTGGGGTCGGCTTATGCCGCCTCGAAGGACTACGCCAACGCCATCGAGGCCTATCAGCGGGCGCTCAAAGGCAGCCCGAACTTCGCCTTCGGGCTGGAGGGATTGGCCGATGCCTTCGTGCGCAACTTCATGGCGGCCCGGGCAGTCGAGCCGGCGAAGAACGCGACCAACCTGCTGCCGAACTATCCGGGCGCCTGGAAGACGCTCTGTTTTGCCTATCGTCGCCTCGGCGAAAGCCAGAAGGCGATCGAGGCCGGCCAGCGCGCCGTGCAACTCGCGCCCGCCTATGCCGAGGCGCACGAGATGCTGGGTGCGGCCTACGCCTGGGCCGGGCAGGCGGACAAGGGCATCCCGATCCTGCAGAAGGCCATCGAGCTCGATCCGAACTCGGCCAGCGCGCACACCCAACTCGGCTTCGCCTACTATCGCGCGAAGCAGACCGACCGCGCCTTCGCCAGCTACACCAAGGCCACCGAAATCGATGCCGAAGCCTACGAAGCGTGGAACCTGCTGGGCGACTACCATCGCGATGCCAAGCGCCTCCAGCCGGCCGTGGAAGCCTATCAGAAAGCGGTGCGTGTTAATCCGAAATTCTACTTTGGGTGGAACGATCTGGGCCTGGCTTACAGCGACATGAACCAGGACGCGCAGGCGATCGAGGCCTATAACAAGGCGCTGGCGCTCAATCCGACGCTGGTCGCCGCCTTCGCCAACCTCGGTTTCACGTACAATCGACAGCAGCAGTACGATAAGGCGGTCGACGCCCTGCAGAAGGCGACGCGCTACGATCCCAAGCAGGCGGTGGCTTGGAACAATCTCGGCTACGCCTACGACAAGCTGAATCGGACTTCGGAAGCGATCGCGGCCTTCGAGAAAGCCGTGGAGATTCGCCCCAGTCTGACGGTCTCGTGGAACGATCTGGCCCGGCTCTACGAGAAAACCGGCCAGTTCGACAAAGCCCGTAACGCCCGTCAGCGCGCCACCGCCGGCACCTCGGCGCCGCCGCCCTCCAGCGGCAGCGGCAAAAAGGACAACGAGTTCGAGGAGATGCTGAAGACGCTCGAGCGGATCGGAAAATGACCCGACGCCGACCGCGTGGCGTCAGGACGCCGCGAGGCCAAACTTCGCCCGCAGCAGTGCGACCTGCGCTTCCACCCCGGTGGGGGCGCCGGTGGCTTCGCGCATGAGATCCATCGGGAGTAGAGCGCTGCCGCGGGCGTGGATCTTGCGCCGCATCCAGCCGAGCAGCCGGGCGTAGTCGCCGCGGGCGAGTTCGGCGTCGATGGCCGGTTCCTCGGCCCGGGCCCGCGCGAAAAGTTGGGCGGCGTTGAGGTTGCCCAGCGTGTAGGTCGGGAAATAGCCGATCAAACCGGCGCTCCAGTGGATGTCCTGCAGGCAGCCATGCGCATCGTCCGGCACCTTCAGCCCGAGCGAGCGTTCGAATTCCTCGTTCCAGACCGCCGGCACGTCGGCCAGGGCGAGTTCGCCGTCGAGCAGGCGGCGCTCGATCTCGAAGCGCAGCATGATGTGGAAATCGTACGTCACCTGATCCGCCTCGACCCGGATGAAGCTCGGCTCGACCCGGTTGACGCTGGCGCAGACTTCCGCCGGCGTGTAGCGGCGCAAGGCCGGCAGATGTTCGGCCGCCCGCGGAAACCAGTGCTCCCAGAACTCCGGGGCACGTCCGACCAGATTCTCCCACAGGCGCGACTGCGATTCGTGGATGCCGAGCGAGACGGCCGAACCCATCGGCGTGCCGTAGGCGTCACCCTCGGGCACGCCCTGCTCGTACATGCCGTGGCCGGCCTCGTGCAGCACGCTGAAGAGCGAGGAGGCGAAGTGGTGGATGTCGTAGCGGGTGGTCAGACGCGTGTCGCCCGGGGCGATGCGCGAGCAGAACGGATGGGTGCTCGCATCGATCCGGCCCGCCTCGAAGTCGAAGCCCACGGCGCGCGCCACCTCGGCATTGAACTTGATCTGGCCTTCGACCGGGAACTCCCCTTCGAGGCGCGGGGCGGCGGCCGATTTCGCCAGCGCTGCCGGCAGGATCTCGCGCAACTGCGGGCGGAAGGCGTCGAAGATGGCGCGGATCTGCGCGACGTCAGCGCCTGGCTCGTAGGCGTCCAGCAGCGCATTGTAGCGCGAGCCCTGCCAGCCCCAGTGATCGGCCATCTCACGGGCCTGGCCGAAGAGGATTTCGAGATGCGGCTGGAAGTGCGCGAAATCGGAGCGTCGGCGGGCCTCGATCCAGGCCTCGCGCGCGAGTCCCTTGCTGCGTTCGTGCGCTTCCACCAGCTCCTGCGGCAGGCGGGTAGCGCGATCGTATTCCCGCCGCCAGCCGCGCACATTGGCCGCCTCGGTCGAATCGGGCGCATAGCCAGCCGCTTCGCAGTCGCTGATCCAACCGCCGACTTCCGGCGCGGTGAAGAGCCGGTGGGTCGCGCCGCCGAAGTAGGCGAACTGCTCCGCCCGGAAGGCCACGCCCGCCTTCGGCTGCAGGGTCTCCGCATCCCAATGCAGCAGGTGGGCGGCTGAGCCGAGCAGGGCGATCTCGCGCGAGCGGGCGAGCAGGCGGGCGTAGGAATCGGACATGCCGGGAGCATACACGGAGGGGCCGGCGCGCCGTCCAGAACGCACTCTTCCGCGGTCCGTTGATGACACCGAATTCGCTTGTGAAAAATTTCACAAGGTCCATTCTATGGGCATCCGCGGCCGATGCGGGCCGCGAACAGCCCCATATGAATACTGAGTTGGATTCTGTCCCGCGCCGGACGGAGGAAGGCGCTGCGTGGCCCCGGGTTTTGATCATCGGCGGAGGGTTCGCCGGCCTCGAAGCGGCCAAGGCCCTGGCCGATGCCCCGGTGCGCGTCACGCTCATCGACCGCCGTAATCACCATCTCTTCCAGCCGCTGCTGTACCAGGTGGCGACGGCCGCGCTGGCGCCGGCTCAGATCGCCGCTCCGCTGCGGCAGGTGCTGGCCGGGCAGCGCAACGCGGAGGTCTTCCTGGCCGACGCCAAGCACATCAACCTCGCCCACCGGCGTGTGGTCACCGATGACCTCGTGTTCGACTACGACTACCTCATCGTCGCCACGGGCGCGCGGCACTCATACTTCGGCCACGACGAATGGGAGCAGCATGCGCCCGGGCTCAAGCAGATGAGCGACGCGCTGGAGATCCGGCAGCGTTTTCTGGCTGCCTTCGAGGTGGCGGAGAAAGCGACCGACGAAGCCGTGCGGGATGCGGCCATGACCTTCGTGGTCGTGGGCGGCGGACCGACCGGCGTCGAAATGGCGGGCGCCATCATGGAGATCGCCCGCTTCAGCATGACGGAGAACTTCCGTCGCATCGATCCCTCCAAGGCTCGCGTCATCCTGCTGGAAGGCGGACCGCGCCTGCTGCCGAGCTTCCCCGAGGACCTCTCGGAGAGCGCACGCCGGCAGTTGGAAAAGATCGGCGTGGAGGTTCAGCTCGGCCGCCGGGTCACTGGCGTGGACGCCGACGGCGTGATCGTGGACGGCCAGCGTCTGGCCGCGCGCACCGTCATCTGGGCGGCGGGCAACGTCGCTTCGCCGCTCCTCAAGTCGATGATCGGCATCGAACTCGACCGGGCCGGCCGCGCGGTGGTCAAGGACGACCTCACGCTGCCGCAGCATCCGGAGGTCTTCGTGCTCGGCGATGCCGCCAATTTCTCGCATCAGGGTGGTCAGCCGCTGCCCGGCACTTCGCCGGTGGCGATGCAGCAGGGCCGGCACGCCGCCGCGGTCATTTGCGATCGCCTGGCCGGTCGCGAGCCGCGCCCGTTCCACTTCGTGGACAAGGGCAGCATGGCGACCATCGGCCGGGCCAAGGCCGTCGCGCAGCTCTTCCCGACGGTCTTCCGCCGCTTCCATCTGAGCGGGCTGCTGGCCTGGTTCGGCTGGCTGTTCATCCACCTGCTCTACCTCGTCGGCTTCCGGAACAAGGTTGGAGTTCTTGCGGAATGGGGCTGGGCGTATCTCACCCACTACCGTGGCTCGCGCCTGATCACACGGGACCTCGAGCCCGGCTCGGCGCGGCCGCGGGCGATCGAGGCGCTGAAGTTCCGCAGCTGAATCGGCGACCGGCGAGGGGACCGCGCGGAATCGCGGTTTCCCTCGGCCGCATTCGCCGCCAGCATCGGGGCCGATGTTCCGAAATTTCATCCTCGACTGGTCCGGCACGCTGGCGGACGACCTGACCGCGGTGGTGGCCGGCACCAACCGCGTCTTTGCCCAGTTCGGGCGGGCGGCGTTCGACCGGGAATCCTTCCGCGCCTCCTTCCGGCTGCCCTACCGTGACTTCTATGCGGAGCATCTGCCCGGGGTTTCGCTGGAGGAAATCGACACCTGGTACCGCCTCGGCTTCGAGCCGCTGCAGGAGGCGATTCCGCTGCTGCCCGAGACGCCGCGTTTTCTCGAGCGGGCGCGCGCGGCCGGCTGCCGGCTGTTCGTCCTGAGCAGCGTGGCGCCGGGGCACTTCGAGCAACAGGCGCGGCGGCTGGGCGTCTTCGAGCATTTCGAGGAAGTCTGCGCCGGGGTGCACGACAAACGTCTGGGCATTGTCGACCTGCTGCGCCGACGTGGCCTGCGCCGGGACGAAACGGCCATGGTCGGAGACATGGTCCACGACATCGAGGCCGCGCGGGCGGCGGGCGTGCACGCCATCGCCCTGCTCAGCGGCTACGACGGGCCCGCCCGACTGGCGACGGCCGGCCCCGACCTGATTGCGCCACACATCGGGGCGTTGGCCGATCTGCTCGACCGCCGGCCGCCCCCGCCGGATCGGCCGATCGTGACCGTGGGCGCGCTGATCCTGGATGCGTCCGATCGCGTGCTGATGCTGCGTTCCGCCAAGTGGTCGCACAAATGGGGCATTCCCGGCGGCAAGGTGCAACGCGGCGAGTCGATGGAGGCGGCGTTGCGGCGCGAGGTGCGCGAGGAGACCGGCCTGGAACTGGGGGACCTGCATTTCCTGCAGGCCATGGACTGCATTGACCCGGCCGAGTTCCAGCACCCGGCGCATTTTCTGCTCCTGGCCTGGACCGCGCGGGCGGTCGGGACGATCGAGGTGCGCTTGAACGACGAGGCGCAGGAGTGGCGCTGGCTGCCGGTCGCGGAGGCGGCGGCGATCGATCTCAACGGCCCCAGCCGCACCCTGCTGGAGCTATGGCATACCCGGGTCACCCTTTGAGCAGTTTTTGCGTAGTTTTTGATTGTCAGGCAGAGCCCTACTCGTTGATATGGCGCGTCGGTCATTCGGCTCCGTCTGGTCCAAACAGGCGGCGCATTGACCGGGCCCGCTCACACGGGCAGTGAAACGAAACGAGCTAGCTCCTTATCAGCACACACTCACCATGAACTACTCCTCCTCCGCCCGCTTGGCCGGAGCTGTCGCCGCCCTGGGGGCCGCGACGGTTGCGACCCAGGCGGATGCATCCATCGTGTTCGTCGATTTCTCGTCGAACCCGTCTTCTTCCATCCCGTTCTCCATTGACGGCGTTTACATCAACGTCGTGACCGGTGTCACGGGCACCTCCGCCGGCACGGCTGCCGGTTGGGACATCAATCCGTACTTCACGGGGACCACGGGCGCGACTCCGGCCTTCAACCTGTTCGCCACCACCACCGGTGATGCGAATCGTGGCATCGTTGGGACGACCGGCACCGCCAGCGTTCTGACCCTCGGGGCTCCGATCGGCTCGGGTGGTCCTTTCGTTACCGGCGCGCTGAGTGGCTCCGGCTTCCACGCTGGCGGCGGTTATGTCGGCTTCCGCTTCACCAACGAAGCGACGGGCCAAGTCAACTTCGGCTGGGCGCTGTTCACCAGCACGGGCGCGAATCCGCCGAGCGCGGGCTCGATCCGTCTGACCGGCTTCGCCTACGAGAACACCGGCCTCGCCATCAACGCGGGCGACACGGGCGCTCCGATTCCGGAGCCCTCGACCGTCGTGACCCTCGGCATGATGGCCGCTGGCGCACTCGGCCTCCGTCAGTGGCGCCGCCGCAAGGCCGCCTAATTCGGACAGGTCTCTTTCGAGAGCCCGCACTCGTTCGCGAGTGCGGGCTTTTTGTTGGCGGGGTGGGCGAAGAGGGCCGCTAGAGGAAGTCCGCAGATTGGTGGGATGCACGCAGATTCTGTGGAGAGAGGACGGCTGCACACGGGATCCTGCCGCCTTCCATCTGCGTCGAATCCCCCTGAATCTGCGGATGCTCCCTGCCGCGCCCGGCGCTGACGGTCAGCTCTCGCGCAACGCCACCACCGGCTGGATGCGGGTCGCGCGGCGGCTGGGCAGCCAGCAGGCCAGCACGGCCACGGCGGCCAGCATCAGCGGCACGAGGGCGAAGGTCGGCGGGTCGTGGGCGCGGATCTGATAGAGATACGCCTCGAGCAGATGGGCGACCATCCAGGAGCCGATGAATCCCGCCGCCAGCCCGGCGGCGACCAGCACGAGGCCCTGGCGCAGCACCAGGCGGATGACATCGCGCGGCTGCGCGCCCAGCGCCATGCGCACGCCGATCTCCTGGGTGCGCTGGGCGACCGAGTAGGACATCACGCCGTAGATGCCGATGGCGGCGAGGAAGAGCGCCGTACCGGAGAAGGACAGGAGAATGCGGCTGAAGAAACGTTGTTGCCAGAACGACTGCTGCACGATGTGGCCCAGCGAGCGGACATTGTAGATCGGAATGTCCGGCATGGCCGTGAAGACCGCGTGCTGAACCGAAGCGGCCAGCTGCATCGGATCGCCCGACTTCACCCGCACGACGCCGGTCGCGAAGTTGCTCCCGTGGCTCTGCGTCTGCGCGAACCAGGCGCTTCGCTCGGGGAGCGGCCCTTTCGGCTCCTGCCGCGCGTTGCCCACGATCCCGACGATGGTGAACCACTGGCGTTTGGCCGAATCGAGCGGCCCGTCGGTGATGCGCTTGCCGATGGCGTCCTCGTTCGGGAAAAACTCCTCGGCGAAAGCCCGATCGACCACGCAGACGCGCGGCGAATCGATGGTGTCGGCATCGTTGAACAGGCGCCCGCGCAGGAGCGGGATCCCCAGCGCCTCGATGGCGCCCGGGCTGGCCATGCGCTTGAAGGCGCTCGGTGCCTCCGCCAGGCTGCGCGGCATGGGGCGGCCCTCCACATAGATGCCGCCGTAGCTGTATTGGCTGGTCGAGGGGAGGTCGGCCACCACCCCGCTGGCCTCCACGCCGGGCAATTCGCGCAGCTGCTGCCGCAGCTTGACCCAGAAATCGCGCACCACGGTTTCGTCCTTGTACTGCGTCGGCGGCAATCCTACCCGGAAGGTCAGCACGCCCTCCGGACGCATGCCGGGATCGGAATTCTGCAGTTCGCGGAAGCTGCGGAAGAAGAGCCCCGCGCCGACCAGGAGGATGAGCGCGACGGCGATCTGGAAGACCACCAGCGCACTGCGCACGCGGGCCGATTCCCGCGAAGCGGTGCTGCCGCGCGTGCCGCCATCCTTCAGCTCGACACCCAGGTCGGCCCGGGAGGTGTGGATGGCGGGTAGGAGCCCGGCGAGCAGCGCGGAGAAGAGCGTCAGCCCGAACGAATAAAGGATGACCCGCCAATCCATCTCGAAGCGGAGCCAGAAGGGCATTTCCGAGGGCAGCATGGCCACCACGAGATCGTTGCGCCAGGCGGCCAGGATGGTGCCGATGACCCCGCCGGCCAGGGCGAGGACTGCGCTCTCGATCAGGACGAGCGAAGCGATGCGCCGGCGGCTCGCCCCGAGCGCGAGCCGGATGGCGATTTCGCGCGACCGGCTGGCACCCTTGGCCAGCATCAGGTTGGCCACGTTGCCGCAGGCGATGAGCAGCACCGCCAGGCAGGAGGCGAAAATCATGAGCATGTGCGGCCGGTCGCGCCGCGTCGCCTCCTCGCGCAGCGGGACCGCGGTCATGCCGATGCCCCGGTGGGCGAGCGGATGTTCGATGGCCATCTGCTTGGCGAAGAGCTGGATCTCCGCCATGACCTCCTGCAGCGACACGCCCGGCTTGATGCGGGCGACCACCGGCCAGGAGAAATCGGTCCGCTGGTTCTTCTTCTCCGAATCGTAGCTGAAGGGCATCCACAACTCGTAGTTGTCCGGATAGGCGAAGCCCTCCGGCATCACTCCGACGATGGTGGTCGGCTCGCCGTTGAGGGTGACTGTCTGGCCAATGATCTCCTTGTTGGCGTCATAGGAGCGCTTCCAAAGCGCATGGCCGAGGATGGCCACCCTCGCGGCGTCCTCGCCTTCTTCTTCCGGACGGAAATTCCGCCCCAGCGCTGGCTGCACCCCGAGCATCGGAAATCCAGCCGCCGAGATCCAACCTCCGAGGACGCGCTCGACCGGATCGATCCCGCTCAGGATGTAGGTGCGGGCCTGGGAAATGGTGCAGCCCTGCAGCGTTTTCGTCCGCTCGCGCAGATCGAGGTAGGTGGCGAGCGGCAGTCCCAGCTCGGCGCGCGGATCCTGTTCCTTGAAGGCGCGGATGATGACCACCCGCGACTCGTCCTGCAGGTACGGCATCGGCCGGATCAGCAGGGCATTGAAGAACGTGAACTGCGACGTGGTGGTGCTGATGCCGAGCGCGATGGCCAGGATGGCAATGACCGAGTACCCCGGCTGCTTGAGCAGCATCCGGACGGCGAATCTCAGATCGAGCCACATGGTTTCGGAATCTGACGACAGGGTTCAACCGGCATTCGCCCAATCGGCGGACGTTTGCCAACAGTTCGAGGGGAAGCGCAACTTTGGGGGGAGTTTTTCCGGCTCGGGGGCGCGGCGCGAGCCCAATCTGAGCGCCGGCTCCGGGCGGGAGATCAAAGCGAGCGCAGGACCGTGGCGGGATCGGTCCGTGCGGCGCGGCGCGCGGGCAGGGCGGCGGCGGCCGCGGTGGTCAGGAAGAGACCGAGCGAAACGAGCCCGAAAGTCAGCGGATCGAACGCCTGGATGCCGTAGAGCAGCGAGCCCAGGAGACGGGTCGCGCCGTAGGCCGCGCCGAGGCCGAGCCCCACGCCGATGGCGGTCAGGATCAGCGCGTGGCGTACCACGAGCTGCAGGATGCTGCCGCTGCTGGCGCCGAGGGCCATGCGCAGGCCGATCTCCCCGCGGCGCTGGGCCACCGTATGGGCCATCACGCCGTAGATGCCCACGGCAGTGAGGAGAAGCGCCACGCCCGAAAAGAGACTGAGGAGCAGGCCGTTGAACTTCGAGCGCGCGGCCGCGTTCTCGGCCAGCGTCTGCAGGGTGAGCACCCGGAAGGGCGGGACGGTGGGGTCGAGCTTGGCCAGCTCAGCGATCGCCGCGGCCTGGGCGCTGCGGACATCGCTCCGGGCGCGGACGACCACCCCGAAGTAGGTCCACGGCACCTGGGCCTGCGGCAGATACATCTCCGGTTCCGGCTCGCGGGAGGCGCGGATCTGGCGGAAGTCGGGCACCACGCCGACGATTTCGCGCCACAGCGAATCCTGGTCGCCAGCGCTCATGCCGGCATTGATCCGCTGGCCGAGGGCGTTGCCGCCGAAGTGCTTGCGGGCGAAGGCCTCGTTGACCAAGGCGACCGGCGGGCTGGTGAGCGTGTCCTGCGGCGTGAACTCCCGACCGCGCAAGGACAGGCCGAGGGTCTTGAGGTAGTCGTCGCCGACGACGCGAACGAACTCCGCCACCTGCTGCCCGGGCGGCAGCTCGCGGCCGCCGATGTCCACGCTGGTGCGGCTGACCGAGCCGCTCAGGGGCACCGCCTGGGTGATGCTGGCCGCGGCGATCTCCGGCCGCTCGCGCAGCGCGGTCTGGAGCCGCCGCTGAAAGTCGGCGATCAGCTCGGGGCGGGGATACTGCTGGTCGGGCAGATTGACCCGGAAGGAAACCAGCGGGCGCAGGTCGAAGCCGGGAGACTGCCGGAGCAGACGATCGAAGCTCTGGAGCAGCAGACCGGCGCCTACGAGCAGGACGAGCGAAAGGACGATCTGCGCCGCCACCAGCGTGTGCCGCACCCGGGCCTGCTGCCGACCGCCGCCGAGACCGCGGCCGCCGTCCTTGAGCGCGTCGTTCACATCGACGCGGGAAGCCTGCCAGGCCGGCACGAGCCCGAAGCCCACGCCGGTCAGGAGACTGAGGCTGAGGGTGAAAACGAGCGCATTCCAGTCGAGCCCGATGGTGCTGGCCCGGGGGATGGAATCCGGGACCAGCGCGAGCAGCGCGGCGGTGCCCCAATGCGCCAGCAGGAGGCCGGCGGCACCGCCCAAGACGGCCAGGACGAGGCTCTCGCGCAGCATTTCCAGGATCAGGCGACGACGTCCGGCTCCGAGCGCGGCGCGGATGGCCAGTTCCCGGCGCTGGCCGGTGGCGCGCACGAGGCAGAGATTGGCCACGTTGGCGCAGGCGATGAGCAGCACGCAGCCGACCGAGCCGAAAAGTACCAGCAGGGCCGTGCGCACGTCCCGGACCAATTCGTCGCCGAGGGGCACGGCCCGGGCGGAGAAGTTGGTGTTGGAATTTGGGTATTGCTGCGCCAGCCCCGCCGCCAGGCTGCGCAGTTCGGCCGAGGCCGTCTCGGCGCTCACGCCGGGTTTGAGCCGGCCCACCACGGAGCTGCTGTGCGAGCCGCGTTCCTCAGTCCACGGCTTGGAGCCGTCGGGCGTCACGCGCTGGGTGCCGAGGGGCATCCAGACCTCCGTCTGATCCGCGTCGAAGGGGAACTGGAAGCCCGCTGGCAGGATGCCGCGCACGGTCCAGCTGCGTCCGTTCATGGTGACGTCCCGGCCCACGATGCCGGGATCGCTGGCGAAGAGGCGTTTCCAGACGGACTGGGACAGCACGACGACCTGGCCCTTGCCCGGAGTGTCGTCGTCCGGCTCGAAGCCGCGGCCGAGGGCCATGCGCACGCGCAGGACGTCGAAGATGGACGAGCTCGCGGTCCGGCCGATCAGGCTGACGAATTCGCCCGTGCCCGCCCGGAACGAGACCCGGTCCCCCTGATGCAGCGCCAGGTCCTGGAAACTGCGCGCCTGGGCGCGGAAGTCGGCGAAATCGGGATAGCTGACCGGGCCGATGTCCTCGCTCGGGCGCGTGGCGTGGTTGGAGCCGATGGCCACGAGCTGCCCGGGCTCTTCGAAGGGCAGCGGGCGGAGGAGGACCGCATTGACGACCGTGAAGATGGCGGTGTTCGCCCCGATGCCGAGGGCGAGGGTGAGCAGCACCGTCAGCGTGAAGCCGGGGGAGCGGAGCAGAGAACGCATAGAGGTTAAGGAACGCGCGCGAACGCGCAGGGGCCGTGCCAGGAGGCCCTGCCAGAGACCCCCGCGCCTGGGCTGGCCGGAAGCGGAATGCCAGCGTCCCGATATCGGGAACTAGCGGCCGGCGCGGACGGGAAAAACGACGGTCCAGGCGTCCACGCGGATGGGCTCCTCCAGCAGGTCGAGCAGCTGGCGCGTGGTCTCGGCGGTGAACCGCGGATTGCCCACCAGCCCCCAGGTGCCGGGATCGCGGCTGACTGCATCGGGCAGCGGCTCGACATAGGCGGCGAGCACCACGACGCGGCTGGCGCGGAGCGCGGTCAGCACTTCCTGCTCGTCGCGCGGCGGGACGAAGGCGGTCAGAAACCAGGTGTGCCGCTGGGTGGCTGGCTGCCAGCCGAAGAAATGCTCCCACCCTGAGCGTAGCGGGAAGACCGTGACCGCGGGTTGCGGGCGCGGGTCAAGTCGGGCGACGACTTCCTGCGTGCGCTGCAAGCGGTCAACCACGTCGGGCGGGCCGCGCAGGATCTCTCCGTTGGGACAGTTCAGGCTGGCAAGGGCCGCGGGTGGTCGGTGGCCGGTCAGCAGGCCAAAGCGCTCGCGGAGGGAAATGGCCAGCGCGGGGAACAGCGCGAGCGCCACCAGCCAGCGCGTGAAGCGGGGCAAACGGAAGAATGCAGGGGCGGCTCCCAGGCCCAGCAGCCAAAGCCACGGGAGGATCGTCCAGCGATGGGGCAGGAATCCGGTCGCCACGGCCAGCGGGGTGAGCAACCCGAGCCAGCACAGCGGCCCTTCAGCGGCGCGGCAGCGGCGGGTCAGCGTGACCAGACAGAGCGCCAACTGGGCCAGTACCGGCAGCTGGCTGGCGACGAAGTAGCCCGCATCGTACCAAGCCCAGATCGAGTTCTTCGGGCTGGCCACCGCGCGGTAGGACTGCACGAGGTAGGCGGGCCAGAGCACGTCCCAGGCGGCCGCGGCGGGCAGCTGAGCGTACAGCCAAGTGGCCCACGCTCCTTCGACCGCCAGGCCTCCGACCGACAGCGCGGCGGCCTGGAAGAGGGCCTGCCGCAGCGGCAGCCGCGGGCCACCGCGCCAGGCGAGGACGATCTCGGCGATCAGCAGCGCCATTCCTGCCACCGCCGCAGTGCCGAACTTGATCAACTGCAGTCCTCCGAGCAGCAGCCCAAGCCCGGCGCAGCGTCCCAGCGAGCGCTCGTTCGCCGGCCGCCAGGCCAAAGCGATGGCCAGCAGTCCGAGCCGCTCCCAGCCCGGATAGAGCGAGCTGCCGCTGTCCGCCAGCGAACCAGGCATCAGGAAAAACGGGAAGACGACTCCGATCGTCCACGCCGCCGCCGCCCGGGGCGGAAAAGTTCGGCTCAGCAGCCAGAACGCGAGCACGCAGCCGGCCACGCTCAGCAGCTGCATCCAGACGAGGTAGTGCGCGGCCGTATTGCCGCACCAGCGGGCGGTCCAGGCCAAAGCGAGGGTGGGGAGCGGGCCGTATTGGGTGAAAACGTCGCGATAGAGCACCGCACCGGCGTGCAGCCGATCGACGAGGTACAGATTCTGCCCCGGCTCGCCGTACGCGAACTCCACGGCCGGATGTCGCCCGCTCAGCGCGAGCGAAATCTGCGTCCAGCCGAGGGCCAGCAGGCAGACCAGTGCGGCCAGGGCGAGGCGCTGCCGCATCGTGGCAGGCTCGGCTGACGTCGGCACGGCGGGGAAAGGCAATCAGTCCCCGCGCTGCAGCCGCTTGAGCCGGCCGTTGATGCTGGCGCGGGTGGCCGAGTTCATCCGGTCGATGAAGAGCACGCCATTCAGGTGATCTACCTCATGCTGGATGCAGCGGGCCAGCATGCCGACCGCCTCGAACTCGACCTGGCGTCCGTCGAGCAGCTGGGTCTTCACCAAGGCCCGCTTCGGGCGCGAGACCGCGCCGTTGATGTCCGGAAAGCTCAGGCAGCCCTCGCTGATCACGTCGCGATCGCCCTCCAGCGTGAGCTCGGGATTGATGAGCACCAGCGGCATCCACTGCGCCAGATCCTGCTCCTCGCCGCGCACCAGCAGCGCGCTCGGCCGCTCCTTGGCCAGCGAGAGCACATCGACCACCGCCAGCTGGATGGCCTGGCCGATCTGCTGGGCCGCCAGGCCGATCCCGTGGGCATCGTGCATCGTCTCCAGCATGTCGGCGACGAGCTGGCGCAGGCGGTCGTCGATCTGCTCCACGCGCCGGCCTTTCTGGCGCAGCACTGGGTGACCGTATTGGACGATGGGAAGAACCATGGAAACGGGCGAAAATGAGGGAAACGGAGAACCGCCAGGCCGGCGGCGGCTCCTTCCCTGCCTCAACGTTCGAGCTTCTGCAACCAGCCGGCGACCCGGTCGCGCTCCACCTGCCGCCCGCTCTCTTCGAAGATGAAATGCAGGTTGGCCAGCGAACGCATCAGCACGCGCCGCGGGGTGGCCACCTGGAGATGCCGCGCATCGAGCCGCAGCCCCTGCCGGCGCAGCAGCATTTCGCAGTCGGAGGCAGTCAGGCGGCGGCCGCCGTGGAACGGATCGAAGAGGACGTCGCCGAGTCGGGCGATGAAATGGCCGGGGAGATTGACGCCGTCGATGCGCAGCCCCGCGCGACGGCCGACCAGCTGATACACGACCGTCAGCGAAATCGGGATGCCCAGCCGCGTCTCCAGCACCAGCGGCAGGAGCGAGTTTTCCGGCGCGTAGTAGTCGTCGGCATTGCCCCGGAAGCCGAGTTCGCCGCCGAGCAGGCCCGCCAGCACGCTGACCCGCGTTTCGTCATCCGTCGTCGAGGCGAGCCGGGCGGTGAGCTCGCGGCCCCACTCGTCGAGCTGAGGGCCGGCTTCCTGCGCCGCGCGCTCGGTGCCGAAGCAGCGCCCGAGGAGGAGCAGCGCGGGCTCGATGTCGCCTTCCTCAGCGAAGAACTGGCAGGTCAGATTCATCTCCTCCGCGGCCGCCCGGGCGTCCATCGCGGAGAGCAGGCTGCGGAGATGCCGCGTGACCACCGCGTCGTCGGTCTGCGCCAGCAGCTCGCGCAGCGGCGGGGCGTGCGCCTCCGGATCCTCCAGCAGCTGATCGCGCAGCAACGCGACCGTGGCGGGGTCGTTGTCGCGCAGCAGGCGGGCGATGGCCTCGGTCTTCATCGGAGAGAAGCTCTCAGCCGGCGGCGGTGTCGAGGCGATGCACCACGCCGGGCTCGCAGTCCACGGTCAGCGCGATCGGGCGGCAGCACACGGAACAATCCTCGATCGTCTCGTAGCTGCCTTCGCTCGTGTCCACCACGCTGGGGAATGCCTCGAAGCAATAGGGGCATTCGATCTCCACGTCGACGAGCAGCTGCATGGCCGCAGTCTAGTGGGCCGCGGGGGCCGGCTCCTCAAAGCTGAGGCGCTTGGCATCGCCCCAGAGCCGCTCGAGGGCGTAGAACTCGCGCTTTTCCTCGGTGAAGATGTGCACCAGGACGTCGGCGTAATCGAGCACCACCCAATGGCTGGCCGGCACGCCTTCGGCGAAGCTCGGGCGCTGGCTGTGGCGGTCGCGGAGCTGCTCGCGGATTTCCGAGGCGATGGCCTTCAAATGCGGCTCCGAGGTGCCGGAGCAAAGCACGAAGAAGTCGGTGAAGGTGGAAATCCCCCGCAGGTCCAGAATGACGATGTCCTCGGCCTTTTTGTCCGAGGCGGCGGCGGCGATGTGCCGCGCTAGCGTGGCTGAGTCGATGGCGATGATGATTCCTCCCGGTAGAGTTGGTGGTGGCCGATGTAGTCGGCCACCGCGTCCGGAACGAGATAGCGAATGGAGCGCCCGCTGGCAACCCGCTTGCGCAGCTCGGTCGAGGAGATGTCGACCCGCCGACCGAGCGTGGGGTAAGCCGCGCCGAGCAAATCCTCGGCCCCGACTGCGCGGTTGAAAACGACGAAGGTGATGACCGAGCGCAGCTCTTCGAAGCGGTGCCAGGTGTGGAAACGCGCCAGCTGATCGGCACCGAGCAGCAGGTAGAGCCGCGCCTGCGGATGGGCCGCTTGGATGTGCTCGACCGTGTCGATGGTGAACGACGGTTCCTGGCGCTGGAGCTCGTATTCATCGAGCACGAAGCGTGCGTCCGAGGCGATGGCCAGGCGCAGCATTTCCACCCGGTGCCGCGCGTCGACCCGCGGCGGCTCGTGCAGTCGGTGCGGCGAGACGCGCGCCGGAATGAAGCGGAGCTGATCGAGCGAGAGGTGCTCGATGGCGTCGCGGGCCAGAATGAGATGCCCGTGATGCACCGGGTCGAAGGTGCCGCCGTAGAGTCCGATGCGTTCTGCCATGGGCTTGCGGAAAATTCAGTCAGAGTCGGCCCGGGTCGTGTCGCTCAGCCGCGGGCTCCGGGTTCCCCATAGGTCGCCTGCACCCGCTTGGAAACCTGGAAGTACCGCCACCAGATGACCAGGAAGGCCACCTCCAGGAGCAAATTGAAGACGTAGCGGCCCAGCACGTAGAGCTCCATTCCGCGAAAGAGCAGCAGGCTGAGGAAGTTGAAGGCGAACATGACCGCGAAAACGCCCGCCCGGATCTGCAGGTAGAGTTGGGCGAGGCGGCGTCCGTCCGGTCGGCCCGACCAGATGAGCACGCCGACGACGATCGAGAGGACGGTCATGAGCAGCCCGACCCCGAGGCTGAGCCCCAGCGGCAGCGTCATGGTCACGCTCCCGCGAAGGAGGTACGGTAGCAGGCTGCTCCATTCGAAAAGCCGGATCAGTGGCCCGATGATGGTGAGCCAGACGCAGAAGAGCAGCAGCCAGCCAGCCACGCCCTTGAGCGGCTCGGCGCGGAGCGGGGCCGCCGTGGTCGGCGCGGCGGCCGGCGCGCCGGGACTGGCTGCGGCGGGCAGGCTGGGCGGAGTCAGGACTTCGGGGACTGCGGCCCGGACCTTGGCCAGCGGCAGCCATTCCGGCTGGCCGGGCTGCCAGACGAGGTCGGTCGGCAGGATGGTACCGGCCGCCACGAGGGCGTCGAATTCGGAGTCTTCAACTGGACCGATCTGCTGCTTGTTCTTGGCGTAGAACCAGGGCATCCCGCCAAGCTAGGAAGCACCACGGGCGAGGGAAGCCAAATCGTGGGGCCACTGGGCGAGTCAGTCCGGAATCGGGGTCGGTGTCCCCGTCGGGGTTCTCGTGGCCGTCGGGGTTCTCGTGGCCGTCGGTGTCGGCGTGCGGCTGGCGGTTGGCGTCGGGGTCCGGCTGGCAGTCGGCGTCGGTGTCGAGCTCGGCGTCCGGCTGGCGGTCGGCGTCACCGTGTTGGTCGGCGTCGGCGTCGGCGTGGAGGTCGGCGCGGGCGTCGTCGTCGGTAGCGGCAGGGTCGGCGTGGGCGTTGGCGTAGCCGTTGGCTGCGCGGTCGGGATCGGCGTCCAGGTCGGCGTCACCGGAGGAGGAAAGGGAATGGTCGGGGTCGGCGTGGCGATCAGTCGCACCCTCATGAACTGCGGCGCGGTCGGATCGTACGGCTGCACCACCCGCTCGACGACCTGGCGAAGTTCGTTTTGGTCCGTCTGGGAAAATGTGGTGGTGACGCCCGGCCCGGAACTCCAGGTCTGCAGGTCGGCGCTGACCTCGACCTCCAGACCGAAGCCGTTGCGTTCGAGCGACCGGCGGTAGGCCAGCGCCTGATACAGGGTGCCATTGACGCTCACGAACGCCGGCTCGACGGCTGGGGTGGCCGTCGCGCGAAACGGATCGAGGTGGAAGGCATATTCCTGCAGCAGGTTATAGCCGTCGCTGTTGGCATCGAACAGCGCCCAGGTGTTGTTGGGGGGCTGGCCCGGGCGAAAAACCGCCGCTACCCAGGGCCCGAATTCGGTCGGCTGCAGGCGATAACGCCAGAGGCGGCCGTCGTCCGCCAAAGCCAGGATTTCGCCCTGGCGCTCGGCGAGGACGCGGATGGGCGCCTCCAGGCCGCTCGCAAAGACGTAGGTTTGTCCTGCGACGCCTGGGCTTCGCCCGTAGATCGCAGCACGGCAGGCATCGGCGAAGAGAAAGCCGCCGGCGTCGGCGATCGGCGGGCCCGGGCTGCCGGAACCGCTGGGCTGCGGGTAGTAGGTGAGGACGGACGTGATGGCGCAGCCGGTCAGCGCGGCGGGGTCCTGGTGCGGATAGTCAAAAAGAGGATTGCGATATCCGCCTTCCGCCGGCCCTTCGATCAGCGGCGCGCCGTAGTCGGAAAGCACGGACGGTCCGAAGACCTCGTTGATCTCCTCCAGGATCGATCCGCCTTCGACGAAACGCGGCCTCTGCGTGCCGCCGAGGCCGCGGTACTGGTCGAAACTGCGCACGTCGCGCAGGCCGATCGCGATGACGTAGCGCTGGGTCGGATGGTTGCTGTTCGCGAAGAAGTTCGCCGGTGGTACCGAGCCGTCGCTGCCCAGCCGGAGCAACTTGCCGGCGCTGGTCTGGGTGAGTTGGGAGTTGATCGCATCCCCCTGATCTCCCGTGCCAACATAGAGCGCCACCGGCACGTCCTGGGCGGGCAGCGCGAGCAGGGCACCTCCATTGCGGATCGGCTGGGTGAAGGGCGTCAGTTCCAGGAGCACGAATTCAGACTCCAGCGCGGCCCGGTCGCCCACCGCCGTGAAACGGCTGATCCGATGGCGTGTCCCCTGCGCGTGCGACACACTGTAGTAGACGTAGAAGTAGCCGTTATCGCCGAAACCGGGGTCGAGTGTCAGGCCCAGGAGGCCACATTCGCCTGCCAGATAGGGAGAGATTTTCAGCAGCGGCGTCGTCAGGGTGGCATTCCCTTTGACGACGCGGATCGTGCCGTCGCGCAGGGCGATCAGCAGCCGACCGTCCGGGGTGACAACCAGCGCGCGGCCTTCCGGGAAGTCTCCCTCCACCAGGTTGCGCGTCCAACCCGGCTGCAGGGTGGCCGCGGGCAGCTGGGCCGGCCAGCCCCAAAGAAGGAAGGAGAGGAAGATCACTGTCAGGTGGACACCGCGAAAGAGTGGCATTTGGCAACATTCTACGGTTTGGCGGAAGCGCGACCGAAATCTCGCCTCTCGCGGAAACTCAGTCCGCGCCTTCCGTGGGTTGCTTTGCTGCTTGCGGGAAGTCGGCTGCACTCGGTGCATGCGCCGGGCGAAAGTGCGGCTAGGCTGCGCGCCCATGAGCGAGTCGAATGCATCGCCGGAGCCGCGGCGTCGGCGCCGCTGGCTGCGGGCGCTGGGTTGGCTGGGCCTACTCCTCGTGCTGCTGGCGGCGGGCTTGTACCTGGGTCGGCGGCAGATCGGCGCGCTGCTCGCCCAGCGGCTCGACACCGAACTGGCGGCGCGGGGCATTTACGCCAGCTGGGAATCGGCCCGCTGGCTGCCGGGGCCGGGCATTCAGGTCGACGGCGTGGCGCTCTATCGCGATGCGGTCAAGCGGGAGCGGCTGGCCTGGCTGAGCACGGTCAAGGTGCTCAAGGCGGAGCCGGGTTGGGATCGCTGGCAGGTCTTTACGGTGGAAACGCAGGAGGCGCAGTTGAAGCTCGATCAGGGCGAGAAGGAGGCGCTGGTCGAGGGCTTCGCCCTGCGGGCCACGGTCGAGCCGCGCAAGCTGCTGCTCGAATCGGCCCAGGGGAAGCTGTGGGGCGTGCGGGTGGAGGCGAAGGGGCAATCCCCGCTGCCGGCGCCAGGCGAAGCACGTACGGCCGGCGAGAAAGGGGATGCGGCCGCCGCCAGCCCCCTCGCCAAGCTGAATCTCGAGGCGCTGCAGACCGTGCGGCGGGTGGCGGCCTGGGTGCCCGAGCGGCAGGACGCGCTGGTGAAGATCGATTTCCGGCCGCCCGCGGAGGGACCGGGACGCTTGGTGGTGGCGGTCGCGCTCGAACTGAAGTCGTTCCGTTGGCAGGGCCTACGCTGGGAGTTCGTCATCGCCGAGGCGCGCGCGATTCTGCCCGAGGACGGTCCGCCCGCCGAGGTGCAGCTCGAACGCTGCGCGGTATCGCAGGGTGGGCGCCAGGCCGAGCTGGCGGGCGTGCTGGACTTGCCGGGGCAGAAACTGCGGCTGCAGCGCTTTTCCTCCGAACTCGACCTCCTCGGCCTCGCCCGCGCCGCGCTGGGCGAGTCGGCCGGACTCGACCGCCTCTCCGCGCCGCCGGCCTGGCAGCTGAGCGGTCAGGGGGAAATCGTGCTGACCGACCCCGCGCGCAGTCGTCTGCAGGGCCGGCTGGCGCTGGCGGGCGATCTCGTGCTGGCCGACGGCACCACCCGCGTGGTCCTGGGGCAGCCGGCCGCGGGCTTCACGCTGGAAAACGGCCAGCTCCGGCTCGCCGACCTCGGCGCGGGGCTCTGGGGTGGCCGGCTGGAAGTGCCGGAGTTGCAGCTCACCCTCCCGGCTGCCGGCGTGCCGCCCCGCCTGCGGAGCGAATTGCGCCTGGCCGGTGCCAGTCTGCCCCGCGCGCTGGCCAGTCTTGGCTCGACGCAGCGGCATTCCGGGACGCTGCAGCTCGATTGGAAAGGCAGCGGCGGCCTCGATGCGCTCTCTCTGACGGGGGCTGGCAGCGTGACGGTGACCGGGGCGGAATTCTTCGAGATCCCGCTGCTGGGCACGCTCACGACGGTTTTTCAGCAACTCACGCCCGGCTTCGGCGGTTCGGTCGCCACGGCGCTGCGCGTGCGCTACCGGCTGGCCAACGGCCGCCTGCAGCTGGAAAATCTGGTGCTCGACAACCAGCAGGCGCACATCGAGGCCGAGGGCAGTCTCGATCTCGTCCGGCAGTACGCCAAGCTCAACGCCCGGGCCAACCTGCGCGGGATCGTCGGGCTGGCGACCGCACTGGTGACGTCGCTGCTCGAGGTCGAAGGCGAGGGGCCCTGGCGCGACGTACGCTGGCGTCTCAAGTCGGCCCCGGGAACCAAGGCCATCGGCAAGGCCGCCGAGGCGGTGGGCAAGACCGGCGGTGCGGTGGTCAAAGGCGCGGGTGAGGCGGCCAAAGGCACTGGCAAGGCGGCTTCCGGGCTGTTGAAGCGGGTGGGGAAGCCGTTCGGACGCTGACCCGCCGCGTGGGAACGGCGCGGGCTCAGCGACCGCCCTTCTGCTGCTGCCGGATCTTTTCGAGGATCGGGCCGACGCGAGGATCCTGGCGGATCATCGCGTTCTTCATCGTCTCATGGTAGACCCGCAGGGCCTGCTGACGCGCGGCCGCATCGCCCGCCGGGATGGCCAGCCCTTGCTGACGTGCGGCGGCCAGAGCGGGGTCGGCCTGCACGGCGCGGCGGGCTTGCAGGAGAATGCCACGTTCCTCCGTGCTCAGGAAATCGAGCCGGCGCTGCAGCCCCTGAAACTGCTGGGCGCGGCGATCCTGGATCGTCTTCTCGAGCCGGTCGATGAGCGGCGCGACGGACGGATCGGCCCGCTTGACGGCCTCCTTCATCGTTTGCTGGAACGCCCGCTGCTCGGCCTGCCGCCGCTGCAGCGCGGCCTGGACCTGCGGATCGCGGAAGGCCGCCAGCCGGGCCGCGCGCAGCCGCTGCCGGTCCTCCGGACTGAGGCTCTGCATGAATTCGCGCCGCGCCTGCATCCCCGGGGCCATCATCCCGCCGCGTGCGCCCGGGCCGCCTTCCTGGCCGAAGCGGCGTTGAAAGCGCTCCTGCATCCGCTGACGAAATTGTTCGCGGAACGGCCGGCGGCCCTCGATCGCCTCCTCACCGGTGGGAGCGGGCTGGGCGAAAGCGGCGACCGGCAGACCGGCGGCCAGCAGGGTCAGGGAAAGGAGAGCGGAGCGGACGTTCATGCGCGGAATCTGAGGCTGGAAAATGCAACCCGCCGGGAGCGGGGAAGTTGCGCCGGTTGCGACGATTCGGCCATGCGGATGTTGCCCGCGGGTGAGGGGGTGACGGGGTGACGGAGGGGAGGGGAGGAGGGGAGGGGGGGAGGGGAGGAGGGGNNGAGGAGCGGAGGAGCAGAGGAGCGGAGGATATTCGTGCCCTCTTGATACTCTTCGCGCCTTCGCCCCCTTCGCTCCTTCGCGAGAGCCATTTCAGCCCGTCCCCACCCACGACTCTGCTTGGAGGTCCGCAGCAACAAAAAGGCCGCGCTGGTGGGCGCGGCCTTCTCGGGAAAACTGGACGTGCGCTTAGCGCTTGGAGAACTGGAAGCGCTTGCGGGCGCCGGGCTGGCCGGACTTCTTACGCTCCTTCTCGCGCGAGTCGCGGGTCAGGAGACCCTCGGCCTTCAGGGCCGGGCGGAGCTCGGCGTTGGTCAGGAGCAGGGCGCGGGCGATGCCGAGGCGGATGGCACCGGCCTGACCGGCCACGCCGCCGCCGGCGGCCTTGACCTTGACGTCGAAGGACTTCACCGCATTGGCGACCTCGAGCGGCTTCAAGACCGTGTTTTGCAGCGGGATCGACGGGAGGTAATCCTCGAAACGACGGTCGTTGATGACGATCTTGCCCTCGCCGGGCGTGAGGGTGACGCGGGCGACAGCCGTCTTGCGGCGACCCGTGGCGGCGAAATTTTCAGTGCTCATCTTGCAGTTCGGAAACAGGGGAGATTACAGGGTGACCGCCTCGGGCTGCTGGGCGCTGTGCGGGTGCTCGGCGCCGGCGTACACCTTGAGCTTCGGATGGAGGGAGCGGCCGAGGCGATTGTGCGGGATCATGCCCTTCACGGCGCGCTCGATGAGGAGCTCCGGGTGGCGCTCGCGGCGGGCCTTGACGGTCTCGCTCTTGTGGCCGCCGACGTAGCCGGAGAAGCTCATGTAGGTCTTCTGCGTCTCCTTCTTGCCGGTCAGGAGGACTTCCTTGGCGTTCACGACGATGACGAAGTCGCCCGTGTCGGCGTGCGGCGTCCAGATGGCCTTGCCCTTGCCCCGGAGGAGATCGGCAGCCTTGACGGCCACGCGGCCGAGGGGCTTGCCAGCGGCGTCAATGACATACCATTTGCGCTGCACTTCGTGCGCCTTGGCGGAAAACGTGGGATTGGAGGTGTGTCGAGACATGATCTGGCCGGTTCGAAAAGGGCCGGGAAAGTAAGAGGTTCGGACGCCGCGTCAAGGGAAAGGGAACGGCAAGGGGACAGAAAACTCGGTCGGGACCCGGGCTGCGGGCTCCGGTCGGCGCGATTCAGAGGAGCGCCAGAGGCGCCTACGGAGCGGCGACCGCGCGATAGAACCGCTGCGTTGGCGGCGGCTGGGTGGTGTCGAGATACTGGAAGCGTCCGGCGCCGTCGGCCGTGAGCGTGCCGGACAGATTCGTCCAGGTGGCCTGCAGGTTGTCCGACGACTGGATCACGTAATTGAACCCCGGAATGCCCTGGCAGACGACCAGCGTCCCGCCGGCGGAGGTCGAGACGGAGACGATGTTGAGCGAGCCGGCATCGGCCTTCACCTGCACGTTGACCGTGCCCGTGCCCGTGCTGCCGGGGTAGCCGTCGCTGACCGTGTAGGTGAACGAGTCGTTGCCGATGAACGCATTCGGCGGCGTGTAGGTGACCGTGCCGGAGGCGAGGACGACGCTGCCGCCCTGCGCGCTGGTCGGGGCGACGGCGGTCACGGTCAGGGTATCGCCATCGGGATCGCTCGAAGCGTTGCGCAGCTTCGTGGCCGAGACGCTGGCGGCGCGATTGACCGTGGTGGCGAGCACTCCCGTGCCGCCGGTCGGACGCCGGTTGATGCGCAGCGAGAAGGACTGCGTGGCGTCGGGCGCGACCCCGTTGGTCGCGACGAGCGTGAAGGCGAAGGTCTGTCCGCCCGTGCTCAGATCCGGCACGCCGGAGAGCAGCCCGCCCGGGGTGAGCGTGACCGCATTGGGCAACGGACCGGTGGTCGAGAAGGTCGGCGCCGGCAGGCCGCTGGCGGTGACCTGGAAGGAGCCGTTGACGCCCGCGGTGAAGACCGCGTTGGCCGCGCTGGTGATGGACGGCCCCGTGCCCGAGGGCGTCGGCGTCGGCGTGACGGTGGGCGTCGGCGTGGGCGACGGCGTCGGACTCGGAGTGGGCGTATTCGTCGGGGTCGGGGTCGGCGTCGGCGTGAATGTCGGGGTATTCGTCGGCGTCGGCGTGAAGGTCGGCGTGTTCGTCGGCGTCGGGGTCAGCGTAGGCGTGTTCGTCGGAGTCGGCGTGGGCGTGAACGTCGGCGTATTCGTCGGGGTCGGCGTCAGCGTGGGCGTGTTCGTCGGAGTCGGCGTGGGCGTGAAGGTCGGCGTCGGCGTGCGCGTTGGGGTGTTCGTCGGCGTGGGTGTCGGGGTGGAAGTGCGCGTGGGAGTCGGCGTGAACGTCGGCGTGGGCGTCGGGGTCGGCGTGGGCAGGGGGGTGACCAGGAAGATGCCCAGCGCGGCTCCCGGCAGTCCGCTGGTCAGCGTGGTGCCGCCGGTGCCATCGAGATTGAACCGCCGGATGGCGTTCGCGCCGGCGCCATCGGCGATGTAGATGAAGCCCGCCGACGTATCGAGCGCGATGCTGTTGGGCTGGATGAAGATGGTATTGCCGGAATGCAGCGTGACGTTGTTGCTGCCGTCCAGATTGACCCGGCCGAGCGTGTCGAGCGCGGGCGTGGCCGTGGCGGTGGTGTAGTAGAGCCGCTGGTTCGGCAAATCGAGCGCAACGCCGATGGCCGCGGCGGGCAGCCCGCTGATGACGGTGGTGCCGCCGGTGCCGTCGAGATTGAAGCGCCGGATGGCCTGGCCGCCGGCGCCGTCGGCCACGTAGATGAACTGATTGACGAGATCGAGGGCGATCTGGTTCGGCTGGATGAAGATGGAGTTCCCCGAGTGCAGGGTCACATTGCCAGTGCCGTCCAGATTGACCCGGCCGATCGAATCGCCCGAGGACGTGCCCGAGCCCGTGGCGTAGTAGAGCCGCCCGTTCGCCTTATCGAGGGCCAGGCCGTTGACCGCGCCCGGCAGGCCCGAGACGATCGTGGTGGCACTCCCGCCGGAAAGATCGAAGCGGATGATGGCCGGGTTGCCCAGCCCATCGCCGACGTAGATGAAGCCGGCGGCCTGGTCCACCACCACCGAAGACGGCTGCGCGAACGCGGCCGCCCCGGAAGCGAGCGGGGTCAGGCCGCTGCCATCGAGATTCATCCGCTGCAAGGTGTCGCCGCTGGCGGTGCCGAGGCCGGTGGTGAAGTAGATGAAGGACTGACCGAGCGCGGGAGACGTCAGCAGGGCGGTGAGCAGAAGGCTGAGGAGGAGGCCACGGCGGAGGAATCCGGTCATCCCCTGACTCTATCCGCCGCGACCGAAATTGTCAGCGCAAACTGGGTTTTTCAGGCATTCGAACCTGAGTCCGTCAGGCCGCAGCGGGGTCGGCCGTCACCGCATAGCCGCGCCCGCGGATCGAGTGCACGAGCTTGCGTTCATGGCCTGCGTCGATCTTCCGCCGCAGGCGATGCAGCAGAACGGCGACGAAGTTCTCGCGCGGCGCGGTCGGTTCCTGCCAGACGAGCTTGAGCAACGTGGACGCAGCCACCGGCCGACCCTGGGCGCGCAGCAGGTGCTCCAGCACCACGTACTCACGCTCCGTCAGAGCCAGCGCCTGCCCGGTGCGAAAGGCCTTCCGGCGGTCGCAATGCACGACCAGATCCTCCACCTCGAGGCAATCACCGGCGCGCCGGGCCGCGCTCCGCGCCAGGGCGTGCACGCGGGCCTGCAGCTCCGCCGGCACGACGGGGAGCGGCAGGCAGTCGTTGGCGCCGGCCTGAAGTGCTTCGATCCGCTGGGCCGGGTCGCTCGCGGCGACGAGGGCGAGGATGGGGGTGGCCGGCTGCACCCGGCGCATCCGCCGGACGAACTCGAGACCGCGCGCGCCGGGGAGATCGAGGTCGAGCACGAGCACCTTGTAAGGCACGGCATGAGCCTGCTCGAGCGCTTCGCCCGCCGTGGCGACCGACTTCACGTTCATGGAAGCTTCGCGCAATGCCTGCTGGGCGGCTTTGGCAAAGCCGGGTTCGGCGGCGGCGAGCAGCACCTGCATCGACCCTCATTCTGCCGCGGGCGGGGCCAGGCGGGCAAATGTTCTTTTATAGCGTCGATGGTGTTCCTTGGGCGGGTCGACTCCGCTGACAGGATGCGGGACGCTATGCGGGCCGCGCCGGATGCGGGCGGCACGCGCTAAGGCACAAAGGCGCTCGCCGCCACCGGTGCCGAGACAGCGGGCCCGGGCGGGCGAGCGGGCCTCGTCTTCGCGGGTGATTCGAGCTTCGGCAGCGCGAGACGGAAGCACGTCCAGCCGTCCTCGAGCGAGTGCAGGGACAGTTCGCCGCCGTGCGCCCGCGCCAGTTCGCGGCTCAGGCTGAGGCCGAGCCCATGGCCCGGACTGGTTGCGTCGCGCACGCGGAAGAAGCGCTCGAAGACCCGCGCGGCCGCGGCGGGATCGATGGCCTCACCGGTGTTGGCGATCTCCACGACCCAGCGCTCCGGCAACTCGCGCAACTCGACGCGGATGCGACCGCCCTCGCGGTTGTACTTCACGGCATTGCTCAGCAGATTGAGGAGAATGCGGGTCACGTAGCGTTCGTCGACCTGCTCCACGCACGGCCCGGGAGGTTGGATCAGATCGAAGCTCAGCCCGCGCGGGGCGGCCAGGATCTGCGCGTCCTCGACCGCGGCGTCGAGCAGCTGGCCGAGGTCATGCGCCCGCCGATCCAGCGCCAACTGCCCGGCATCGGCCCGCGCCAGCACGAGCAAATCCTGGCAGATTGCCGCCAGCCTCCGGTTGTCCTCGAGCAGTCCGCCGAGGGCGGTCACCGCGTCCGCCGGCAGGTCCCGCCGCCGCAGCAGTTCCTCGAGTCCGGCCGCCATCAGCGCAAGCGGCGTCTTCAGCTCGTGCGAGGCATCGGCCGTGAAACGCACCGCCTGCTGGTGGCCGCGGTCCAGGCGCTCGAGCATGTCGTTGAGCACGCCGGTCAGCTGGCCCATCTCGTCCTGCCGCACCGGTGTCGGCAGGCGCTGGTTCAGCCGTTCGGTGGTGATGCGCCGGGCCGTTTCGCTGATGTCCTGCACGGGATCCAGCGCCGAACGCACCAGCCACCAGGCACCGCCGACGACGAAGACCAGCAGGGCGGGCAAAGCGAGCAGGAAGGAGCGGCGGACGTCGGATACTGTCGCCTCGACTCGGCGGAAGTCGCGTGCCAGCCGCACCACGAAGCCGTCCATCGAGTTCGCACCAACGCGCCAGGGCCCGATCGTCCGGACTCCCATATAGAGATTGGGAAATTTCTCGCCCCCGAGCTCTTTGGAGGCAAAGACAACGCTGCCGTCCGGCGCCTGAATGTAGAAGCGGGATTCCGGATCGACCTTTTCCAGCGCGTGCGACAGCCCTTCCCGCCCGTGCTCCTCGATTTCATGGAGGACGCTGCGCAGATCGGCCTGCAACTCCGCGTCGAGGCTCTCGATCTGATGCTTGCGCACGAGCGTGACCGTGGCGAAGCCGAGCAGCGAAACCGCCGCCGCGAAAAACAACCCGGACCAGAGCGCCAGGCGCGTGCGGAGACTCCAGTGTTTCATGACTCGGCTCCGAGACGGTAGCCGAGTCCGGACACGGTGTGGATCAATTTGCGCGGATGCGCGTCGTCGATCTTCCGCCGCAGGCGCTGGATGTACACGTCGACCAGATTCGTCCCCGGATCGAAATGGTAGCCCCAGACGTGTTCGAGGATCTGCGCCCGCGAGAGGGTGCGGCCGGCGCAGCGCAGCAGCAATTCGAGCAGACCGTACTCGCGCATCGGCAAGTCGACCCGCACGCCCGCCCGCGTCGCGCTGCGGGTGGCGACATCGAGCACCAGATCCTCGTGCACCAGCTGGGTGGGCCGCTCCTCCACGGCCTCGCGCAGCAGCGCCTGCACGCGCGCGAGCAGTTCGGCCATCGCGAACGGCTTCGGCAGGTAGTCGTCGGCGCCGAGGTGCAGACCGGCGACGCGGTCGTCGACCTGCCCGCGGGCCGAGAGAATGAGCACGGGGGTCGGCCGCCCGGCCGCGCGCAGCTGGCGGAGGACGTCGAGGCCATCGCGCCGCGGCAGGTTGAGATCGAGCACGATGGCGTCGAACGGCTCGCCCAGCGCCCGGGCCAGTGCCTCGTCGCCGTCGTGGGCCTCCTCCACGGCATGGCCTTCGCCTTCCAGCGCGCGGCGCAGGTAGTCGGCCATCTTCAGTTCATCTTCGACGACGAGCAGGCGCATGGCGTTGGCTCAATCTTCCACGATTTCGGCCACAGGGAACGCGGAGAATCGCGCCGGGAGAGCGCGAGGGTCGTTCATCTTCGAGTCCGCGAGAATCAGACGCAGCAAGGAAAGCCCGCGCCGCGGCGAAGCCGGGCGCGGGCGAGGAGACTCTCAGCGCGTCATTGACCGGCCCGCGACGGCGTTTGGCCCGTCGGCGCGGCATTTCCGCTCGGCACGCGCGAGAGCGGACGCACCGCGTGGGTCGGCTTGGTCGCGCGCTGCGGCACGCCATTCGGCCGCAGATTCGGCAGACCGGCCAAGACCGGACGGGCGGCCGGATTCACGTAGACCAGGCGGAAGAAGACGTTGCCGCCGGTGGTCGGCGCGGTGACGAGGTTGTCGGTCCCCGAAACCGTGACCGGACGGGTCGAGTCGATCCACGCGCCGCCCGTCAGCGCGCTGCTTTCCTGCAGCAGCCAATGGGTGGCGCCGGCCGGCCAGCGGAACGTCACCTCGCCGGCCGAGACGGTCGTCGTGGGCGCGACGCTCGGCAGGGCCACGAAGTTCGCCTCCACCACGCGGCTGACGCTCGAGGCGAAGGTGAGGTCGGGCGTGGTCGCGATCACCACGCCGTTCTCCGTCCAGTTCGTGAAGACGTAGCCGAATTTCGGCTCGGCCACGAGCGTGACCGCGGCGCCGTTCGGATACACGCCACCGCCGCTGACCGAGCCGGCGTTCTTCGGCAGCGGGCTCGCATCGATGCGATTTCCCAGCGCGAACGTGGCGACCAGGCTGCGGTTGGCGGTCACGGTGAAGTCGTAGCTCTCCGCCGTGCCGACGGTCGTGCCGTTCTCGGTCCACTCGACGAACGACCAGCCGTGATTCGGCCGCGCGCGCAGCTTGGCCAGATCCCCCGGCGAGTAGGTGCCGTCGCCCCCGATGTCGCCGCCGTTCGACGGCTGGAGGTCCACATTGACCACGAAGACCGGCTTGAACTTCGCCACCAGCGGCGCGTCGGTCGTGACGGTGAAGGTGTAGTTCTTCGAGGTGCTCACGGTCACGCCGTTGAGCGTCCATTTCGAGAACTTGTAGCCCGGCTCGGCCGTGGCCGTGACGGTGACGGACGTGTTCTGCGGGAAGACGCCGCCGCCGGTGGTCGTGCCCGCATTCGCCGGCGACGAAGACGTGGTGATGGCCCGGCCGTCGCCCAGCGCGAGGAAATTGGCCACGAGCGCACGGTTCGCCGCCGCGTTGAAGCTGAGCGTGGCCGACGTGCTCACCGCGCTGCCGTTCTCGGTCCAGTTCACGAAGCCGAAGCCCGGCTCGGGTGTGGCCGTGAGCACCACGCCGGCGCCTTGCGGATACGTCCCGGTGCCGCCGACCGTGCCGCCCGCGGCGGGGAGGGTGGTGGCGTCGATGCTGAAGGTCGGCAGCGCGCCGCCCAGGCCGAGCGCAAAGGTGCCGAAGGTGGTCGTGGTGACGGCGATGGTATTCAGCACCGGATCGACCGTGGCCGTGAGCTGCTGCCAGGCGCCGCTTTCGTAGTGGTAGAGCGTGAGCGAGGTCTCATCGAAGCCGGGCGGCAGCTGCGTGGCGTCGTAGTGGAACTTGAGCGTCACGCCGCCGGTGTAGGCGCCGTTGAATTCGACCTTCCAGACCTGCACCGGACCGGCCGGGGTGGGGAAGGTGAGCGGGGCGAACTCGCCGTTGGCCACGCGGATCTGCAGCTCGTTTTCGTCCGCATGCGAGTAGCTGCCGAAGCAGGAGCCGGGCGTCTCGACGTGCTCGAAGTCGTAGTCGAGCCCGCCCTGCACGCCCGAGCCGCCGTTGCAGCCGCCGCTGCTGCCGCCGCCCGTGGTCACGCTCGTGCCGGTGCGAATGGCGAGCAGGAGGTCGATCGTCGCGGTTTGGTTCGGCGCGAGCGTGCCCAGCTCCCAACGCTGCGCACCCGCGACCCAGCGGGTCGGCGGCTGGAAGGCTTCGGTCCCGCGGCGCGTGCTGTAGGGCGCATTGGTCCAATTGTCCTCGATCGAAAGATGTACGCCGTCGGAGGGCTTGGCGCTGGCGTGATCGTCCACGCCGTTGCCTTCCAGGCCGTAGGCGCCGATCTCGAAGGCCGACGGCGCGGTCAGGGCCTGCAGCGAAATGTAGTCCTCCAGGCCCTGGCTCGAGCTGCTCGTGCCGGCGGAGTACGGATCTACGCCGGCCAGCGTCGCATCGTAGCGGAACTGCCCAAACGTGCCGGGATAGGCGCGGTCATCGAAGACACCGCGCTGGGAGGTCAGGCCGTGCAGCAGTTGGAAGAACTGCAGCCCGGAGATGGTCGCGCCGCTGACGTTGCGGATCGTGGCCGTCTGCTTCATGACGTAGCGATTGCTGCTCAGCGGCGTGGCGCTGAGCGCGCCGGAAGCCGGCGTGACGCCGATGGGCGTGCCGACCACCGTGTCGATCATCTCGAAGCGCAGCGTGATCTGCAGGTCGCCGTTGCTCACGACCGACTGCGCGATGGGCAGATTGTCGGCATTCACCCCCGTCTGCGTGATCGGGCTGACGACCGTGAAATTCGAATTCGTGGTCCAGTTCGGAAAGCTGAAGTTCGGCTCCAGCCAGGTCGGCGCGACCGCATTGCCGCCCACTGTGTAGGCGACCGCCGCGCCCCATTCGCCGGAGAGATACTCGCGGCCCTCGAAGCCGGGCGTGTTGTCGAGGAGGAAGTCGGAATAGCCGAAGTCGGTCAGCGTGATGTTCCAGTTCGGGTTCGCCAGCGTGACCGCCTGGCCTGGGGCGGAAAGCGGCAGGAGCAGCAGCAGCAGAGCCAGCAGGCGGCGGGCAAGAGCGAGGCTGGGGCGGGACGGACGCGGCGTCGATCGAGGCGAATCCTCGAAGTGCGGTTGGGGTTGATTCATGCCATCTGACCTAGCCGTCACGGTGCCAGGACCGATGACGATGCAGATAGGCCGATGACGATGCAGATAGGTCTGTGCCACCCTTCGGCGGGAAGGGTGGTCAAGGGCGCGGATATCCCTTAGTGCCGAAGAGCGGCAGGAAGAAGGTCAGCAGCACATACAGGCCGCCGAACTCGAACAGGGCGAGCAGCGTCAGAGCCAAGAGGATCAATCCGCGCACGGTCTCGTTTCGGCGGTATCGCCAGAGCATCACCAACAGGCCCGCCACCGCGAGATGGAGCCACGGAGCGACTTGCTGGAGCGCCACGAGCGCCGGCGGATGCGGGTTCAAATAACGGAAGAAATCCGTCAACTGCGGGACGAGCGCGAAGAAGAAGAGGACATGAGCCGCGGTGGCGAGCAGCGCCCAGAGCAGAGTCCCGAGCAGGCCTGGGAAGCCGGACTGCTTCGCGTCGGGGCGAGTTCGCTGAGGGTCGCTCATGCCGGGGTCGAGTGCGGCCCAGCCTCGCGGAGGCGCGCCGGCAGGCCAGCGGAGATTCAGCTTCCAGGCCACTGGCCCAAATTCTATGACGGGCGGATGAGATGGCTGATTTTCCTCGGGTGCGGCCTTTTGGCCTGGGCGGGTCACCCGCTGGAGGCGGCGCCGCAGGGCAAGCGCGAGCTCTCCGCGGCCGAGCGGCTGGCCCGCCAGCAGAATTGGTACGAGGCGCGCCAGCGCTTCGCGGAAGCAGGGGCCGCACAGAGCGCTCCGGGTTCGCCGGCCCGCTGGCGAGCCTTCGCGGGCAGTTACCGGAGCGCGCTCGAACTCGGGTTGAACGACGAAGCCTTCGCCGAGCTGGAGCGGTTCGTTCGAGAGGCGGCCGGCACCACCAACGAGGTGCGCGCGAGGGAGCTCCTGGCTGAATTCTACGCGAACCATCGCCGCGATGCCGTGCGCGACGCGCGCGGACGCATTTCCTGGCAGCAGGACAGCCCGGGAGAGCGAGTCGAGATTCCGGCGACTCCGGAAACGCTCCAGCGCGAAGCCGTGCGCAGGCAGCTGGCTGAACACGAGGCGCGGGCGACGACGGCGGCCGAGCGGCGACGGCTGCGTCAATGGCGCCTGCAGGCGAACCTCGATTTGGTCAGACATCTTCTGCGGTGGTCCGAGCGCGCGGGCCCATCGTTTTGGGACGAGGACCGACCCGACGTCGCGGCCACGACGTGGGAGCCCAGCGCCAGGGAGCGTCGATTTGACCGGTATTCCCGCCCTGCACGCTCCGGCACTCCCCGGCTGGCCGAGGGCGTCCTGGTGGTGCCGGAGGTGCCGGAGTCCTATCGCGCCGGGCTGGGATGGGGACGAAAGATCCTCTTCCTGCTGCGCGAGACGGCCGACCTCGACGACACTCCCTCGCGCATGTTCGCCGCCGAGGCCGGGCACCTGCGGGGGGAAGCGCTGCAGTCGGCGCTCGCTGGACTCCCCGAGGAGGAGGTGCCCCAAAGCGCGAGCGCCGATGACGCTGAGTGCGCGCTGCTGATCGGCGACAAGGTGCGGCAGGTCCGGATTCCGCCTTCCGCGCAACCTCTGGCGATTTGGAGAGAGACCCATGCCCTGTACCCCACGACTGCCGGAGGTGCACGGGCTCTGCTCGCCGCCGCCGAGCGGCTGCAGGGACGGGGGTGCACCGTCGAGGCTCTCGCGCTGCTAGGGCAGCCGATGCCGGGGGCTGATCGGTCGACCAAAGGAAGGGCGCTCTACTTGCGGAAAAATGCGCTCCGCACGGAAGTCTGGATCGCCGCCGGGGAGTCGTTTGCGGATGCCCTCTCGAATCAAACACTTCTGGCCGGCACGCCCCTTCGCGTGGCGTTCCGCGTCCGCAACTCACACCGCCTGGAGTTCCAGGCCCAGCGTCTCGATTATCCCGCGCTCGAGGAGGAAGGGTTTGGCAAGGAAGGGCGAGTGTCAGTGCTCCACTCCCTGAGAGAACGCAAGGATCTGGCTCGGTTTCAGCGTGGGGCGGCGGTGCGCTGGTCGGAGTCGCTGAAGGAGGACCTCGCACACCAGGCCTTGGAAGGCGTTTCCACCGGTCCGGTTCTCCCGGTGGGCTTCTATCTCGTGACGGCGCGCCCGGGCGCTGCGACTTCCAGCTTTCTCCTGATTCAGGTCATCGAGCAGGTGTTGGTGGTCAAAGGAACTCCGCAGGGAAATCTTCTGCTGACCGTGGACGCCCGCAGCGGGCAGCCCAAGGGGAACGTCCCGCTGCGCTTGCTGACGCGGCAGGAGAACGACCGCAAGGTCCGCCATTCCGAGCGCGCGCTGCGGACGGATGCAGAAGGCTTGCTGAATCTGCCCAGCACGTGGCCGGCGAGCGGTGCCATCTTTGCAGCGGCGGATCGCGGCGCCGCCGGGGTGACGCTGAGCTGGCAGAGGGAGCCCGCGGCAGACTTCCGGGTGCATCGACTGATCACCGACCGACCGGTGTATAGGCCGGGCAGCACGGTGCGTTTTCGCTTCTGGCAACGGCTCCGCAGGGATAACAGCTATCTGCCCCCGACCGCGGGCGAGCGGATCAAGCTGGACTTCTGGAAACGAGGGCAGGGGGCAGGAAGGCTGACCTACGAAGGCGTGACCGACGCGACGGGCGGCTGCAGCGGGGAAATGGTTCTGCCGACCGATGTCGAGTTGGGCGAATGGGGCTATACCTTCGAGTTCGGTGCCGGGAATCGCACGGGTTCCGTCGGCGGTGACGCGTTCCGGGTGGAGGAGTATCGGAAGCCGGAGTTCGAGGTCACGGTGGAGGCCCCGAGGCGCCAGTTTTCGCTCGGCGAGCGGACCACGGTTCGTCTCGGCGCGCGCTATCTCTTCGGCGCACCTGTGGCTGGAAAAATCCTCTATCGGATCGTTCGCTCCGATTACACGTACGGTCTGCCGGAGGAAAAGTGGAAATATGCAGAAATCTACGCCGGCCGCCCCGGCCAACCCTACGACTACCCCTGGTTCCGCCCGAAGGTGGCGCTGTCGCGGGCGGAGGAGCGTCGGCGCTACGAGAGGGTGGGCTGGCGGGACGTGGTCCTGGAAGGCGAACGGGAGTTGGGCGCGGACGGGACGATCGAGCTTCCCATCGACTCGGCCGCCCAGGCGGCGGAGGAACCGGAATTCGATCACAACTATGCGATCGAAGCCGAGGTCACCGACGTCGGCCGCCGCACCCTGCGCGGCGAGGGCTCGGTGGTGGCCGCACGCACCGACTTCCTGGCCGAGCTGCGCTGTGCCACGGCCTGGCTGGATGGGCCGGGCGAAGCGACGGTGCGGATCCGGACGGCCCGACTCGACGGGACGCCCGTCGAAGTCACGGGCGAGGTCAACGCCTTGCGCCTCTCCTACCACGGCGCAGGCGGCGACGAGATCCGCGAGGAGGCTCTCGGCCGGTGGACGACCACCACTGCTGCCGCGGATGGCGTGGCGACCCTGCGTGCGCCCCTCGCGAAGCCCGGTCAGTACTTCCTCCGCTTCCAGGCCCGGGATGGCCGGGGCAAGCCGGTCGAAGCGCGCACGATGATCTGGGTGCTCGGTGGCGAGATGGACGCGGAGCATTGGCGCACGCCGCCGTTGGAGTTGGTCCCCGAACGCGACGAGTATCGCGTCGGGGACGTCGCCCGGGTGCTCCTCGTGGCGGGACAACCGGGATGCCGGGTGCTCCTTGGGGAGGACGAGTCGAGATCGCAGCTCCGCAGCTGGCGCTTCGTGCAGCTGACCAGCCGGGTGCAAATCGTGGAGGTGCCGATCACTGCCCACCACGTCCCGAGTCTCGGACTGGGTGCCACCACGGTCCGCGACGGCGCTTTGCATACCGCCGCGGCGAAGCTGCTCGTGCCACCCACCGCGCAGCTGCAGGTCGGCATCGAGACCGACAAGCCGTCCTACGGTCCCGGCGAGACGGTCAGAATGCGCGTCGAAGCGCGTACGGCCGACGGAGCGCCCGCCGAGGGAGCCATCACGCTGCGCGCGTTCGACGACGCCCTGCAGGCATATGAGATCGAGCGTGGTTCCTGGCTGACCTCGTTCCTGGGCGATCCGGTATCGGCGGGAGCGTACGCTGACTGTTCGCTCCTGGACAGGCAGGGCCGATGGCGTCGAGGGCAGCGTGACAGTTCGCCCCCGCACTGGGACTCCGCCCGAAGCTACGCCGACGAAGGCGACGCCGAGCCGGCGCGCGTCATCGTCACCGGGTCGTACGTACCGGCGCCCACGCCTCCCCCGCCGCTGGTGAGTGCGTCCGCCGGCGAGGTCGGTCGCTCGGTCCGCGTGCGCCGAGATTTCGCGGACACCGCCTGCTGGCTGCCGAGCCTCCAACTTTCGCGCGAAGGGCGCGCCGAAGCCGAGTTTCGCCTGCCCGACACGGTGACGCGCTGGCGCATTCAAGGGGTCGCGATGACCCCGCAGACCGCGTTGGGGACCGGTGAAGCGACCATGCAGTCCACCCGCCACGTGGTCGTGCGGCTGCAGGCGCCCAGATTCGTCATCGAGGGCGACGAAGTCGTGCTCGCCGCCGTGGCCCACAACGATCTGCCGCGGATCGAGCGCGTGCGCGGCCTGCTGCTCGTGCCGGCCGATTTGTTCGAGCCGGTGCAGGGCGGCGAGGCAACGCAGGCGGTGGACGGTACCCTCACCCTCTCGGCCGAGGCGGACCTGCCTGCCGGAGGTCAGCACCGGTTCGAATGGCGCCTGCGCGCCTTGCGCCCCGGCCTGGCCCGCGTGTTGGTCCAGGCGCTCGGCGCCACCGAGTCGGACGCGATGGCCGCGGAGTTGCCGCTGCTCGCACATGGCCTCGAGGAGCGCCTGGCACAAAGCGGTTCGTTCGGCGGCGGCGAGGAGGGTTCGCGCACGCTGCAGTTGGAATTGCCACGCGAAATCGTGCCCGGGAAGTCGCGGCTCGAACTCGTCCTGACGCCGAGTCACGCCGGCGCTCTGCTGGAGGCATTGCCCTACCTGGTCGAATACCCCTACGGCTGTGTGGAGCAGACGGTCAGTCGCTTCTTCCCCGCGCTGGTCGTGCGGGGGTTGCTGGCGAAGCTCGGCACCTCGCTGGAGGCGGTCGCGGCGGCGGCGCCCCCCGGACCGCCAAACTTTGGCCGTGCCGCCCGACCGCCCCTAACCGACGCGACCCTGGACAAGTTGGTCGAGGAGGGCCTCCGCCGGCTGAAGGAATGGCAGCGGCCCGACGGCGGCTGGGGTTGGTGGGCGGCCGACGAGCCGTCGGTCCTGCAGACCGCGTACGTCCTGCTCGGTCTGGCCGAGGCCGCCGGCTTAGGTGACGACCGATTCGATCTTCGGCCATTGCGCGAGCGCGGCCACGAGTTCCTCCGCAAGGCAGTGCGAAACGAACTCCGGAAACCTGCCCGGTTGCGCCACCTCGGCGATCGGTCCGAACAGGCCTTCGCCGCCTACGTGCTCTCGTTGGATCAACCTTCCGAGCCGGCGCTGCGGAGTTGGCTGAGCGAACTGTATGACCGCCGGGCGGATCTCGGGCACCAGGGCCGGGCGCTGCTCGCGCTTGCCTTGCAGCGAGCGGGACTGCGCGCCGAGGCCGCCCTGACGTTGCGCAATCTCCTGCAGTTCGTCGAACGCGACGCGGCCACGCAGTCGGCCTGGATCCGACCCGCCGGGCAGCGTTGGTGGTCGTGGCAGGAAAGCGCCGCCGAGACCAATGCCTGGACCCTCCGCGCCGTGCTGGCCGTGCAGCCCAAGAGCGAACTGGCGCCCGCGCTGGCCAACTGGCTGATCCGCCATCGGGGCGGCGGAGGCTATTGGCGCAACACCCGCGAAACGGCCCTGGCGATCTGCGCCGTGCGCGAACAGCTGCTGGCGACGGGCGAAAGCCTGAGGCCCAGCTCGGTGGAAGTCAGCATCGATGGCGGTCCGCCGCGCGAGTTTCGCTTCGCCCAAGGCGGACTGACGGGGCGGGTCGAGCGCGTGGTGCTGACCGGCGCAGACCTCGGCCCTGGCGCGCACACGATCACCCTCACGAAGTCCGGCGCCGGGGCCTTGCATTACTCGGCCAGCCTGGACTTCTTCAGCCGCGAGTCGGACCTCCGCCCCACGGGCGACGAACTCCGGATCGAGCGCAGCTACTTTGCCCTCGGACCGCCGACCGGCCCGGGTGGGGAGCGGGCCCGCACGCCGCTGGCCAGCGGTGACTTCGTGAAAAGCGCGCAGGAGATCGAGGTGGTCCTGGAGATCACCGCGAAGAACACCTTCGACTACCTCGCCTTCGAGGACCGCAAACCGGCCGGTTGCGAACCGGTCGGCCTGTTCAGCGGCGGCACGTATGCCGAGGGTTTCTGCGCCAACGTCGAGCTGCGCGATACGAAGACCGTTTTCTTCGTCGGCGAACTGCGGCAGGGGCGCCAGGAGCTGCGCTACCGCGTGCGCGCCGAGGCCCCGGGCCGGTTCCGCGCGCCACCGCCGACCGCCTTCGGCATGTATGCACCCGAATTGCGGGCCCATGGAGCCACCCATCGCTGGGAGGTGCGGGAATGACTCCTGCCTTACCGCTCTCGGACCGGTGGCGGGAGTTCGTCACCGCTCTGCTCCTGGAGCTGCGGACGGTCGGTTCCGCGCCGTCGGAGTCGGTGATACGGGAACTGCGGCGCTGACGCCGGCCGCCGACGCTGATGCCCCGGACCCGGCGGGGGACCGGACCGAGCAACTTCGGCATGACACGCTGGAGGCTCGATTCCTGCTCGGTCCCGCCTCAGACCGGACGCTCGGTCCAGATCCAAAACCATCCATGAAAGCTCCTCAATTCTTCCTCACCCTCACTGCCACCGCCCTCGTCCTGAGCGGCTCCGCCCTGGCGCAATCGGCTGCGGCACCCGCCAAGCCCGCTGACGCGAAAGCGACGGCGCCGGCTGTGCCCGACGCGCTCAAGGTCGATCCGGCCAAGTTCACGCTCGTCGTCACGCTCACCGGCACGGGCACGCAGACGTACGAGGCCAAGCCGAAGAAGGACGATGCGACCAAGTTCGAGTGGGTGCTCAAGGCTCCGGCCGCGGAACTGGTCGACGCCGCGACCGGTAAGAAGTTCGGCAAGCATTACGCGGGCCCGACCTTCGAGGCGGCCGACGGGAGCAAGATCGTGGGCAAGATCACCAACAAGGCGCCGGCGCCCAACGCGGCCGATCTCGACTGGGTGCTGGTCGAGACCAACAGCACGGGTGGACCGGGCGCGCTCGCCAAAGTGGTGCTCATTCGCCGACTCAACACGAAGGGCGGCAAGGCTCCGGCCACGGCCGAGGCCTCGGATGTCGGCAAGGAGAAGGTCGTGCCCTACAGCACGACCTACGAGTGCTACGCGGCCAAGTGAACGCGGACCGCGGCACACGGCAGCTCTGAATTCGGCCGGGACGATGGTGCATCGCCCCGGCCGCTTCGGCTTGAAACCCGCCGACGTTCGGACCGCTTCGCGCTTGCTCTCTCCTGGCGCGGCGGAGTGAATGGCGGCATGGAAATCGCCAGCACGGTCACGATCCACATGGCCGCCAGCCTCGACGGCTTCGTCGCGCGGCGTGACGGGCGCGTCGATTGGATGGAAGCGGCGACGGACGAATTCGCCGAAGGGGTCGAACTCGAGGCCGCCCAGATCGAGGCGTTTTTGCGCTCGATCGACTGCTACGTGCTGGGCTCACGCACCTACGAGACCGCGCTGAAGTTCGATCAGCAGGGGCTCGGCTGGCCCTACAGCGACAAGCCCACCTTCGTCCTCACCCGTCGCGAGTTACCACGGCGGCGCGAGAGCGTCGAGTTCCACGCGGGCGACCTGGCTGAGTTCATCGAGCGGCGTCTCCGGCCCGCCTACCGCAGCATCTGGTTCGTCGGGGGCGGTTCGGTGGCGGGCGAATGCCTGCGTCGTGGCTTGGCCGACGAGGTGCGCTATTCGATCCTGCCCATCGTGCTCGGCGAGGGTCTGCCGTTCTTCGCCGGACTGGACCGCGACATGCCCCTGCACCTGCTCGAAACGAAGGCCTATCGCAGCGGCACGGTCGCGCTGCGCTACGCGGTCCGGAAGCAGGCCGCCGGCTAGATGTCGATGATCGGCGCGATCGGCACTTCGCCGAGATCCTCGAAGTAGTAACGCAGCACGAAGGGACCCGGCTGGGGCAGCTCGACCAGCAGCTGCAGCCGCTGCGGACCAGCGTATTTCTGCGCGGCATCCGCCGCCCAGTCCGCGCCGTCCCAGACCCGGACTTCCGTGATCGAGCCGACGTCGCCCTCGTCGGCCGCGGTGGGATCGCTCCCGCGGGCGCACACGCGCAACTCGCCCGGCTCCCACAGGCCGAAGGCGCCGTCCTGCGGCCGCGGCGTGATCTCCACCTCGACGAGGAAGCGATGCTGCACGACGCCCGCGTCCCGCTCCGCCGGATCGGCGTCGAGCGTCGCCAAGGCCAGCGGTCCGGCGCCGGCTTCCTCGACCCGCAGCACGCGGCATTCCGCTCCGCGCAGCACGCGGCCTTTCGCCCGAAACGGCGCCAGCAACAGTCGCTGCAGGAAATGCCGCCCGGCCAGCACCAGCCCCGCACCGAGGCCGAGCACGATCAGCGGCAGATACCAGCCGAGCTTGGCGAGGAGGAACTGCAGCGTGGCAAAGCCCAGGGCGCCAAGCAGCACGATGAGCAGCAGCAGCTGGCCGCATGACAGGCGCATGACCATGCCAAACACTCCCGGACCCGCCGAACGCGGCAAAGGCAAACTGCGCGCTCTTCCCTGTAGCGGCACGAGCCCCTCGGCGAGCGCGAGTCCAACGGCCGACTCACGGACGCACCGACTTCCGCCTACCGACCAGCCCCCCCGGACCACCGCCAACCGACCGCCACCGCCCTTACCCCTTTCGCCTTGGTCCTTCCTTGATTCTTGATTCTTGAATCTT
>JAFEGM010000006.1:224488-281936 GCA_018240025.1 Verrucomicrobiota bacterium
GGGCGCATCGGCCTCGGCGCGGGCGATGTGCGGAGTATCGGCCAGCACGCGCAGACGGCGGCCGACCTGCGCCTCGTTGATTTCCCGGGCGATGCGCTGCTGCAGCTCCATGGCGCGGCGGTAGCGCGAACGCTTGGTCATGGCGTGGACCTGATTCTCCATCTTGGCCGCGCGCGAGCCCTCCTCGCGGCTGTAGGTGAAAATGCCGAGCCGCTCGAAGCGGGTCTGCTCGATGAACTCGAGCAGGCGGTTGAAGTGCTCCGCCGTCTCGCCGGGGAAGCCGACGATGAAGGTCGTGCGCAGCGCGATGCCCGGAATGCCGGCGCGGATGCGGGCCACGAGGTCGACGATGTGCTGGTCGCTCGTCTCGCGCCGCATCGTTTCCAGCATGGCCGGATGGATGTGCTGCAGCGGCATGTCGATGTAGCGCGCCACGTGCTTCGACTGCGCGATGGTCCGGATGAGATCGTCACTCCAATGCGCCGGGTGCGTGTAGAGCAGCCGGATCCAGAACTCGCCGCCGATCCCGTCGAGCTCCTCGAGCAAATGGCAGAGCGTGGTGCCGCGCGAGACATCGACCGGCTGGCGCGGACTCGCCTTCTCGCTCCACGTGTCCATGCCGAAATAGGTCGTGTCCTGCGAGATGAGATTGATCTCCTTCACGCCCTCCGCGACGAGCTGCCGAACCTCGCGCACGACGGAGTCGACCGTCCGGCTGCGGTGCTTGCCGCGCATCTGCGGAATGACGCAAAACGAGCAGGGATGGTTGCAGCCCTCGGCGATCTTGACGTAGGCCGAATGCGACGGCGTGAGCCGGAAGCGCGGCGTGTCGTAGTCCGGGATGTACTGCGGCTTGCGCGTGACGAGATTGAGCGGGCCGTCCTCGATCTGCACGTCGCGCGGCGTGGACTCGAGCACGCGGCGGATGATCGAGCCGGTCTCGGCCACCTGGTCGAGCCCCATGAAGGCGTCGACCTCCGGCATCTCGCTGGGCAGCTCCTTGGCGAAGCGCTGCGCCATGCAGCCGCTGACGATGAGCTTCTGGCCTTTGCGCCGCTTGAGCCCGCGGCCGCGATGAGCGTCGAGGATGGCCTCGATGGACTCCTCCTTGGCCGAGTCGATGAAGGCGCAGGTGTTGACGATGAGCACGTCGGCCTCGTCCGCGTCCGCCGTGATCTCCATGCCCTCGGCGCGCGCGCTGCCGAGCATGATTTCCGCATCCACCAGATTTTTCGCGCAGCCGAGGCTGATCATTCCGACCTTCATCGCGCCCCTATACTTCAGAAACGGCGGGGAGGAAACTGGCGGAGTCGGGCAGAGGTGCAGCGGGCGGGATGCGCCGGCTGGATAGGGAGCGTCTGATGGCTGTTGCCCCGTCGGACATACCGCTGGTGACACACCGCGCCGGATGGCGCCGGCATGGGCCTGCGTGACACCGGCTGAATTTCGCATTCACCTCCGCCCGAAATGGGTTAGACGGCGCGGATGGAATTCCACCTGGCTCAAGTCAACATCGCGAAGGCAAAGGGGCCCATCGATGGCCCGGTCATGGCCGAGTTCGTGCAGGCGCTCGATGAGATCAACCGGCTGGCCGAGAGCAGTCCCGGCTTCGTCTGGCGCTATCAGACCGAGGCGGGCCACGCGATCGATTTTCAGCCGTTCGCGGATCCGCTCATCCTCTTCAACATGTCGGTCTGGGACTCGGTCGCGAACCTCAAGGCCTACGTCTACCGCTCGATGCACGGTCAGTTCTTCGCGCGCCGTCAGCAGTGGTTCGAGCCGCTGAGCACGCCGCACATGGCGCTCTGGTGGATCCCGGCCGGCACACTGCCGACCCCCGAGGACGCCAAGGCCGCAATGGAGCGGCTCGAGCGCGAGGGCGAGACCGTCGGCGCCTTCACCTTCCGCAAGCTCTTCCCCGCGCCGGTGAAGGAAACCTGACTGCCCCGCCTGATGTTCCCGCTCCTCGCCGCCCTCTTCTCCCGCTTCACCTGGAGCCTGGCCTGGCGCGACTCGCGCCGCAGCCGCGGCCGGCTCGTGCTCTTCGGCTCGGCGCTCACGCTCGGCGTGGCGGCGCTGGTGGCGATCGGTTCGCTGGCGCGCAATCTCGACCAGACCATCGACCAGCAGGCGCGCTCGCTGCTTGGGGCCGATCTCGTCATCGAGTCGCGCCGGACCTGGGCGCCGGAAATGCTCGCGCTGCTCGACCGGCTGCCGGCGGTCGAGAAGAGCCGCGAGGCCATCCTCGCCTCGATGGCCACCTTCCCGAAATCCGACAACCTGCGGCTGACGCAGGTCCGGGCCATCGGCGGACGCTTCCCGCTGTACGGGCAGCTGGAGACGAATCCGCCCGAAGCGGCGGCGGCCTTCGCCGCGGGACGCGGGGCGCTCATCGAGGAAGCCCTGCTGCTGCAATACGGCGTGCAGGCGGGCGATCCGATCAAGATCGGCGAGCGCGAGATCACCGTGCTCGGCTCGCTCCGCAAGGCGCCCGGCGAGGCGGCGGCCTTCACCGCGCTGGCGCCACGCGTCTTCATTCCGCTGACGGAGCTCGACCCGGCCCTGGAAGGACGCGGGAGTCTGGTGCGATACAAGGCCTACTTCCGACTGCCGGAGACGTTCAACACCGCGGGCTGGGTGACCGCCACCAAGCCGCAGTTGGAGGCGCAGAAGCTCGACGCGACCGACCTCGTGCGCAGCAAGCGCCAACTCGGGCGCGCCTTCGACCAGGTCGCTGATTTCCTGCATCTCGTCGGCTTCGTCGCGCTGCTGCTCGGCGGCATCGGTGTGGCCAGCGGCGTGGGCGCCTATCTCAAGACCAAGGTGCGCACGGCCGCGCTGCTGCATTGCCTCGGCGCCTCTTCGCGGCAGACGCTGGCCATCTACCTCGTGCAGGCGCTGGCCCTCGGGCTGCTCGGCTCGTTGGCCGGCGCGGCGCTCGGCGTCTGGATCCAGTCGCTCGCGCCGCGCTTCATCGCGTCGAGTTCGGCCCTGCAACTCTCGTTCGCCTTCCAGCCGGGCGCGGTGGCGCAGGGAATCGGCGCCGGCCTGCTCGTCTGCCTGCTGTTCGCGCTCGTGCCGCTGCTCCCGATGCGCCGCGTGCCGCCGCTGCTCACGCTGCGGTCCGGGGACGATCTGCCCACGGGCCGCGATCCCGCGCTGTGGATCGTACGCGCGCTGGTCCTCGCCGGGGTGGTGCTGCTGCCGTGGTGGCAAAGCGGCAATGTGAAGCTCGCGCTCGGCTTCGGCGTGGCTCTGCTCGTCGGCATGGCAGTGCTCGGCGGATTGGCCCGACTCCTCATTTGGGCCGCTCGCCGCGGCACGCCGGCCGGCCTGCCTTATGCCTGGCGGCAGGGCTTCGCCAACCTGCACCGGCCGGGCAATCGCACCGCGCTGCTGCTCGCCACGCTCGGCCTGGCCACGGCGCTGCTGCTCAGCCTGCATCTGACCGAGGCGCTGCTGCGGCGGCAGTTCGAGCGCGAGGACCTCGGGCCGCAGCCGAGCCTCATCTTCTTCGACATCCGCGCCGACCAGATCGAAGGCGTGCGCGGCGTGCTGAAGGAAAACGGCGTGCCCGACCTCGGTTCGGTGCCGGTCGTGACGATGCGTCTGGCCAGCGTGAAGGGCCGACCGGTCGCGGAGATCGCCGCCGATCCGAAACGCGCCACGCCCGGCTGGGTGCTGCATCGGGAATACCGCTCGACCTTCCGCGAGCAGGTGACCGATACCGAGAAGATCCTGGCGGGAGAATTCGTGCCGCGGGTGAAGGCGGAGACCACACCGGTGCCGATCTCCCTCGAGTCGGACATCGCGCGCGATCTCGGCGTCGGCGTGGGCGACGAGCTGACCTTCGACATCCAGGGCATCCCCATGCCGGTGAAGGTGGCCAGCCTGCGCCGCGTGGAATGGCGCCGCTTCTCGCCGAATTTCTTCGTCGTCTTCCCGGCCGGCGTGCTGGAGGAGGCGCCGACATTCTACATCGCGGTCAGCCGGGCCGAGGACAGCCAGACCTCGGCGCGGGTGCAGAGCGCGATCGTGAAGAAGTATCCGAACATCTCCGCGGTCGATCTCGCCCTCGTGGCCGGCGCGCTGCGGGAGATCATCGGCAAGGCCACGACCGCGGTGCGCTTTCTCTCGCTCTTCACCATCGGCACCGGGCTCATCGTGCTCGTCTCCGTGCTCCTGACCGGCCGCTACGAGCGCGTGCGGGAGGCGGTGCTGCTGCGCACGCTCGGCGCATCGCGCGCCATCGTCTTCCGCGTCCTGGCGGCGGAATATGCCGCGCTCGGTTCCCTGGCCGCGCTGACGGGCATCGTGCTGGCGGCCGGAGGCAGCTGGCTGCTGGCCACGCGGGTCTTCGAACTCTCCCAGCCCGCGCTGGCCGCCGTCATTCTGCCGCCGTCGCTCATCGCGCTCGGCAGCGTCATGCTGCTGACCCTGGCCGTCGGATTCCTGACCAGCCGTGGAGTCAGCCGGCAGGCGCCGCTGGCGGTGCTGCGCGCGGAGGGCTGAGACTGGACCATCGTTCTTGCCGCATGATCCGTCTCGCGCAGCCCAGCGACGCCCTCGAGATCGCCACCCTCTTTCACCGCACGGTGCGCGAGGTGAATCGGGGCGACTACACGCCGGAGCAGATCGCCGTCTGGGCGGGCGAGGCGCCGGAGCCGGAGAAATGGCGGGCGCGGCTGGCGAAGAAGACGGTCTTCGTCGAGCAGGCCGGCGCTCGCCTCGCGGGCTTCGCCGAGTTCGATCCGGATGGCCACATCGATGCGGTGTACGTGCATGCCGAGCATCAGGGCCAGGGAGTCGCCTCGCGCCTTTTGGAGCGCATCGAAGCCGAGGCCGGGCGCGCGGGCCTGAGGCGGCTGTTCACCGAGGCGAGCATTACCGCGCGGCCTTTCTTCGAACGGCGCGGCTTCCGCCTGCTCGACGCGCAGGACGTGGAGTATCGCGGCGCCACCTTCCGCAATTACCGGATGGAAAAGCTGCGGCCCTGAAGCGGGTCGCGCCCCAGGGATGGGACGTGCCGCTGTGCGCCGCGGACCCGGAAATTCCCGCGTCCCGCTGTCATAGCGGAAATTTTGCATCCGGGTGCGATTCTCACGTCGATATGCTCAACGTGATTCGCATCGGTTCCGCCCTCGCTCTCCTCGCTGCCGTGGCCGTCGGCCTCGGTTCGCTGTTTGGAGGCGAGAAGCCCGACCCCAACGCCAAGGCCGGCAAGACGGACAAGACCGTGGCCGAGTGGCAGAAGATTCTCCCGCCCGAGGCCTTCAATGTGCTCGTGCTGCACGGCACCGAGTTCGCCGGCACCAGCCCCCTGAACAAGGAGAAGCGCACGGGCGTCTTCGTTTGCGCGGCCGATCCGACGCAGGTGCTTTTCAAGTCGGAGGACAAGTTCGACTCCGGGACCGGCTGGCCGAGTTTCACCTGGCCGGCGACCCCGGACGCCGTCACGCTGCATCCCGACACCAGCTACGGCATGACGCGCGTCGAGGTCCGCTGCGCCAAGACCGGCTTCCATTTGGGCCACGTGTTCGATGACGGTCCCGCCCCGACCGGCAAGCGCTACTGCATCAACGGCGTGGCCCTCAAGTTTATCCCCAAGGAGGGCGCCAAGAGCGAAGCCCCCAAGTAACAGATTCCCGTCTGGGAGGTGGTAGGAGGGCGTGGACCGCGAGGTTCACGTCCTCCTTTTTTCTCCCTCAGACTGCCGCAGGGAGAGCACGCGAAGCTGCGAAGTGGGCGAAGCTGCGAAGGGGGATCAGGAATATCGGCAGCCGAGGCTCGGCTCCTTTCCTTACCTCCTGCCCCTTGGACTTTCCTTGGCTCTTGGCTCTTGGCTCTTGGCTCTTGGCTCTTGAATCTTCCCGTCAGGGGAACATTGCCGGCACGTAGCCGAGTTCGACGATCGAGCACAGCTCGCGGGTTCGCAGGCCGCGCTGCTGCAGGGCCTCGACCACCTCGGGCGCATCGGCGCCGGGGTTGAGCCAGACCTCGCCCGGCGCGACCGCGGCGATCTCGTCGGCCAGGCTCACCGTCACGCGCGGCGGCAGATACACGCTGAGCACGGCGGCGGTTCCGGGCTCGAGCTGGCCCAGGCGCGCGACGGCGGGAAGGCCGGCCACCGGCTCGGCGTTGGGATTGACCGGCGTGACGGTCCAGCCCGCCTGGAGAAAGGCGCGGACGGCCTTATTGCCGAATTTGGCGGAATCGGTCGAGGCGCCGAGAACGATGGCATGCATGCGGCACCATCGGCCCGAGCCCGGCCGCGGCAATGCCTTTGACTCGCGTGCGGTGTCGCCTAGGGCAGCGCATGCCTCAGGTCGATGCCCAAGCCGTCGAACGCGCCGAACTCACCCGCGGGATCAGCGACGCGCGCGGCTACTTCCGGCTGGCCGAGGCGCTGCGCGAAGCAGGCGTGCCGCGGGGCGGATTGCTCCTCGATGTCGGCTGCGGCACGGGCGGGCTCTGGGAGGCGCTCTCCGGGCACTTCGACCGCTGCATCGGGGTCGATCTCGTGCGCTACCGGGAGTATCCGGCCGAGCGCGAGTTCGTGGCGCACGATCTGCAGACGCCCGGCATTCCGCTGCCCGACGGACAGGCGGATGCGGCCATCGCCTGCCAGGTGACGCCGTGCGTGGAGAATCCCCGCCTGCTCATCCGCGAGCTGGCGCGGCTGGTGAAGCCGGGCGGCATCGTGGTCGTGACGAATCCGAATCCGGAGTCGTTTTCCAGCCTGCTGATGCTGCTGGTGAAGCGGCGGTATCGGGCGTTTCAGGACGCCACCGACAGCTTCATGATCAGTCCGATGCTGGAATGCGACACTGCCCGGGCGCTGCGGGCCGCGGGGCTGACCGACCTGCGCACGTTTTTCTCGCTCGTCGGCAAGCTGCCGTTCTCGAACGCCACCTTTCCTGCGGGTCTGGCCCGGCTGGCGCCGCGCTGGGTCTCGGACCACTACGGCATCATCGCGCGCAAACCGGCCGGCGGCTGATCAAGGCGGCGTCTCGGTCGCCGGGCGGCGTCCGCGCCGCTCTTCCCACAGGCTGGCGGCGTCGATGCCGTGGGCGCGATTGGCCCCGCGGGTGGCGGTCTGGGCGATGCGCTGCAGCAGCGCGAGGCGCGTGCGTTCGTGGCAGTCGAGCAGCGCCGGCCGCTGCCGGAGCTCGAGGCTCTCGCCGCGCCGGACCAGCAGGCCCCAGCCGAGGGGAATCTCGCCCGGCGCGAAGACCTCGGGCTCGGCCACCAGCCAGCAGGCGCTGGCGCAGCGGTAGCGCACGAGCTCTTCGAATTTCACGCCGGCGTAGAGCTGGCCCTGCAGCGTGCGGATCTGCCCGAGGACCTGCTGGAGGCTGCGATGACCGAGGTCTTCAAGCGCGGCCTGGTCGAATTCGGGAAACAGCGAGTCGCCGCTTTGCAGCGTGGGGTGATGCACCCGCAGCGTCCGCTCCAAGGTCGCCCGCCGCTCGGCCAGCCGCTCGAGCTTGGCCCGCAGGGCGGCGGTGGCGCGCGAGTCCTTCAGGAAATCGCTCCGGGCCTGCTTGCATTCGAAAACGGCGGTCAGGCCGACCGCGGCGCGCGTGACCAGCCGCTCGCGGCCCGGCCGGCGCGGATCGGGCTCCCGCATCCGCTCGCTGGCGGGCCGGTAGGCGGCGAGATCGGCCCGGTAGCTCGAATGCGGCAACGCCACTTCCTCGGCGCAGATGCTCCAGCCTTCCAACTGCGCCCAGCGCAGGCCCAGCCGCTTCAACTCGCGGTGGCGCGCGCTCTCCCCGCCGCCCGCCATCCCTCAGAGGAAGCCGGCCGCGATGGACGGCAGCTCGAAGCGCTGGTTTTGCGCCAGATCTTCGTAGAGCGCCTGCATCCAGGCGCGGTCGATGCTGGCGCGGCCGGGGATGAGGTAGAGCCCGCCGCCCTGGCGGTCGATTTTGTACTCGAGAATACGGATGCTGATCGCCCGAATCTCGCCCCGCGGCATCAGCACGAGCGTGAGCGTGCGGCGATCGGTGTCGACCTGCAGATCCTGGAGTTCGCCGTAGCGGGCGCGCAGCTGGGAATCGAAGTACGTGCGCAGAGCGCTGACGATCATGGCGTCCTTGCCCTTGGCGAGGAAATCAAACATGCCGGCAGGCTAGCCAGCGGGGCGAGGAACGGAAAACGAAAATCGGCGACCGGCCGCCAAGGCACAGGCTCAGCCGCCGCCAGCCGGGCGGGCGCAGAGCCGGTCGAAGCGCGGGAAACCGCGCAGGTCGTCGTAGCGGGCGAAATGCCGCAGCATGGCGCGATTGAAGTTGTACCCGCCGCGGGCCAGCACGTCTTCGTAGATGGCGCAAGCCTCGTCCTGCTCGCCGACGCGGCCGAGCACGCCGGCGAGTTCGAGGCGCAGCTTGACGTGAAAGAACGCGTCGCGCTCCGGCGGCATCTCGGCCAGCGCCCGCCGGCCCTCGCGCAGGGCCGCCTCGCGCTCGCCGAGGAGGGAATGCGCCTCGGCCAGCTGCATGCGAATGCGCGGGTCGCCTTCGTTGGCCTCCAGCAGCGGCGCGAACTTCTCCACCGCGGTGCGCAGCGCGGCCAGGCCTTCCTCGCGCCGACCCAGCCGCAGCAGCGCGCGCCCGGCCAGCAGTTCGCACGGGAAGAGCGCATTGAACTGACTCACCACCGGCGGCAGCGCATCGCACTCGCGCAGCAGGCCGGTCCAGTCGCCGAGCCATTCCCACGCCTCCAGCCGCATGGTCGAGGCCGAGCGCGGGATGGCCGCGCGCAGGCTGGTGCGGCAGGCGGCGATGTCGTCATCGAGCTCGAGACGGGTGGGCAGGAAGTAGATCGCGATGCTGCCGTCGTCGGTCAGGCGGGCGATGCGCTGGGCCAGCGCGTCGGCCTCGCGGAACCGACGCGTGAGCATGAGCGTCTCGGCCAGCGAGACGAGATGGTAGGCGTCGTTGGGCGAGAGCTTCTCGCCCTCGCGCAGGATCGCGACGGCCTCGTCCAGACGGCCGAGGCGCCGCAATGCCCGCGCCGCGGCCGTGTGCGCCACCACGCTGCTCGGCTCGAGCTGCAGAGCCCGGCGGAACTCGGCCAGCGCCGCCGCCCAGTCCTGCGGGATGCAGTAGTACATTTCGCCCAACGCGATATGGGCCTCGGCGCTGTCGGGAGCCAGCGCCAGAGCCCGCTCCGCCGCGGCGCGGGTGCGGGCGGCGTTGGCCGGGGTGCGCTCGACGCCGAACCAGTAGAGCATGCCGGCGGCCACGGCGAAGCGGGCCTGCGCCTCAGCGAACTGGGGATCGAGCTCCAGCGCGCGGGTGTAGAGCGGCAGCACGGCCTGATATTTCTCGGGCGTCGGCGCGCGCTCCTGCTCGATGCTCCGGGCGCGGAGGTAGAGCTCGTAGGCGCCGGCATCGGTGGTCGGGCGCCGCGCCAGCGAGCTCTGCTCGCCCGCGCTGATCACGACCGAGAGGGCCGCGGCCAACTCGCGCGCGATGGTGGCCTGGATTTCGAAGACATCGAGCAGATCGCGGGTGGAATCCCCCGCCCAGAGGCTCTGCCCCGTGGCGCCGTCGAGCAGCCGCGTGCTCACCCGGATGCGGCCGCCGGAGCGCCGCACCGAGCCCTCGAGGACGGCATCGGCCTGCAACTCGCGGGCGATGGCTGAGGCCTCCGCCGGACTGTTCTGGAAGCGGAGCACCGAGGAGCGGGCGATGACCCGCAGATTTCTCAGCTTGGCCAGCGCGGTGATGACGTCCTCGTGCACCCCGTCGGCGAAGACCGCATTCTCGGGATCGCCGCCGATGTTCTTGAACGGCAGCACCGCCACCACCTTCGGCGCCTGGCTGGGTCGGCTGGCGGCTGGGCGGGCCGGCCAGACGCGCCAAGTTCCGTAGCCGAGTCCGCCGAGGAGGAGGAGGCCGAGCGCGACCAGCCAGGCCGCGCGGACCGTGGGCAACTCGAGCGTCAGCGTGGTGCGCGCAATGCGGGTCGGCGGTGGCGCGGTCGTCGCGGCGGGAACGGAAAGCGTCGTCGCCGGCGGCAGGCCCTGGCAGGCCCGGGCGGCGGCTTCCAGGAGCTCGGCTGCGGCGGCCGCGTTGGCCGGGCGCTCGGCGGGGGCTTTGGCCAGCAGGCTCGTGAGGACGGCCCGCACCGGCTCGGGCAGGTCGGCCAGCTGCGCCCAGGGCGGCGGTTCCACGATGTGCTGGCGGAGGAGGGCGAAATGCGAATCGCCCTGGAACGGCGGCCGTCCGGTCAGCATCTCCCAGAGCAGGCAGCCGAGCGAGTACAGGTCGGAGCGACCGTCGAGTTCCCGCCGTTCCTCGCACTGCTCGGGACTGGCATACAGCGGCGTGCCCCGGAAGCCCCGCGTCTCGGCCAGCGCGGTGACCGCGCCGGTCGGACCGACCGCGGTGGTGTCGGCGCTGAAGGCGTTGCGGGCGAGGCCGAAATCGATGATGCGCGCCTGGCGTCCGCCGGCCGCGGCGAAATCGGCCCAGCGCGGCTGTCCCGGCCGGTGCGTCACGAGCATGACGTTGGCGGGCTTGAGATCGCGATGGATGAGGCCCTGCTCGTGGACCGCCTGCAGTCCGTGCGCCAGCTGTGCCGCCAGCGTCAGCGCCAGGGCGGGCTCGATCCGGCCTTGCGCCTGCAGCCAGGCGTGGAGCGGGAGTCCGTCGACGAACTCCATGGCGAAGAACAGCTCCTCCGGATCGTCGTTGAGATAGAGCACGGAGGCCACGTGCGGATGGCGGATGCGCGCCGCGGCCCTGGCCTCGCGGACGAAGAGCAGCTTCGCATCGGCCGCGCCCAGACTGCCCGGTCGCACCAGCTTCAAGGCCACGGTCACTTCGAGTCGCGTGTCGCGGGCCTTGAAGGTCACGCCCATGGCGCCTTCGCCCAGTTGCCAGAGCGCCCCGTTGGCGCGGCGCAGGATCTCGAAATGACCGTAGCGCTCGGGCCGCTCTTCCCGCTGCCCCCGGGCCGAGGCGGCGGCGTCTGGCGATCCTGCATTCACGGCGACGGCAGCACCCCGGCTTCCAGGCGCGAGCTGCGCTTGGGGAGCAGATCGCGCAGCTCATTGCGATTGAGCAGGCTGCGGAAAACGTGGTCCTCGAGCAGCATGGCACGCCGTTCGGGCGGACACGCCAGCTTCAGCCGGTCGAGGCTGGCTCGGGTCTCGGCCAGGTTGCCTGCGAGCAGCTTGATCGCGGCGTCGAGGGCCAGCCACTCGGGCGCGGGGTTGGGCAGGGCCAGCGCGGCGGCGCATTCGGCGGCGAGCGTATTGTCGCGCCCGCTCTCGGCGATGGTGATGCGGCGGCGGAAATCGATCAGGGCCCGATCCGGCTGCCAGCCGGGCCGGGCCGCGTGGGCGGCGCGCTCGAAGTGCTCGATCGCATCCGAATACCGGCCGAGTCGGCGCATCACTTCGCCGATGTAGAACGGCGGCTCCGGGCGGGCCGGCTCGAGGTTGGCCGCCTCCCGCAGGCAGGCGAGCGCCTCCACGAGTTTGAGCTGCAGGGCGAAGTTGCGGGTGCGCTCGAGCTGGGCGCGATAGGCGAAGGCGGTCCGACTGTGGACCTCGCGCAGGAGCGTGACGTCCACCATGCTAGAGCGCGCCTCGGTACGGCCGGCCTCGGCGTCCAGCAGGGCGAGGCCAGGGAGGTCGGGCGCCTTGGTGCGCAACGCGGCCGCCGCCTGACGTCCGTCGGCCAAGCGGCCTTCGCGGAAGTCGGCCAGGGCACGGTCGAGTTCGCGAATCAGCGAGGTGTCCCATTCGGTCGGCGAAGTCCGTTTCGGCTCGGTCGGCCGGGTCAGAACCCACCGCTGGGCGAGCGATCCTAGGAAAAAGAACTGGGTGCTGACGAACAGTCCGAAGATCCAGAGCACCCACTTCGGGATGCGGCGGATGAACGTGGGTGGGGGCTCGGGCAGAGGTTCGTCCCAGGCGCGGAATTCGCGTTTCGCCGCGGCCTCCTGCAGCACGGGGTCCGCCTGCCGCATGCGGAAGCGGTGGCTGCCCCGGCCGCGCGGCGCGACCGGCTCGGGAACGGCCGCCCGCTGCTCCTCCGCATCCAGGCGGCTGATCCGGGCCTGCAGCCGGCGGATCTGCTCCCGCCGGGCGATCGGATCCGCCGCCGGCGTGACCTCGATGTCGACCTCGGCATCGGTCTCGCTGGGCTGGGGGTCGGCAGGGTCGGCCATGGGCAGTGGCTCCGATAACGGATGCCGCGGGGGCCGACAAGGGACTCTTCCCTTCCTGCCTGTCTTCGGGGCGGATTTGCGGGTGGTGGGGAAAGCGGGGTAAGCTGAGGTATGTCGGAAATGCCCGCACCGTCCGGGACGGCCGCGGTGCGACCGCAGGATCGTCTGCCTTGGAAGCTCTGGCTGGTGGTGGTGGTGCTGGCGGCGATCCAGTTCACCAACACGGTGGACTTCATGATCATGATGCCCCTGAGCCCGCAGTTCATGCGGATGTTCGGCATCAGCGCGCAACAGTTCGCCTTCGCCGTCTCGGCCTATGCCTTCGCCGCCGGCCTGACCAGCGTCGCCGCCACGCTCGTGCTCGACCGTTTCGACCGCCGTCCGGCGCTGCTCTGGCTGTGCGCCGGACTGGCGGTGGGCACGCTGTGTTGCGCTTTGGCGGACAGCTACCCGGCACTGGTGGCGGCGCGCATCGTCTGCGGGGCGTTCGGCGGGCTCATCGGAGCCGTCTGCTTGGCGGCGGTCGGCGACCTAATCCCCGAATCGCACCGTGGTCGCGCCACCGGGGTGCTGATGTCGTCCTTCTCCGTGGCCACCATCGCGGGGCTGCCGGCGGGCATCTGGCTGGCCACACGCTTCAGCTGGCATGCGCCTTTCTACCTGCTCGCCGCCGTGGCCGCGCTGCTCGTGGTGCTCTCGCTCTGGCTGCTGCCGCCCATGCGCGGCCACCTCGCCCATCCGGCCCAGCGCAGCTTCGAACTGGCCCGGCTGACCGAGGTGTTGGCGCCCTGGCCGCACCGCTTGTCCTACCTCTTCATGGGCAGCCTGACGCTGGCCGGCATGTGCGTGGTGCCCTTCATCGCCGCCTACATGGTCGGCAACGTCGGCTTGGCGGAGCAGGATATTCCGCTGCTTTATGCCTGCGGCGGGGCCTGCACGCTTTTCAGCATGAATGCGATCGGCCGGGTGGCCGATTTTCACGGCAAGCTGCCCGTCTACCTGATTACCGCCGGCGCCTCGGTGTTCGTCACCCTCGCGCTCACTCACCTGCCGCCGGTGCCGCTTTGGGGCGCGGTGCTCATGATGTGCCTCTTCATGACTTCCATGTCCGGCCGCTTCGTCCCGGCCATGGCCATGGTCACGACCGCCGGCGTGCCGGCGTTGCGGGGAGGTTTCATGAGCCTGAATTCGGCCATCACCCAGTTCGCCTCGGCCACGGCGACCTACCTGGCGGGTTTCCTGGTGGTGACGAAATCCGACGGCCGGCTGGAAGGCTTCGGGACCATCGGCTGGGTCTCGGCGGGGCTGGCAATGCTGGCCATGACCTTCGCCCCGGCCCTCTCCCGGGCAGCCTCCGCGCGACTGGCACCGCCGCGCGCGACAGTCTCCCGCCCGCGGCCGGATTCCGAAATCGTGCCTTGAGCTGGACGGAACCCGCCTTAAGCCTTGCGGCCAATGTCATAGCTCGCTACACATCGCGCCGCGTCGTCATGCCTTCGATTCTCCTTTACCTCTCGGCCGTACTCCTCGTGGCTTCCGCGGCGCTGGGATATCTCAATCACACCCACCTGAAGGAGAAGACGGCCGAGCTGCGCAAGACGACCAGCGATCTCAACCGTACGGTCGGCGAGTTGGGCACGACCAAGAAGGAGCTCAAGTCCACCGGCGAGCAGCTGACCGCCAGCAAGGCCAAGGTGTCGGAGCTCGAGGGCTCCCTCGCGGCGGCCAAGAGCGAGGCCGAGCGCCTGAACGGACAGATCGCGGATTTTCAATCGCAGATCGCAGCGCGGCAGACGGAGATCGATCAGCTGAAGAGCCAGCTGGCCGGGGCCGGCTCCGGCGGCCGCCCGGGTGTGCCGGGTGACGCCGAGAAACGCCTGGCGGAATTGCAGGCCCAGGTGGCGGAACTCAGTCAGGTGAAGGCGTCGCTGGACGACAAGCTGGCCGCCGCCGAGAGCCGCGTGAAGTCGCTCGTGGCCGCCGAGCAGCGGCGGCAGGCCGGCCTGATGGCCAAGGGCCTCAGCGGCGAGATTCTGGCGGTCAATCAGGCCTGGAATTTCGTGGTGCTCAGTCTGGGCGATCGCCAGGGCGTGACGGCCAACGCGGAGATGATCGTGATGCGCCGCGGGGCCATGGTCGGCCGGGTCAAGATCACCTCGGTCGAGCCTTCGCAGAGCATCGCGGACATCGTGCCCTCTTCGCTTTCGCCGGGTCTGGCGGTCCAGCCCGGTGACCGGGTCATCTACCCGGGCTCCTGATTGACGAAGGCCCGGGCTCGGCGATGGTCCGCGTCCGATGAAGTCTTTGGTCCGCTCGCTCACGCTGCTCGCGCTCGCCACGGTCAGTCTCTTTTCCGGCGCCTGCGCGGTCGCGCCGCCGAACGATGGTTCGCAGTATCTGTCCGGTACGGAGAAGCCCAGCACGCTGCCTTGGAATCAACCGCAGAAATGGGAAGGCCAGGGCGCCTTGGGCGGTCTGAACAATCTCAGTGGCGGCGGTGGCGGCGGCGTTTTCGGCAATCGCTGAGGCCCGCCCGTCGCCCGGCCGGCTCGGTCGGGCGCTTCTCCGAATCGATCCTGCGGCCCAGGCGAGCGCCTGGGTCACCCTCTCTTTTTCCCCCGATGCTGACCATTCGCGATCTGAAGAAGTCCGTCGGCGGACGCGTGCTTTTCGAAGGCGCCTCGCTGACCGTCAACTACGGCGAACGCTGCGCGCTGGTCGGTCCGAACGGGGCCGGCAAATCGACCCTCTTCTCCCTCATCCTGCGGGCCGACGAGCCCGATGCCGGCGTCATCCAGCGCGACGAATGGACCATGACCGGCTTCCTGCCGCAGGAGGCCGAGGCCGTGGGCGCGGAAAGCGTGCTGGACGTAGCCACGGGGCGCGGACGCGAACTGGCGCGTTTGGAGGAGGTCTTGCACGCCCTCGAAAAGGTGGGCGACGTCCAATCGCCGGCCTACCTCGAGGCGCATGCGCAGCACGACGCGCTGAGCGATCCGCAGGCCGAGGCCAAGGCCAAACGCATCCTGCGGGGTCTGGGCTATCGCGAGGCCGATTTCCACCGGCCCGCCCGTGAGATGAGCGGCGGTTGGATCATGCGGGCGCATCTCGCCCGGCTGCTGGTGATGGAGCCGGACCTGCTCCTGCTGGACGAGCCGACCAACCATCTCGACCTGCTCTCGCTGCTCTGGCTGCAGGATTACCTCAAGACCTACTCCGGCGCCGTATTGCTCATCTCGCACGATCGCCAGTTCATGGATGAGGTGGTCGAGACCGTCTTCGAGATCTCGGAGAAGCGGCTCGTCGCCTACCGGGGCAACTACTCGTCCTTCCTCGAACAGCGCGAGGCCGCCTACGAGGCGCAGGCAGCCGCGTGGAAGAACCAGCAGAAGGAGATCGCGGCCCTGCGGGAATTCGTCGACCGCTTCAGCAAGGTGGCGTCCAAGGCTTCGCAGGCCATGAGCAAGCTGAAGCAGATCGAGCGCATGGAGCTGATCGAACGGCCCACGCCGCCGCGGAAGCCCTTCCGTTTCCAGATCCCGCAGCCGCCGCGTGGGGGGCATCAGATCATCTCGCTGACGGGCGTGCACATGGCCTACGGCGAGCATCACGTGTATCGCGGGCTCGATCTGACCATCGAGCGCGGCGAGCGTACGGTGCTGGTCGGACCGAATGGCGCGGGCAAGTCGACCCTGCTCAAGATCCTGGCCGGCGTGCTAGAATTCCAGCGCGGCGAACGCAAGCTCGGCCATGCGGCCAAGCTCGGGTATTTCAGCCAGCACCGGGCCGATACGCTCGACGCCAATGCCTCCGTGCTGGACGAGGTCCTGCGCGCCGCGCCCACGCTGCGGGAGGAGGATGCGCGCGGCATTCTCGGGTCGTTCCTCTTCCGCAAGGATGAGATCTACAAGAAGACCGCGGTGCTGAGCGGGGGCGAGAAGAGCCGGCTCAATCTGATCAAATTCCTGGTCGATCCGCCGAACCTGCTCCTGATGGACGAGCCGACCACGCACCTGGACATCCACACGGTCGAGTCGCTGATCCTGGCGTTGAAGGACTACGCCGGTACGCTCGTGTTCATCTCGCACGACGTGCATTTCATCCGCCAACTCGCCACCAAGGTGCTGCACGTGCGCGCCGGGCAGGTCACGAGCTACCCGGGCGGATTCGACTACTTCCTCGAGAAAAAGGGCGCCGACGAGCGCGCCGCGCTGACGGCCGAATAGCCAGGACCGCGCTCAGGCGCGGCGGCGACGCCACTGGACCAACGTGAGCAGCGCGAGGCCGCCCGCAGCCCAGGTCCCCGGCTCGGGTACGCCGACGATGGTCATGCCCCAGCTGACGAACGTGCCGGTGCCGAGCGCCGAGACGTCCGCCAGATACAGGCTCCATTCGCCATCGGCCGCGAAGCCGTTGAAGGAGAGGAGGGAATCGGTCCGCGGGCTGGCATCCGTCACGCTGAGCGGATCGGCGCTGCGGCCGTCGGGCTGCCAAAGGCCGGTCAGCACTCCGCCGGCGGGGTTGGAAATCTGCTGGTAGAGATGGATGTCCCCGTTGGGCGCCCCGTGGGCGAAGGTGACGTTGAAGCCCGCGTCCCCGTAGCCGAAGGCATTGCTGCCGGTGCGTCCGGAGCGGTTGAGCAGCGAGACGATCCCGGCCGGCGAGCCGTTCGGCAGGTAGTGCACGAGGTAGGCGTAGTAGTCGCCGTTGAAGCCGCCGGAAATGTTGAGATTCACCTGGATGGAGGTCACCTCGAGGATCGAGGAGCCGGAGACCTGAATCGTGCTGACCAGCCCGACCGTGCTGCCGTCCGGAATGGCCAGGTTCGGAGAGGCCGAATAGTTGGCCGTCACCTGCTGCGCCGACACGGCTGTGGCGAGCAAGCCGGTGCTGAGGACGAGAGCGAAAAGGCGGGCGAGGAAAGGCATGATTGCGGCGAGTCCGGCGCGCTCTCGGCGGTGGTTCACGGAGGCGGCGGACGGGTCCTTTTCTCCGAGGGTCGGGCGACGGTGGCAAGCCGGGAATTGCGAGGAAATGCATTCGGTCTGCCCCCTTTTCATGCGTCACCTGCGCGGCCTTCGGAGCGGGCATCGCCATCGGTCGACCCAGGCCGGAGTGACCTCGCCGACCGAACGTCCGTAACCGCGGCCGCGGCGGCGTTAATCGATCTCCAACATCCTCGCCTATGCCTCGCTCGCTTGCCCTGTTTTCTCTCTGCGCCGCCCTCGCTCTCGCTGCCTGCAGCCGGGAGAAAATCACCCTCGAGAACGCGGCCCTGCTCCAGCCGGGCATGCCGGCCGAACGCGTGCCGGAGGTGCTGGGGGATCGGAATGTGGGCATCGCCTCGGGCGCGATCTCGAAGACCTTCACGTACCACACCGATCAGCTACGGATCATGGTGGAGACGCGCCGCGGGAAGATCACGCAGGTCCGGACCCGCGACTTGAGCCGCAAGATCGCCAACCCGGCGCGGAAGGATCTCCCGGTGCTGCAGCTTTCGTTCGACGGCACCCGCGCCAGCACCGACGCGGCGCTGCAGCAGGGCGGTCCGGCCGCCCTGGCGGAGTGGGTGCGGCGCGAGTTGGTGCCGGGCCGGCCGATCAGGACGAGCGACGGGCGCGAGCTGATCGTGGGCGACCGCGTGCTGGCGCCCCTCGATGCCGATGGCTTCCCCGACTACGAGCGGGCGCTGGTGAAATCGGAAACCGACGAGCCGATTTGGTACACGACCTTTACGTCGGTGCTGGTGATGAACTGGAACGACCGCCAGCCGGCACTCTCGCTGTTGGTGCTGGCCGCGCGCTGAGCGCGTTACTTCACGCGCAGGGTCAGCGTGGTGAAGTCGCTCTCCCAATCGACCTCGCCCGAGGCTGGACGCAGGTCGGTGCCGCGCAGCAGGTGCAGCCCCTGCTGCCGGATGCGGAAGGTGGCGCGGCCGTTCGCATCGGTCCGCCGGGTGATGCCGCGGGTCTGACCGGCGACGACGAGATTGAGCGCGAATCCCGCCAGCGGCTGACCTTGGCGGAGCACCCGCACGGGGAACTCCTCGCCGGGTTCGAGCGACAGCGGGGACCGCTCGGGGACGATCTCGAGTCCGAGGCCGAGCGGCTGGCTCCACGAGCGGTCGGCGGGATCGGCCGTGGCCTCCACGAACGTCTTCGAGTGCTTCACGTAGCTCTCCTTCCAGCGCTTCTGCTTCCGCGCCCGTTTGCGGATGTCCGGAGTGGCCGAAATCTCGTCGAGATAGTGCCCGACCTTGGACATCTCCATCTCCAGCGTCCGCGGCTTGAGCGTCACGCCGACCGTGGCCAGGCCCGCCGTGGCGAGGGTGGCATCGAAGCGCATCGATTGCGGCGCGGCGGCCGGGGAGAGATCGATCGTCGTGGCGCCGAGGCGGAGCTTGGCCGTCTGCACGCGCTCGGGCTTCACGGCCACATCGAGCTTCGGGAAGGTCATCCCGCTGGTCAGATCGAAATGCAGCGGGGTGTTCGGCGTCGGGTCGAAGGTGCTCGGCACGAGATAGGTGTCGTGCGCGCCGACGGCCGGCAGCAGCAGGCCGAAAAGCGCGAGAGCGGCGAGGCGGGGGCGGGGGAACATGCGCGCAGCCTGCCTCAGACTCGATCCCGGGGGTAGTCGATTCCGCTCGTGGCAAGGGGCGCGCTCGGAGTTGTATGCGGGGATGTCTCCGCTGCGTCTGTGCCTGCTTGCGTGCCTCAGTCTCGGGCTGGCGCCGGCCGGTTCTTCCGCGGCGGAGCGGCTCTTGCTCGAAAATGTGCGGGTCATCGACGTCGCCCGCGGCCAGGCCGGGCCGTCGGTCAGCGTGGCGGTCGTCGACGGGCGCCTTGCGTCGATCGGCGCGGACACCGCGGTGTCGGAAGGGGCGCGACGGGTCGACGGGCGCGGCGCGTTCCTGCTGCCCGGGCTGATCGATCTGCACGTCCATTTGTTCAACCACTCCACCCGCCGTCCGCCCAACGAGTGGACGTTTCCGCTCTTCGTCGCGCACGGGGTGACCGGCGTGCGGGAAATGCGCACGCAGGCCGAGGGTCTGCCGTTCGTGCGGCGGTGGGAGGAGCAGCGCGCGGCGGGCCGATTGCTGGCTCCCCGCATCCTGGCCACCGGGGGTGCAGTGGTCGCCAGCACGCCGGAGGAGGCGCGGGAATTGGTCCGGAAGACGCGCGCGGCGGGGCTCGATTTCCTCAAGCTCTTCTCGCCGCACCCCGAGTCGGTCTGGCGCGCGCTGATGGCCGAAGCGCGCCGCGTCGGACTGCCGGTCGCCGGTCACACCCCGCAGAGCGTGAGCGCGCTGGAGTCCGCGCAACTCGGCCAGCGCAGCAACGAGCATCTCACCCAGATCTACGAAGCCTGCACGGCCGCGCATGAAGCGCTCCTTGCGGCCCGGCGCGAGCTGGATTCCGCGCGCGCCACCGCACTGACCGCGCGACAGGAGGCGGACATCCTGCGCGCATTCGACCCCGCGCTGGCGGCGCCCCTCGCGGTCGCCCTCGCCCGCACCGGCCAGGTCCAAGTGCCGACGCTGGTGCTGCCGCACGCCGAGGCGCATGCGTTCGCCCGGGATCCGCGCGCGGATCCGCGCTGGCCGCTGCTGCGGGCCGACGAGCAGGCGCGCTGGGAACGCCTGCTGCGCGAGCCGCTGTCGGGAGGGCCGGAGCTGGCCGCGCGGCGTTGGGAGGTCTCGCGCCGGCTGGTCGGCCTGCTGCACGCGGGAGGCGTGCGGATTCTGGCCGGGACCGACACGCCGATGCCCACGATCTATCCGGGGTACTCGCTGCACGACGAATTGGAGCGGCTGGTCGAAGCCGGCCTGTCCCCGGCCGATGCCCTGCGCGCGGCCACGCTGTGGGCGGCGGATTTTCTGGGCCGGGGCGATCTCGGTCGCCTCGAGCCCGGCGCGCGGGCCGATCTCGTCCTGCTGGCGTCCGATCCGCTCACCGACATCCGGCACACGCGGAGCATCCTGGCCGTTTGTCTCGAAGGTCGCTGGCTCGAGCGCGCGGAACTCGATGCGCTGCTGCGCCCGACGAAGGCGGCCGAGGCGGGACGCTGAGAGCGCGGAATCCACTTGTTGTCTGCGCCGCTCGCAGGTCCGTTCCCGGCATGGAGTCGCACGCCTATCTCGTTTTCGCGCTCGCGCTGGCCGTCGCCGTGGCGACGCCGGGGCCCGGCATTTTGGCGGTCGCGTCGTGCGCCATCGGCCGGGGCTTCCGCGCCGCCTTCGGCCTGACCATGGGCATCGTGGTCGGCGATGTGATCTTCTTCCTCCTCTCCGTCTTCGGCCTGGCGGCCCTGGCCGCGACCATGGGCGAGTTCTTCCTGTTCGTAAAGATCGTGGGCGGCGCTTATCTCATCTGGCTGGGCCTGAAGCTCTGGCGCGCGCAGCCCGCCCCCGTCGAACCGCGCGACGATCCGAAGGCTGAACGTGGCTTCCTGCGCAATGCGCTGGCCGGACTCGCCGTCACGCTGAGCAATCCGAAGGCCATCGGTTTCTACGCGGGGTTGCTGCCGACGATCGTCGATATCGCGCATCTGCGCGTGATCGACATCACCGTCATGACCGGCATCGTCATCGGGGTGGTCGCGCTCATTCCCCTGGCTTACGCCGCCGCGGCGGCCCGCGCGCGCGGATTCCTGGCGGACGAACGTCGTCTGCGGGTCGTGAATCGCACCGCCGGCACGGCCATGATCGGTGTCGGCGTCTCGGTCGCGGCCGGCGGGCAGTGAGGCGGCGGCGCTGAGGCTGGTGCGTCAGAGCGGCGGCAGCGTCCCAGGACGCAGCGAGAAGGTCACACGCTGCAGGCCCAGCGCGCGGATTTCGCCGAGCAACTCGATCACCCGCCCATGCGGTGCGTCCTTGTCGGCGCGAAGGAAGACCCGCAGTTCGAGTCGCTGCGCCGCCGCCGCGGCGCTCCGCTGCTGCAGTTCCGCCAGCAGCTCTGCCGGGGTGCGAACGGAGCGCTCCGCGCCGTCCACCACCGCCAGCGTGCCGTCCGCCAGCAGCTGTACGAGGCAAACGGGCGGGTTCGACTCGGTCGGCCAGCGCGGTGGCGGCGTGCGGCCCGGCAGCAGCATCTGCAGGCACTGGAGGCGGACCATGCTCAGGCTGACCAGCATGAAGCTGGCGAGCAGGAAGAACATGATGTCGATGAGCGGAATGATCTCGATCCGGGCGCGTTTGCGCGCGGCCGGAGCTGCGAAGAGCTGCGGGCGAGCAGGCAGGGCGAGAGCTGGACGCATGTCCAGCAGACGGGGCCGGGCGGCGTCCCTTAGGCGCGCTCAGGGCGTGGCGGCGCCGTAGCGCAGACGCAGCAGTTGCACGCGGCCGTCGGGCGCGAGCTGGAGGATGAACAGGCGGTCGTATTCGCGCTCCGGGATGACCTCGAGCTTCGGCCCGCCCAGCGCCTCGATGAGCGCAGGCACGGTATTGTTATGGCCGGCCACCAACACGGTCTGTCCGCGGCGCGCCTTGAGCGCCTGCACGAGGGCAGCGGTGTCGCGCGCCGAGAACACCTCGGGCTTGAGCTGCAGCCGCTCGGCCAGCGGCGCGACCGTCTGCTGGGTGCGCTTGAAATGGCTGGCGAAGAGCGCCGTCACCCCGGTCTCGGCGAACATGCGCGCGAGTTCGCGGGCCCGGAGCTGCCCGGCTTCGCTCAGGTCGGGATCGGCGTTGTCGGGCGCCACGACCGCCTTCTCGCCGTGACGCACGAGGATCACCGTCAACGTCTCGTCGCCGGCGGCAGCGAGTGCACGCCCGGAGAGCAGCAGCGGCAGCGCGAGGACGAAGGCGATGGTTCGGAGCAGGCGCATGGCGGTTTACTTGCGGCGTTCGCCCGGCATCGGAGGGAGCTTGGCGGGCTTGGGCGCACCCTGCCAGAACTTCGGGTCGGTGTCGGGATGACGGTCCTCGGCGAAGCGTTCCTCCGCGAAGGCATCGCGCACGGTCTGGTTGGCGGCCGTGACCCTCCGGGCGGCGGCATAGAATTGGGCCAGGGCCGGCAGCTTCTCGTTCTCGACCGGCCAGTAACGTTCGGGCGGGAGAAGTTTGTGGAAGGCCTCGCCGGCCGCAGCCCAGGGATTCTCCGCCAGAGCGGGATGGAGCGAGCTGCGCTTGAGTTCGATCAATTGCAGCAGCCGTGCCTCGACCAGCACGCCGAGACTGGCGTGCTTGGCGGCGCGGGTGGCGAACCAGAGCGCGACGAACAGGTCGGGATTCTCCCAGGCATTGCCGAGTTGGATGATCCCGCAGATGCCCTTGATGGCGGCCTCGGCCTCGGCCGGCTCGAGCTTGGGCGGGAGGAAGGTGACGAGCTGGCGGGCGGTGTCCTGCGTGCGGCCGTCGCGATACCACTCGAGCGCCAGCAGCTGATATTTCTCACGGCCGAAGTGCGCGTTCGGGTTGAGCGCAATGGCCTCGCCGATCTTCGCGATGGCCGCGTGCAGATCGGCGAGGTCGGTGTCGCGGGCGGCATTTCGAAACCAGCGATGCGCGTGGAACGTGCCGAGGTTGGCCAGGCGCCGATACTCCTGCTCGGCCTTGGCTTTCGGGTCGGTCAGGCGTGCGATGGCCGCCGACTTCTTCTCCATCCAGCCGATGGCCGCAGTCGCATCGCCCGTCTGGTCGAGCGCCACCGCCAGATCGTCGTAGAGCGCGGCCGGCGCGCGGTCGGGCGCAGCCTCGATTTCCTGCTGCACGCGCTCGGCGCGCATTTCGTAGAAGCGTCGCGACGGCTGGGGGAAATCGCCCAGCACGGTCGAGAGCACATCGAGATGGCCACGGGCCTCGGCGGCGAGCGTGTCGCGATCCCACAGACAGGCGTGGGCGGGAAGCGCGGCGAGCAGAGCTGCGAGAATCAGGGCGGGGGACTTCATGTCGATCAGACAGGTTCCGTGGTCAGATTGAAGCGAATGGCAAGCGCGCGGATGAGGTAGGTCAGCAGCACGGTGATGAGCGCCGCTTCGGGCGTCGGCACGAGGTCGTAACGACGAAGGAAGACGAAGGTCGAGGCACCGACGATGGCCGCGATGGCGTAGTATTGACCAGGCTTCATGAAGAGCGGCTCCTGCCGGGTGATGATGTCGCGCAGGAGGCCGCCGCCGACGGCATTGATCGCCCCGATGAGAATGGCGGCCGCGCTGTTCAGGCCGAAGAGCATCGCCTTCTGCGCGCCCACCACCGCATAGGCACCGAGGCCGAGCGCATCGACCTGCGCGATGAGCGGATCGAGCTTGGCAATGCGATGCCGCAGCACGAGACCGAGCCCCCCGGCCGCGCCGATGGCATAGAGATAGCGCGGGTCGGTCAACACCGCCGAAGGACCGCTGGCAATGAAGAAACCGTCGCGCAGCAGCGCCCCGCCGATCCCGCTGACGAAGGCCAGCGTGAGCAACCCGATCACATCGTATCCGCGCCGCACTGCCGCCAGCGCGCCGGACAGCGCGAACATCGCCGTGGCGAAGAGATCGAGATAGATGGGCAGCTGAAAAACAGGCACGGAGCGGAAAGAAAAGGAGGAAGGATGAAGGAAGAAGGCGGAAGGGGCCAGCCTTGGGCGTGGCATGCCGCCGTTGCCCGATTTCCTTTAGCCTTGCTCGTTCGTCTTTGTCTTCCGGTTCCACCAGATGCCGGCGGCGAGGGCACCGGCGGTGTAGGCGAGCACGTCGAGAGGATCGCCCGTGACCTTTAGAAAACAGGGTGCAATGGCTTCGGCGATGACCGACCAGATGACGAGATGAAAGACGATCTCGCTCCAGCGCGGGGCGGCGTCATCGAGCCTAAGGCCGGTGCGGCGTTGCAGCCAGAGGATCAGCGGCAGCGCGGCGGGGATGAGCCAGAGGTCGTTGAAGTGCGAATGCAGGAAGGCCGACGGGACGTGCGGCTTCAGCGCCCAGCGGTTCAACGCGTAGGCGGCGCAGGCGAGGAGACAAAGAGGGTCGAGCGCGTAGCGGAACCGCTTCACAGCGCCCAGACGATGAGCACGCCGGAGAGGATGGCGAGAATGGCTTTGGCGAGCAGCAACATGGTGATGGAGTTGGGAGTGGCGGAGCGTTACCAGAGCCTTCGCTGCAAGTCCCGGAAGCGGTCGACGATTCCGGCGCTGCCGGCATGAGCCCGATCGCGGACGATTTGTCGGCCGCCGGCCCAGACGTCGGTGATGGCGGTGCGTTCGATCGAAAAGACCAGGCTGGCGAGCAGGGAGACGTCCTCGGCTCCGGCGATGGAGGGGTCGTCGAGGTCCACCGCGATCCAATCGGCCCGCGACTCCGGGGCCGGCAGTCCGAGCGAGCGCGCGCCGCCGGTGGTGGCCGCCGCGTACAGACGACGTGCCAGACCGTCGGGGGTCTGGTCGGTGGGCGGCGAGAGCGCGGCCCGCTCCAGCAGGCTGAGGCGGAGGTGGTATTCGAGCTGCCGGGCGTCCTCCAGCGGGGCGATCTGGATCTGGGAATCGGTCCCGAGGGCGAGCGAAACGCCCTGCGTATCGAGGAGGTCGGCCCGCACCGTGCCGTCGCCGAGATTGCGCTCGGTCGTGGGGCAGGCGCAGACGCCGGCCCGGGCCGCGCCGAGGAGCGCGTGCTCGCCGGGGGTGAGATGGACCGCGTGGATGAGCGTCGTGCGGGCGCCGAGCAGACCGGCGCGCTGCAGCACGGTGACCGGCGTGGCGCCGTGCTCGGCGCGCACATCGCTGTTCTCGCCCGGTTGCTCCGACGCGTGGAAATGCAGCGGCCAGGCGTGGTCCGCGGCGAAGGCCCCGAGACGGCGCGCGTAGTCGAGGGTCACCGCGCGCAGCGAATGCGGCGCCAGGCCGACGCGCCGGGTGCGACCCAATTCGGCGGTACGCTGGCAGAGCACTTCGGGATCGGCCGTGCAGAAGCGGCGCTGCGCGGGGTGCAGGTCGCGATTGTACCCGCCGCGCTCGTAGCCGGCCTGCAGCAGGACGATGCCGATGCCGACGTCGTCCGCCGCCGCCGCGATGGCCCGGGCCGTGGCCAGCGGGTCGTCGTAGGGCGTGCCGTCCGGCTGGTGGTGGACGTAGTGGAATTCCCCGACCCAGGCGATCCCGGCCAGCGCCATCTCGAGGAAGCACATGCGGGCCGCGTCGTACAGGTCGTCGGGCGTCAGGCTCAGCGCCGCGTGGTACATCTTCTCCCGCCAGGTCCAGAAGGTGTCGCGGTCGGCCCGGGTCCGATGCTCCGTGCGGCCGCGCAGGACGCGCTGGAAGCTGTGCGAATGCGCATTGACGAAGGCCGGCAGGAGCGCGCGCCGGGGCAGGCGGGTGCAGCCGTTCTCGGCCGGTTCGATGCGGGCGCTGGCGCCCTCGAAGACGACCGCGAGGTCGCGCTCGAAGCGCTCGCCATTCCAGGTCCACTCGGCGGCGATACGCGTGCTCATGGCTCGGAAGGTGCGAGGGCTGCCACCGCCTGCAGTTCGAGCAGGCAGCCGTAATGCAGACCGTTGACCGGCACCACCGCCCGGGCCGGCCGGTGCACGCCGAGGCGGCGCGCGTAGACCGCATTGACCGCGCCCCACTGCGCGATGTCGGTCACGTAGATGGTGACGCTCAGCAGCTGTCGCAGCCCGCTGCCGGCGGCCTGGAGAATGGCGGCGAGATGGTCGAGCACGAGCTCGGTCTGCGCCTCGATGCCCTCGGGGGGCGGCTGGCCGGGGCGCTGCGGGTCGAGCGGGAGCTGCCCGGCCACGTAGACCAGGCCGCCGTGGACCACGGCCTGGGAGTAGTGTCCGCCGGGCGTCGGCGCGTGCGGGGTGGAGACGATCTGCATCCCTGCAGCGTGGGGTGTTGCCAGCGCGGGCGCAACCCGCCACGATGACGGAATGCGGATTACGAAACGCGCCGAGTACGCGCTGCGGGCCCTGCTGTTCCTGGCGCAGTCGCCCCCGGGCCGGCTCGTGCCCATTGGGGAAATCGCCGAGCGCGAGAACATCCCGGCCGATTTCCTCGAGCAGATCCTGCTCGCCCTGCGCCGCGCCGACCTCCTCAGCAGCCGGCGCGGGATCGGCGGCGGCTACAAACTCAGCCGCGCGGCCGACGCCATTCACATCGGCGAAGCGATGCGCGCGCTGGAGGAGCCGCTCGCCCCCGTGCCCTGCACCGCCGAGCGCTCGCGCGAGAAATGCACCTGCCCGGATCCGCGCACCTGTCCGCTCCGCGCCGCCATGCAGGAAGTGGCCGATCAGGCCGCGCTGCTGCTGGATCGCATGACCCTGGCGGACGCCGTGGCGCGCAGCCGCCCGGAGGCGCGCGTCAGCTTCGATATCTAGGGGCCCCGGGCGGGGAAGGGGTAAGATTCAAGAACCAAGACTCAAGGAAGGTCCAGGAGCCAAATTGAAAGGAAGCTGAAGCGTGTTTTGGCACCTCCTTTTCTGGCCCCTCCATTTCCCTTCGCGCCCTCGCTCGCTTCGCAACTTCGCGAGAACCTCTGCCTTACCGGGCGGTGTCGATCGCCTCGCAGACCTCGCGCCAGCCGGGGAAGTTCCAGGCATTGGGAAAACCCGCGCATTGCCTCGGTTTGACGGGCTGGATGCGACAGACGTTGCGGCCGTCCAGCATCTCGCACTCGCCGTTCGGCCGGGAGCGGATGGAGAGCGCCTGCCGGTTGGGATGCAGCTCGCAGAATTCGTTCACGAAGGCCTCCGGCGTCAGGCCGAGAAAGGCGGCGATGCGTTCCTCCTCGCCGCGCTCGAGGCGGACGAAGCCCGGCCAGCGGCAGCAGTTGCCGCAGCGCTGGCAGAGATAGCGGGGCGCGGCTTCCATGACGTCAGGGCCGCTGCTCGAAGGCCTTGAGCGTGTTGCTCATCAGCATGGCGATGGTCATCGGCCCGACGCCGCCAGGCACCGGCGTGATGGCCCTGCAGCGCGGGGCGACCTCGTCGTAGGCCACATCGCCGACGAGGCGGTAGCCGCGCGGGTCGGCCGGGTCGTCGATGCGATTGATCCCCACATCGATGACGGTGGCGCCTTCGCGGACGTGTTCGGCCCGGACGAAATGCGCCCGCCCGATGGCCGCGACCACGATGTCGGCCGAGCGGCACAGCGCCGGCAGGTCGCGCGAGCGCGAGTGCGCGACCGTCACCGTGGCATCGGCCGCCGCGCCCTTCTGCATGAGGAGCAGCGCGAGCGATTTGCCGACGATCAGCGAGCGGCCGAGCACCACCACGTGCGCGCCGGAGATGGGCGTGCCCGATTCCACCAGCAGGCGCTGGCAGCCCAGCGGCGTGCAGGGCACGAAGCCGCTTTCGTCGCCCAGGGCGAGCTTGGCCACGTTGACCGGATGGAAGCCGTCCACGTCCTTGGTCGGATCGATGGCGTGGACCACGGCCGATTCGTCGAGCGGCTTGGGCAGCGGCGATTGCACCAGAATGCCGTCGACCTGCGGATCGGCGTTCAGTCGGGCCACGATGTCGAGCAGTTCCGTCTGCGAGATGGTGGCCGGGAGCTCGTGCTTGACCGAGTGGAAGCCCAGCTCGCGGCAGGTGCGGTCCTTCGAGCGGACGTACGCCCGCGAAGCCGGATCGTCCCCGACCAGCACCACGGCCAGTCCCGGCGGCCGGCCGCGCTCGGCGGCCAGACGGGCGGCGCGGGTCTTGCATTCGCTGAGAATGCGCGCCGAGACGGCGCGGCCATCGATGATGAGCGGAGAGGCGGACATGGGAAAAGAGAGGCGCGGGAGGCGGAGTTTCCACCTTCCACCGGATCGCTCAAATGGGATAGCCCGGATCGCTCCGAAGCGGGTCCGCACGCTCCGCTTGCTCCCGGGCCACAACTCTCCGATTCTCCGCCGCCATGCGCCGTTTGTTCCTGTTGTTGTTGTTCCTTCTCTGCCTGCTGCCGGTCGCCGCCCAGGCGCAGGGTCGTGAGTACATTCTGCTCGTCGGTGGTCCCTCGCTGAACAAGTGGGAGAAATTCAAGGCCGAGCCGCACGACGTTTTCTGGGGCAGTTTCGTCCGCGCCGCGCGCACACGCATCGAGCAGCTCCGCCGCTCGACCATCCCGGTGGGGAGCGCCGACACCATTACGATGCTCGTCTACCGCAAGGGCTACGTGACCCGCGGCCAGCAGGACGGGCGCGACTACATCAGCCTGATCAACACGGTGCGCGACACCTACAAGATCAACCTCGTCTGGTTCACCTCCGGCGGCGACGTCTTCAACTACGTGAACGGCGGCAAACCGCGCTCGGTGAACAAGATCATGGGCTTCGAGTTCTACGGCCACTCCAACGCCAAGTGCTTCATGTTCGACTACAGCAACGAGATCGACTCGTGCTCGAAGTCCTGGTGGCACGAGGACGAACTCGTCCGGCTCGGGCGCACGAACTTCACCCGCGACGCCATCATCAAGAGCTGGGGCTGCCACACCGGCGAGAGCATGAGCCAGAAGTTCTACGCGGCCACCGGCTCGAAGATGATCGGGGCCATCGGCAAGACGACCTACACCAGCCGGATCGAGAACCAGGACGGCATCCTCAACGGCATCATTCCCACGCTCTCCTCGTCCGGCGGCCGCTGGACGGATTGAGGAACTCTTCGCCCTTCTCGCAGCTCGTTCCTTTCGCGGCCGCCTTTCCCTCACCCGCCGATTTCATGCCTTCCTCCCTCCGCGCCCTCTACGACACGCCTTTCTTCGATCTGCTCTCGCACGCCCACCAGGTGCATCGGGAGCATTGGACCGGGAACGAGGTGCAGCTCTGCACCCTGCTCAGCATCAAGACCGGCGGTTGCAGCGAGGATTGTTCGTACTGCGCCCAGAGCGCCCGTTATTCCACCGGGGTCAAGGCGGAGCGGCTGATGCAGAAGGACGACGTGCTGGCCGCCGCGCGCCGCGCGCACGAGAGCGGCTCCACCCGCTTTTGCATGGGCGCGGCCTGGAAGGGCGTGCGGAGCGGCGACTCCCGCTTCGAGCAGGTGCTGGACACGATCCGCGAGGTCTCGAAGCTGGGCATGGAAGTCTGCGTGACGCTCGGCCAGATGGGGCCGACGGAGGCACGGCAACTGCGCGAAGCCGGCGTGACGGCGTACAATCACAACCTGGACACGTCGCCCGAATTCTATCCGGAGATCGTCTCCACCCACACCTATCAGGACCGGCTCGACACCATCGCAGCGGTGCAGGGCGCCGGGATGGCGGTCTGCTGCGGGGGCATCATCGGCATGGGCGAGAGCGTCGACGACCGGCTGCGCATGCTGGAAGTGCTCTGCAGCTTCGATCCGCCGCCGGAGAGCGTGCCGATCAACTGCCTCATGGCCATGCCCGGCACGCCGCTGGAGGACCAGGCGCCGGTCGATGTCTTCGAACTGGTGCGGCTGATCGCCTGCACGCGCATCCGGCTGCCCCGGGCGAAGGTCCGGCTTTCGGCGGGTCGCACCCGGCTCTCGCGCGAAGCCCAGGCGCTCTGCTTCTATGCGGGGGCGAACTCCATCTTCTACGGGGACAAACTGCTGACGGCCGCCAACCCCGGCGAGGATGCCGATCACTCCTTGCTGGCCGCGCTCGACCTGAAGCCGCAGCGGCCCTTCGCCGACCTGCCGGTGCCCGCGCGGGCAAATGCCGAGGCCGTCGCGGTTTTGCATTGACCGGCTCTCGGCCCGTGTGAGTTAACCAGCCTCGTCATGACTCGGAAGCCGTCGCCCATCCTCGCCCTGCTCGCGGTCCTCATGTGCCAGGTGCTCTTCGTGGCCGAGTGCCACGCGCTCTCGGGCGGTCCGATCTATCCGGGCACCCGCGTTTCGACCACCGGTGTCTACTCCGGCGTGATGAACGGACTGCTCAGCAATTCGCTGGGCCTGTTCACCGTCAGTCTGACCCGCACGGGCGTTGGAGCGGGACAGGCGGTCGTTTTCCGCAACGGCTTCTTTTTCAGTGGCACGCTCCAGGCGGTGGCCGACCCTGATTCCACCAACGTTTCAGGGGTGCTCGATCTGCAATACGCCTACTCCTATACGGTGGCGGATGGAGGGCAGGCGGTCGTCGTCACCGTCACGATTTCCGCTTCCGGACTGATGCGCGCCACGATCGACCAGACGCGTTCGCGTTTCGGTAACTCCGGGATTCGGCTCAATGGGACGGCGGTGGTCACGGCCACGCTGCCGCCCACCACGCAGTCGATCCCGGTGGATCCCTCGCTCCTGGTCCCGGTCAGCTATCAGATCTCGGGCTTCAAACAGGCCGAGCTGTAGGCGGCTCCCGTGGACCGCCGACGTCTGCGTGGAGTTCGGGGTGAGCGTGGCTTCACGCTCCTCGAGGTCGTGGCCGTGGTGCTGATCGTCGGCCTGCTGCTGGTGCTGCTCCTGCCCGTTTTTGGTCGCCTGCGCGCCCGGGCTGATCTGGTCAAATGTTCGACCAACCTCCGCGTGCTCTATGGCGCCGTGGCCTTGCACGTACAGGAGAAGGGAAGCTGGCCGCAGATCGCGCCCGAGGCTGATTTTGCGAGCTACTCGCGCAAGTGGGTGCAGGCGCTGGCGCCCTACGGGCCGACCCGCGACAGCTGGATCTGTCCGACCATCCAGCGCTTGCTCGGGGCTCCGGATCTGAACGTGGAGGGCAATGAACGCATCGACTACGTGCCCACCACCTTCGACGAGAACCCGCTGCGCCCGTATGAATTCCCCAGCCAGCCTTGGTTTGGCGAGGTGGGGGACGTACACGGCAATGGCAATCTGCTCATCCTGTCCAACGGCTCGGTCCGCGCGTTAAAAGAGGTCGTCCGGCCCCCGGGCTCCCGCTGAGCGAATCTCTCGGCCGATGAGCGAGACTCCGTATCGCGGCCGGCTGGCGCCGTCGCCGACCGGCCTGCTCCATCTCGGGCACGCCGCCACTTTCCGGGCCGCGCAAGAGCGGGCGCGGTCCGCGGCTGGTCGAATCGTGCTGCGCATCGAGGATCTCGACCGCGAGCGCTGCCGCCCGGAGTTTGTGGATTCCCTGCTCGACGATCTGCGCTGGGCCGGACTCACGTGGGACGAAGGACCCTTCTGGCAGTCGGAACGCGGCGACGTGTATCTGGCGGCTTGGCGCGTGCTGGCCGCCGCGGGCCTGGTCTATCCGTGTCGCTGCACGCGCAAGGACCTGGCCCGCGCCCTCTCCGCCCCGCACGCGGAGGATGAACAGGCCGAGCCGATCTACCCGGGCACCTGCCGTCCGCCCGAGGCCCAGCCGCGTCCGGAGACCGAGCCCGGGAGTTCGAACTGGCGCTTCCGGGTGCCGGGCGGAGAGGTGATCGAGTTCGTCGACGGTCACCACGGCCCGCAGCGTTTCGTGGCTGGCGTGGATTTCGGCGATTTCCTCGTCTGGCGGCGCGATAGCGTGCCGTCCTATCAACTCGCTGTGGTGGCGGACGATGCGGCCATGGGCATCACGGAAGTGGTCCGCGGCGCCGATCTGCTGCGCTCGACGGCGCTGCAGATTCTGCTGTATCGCGCCCTCGGCGCGCCACCGCCGGCGTGGCACCACGTGCCGCTGGTTCTCGGGCCCGACGGACGGCGTCTGGCCAAGCGGGCCGGAGCGCATTCGCTTCGTGAATTGCGGCAGCTTGCCATTGTGTCGGGGTCGGATAGCGTTCGCTGCTCATCCCATGACGCTGGCCAGTCTTTTAGCCCCTGAGCAAATCGTGCCGCGCATGCGTTCGAAGGAGCGCTGGTCGGCCATCGTCGAGTTGGTCGAGGTCCTCGTGACCATCGGCCGCATCCAGGAGGGTGACCGCGACAGCATCCTGGCGGCCCTGAAGCAGCGCGAGGAGACGATGAGCACGGGCATCGGATTCGGCATCGCCATTCCGCATGCCACCTCGGACCGCGTTTCGGAAGTGGTGGTGGCCTTCGGCCGTTCGCCGGAGGGGATCGAGTTCGAGTCGCTCGACAACCAGCCGGTCCGCCTGATTGTGCTCTTCATCTCGCCGAAGAACGAATATCAGCAGCATCTGCGCACGCTGGCCGCGATCGCCAAGCAACTGAATGACCGCGCCGTGCGCGAGCAGCTTGCCCTGGCGGAGGATGCCAGCGCCATCCAGCGCGTCTTCGAGGCCAAGGCCAGCGCCAAGGCGGGGGTCTGAGGCGTCCCGTCGTTCGGTCGATTCGCTTGCAAGCCGGGCAAATCGCGTCATTTTACCGACTCTCGTCAGCGCCAATGTAGCTCAGTGGTAGAGCAGCGGTTTCGTAAACCGCAGGCCACGGGTTCGAACCCCGTCATTGGCTCCACTCCTTCTCCGGTGTGATGCAGCCAGGAACTCTCGCGACAGCGCTCGCGCTCCTTTTCGCCAGCCTCGCGCCGTACCGCGTGGACGGTGCGGAAGGCACTCCGCCTCCGCCGGCCTCCGAGGAAGGCCCGGTGAAACGGTACCCCGAGAAGGCGCCAGCGGTGCGCGGGCAGGCGGCCAAAGTGCGGCTCGAGCTGACCGGCATGGTCTGCGGCGGCTGCGCTGAGACCATCGCGCGTCTGCTGACCACCATCGACGGCGTGATCAGCGCCGAGGTCGATCTGAAGTCCCGCCGCGGCGAAGTCCAGTTCGACGATGCCCGGGTGACCCCGGAGCGGCTGCTGGCGAAGATCAAGGCCAACGGTTACGGCGCGAAAGTTGTGGCCGATCGTTGAGAAAGTGCAGCCCAAACCTTGCACTCCGCGCCCGGCTGGCTAGACTCCGCGTCCCTTTCCGGGCAGATACCCAAGTGGCCAACGGGGGCGGACTGTAAATCCGCTGGCTTACGCCTTCAGTGGTTCGAATCCACTTCTGCCCATTTTCTCTTCCTCCGCCCTCATTCGGCCGGACCGTCGAACTGCCCGAGCGGGCGAATGAGATTGGAGCCGAGCGGTCGGACGCGCTCGAAGACGCCCGGCGCGACCTGAGGCGCCTGGGCGTAGGCGCCGGTCAGCATTTCGAGGCGAGCATCGAGACTGTCGATGTAGTGCAGCGCGAAGGCCTCGGGGGTCTTGGGCAGGACGGGCGAGCCAAAGGCCAGCTCGCCGTGGTGCGAGACGATGAGATGAAGCAGATGCTGGCGGACGTCCTCGCTCCGGGGCTGCAGGCCTTCCCAAGCCTGAAAGGAGGGACCGTCGCGCAGCTCGCTCCAGAGTTTGTTCAGCAACTCGCAACCGATCATGATGTGGCCGAGGAGTTCGCCGGTCGTCGTGACCTCGATGCTGGTGCTGCGCTCCGGGGTGGGATTCTCCCACATCTTCCCGCAGTCGTGGAAGAGCACGCCGGCCAGGAGCAGATCGCGCCGCAGATGCGGATAGACCCCGCAGAGCGCAACCGCGGCGCGCATCATTTGCGTCGTGTGCTCGAGCAGTCCGCCGCGCCGGGCGTGGTGATTCATGCGGGCGGCCGAAGCGCGCCGGAAGCGGGGCCCGTGACGGTCGAGGAAGAGCAGGCAGAGCGCGCGGAGGCGGGGATCGGAGAGGCTGCCCAGCGTGCCCTGCAGCAGCGCGAAGTCGGCTTCCAGACGCCCGGCGCGGTCGGCGGTGCCGGCCAGCGCGGCTTCCACTTCCGAAGCGCTCAGCGGCCGGACCGCCAGAGCGCGGGGCTCCAGGCCGTAGCCGGGCTTGGGCACGAATTCGCCCGCCAGTTCGACCCAGTCGCGCGCCTGCAACTCGCCGCAGTCGAGGAAGAATGGCGCATTGTTCCAGATGCGCAGGAGATCGCGCCCGGAGGCGTCGGAAAACTCCAGATCGTAGTACGGCTTGCCCTCGCGGGTCGTCTTGGCGTGCCGCGCCGTGATTTCCACGTGCAGGCGAGCCCGCAGCGGCGCCTCGCCCTGACCGGCCTGGGCGCGCCACTCGGCCACCGAGAGCAGTGGCTCACTCATTGAGCTTCATCCGGAAATGAAAGCTGGAGATGTGCATGCGCTGCCGGAAGTAAAAGCGGTGCGCGGCGGTGCGCTGCACGCCGGAGTCGAGCTCGAGCGTCTTGCATTCCTGGTCGCGTGCATGCCGGGCCAGCCACTCGAACAGGTGCTTGCCATAACCGCGCGAGCGCCGGTCCTCGGCGGTCACGATGTCGTCGACGTACAACGTGCGTCCCGTGACCAGGAGCTGCATGATGCGGAAGCCGGCCACGGCCATGACCTCGCCTTCGTCCTCGACGTAGACGAGCCGGTAGCCGTCCTGCTCGTCCTGTCGTCTCACAGCGCGCATGAAGGCCTCCTGCGTGAGGTGCGGTCGGAGTTCGACCATGACGCGATAGCAGCGCTCCAACTCGGAGTTGGTGCCGGCAAAGCGAACGACCCATTGATGAGCGGCGGATGGCATCGCGAAAAAGGAGGAAAGGAAGAAAGTGGCAGAATGACGGAGGAAGCGGCGGGGCGAAAGCGAAAAGCACCGCGGTCCGCGGCGGGGCGCACCTCAGGCCTCCAGCCGGGCCTTGAAGGTGGCCAGCGTGCGCCGCGCCACAGCATCGATGAATCCGCTGATGACCCGCTCGGCCACCGGCGCGAGGGGCGGAAAGCGGAACTTCAGCGCATGGGAAATGCAGACGCGCACTCCTTCCGCCTGCGGGGTGTACGTCCAGATGACGTGCATGCCCTTGGTCCATTTGCGCAGGTGGCGGAAATGCACCTCCAGGCGCTCGCGGTCGATGGAGAGATCGGAGGTCCAGGACAGGGGAATGCGGCCCGCCCAGCAGGCCATGTCGACGACCCCGCCGTCGGGCCGACGCTCGGTGAAGCGGACCCAACGGTAGTGCGGCAGCATCTCGGGCCAGCGCGCCAGATCGGAGGTCACCTCGAAGATCCGCTCGCGCGGGGCGCGGATGACGATGTCGGTTTCGGTATGCATGCTTGGGCGGAGTGCTCCGCCGTCAGCGGGATTCGCTGGTGAGAATCGCCAGCACGTCGGGATCGCCGGCCAGCTTGCGGAAGAGCACGTCTCCCCGCATTTCGCGCCAGAGCCACGAAGGGGCCTCATTACGCACCCGTTCCAGCAGCGCCAGACCACCCTTGGTGTCTGCCACGAGCAGCAGTGCGGCGGCGGCGGCAGCCAGCTTGGCCGGCGGCGCATACGACTTCTTGGCGTCGGCCAGAATCTCCTGGGCTGCAGTCCCCCGCGGGTCGAGCTCGGCGAGGGCGAGGTCGAGCTTGAAGCGGTAGAGATCGCGGTCGGCCCGGTCGTGATCGCGCCGCAGCGCGCCTTGGAGCGCGTCCACCGCCTGCGTCAGCTTCCCCTGTTTGCGCAGCGTCTCGCCAATGCCGTAGTACGTGCGGCCGTCGAACGGATCGGCATCCACCGCCTCGCGGAACATGGCCTCGGCCATCGGCCACTCCTGCTTGGTGGCCGCCAGCAGCGCGCGCAGATTGCGGGACTCGGCGCGGCGTTCCTCGCGCTGGACCGACTCCGCCAGGAACTGCTCGGCCTCCAGATAGGCACCGCGGCGGACGGCCAGCTTGGCCCGACGCAGGAGGAGGCCCGGCGTGGTGGGGGAAATCTGCTGGATTTCGGCCAGCACGGCATCGGCCGTGGCCAGGTCGCCGGCCGCCTCGGCCTTGAGCGCTTTCTCGACCAACTCCACTCCGTTCGCCGGTAACGCCTCTGGTGCCCGCGGGCCCTTCGGCTTGGCGCGCTCCGCCTCGGCCGCCTGATTCCGCAGAATGCGCTCGGCGGCTTCCTTTTCCGCCCGGGTGTAGCCGAATTGCCAGCCCAAGGCGGCCCCGCCGGCCAGCAGCAGAGTCAGGAGGATGGCTTGCCCCAAAATGCGCGGCGCGCGCGCCCCGACCGTCTCGCGCAGCAGTTCCTTCTCCGGTGCGAGGGACAGCGCGAGCGAGCGGGGATCCGCCCCGGGGGCGTACTTCTCGCCCTCCTCGAAGGTCTTCTCGACCCCCGTTTCGGGATCGACCGCCACCGCCGGCGGCGCGATTTCCCGGCGTTCCGCCCGCACCGCGCGCTCGAAGCGGGGGCCGGTGCGGAGGTTGCGCGGGTCGGGCGAGGGGTCGCGTTTGGCGTCAGACACGCGGGAGAGTTGCTGGCGGAGGGTTGATGGTGGATGGCAGGGCGAGCCGCCGAACGCGGCATTCATCGACCATCCCCTTCGTCCCAGCAACTCCCGCCCCGTGGCTTCCCGTTTCGTCATCAAACTCGGAACCGGGCTCCTGACCGAGCCCGGCGGCGCCGGTTTGGATCTCCGCCAGTTCCGCCGCCTCACCCGTGAAATCGCCGGACTCGTCGCCGACGGACATCAGTGCGTGGTCGTGAGCAGCGGGGCGGTCGGGGCCGGGCTGATGGCGCTGGGGCTGGCCGAGCGTCCGACCGAGCTGGCCCGCATCCAAGCGTGCGCGGCCATCGGGCAGTCGCGGCTGATGCGACTCTACGGCGCGCTCTTCGCCCGCCGCGGCCTGCTCGTCGCGCAGGTGCTGTTGACGCATTCCGATCTCGATTCCCGTATTTGCTACGGCAACGCGCGCAACACGCTCGAGGAACTGCTCGGCTCGGGGCGGGTGGTGCCGATCATCAACGAGAACGACACCGTGGCGGTGGAGGAGCTGCGCTTCGGGGACAATGACCGGCTGTCGGCCGAGGTGGCGTGTCTCGTGCGGGCGAATTTGCTGATCGTGCTGACCAGCGCCAACGGCCTGACGCGCGACGGCCGGCCGGACAGCGAGCCTATTCCGGAAGTCGAGGATGTGGCGTCGGTCATGCAATTCGCCAGCGGCAGCACCGGACGCTTCAGCGTCGGCGGGATGGGCTCGAAGCTGCAGGCGGTGAAGCTGGCCGTCGATGCGGGCATTCCGGCGGTCATTGCGCACGGCCGGACTCCGGGGCTGCTGGGCCGGATTGCCGCCGGGGAGGCGGTGGGCACGCATTTTTCCGCCAAGCGATGAACCTGGCCGACGAAATCGAGGAATTGGGCCGTCGGTCCCGCGCGGCGGCGCGCCAGTTGGCCATCGCTCCGCGCGCCGCGAAGGACGCGGCCTTGGAGGCGGTGGCGGCGGCGATCGAGGCGAACGCGGAGCGGGTTCTGGCGGCCAACGCGGCGGACGTGGAGGCGGCTGCACACCGCGGAGTCGCGGAGGCGATGCTCGACCGCCTGCGGCTCGACGCGACGCGGCTGGCGAAGATCGCCCGGCAGGTGCGCGACGTGGTGCAACTGCCCGACCCCGTCGGCGAAGTCCTGCGCGCCTGGTCGCCGCCGAGCGGGATTCGGATCGAGAAGCGCCGCGTGCCGATCGGCACGATCGGGATCATCTTCGAGTCGCGTCCGAACGTCACCATCGACGCCGCCGCTCTCTGCCTGAAGACCGGCAACGCCACCATCCTGCGCGGAGGCAGTGAGGCATTGCACTCGAATCTCGCCCTGGCGGAGTGTCTGCGCACCGGGCTCGGCGCCGCCGGACTGCCGGCCGACGGCGTGCAGCTGATCGGCCGGACGGAGCGCGAGGCGGTGAAGCTGCTGGCACAGCTCGATCGCTGGCTGGACGTCATCATTCCCCGCGGCGGCGAGGCGCTCATCCGCACGGTGGTCGAACACGCCCGCATGCCGGTGATCAAACACTACACCGGACTTTGCATTCTCTACGTCGACGCCGCGGCCGACCTCCCGATGGCCGCGCGTCTGGCGGTCGATGCGAAGGTCCGCCGTCCGGGGGTCTGCAATGCCATCGAGACGCTGCTGGTGCATCGCGCCGTGGCTCCCGATTGGCTGCCTGTCCTCGGGGCCGAAATGCGCGCCCACGGGGTCGAACTGCGGGCGGATCCCGCGGCTCAGGCGCTGCTCGGCGCAGAATGTCGTTTGGCGGAGGAGGCCGATTGGGACACCGAGTTCCTCGATCTCCGGCTCGCAGTGAAGGTGGTCGATTCCCTCGACGAGGCGCTGGAGCACATCCAGCGCCACGGCTCGCATCACAGCGATGCCATCGTCACGCGCGACCCCGCCACGGCCGAGCGTTTCCTGAACGAGGTCGACTCGGCCACGGTGTATTGGAATGCGAGTACCCGCTTCACCGACGGCGGCGAATTCGGCTTCGGCGCGGAGATCGGCATCAGCACCGACAAGCTGCATGCGCGTGGCCCCATGGGGCTGGAGGAGCTGACCACCTACAAGTATCTGATCCGCGGCACGGGCGAGGTGCGCGGCTGACCGGCTCTACCGGCTGCAGACAAAGTTCGTTGGCCAACGAATGAATCCTGCTGGCGCGTGGGGCGGTCCGGCGAATCGTGGCGCATGGCGACATCGGCACGAACGGGCAGGGCGGAGGAAGGGGCCGGGGCCGCGGAGACACCGCCGGATTACCTGTGGGCGCTCTCCTTGGTGGCGGCGACCTTCTTCATGGGCTCGTCGTTCATCGCGGGCAAGATTCTGCTGCGCAGCATTCCGCCGCTGCCGCTGCTGGGCTGGCGGTTCCTGGCTGCGGCAATGTTGGTGTGGGTGCTGGCGCGGCTGATCGAGCGGGATCCGGCTCCCCGGCTGAGCGCTCGTCAGCGCGGACTGGTGGCGGCGCTCGGGCTGCTCCAGACCGGGGCGAACATGACCTTCATGTTCCTGGCCTTGCGCCGCATTTCGCCGGCCGCGACGGCCATTCTGGCCTTCACGAATCCGCTCTGGGTGGCAGTGCTGGCCACGGTCTTCCTGCGCGAGCGGCTGCGGGCGGTGCAGGTGCTGGGGCTGCTGCTCGGACTCGGCGGGGTCGCGCTCGCCCTGGGGTTGGAGCGGGGCGAGGACTTCGGTGGACAGCTGCTCGCCCTGGGCTCGGCGCTGAGTTGGGCCTCGGCCACGGTGTTGCATCGCTGGGCCCGGCTGCCGCTCGGTCCCTGGCGGCTCAGCTTTTGGCAGATGCTGACTGGCTCGCTGGCCATCCTGCTCGTCGGCACGCTGGCCGGAGAGCACTGGCCCGCCCAGCTTTCGGCCTCGGACTGGGGCTGGTTCGCCTGGCTGGTCGGCCCCGGCTCGGCCGCCTCCTTCGGGCTTTGGTTTGTGGCGCTGCGCCGGGGTGGCGCCACCCGCTCGAGCGCCTTCCTCTTTCTCGCGCCGCTGTTCGCGGTGGCGCTTTCCCACTTCGTCCTCTCGACGCCCCTGAGCTTGGCGCAGTTGGCGGGCGGCGCGCTGGTGGCGGCGGCGCTTTACTTGGTCAACCGACCCACCCGGCGCTGACGCTCATTTGGCCTCGGTCGGGGCCGCGCCGGGCGGCTCCTCCTTGGGCGGCACCACCAGGCACAGGCCCAGCAGAACCAGAGCGATCCCCGCCCAGCGCTGGGCGCTGATGTGCTCGCCCAAGATCAGCAGGGAGCTGACCGGCACCATGATGTGGACCATGTTGGAAAGGAGCGCCGCGATGTTGAGGGGGACGAGGCGGATGATCCAGAGCCAGGCGGCAAAGCTGGCGATCAGGCACGGGATAGCCATCCACGTCCATTTCGAGCCCAAGCCGGTCACGCCGAACCAGGATAGCCACGGAAAGGGCGGCGCAGCGTGGGCCGTGTCCCGGGCGCCCAGTTTCAGCAGGACCTCGGAAGCCGTGACCAACGCTTCGCAGACGAAGACGGCGAAGTAGGCGGTGCGCTGGGAGACGGGTTGGGACACGGCGGCGGAAGCTGCGGCAGGAGGCGGCGTTCGTCGAACTTGAACGCCGCAGACTTCGCCCCCCGCCGCCAACCCGTCCACGGCCAAAATGCGCCAGAATCTTCCCGAAAGTCGAAAACAGTCTTGCCAAAGCGGAGGCGAAAAAAATAACGCTGATGGGAGCGATGTTCCGGTTATCTCCCACTGTCCTTCGCGCGTCCGAGGCCCGGCAGCGCATTGTCTCCGTACTGGCGGTCGGGGCGACCGCGGGTGCGTTTGCCCTGAGCGCAGCCGATCGGAAGAGTGACTCCGTCCCCTCGACGCCTCCGCAGTCGCCTGCCCGGTTCAATCCGGACCCGGGCGGCCAGCAGACGCCGCTCCAGTCGAACAGCCCGCCGGAGGCCAAACCGCTCCCTTCGCTTTTCACCCCCACCGTCCCGGTGGCTCCGGCTCGCTTTGACGACGACCTGCCTCCGCGGTTGCTCACCCTCCCGCGTGCGGCCGTCCGCCCGGTGGCTTCGGAGAAATACCAGAAGAAGTGGGATTTCTACCAGTTCCACTACCCGGAATACGCTCTCTCGAACAATCGCATCGGCCTGCTGCCGGGCTTCCAGCCGCTGACCGACCGCTGGACGCTCCCTGGCACCGGCCTCGGAGGGGTGGCCTTTCCCCGCTACAAGGACAAGCGCCTCGAGTCGACCTACGGCTACAAGATCTATTCGACCTTCGACCCCTATAAGCCCAGCCTTCTGAAGGGTGATTTCCCGATCTACAAGCAGGACATCTTCCTGAACCTGACCTTCATCGATCAGTTCGAGATCGAGGCCCGGCGCGGTCAGGTCGGAGCGGGCGCCAGCTACGCGCGGCCCGGAAATTACGAGTTCTTCGGCCGGGGCGACTCCTATTCGATCATCAATAACCTCTCCGTTTGTATCGAGTTGTTCAAGGGTGAGACGGCCTTCAAGCCGGTGGAGTGGGCCTTCAAGATCACGCCGGTCTTCAATATCAATTTCTTCGAGTCGAACGAGAACAACGTGAAGCCCGACCCCCGCGGCGGCGCTTCCAATGGCAGCGTGAGCATTCCGCCGCCACCTCCGGGAACCATCCGCAATCCCGGCGACATCACGAACATCTTCGGACCGGGATTCATCCCGACCGGTCAGGACCTGGCCGGTACCCGCTACACGCGGCGCCTGCGCAACTCGGTCAACCTGCAGGAGGCGTTCTTCGAGTACCACCTGAAGGACTTGTCGACGGCCTACGACTTCATCTCGGTCAAGGCCGGCCTGCAGCACTTCAATTCCGACTTCCGCGGCCTGATCTTCAACGACACGAACCTGGGTATTCGCCTTTTCGGCAATTACTATTCCAATCGCTGGCAGTACAACCTGGCCTACTTCTCCATGCGCGAGAAGGACACCTTCTCGGGGTTGAACCGCTTCGACGCCCGCGATCAAGATGTCATCATCGCCAACTTCTACCGCCAGGACACGATCTGGCTCGGCTACACGGCGCAGTTCAGCTTCCACGCCAATATCGACCACGGCGGGCGGCACTACGACCGAAACGGTGCGATCACCCGGCCTTCCCCCATCGGGACGGTGGCGGACCATCAGGTCAATGCCTTCTATCTCGGCTGGGCGGGCGATGGCCACATCGGCAAGCTGAACATCTCCCACGCCTTCTACTGGGCGCTCGGCCAGGACAAGTTCAACGGCATCGCGGGCCGGAAGGTGGACATCAATGCCCAGATGTTTGCACTCGAACTCTCCTACGACCGCGACTGGCTGCGGCCCAAGTTCTCCTTCCTCTACGCCTCGGGCGACAACAAGTCGCGTGATCGTCGGGCCACCGGGTTCGATGCCATCAATGCGCAGCCGTTCTTCTTCGGCAATCCGTTCAGCTATTTCGCGCGCCAGACAATCGGTCTCGGCAATACCGCCATCACGACCAAGACGGGGAACGGCATCCTGAATAATCTGCGCACGTCGCCCTTCGAGGGGCAGGCCAACTTCGTCAATCCCGGCACCCTCATCGCGGGGCTGGGACTCGACGTGGATGTGACCCCGCGTCTGAAGATGTCGCTCAATGCCAACTGGGTGCGTTTCGTCACGACCGACACGTTGAAGACAGCGCTTTTCGTCAATAAGGTGGATCGCGACCTCGGGTACGATCTGTCAGTGGGCTTCACCTACCGGCCGACCCTGACGCAGAACATCATCATCACCGCGGGCTTCGGAGCGTTCATTCCGGGCGCCGGTTACCGGGACATCAACCGCCAGCTGACCCGCCAGGTGAACGGCTTTACCGATGCCAATCCGGGACGGGTCGATCGGTTCCTCTACAGCGGAATCTTCGCGGTGACGCTCACGTATTAAGAAGCTATGCCGATCCTTCCTCCGTCTTCGCTGCGCTGGTCGCGGATCGTCCTGACTTTTCTGGCGCTGCTTTGCGCCAGTGGGGTCTGGGTCTTCAACTCGCTTTCGCAGGAGCCGAAAAAGCCGCTCGTCGACATCCCGCCGCCCCAGACGGTGGGGCCTGAAGGTCTCAAGCCGGGCGAAACTCCCAAGGTGGGCGACGCCCCGAAGCCGGTGCCGAACATCTCGGCCAAGCCGGATGCGCCGCCGACTCCCATCATTCCCCGCACGGTGACCCTCGAGACGGGAGAGAAGACCGGTACCGGTCTTGGCCCCGTCACTTCGATCGGCGAGGGCAGCATGCGCAACGGCAGCAGCAAGCGACCGGCCCGCAACTGGATTGACCAGACCCAGGCCGAGGCGGACGCCAAGAGCGCCGGCTGTCTGCATTGCCACTCGGGCATCGAGCCGATGCACAAGTCGCCGCACGTGATCCTCGGCTGCACCGACTGCCATGGCGGCAACGCCAAGGCCAAGACGATCGAGGAAGGCCACGTCTTCCCGACCTACAAGGATTTCTTCCCAACCTCGGCCAATCCGCCGAACATCGTCCAGATCTACAACCACGAGAATCCCGAGTGGATTCGCTTCATCAATCCGGGCGATCTGCGCGTGGCCGAGCAGGCCTGCGGGCTCTGCCACATGGACAGCCTGAAGCACGTGGCCAACAACCTGATGAGCCACGGCGCCCATCTGTGGGGCGCGGCGCTCTACAATAACGGCGGCTTCCCGCTCAAGACCTACATCTTCGGCCAGGCGTACGGTCGCGACGGCGCTCCGCTCAAGATCAACAGCCCCTACAAGGTGACGGCAGAAATGACGCGCACCAAGGGTGTCGTCCAGTTCCTCATCCCGCTGCCGCGCTACAACATCACCCATCCGGGCAACGTCTTCCGCGTCTTCGAAAAAGGTGGAATCAAGCCGCCGGAGATCGGCAACCCCGAGCCCTATGGCATCCCGGGCCGCCCGGAGAAGGCGCTCTCCAACCGCGGCTTCGGCACGCTGCTGCGCACCGACCCGACCGCCCTTGGCGCGCAGAAGACGCGCCTGAACGATCCGCTGCTGCCGTTCATGGGCACCAACGATCACCCGGGCGATTACCGCCAGTCGGGCTGCACGGCCTGCCACACGATCTACGCGAACGACCGCTCGCCGACGAACAGCGGCTGGTACGCGAAGTTCGGCAATCAGGGCCTCTCCTTCACCGGTGACCGCAGCATCCCGAAGAACGAGCGGGCGCATCCGATTAGCCATCAGTTCACCCGCACGATCCCGAGCGCGCAGTGCATGAGCTGCCACATGCATCAGGGCAATCTCTTCGTGAACCCCTACCTCGGCTACATCTGGTGGGATCAGGAGCTCGATGCCGAGCACATGTATCCGAAGAAGCAGAAGAACCCGACCGACGAGGAACTGGCGACCGCCATGCGCGGCAATCCCGAACTCGCCGCCGCCCGCGGTCTCTGGGGCGATCTGAACTTCCTGGAGAAGGTGGCCGAGCTGAATCCGAAACTGAAGCACACTCAGTTCGCCGATTACCATAGCCACGGTTGGGTCTTCCGGGCGATCTTCAAGAAGGACAAGAAGGGCACTTTGCTTGATCCGGACGACAATCCGATCTCGCACAACGATCCGAACAAATGGCAGAAGGCCGTCCATCTGAAGGACATCCACCTGGCCAACGGCATGCAGTGCATCGACTGCCACTTCCTGCAGGACGTGCACGGCGACGGCTCGCTCTACGTCGAGGCCCGCAATGCGACCAGCATCGCTTGCATCGACTGCCACGGCACGATCGACAAGCGGCCGACCCTCATCGCGACGAACACCGGCGCGGCGATGGCGCCCAAGCCGGTCGACCTGAACAAGTCGGTCACTTCCTGGGGGCCGCGTTTCGTCTGGGAGGAGAAGCCCGACTCCAAGGGCATCATCCGCAAGGTCCTCTACCAATACTCGGCGATGGACCCGAACATGCGCTGGGAGGTGCCGCAGACGATCGACTCGCTCGATCCGACCTACACCGACGCCTACGACAACAAGTACAACGGCAAGGCGCACGGACCGATTCGGCCGCACTACAATCCGAAGTCGCGCTACTCCAAGACCATCTACCGCGATGGCGTGACCTGGGGCGATGTCCCGGCGACCGGCCAGGAGCGGATGCAGAAGTTGGCGCACAACCACGAGAACATCGAGTGCCAGGTCTGCCATTCTTCCTGGGTGACGAGTTGCTTCGGCTGCCATCTCCCGCTGCGCGCCAATTCGTTCTCGCCGCAGAACAAGTTCGAGGGCTCCACCAGCCGAAACTTCGTCAGCTACAACCCGCAGACGGTGCGCGATGACGTCTTCATGCTCGGCATCGACGGCACGGTGAAGAAGCACAAGCTCGCGGTCCTGCGTGCGTCCAGTCAGGTCATCGTCAGCTCGCAGAACACCAACCGCGAGTGGATCTACGTGCAGCAGCAGACGATCGCGTGGGAGGGCTACAGCGGTCAGGCCTTCAACCCGCACTTCGCGCACACCACCAGCTCGATCAATACGACCAAGGGCTGCACGGATTGCCACCTGGCCAAGGATGGCAGCAACAACGCCTGGATGGCCTCCATGCTCGGCTTCGGCACCGGCACGGTGAACTTCTTCAGCCGCTTCCTCTACATCGGCGCCGGCACGCACGGCGTCTGGGCGGTACCGTGGACGGAGCGGGAGGAGCCGCAGGCGCCCTACGGCAGTCGCTTCCACGAGATCTCCTATCCCGACAACTACAAGCAGTTCGTCGAGGTGCAGAAGCGCCACTACGACGAGCACTACGAGCACAAACGGTTCTACTCCGACACCCGCGACGTGTGGCTCCGGAACGAGTTCCTCTACACGGCCAACGGCAAGGCGGGCTTCCACGTCTTTGACGTCGCCAACATCGACAACAAGGCGTTCTCCGAGCGCATCATTTCCAGCCCGGTCTCGCCGCTGGGTCAGCAGATGCAGGTGCGCACGAAGGGCATCGCCACGTCCATGACCCTCTCCAGCACGCTGGCCATCGACGCAGGTCGGCAGCCGGTCATCATGGAGGGCAAGGCGGTCAATGAGGAGACTCCGATCCGGAAGTTCCATCGCTACATCTACGGCACCGACACCGTGGAGGGCTTGGTCATCATCGACATCACCACGCTCTTCGACGGCAACCCGGACAACAACTTCCTGAAGAAGGACAAGACGTTCAATCCGGATGGCCTGCTGAACGACGCCCAGTTCATCAAGTCGGCCGGTGAGAAGATGTACATCGCGACTCCGCGAGGGGTGTTCGTCGTCGACGTGGCCGATCCGATGAATCCGCGCCTGACCGGCAGCTACCGCGGCCCGGGTCTGCGCAATCCGCGCGCCATCGACGTGCAGTTCCAATACATGTTCGTCACCGACGAGGAGGGCCTGAAGGTCTTCGACGTCTCGAACATGGATCGTCCGGTCTTCCTCCCGAAGGCCACGGTCCGGCTGCGCAATGCCCAGCGGCTCTACGTCGCGCGCACCTTCGCCTATGTCGCCAACGGTGAGGAGGGCTTGGCCATCGTCGACATCGAGTATCCGACGCGTCCGCGCCTCTACATGATGTACAACGCCGGTGGTGCCCTCAACGACACCCGCGCCATCCAGGTGGGTAACGTCGCGGCTTCCACTTATGGCATCGTGGCCGACGGCAAAAACGGCCTGCGCGTGCTCTCGCTCATGACGCCGGACACAGTGCCTGGCCACATGGGCTTCACGCCCCCGCCCAGCCCGCGCCTCCTCGGCACGTTCGAGATCCACGGAGGTGAGGCTCTGGCCGTGCACCGTGGCGTCGATCGTGACCGCGTCATGGACGAGACCGGCGGCCAGACCGTCGTCTTCGGTCGCCGCGGTTCCCGGCCGTTCACCATTGCCGAGACTCAGATGTTCCTGCGGCATCACCAGGACGTCTTCACCGCCAATCAGAAGGCTCCGCGTACCGGTCGCTATTACCGGGTCGACGACGTGAAGGTGACGAAGCCGGTCGCCGGAGCTGCCGTCGGTGACTTGGTGACCCTGCGCGGCGGGGGCCTGCCCAAACCGCGCGACTTCACCGATCTGACCCGACCGGTGGATCCGAATGCGCCCCCCGGCACCCCGGGTGCTCCGCAGGTCCCGGCCCAGCCGAAGAACGAGTTCCTGCAGCCCGATGCGGTCAACCGCATGCTGAGAATTCTGGATCCCACGAGACCGGATGAACCGGCTCCGGGCGCCTCGCCCGCGCCGCCCGGTGGACAATCCGCTCCGGCTACGCCCACGAAGCCGGCTACGGTGACACCTTCCGGCAGCATTCAGGCCCAGCCGGAGAATCCCGGTGGGCTGATCCAGAAAGACGCCGTCGACCGGCTCGGAGACTTGGTTCCGCCCAAGAAGCCGGATCCGAGTGATCCGAAGCCGGTTTCGCCTCCGCCGGCCATCCCGGCGCCCACGGTGGTCGCCCCTAAGAAACCTTAACCGCGCCGACGACCTCCCATACTCCCATGGCTGAGAAGAGTCTGCGTCTGCCCGAGAACGCGCCGGGTCGCTGGTACGTGGACGACACGTGCACCCCCTGCCACACCTGCATGGATGTGGCCGGCCCCACGACCCCATACAAGCTCCTCAAATACAACGACGACGAAACCCGAGTGTTCTTTGAGCGGCAGCCCGCGACCCCTGCGGAAGAGGCTGCCGCGCAGGAGGCTTTGGAGGTGTGTCCCACCCAGGCCATCGGCAACGACGGCTGAATCGTCTTCCCAGTTCAGCCTGGCCCGAATTGCCCGATTCGAGCCAGTTTCGACTGGTCATCCATTGCCGGGAAATCCAGAGCCGTTCAGCGCGAGCTGGGCGGCTCTCTCCCGATTGAAAATCCGAACCCTCCGAGCAATCTTCGTTTATGCCTGAAGTCGCGTATGGCCGGTGCCGCAACCGTGGTCGCTGCTCTATCGCGGATTCTCGCCGGGCCGTCTTTATGCCGGCCAACGGAAACTGTCCGGAATGCGCCCAACCCCTGACCTCTGACATGAGCCGCCGTCGCCTCAACCTCATCCCCCTGTTCATCACCCTCCTCGTGCTGGGAGGTGCAGGGTATTACGTCTACATGAACTTCCTCAAGCCCGGGCCCGATACGTCCGGGATTGGGTCGCCGACGCCGGTTCCGAATCCCACCCCGGCGAATGCGCAGCCGACCCCGCCGCCTGCCAATACCACAGCCGAGGCTCCCCGCGCGGTCGACAAGCCCAACACGGATCTGCGGGACACGGCCAACGCCAAAGCCCGCGCGGACGTCATTGCCCGCATCGACCAGATGCCGAACCTCTCGCCTGACCAGAAGAACAAGCTCTTCTCGTCGGTCGATCGCGCCCGCGGCATGGGCTGCGTGCTCATCATTCCCTTCGCCGACGGCAAGAAGACGCTCGAGCAAAAGGAGGCGGCCATCCTGACCAGCGCCATCCAGTCGCCTGGCATTAAGCGCCTGACGGAGGATCCCACCCTCGTTTTCGTGATTCTGGGCTATGCCGATAAGAAGGGCGACGCCAAGGCCAACGAGCGCGTTTCCATCGACCGCGCCGAGAGCGTGCTGGCGACCATGCGCGACAAGGCCAGCGTGACCAACGTCATGTATGCCGTCGGCATGGGCGGCGCTGATGTCCTGAACAAGGAAGGCGGCAACAATCGTCTGGTGGAAGTTTGGGCCGTCTTCCCGTAAGATGCCGGCGACATCGGCTGGCTGCGTGTCCCCCGGGGCACGCGGCGGGACGATGCTGCTCGACGCCGAGGTGGCGAAATCGGAAGACGCGCCAGACTTAGGATCTGGTTCCGCAAGGAGTAAGGGTTCAAGTCCCTTCCTCGGCACGAGCGCAGCCACGCGGCGGGGATCCTCGGAGATTTACGCGAAGCCGCGGAGGGGGCGAAGGCGCGAACGGAGGCAGGGGGTCGGCCGCTCTAAACGGGAGTTTCACGCCCCCGGTCTGGAGTCTCCCGACTCTAGTCTCCCGTGTTCAGTCTCCCGTGTTCAGTCTCCCGTGTTCAGTCTCCCGTCTTCCGTCTCCGCGCTAGCTCGTGCCCGCGAAGCACGGTTCAGTCCGCACGACCCGGGCGCGGGAAGCGGGTCTTCGCGCGAGAGCGGCGCCCATCCGGCGGGGCCGCAGGACGAGATCGCCGCCGCAATTGGGGCACTTGTGCCGCAGGCGCTGCTCGGTGCACTCGGCACAGAAGGTGCATTCGAAGCTGCAGATGAAGGCTTCGCTGACATCGGGCGCCAGATCCCGATCGCAGCATTCGCAGTTGGGGCGCAATTCGAGTGCCATTGGTGTTCTCAGCCTTGGGACTGACCCATCGTTTCGATGATGGTGATCAGCGGCAGGAACAGGGCAATGACAATGGTACCGACAACTACTGCCAAAAAGACGATCATGATCGGCTCGAGCAGCGAGGTGAGTCCGGTGACGGCGCTGTCGACTTCGTCGTCGTACACCTCAGCGATTTTCAGGAGCATGTCGGGCAACTGACCGGTCTCCTCGCCCACGTCGACCATACTGATGACCATGGGCGGGAAGATGCCGCTGGCTTCCATCGGCTGCACGATGGACTCGCCCTCCTTTACGCTGTCGTGAACCTTGCCGATGGCGTCCGAGATGACGGAATTGTCGGCCGTCTCCGACGTGATGGTGAGGGCTTGCAGAATCGGCACGCCGCTGGTGACGAGCGTGCCGAAGGTGCGCGAGAAGCGGGCAATCGCGCTCTTGCGCACCAACTCGCCAAACAGAGGCGTGCGGATGGCGAGGCGATCGAGAATGCGTCGTCCCTGCGGAGAGCGGGAGAACCAGATCCAGGTGGCGGCGAGCGCGCCCACCACCAGGGCGATCCAGATGATGTTTCCCTGCACGAACTGGCTGACGTCGATGACGAACTGGGTCAGGGCTGGCAGCGGTCGTCCGCCGAGGAGGTCGTTGAAGATCTGCTGGAATTTCGGGACGATGGCCACCATCAGGTACGCCACGATGGCGATGGCGATGACCATGACCGTGATGGGGTAGAACATGGCCGACTTGACCTTGTTCTTCACCTTGGCCGCTTTTTCCTGAAATTCGGCCAGGCGGGTCAGCACCAGTTCGAGCACGCCGCCCACCTCGCCGGCCTTCACCATGCTGACGAAGAGCTTGTTGAAGATGCGCGGGTGCTGGGCCAGGCCCTCGGAAAAGGTGCTTCCGCCCTGTACCGACTCCGCGATCTTCTCGGTCGCGGCCTTGAGCACGAGGTCCTTCTCCTGCTTGGCCAGCACGTTCAGACCGCGCAGCAGCGGCAGGCCGGCGTCGATCAAAGTGGCCAGCTGACGGGTGAAAACCATCAGCGTCTTCGCCTTGACCGACTTGCGCTGGAAGAGGGTGAAGCTGCCGAGCGACTTCTTGGCTCCGGGCACCGCCGGGGTGGCCGCCTTCGCTTTGACCGGCTTGCCGCCCTTGGATTTGGCCTTCGGCGCCTTGCCGGCTTCGACCACGCTGGTGGGGAAGTAGCCCGCCTGGCGCAGCGCAGCTACGGCTTCTCCCTGGCTCGCTGCGTCCAGGGTTCCCACGGATTCACGGCCCTGCGCATCGAGGGCTTTGTATTCGAAACTCGGCATGACGGCGCAGAGAATAGGAGACGCGTTTGCGCCGACAAGAACGAAGCGCCCGCCGGCTCAGCCAAAACGCACCTCGACCGCTGTCAGGTGCGCGCGGAGGTCGCCAAGGTGCTTGGCCGCTCGTTCCAACTCGCCTTCGCGAGCCGCGTCCTCGGCGGCGCTGGCGAGTTCGCTGGCGGTCGCAAAGCCATACATTGCGAACGTCCCCTGCAGTCGATGGGCGAGCGAACGGAGCCGGCCCGCGTCGCCCGCGGCGGCCTGTTCCTCGGCCTCGCGCAGCAGCGTCTGCTGGGAGGCAAGAAACTCGGGCACGAGGTCGCGGATTTCGGGATCCAGCTGCACCACCGCGGCGGCCGGGGCCAGGGCGCGACGAAGCTCCTCCAGCAAGCCGCGCTTGGAGACCGGTTTGCTGAGCATGCGGTCGAAGCCGGCTTCCAGACAGCGCGCGTGGGCGGCCTCATCCTGATGGCCGGTCAGGCCGATCAGCGCCGGCGGACGGGCCTGCGGCTGTCGGCTCTGCCAGGCCCGGAAGGCGCGGACGAGTTCCATTCCGCTCAGCTCCGGCATTTCCAGATCCAGGAAGGCGGCCGCCACCGGCTCCTGCTGCAGGATGCGGAGCGCCTCGCGGCCGTTGGCGGCGAAGCGGAGATCGAGCGGCGGGGACGGCAGCACCCGCCGGAGAAAGGCCCGATTGGCGTCGTCGTCGTCCGCCACCAGCACGAGCGCGGATGGCAGGGCTTCGGAGCTTCCCTCGTCTTCGGACTGATCGCGCTGCGCTCGAAACACGGCCGTGGCGGATGCGTCTGGAGAAGGGAGGGTGACGATCACGGACGTGTAGCCGGGTTCCGAGGTGTCGAGGCGAATGCCACCCCGCTGGGTCTCGGCCATGAGCCTGGCCGAGTAAGTGCCGAGCCCGGTTCCGCCTGGCTTCCCGGCGGTGACGAACTTCTCGAAGAACGTCTCGCGAATGCCCACCGGCACCTCGCCTGGATTGCGCACGCAGACCGTCGCCTGCCGTCCATCCGTGTCGAAAGTGAGCGTGATCGTCCCGCCTTCCGGCGCCGCCTCGACGGCATTGCGCAGCAGATTGTGAAACAGGCTGTGGGTCAGCAGTCGCTCGCCGCTGGCCAGCACGTCCTCGCCGCCGTGTCCGAATTCCAGCCGAATGCGGACCTCCTTCTGCCGGGCCGCGAGGGCGTGTTCGGCCGCCACCTGTCGGGCGGTCGCGGCCAGATCGAAGACAGCAGGTTGCAGGGCGTAGCAGCCGCGCTCCATCTTCAGCAAATCGAACGAGCCGTGCACCATGCTGAGCATGGAATAGCCCGCGCTGGCCACCAGCCGCGCATGGCCTGCACACGGGTGATCGGGGTGGAGCTCTTCGGCGATCAGCTCGGAAAAGCCGATGACCCCCGAGATGCTCACCCGCAGGTCGTGCCGCAGCATGCGGTCGACATCGGCCTGGAGCGCGGCCGCCGCGCGCAGTTCTGCATTCTGCGCCGCCAGCTGGCGCTGGGCCTCCCGCAGGGCGAGGTGGGTGCGCACGCGGGCCAGGACTTCTTCGGTGCGGAAGGGCTTGGTGATGTAGTCGAGCCCGCCGACTTCGAAGCCGCGCACCTTGCTCTCGGTCGCGTCCAACGCGCTGATGAAGAGCACCGGAACGTCGCGTGTCTGCGGGTCTGCGCGCAGGCGTTCGCAGGTTTCGTAGCCATCCAGGCCCGGCATCATGATGTCGAGCAGGACCAGATCCGGCGGCTCGGCCGCGGCGCTCGCCAGCGCCTGCTGGCCTTGCAGGACCGGTCGCACGCGGTGTCCGTCGCGCGTGAGAATGTCTCGGAGGACGGTCAGATTCTCCGGGGTGTCGTCGACGATGAGAATGGACGCCATGGCGCCAGCCTAGGCTCGATCCCGCCGAGGGCGAGCCGGATACGCGGGCCGCTCAGCCTGGCTGAAGGAGACTCTGGATGCGATCGAATCGGTAGGCGTCGAGCTGCTCCTGCAACGCCGCTCCGGCGGCCGGATGAGCCTCCGAGATCCGACGGATCAGATGCTCCGCCGCCTCGAAATCCGCCACCGTGGCCGCGTGCAGCAGCGCGTCGCGCTCGGCCGGCGCGAGGGCGGCGAGTTCGCGCCGGAGCTCGTCTTCGGCTGGTGCCGCCGGGGCGGCCTCCGGGGGGGCGGAGTCCTCGAATTTCACCTGCAGCAGCCGCTCGATCAGGGCGCACAAGTCCACGGCGCGGAAGGGCTTGGGCGCATAGGCCGAGAACCCCGCGTCCTCGCCGAGGATGCGACCTCCCTCGAGGCTGCTGGCGGTGATCGCCACCACGGGCGGGCGCGGCTGGCCCGCTTCGGCGGCGGCGTCGCAAATGCGGCGGCACGCTTCGTAGCCGTCCATCACGGGCATGCGCAGATCCATCCAGACGAGATCGGGCTGCCAGGCCCGCCATTTGGCCACGCCTTCGGCCCCGTCGTTGGCCGATTCCGCGGTGAAACCCAGGCCGCGCAGGAACTGCAGCAGGACTTCCCGATTCTCCGCCGAGTCGTCAACCACCAACATTTTGCGTCCCCGACCTTCTGGCTGCACTCGGGACGCCCGGCGCGGCAGGCCCGCTGGCACGGCGGTTTCGTCCGCCACGAGTTCGACCGGCAGGGTGAACCAAAACGTGCTGCCGTGCCCGAGCTCGCTCTCGACCTGGATGCGCCCGCCCAGCAGTTGAATGAACTTCTGGCTGAGGGCCAATCCGAGTCCGGTCCCACGTCGCGAATGCCTTCCGGCCTCCGTTTGGGTGAAGAGTTGGAACAGATCGCCGACCTCGCTGCGGGCGATGCCGCGCCCGGTGTCCCGCACGTGGAACACGAGGCTCGGGCGTCCGTCCGGTCCATCCGGCGCGCAGGCGACCTGTACGGTCACGCTGCCGCGCTCGGTGAATTTGAGCGCATTGCCGGTCAGATTGATCAGCACCTGGCGCAAACGCAGTTCGTCGGACCGCACCACCCGCGGCACGTCGGGCGCGCGTTCGATCCTAAAGGCCAGCTGCTTGCGCCGCGCAGCCAGCGCGAACATTCCCTCCAGGTCCTCGAGCAGGCGGTGCAGATCGAACGCGCCCAGCTCCAGGTCGAGCTTGCCCTCCTCGAGCTTGGACATGTCGAGGATGTCATTGATCAACTCGAGCAGGTGGCCGCCACTGCGATTGATCGTTTCCACATTGCGCCGGTCCTGCTCGGTCAGGGCTTCGCTCCGCTGGAGAATCTGCGCGAAGCCGAGGATGGCGTTGAGCGGCGTGCGCAGCTCGTGGCTCATGTTGGCGAGAAAGAGCGTCTTCGACTGCGCCAGTTTCTCGGCCAGAATGCGCGCCTCCTCCACGTAGTATTGGAAGTAGATGCACATGCCCATGAGGATCACGACGAAGAACGTGATGTTCATGGTCGCCAGCAGATCGATGGCGAAACCGTCGATCTGATACCAGGGCCGGTGACGCAGTCCCTGCAGGTTCATGATGATGTAGCCGAGCACCGGAATGATGGCCATGCCGACGCGCCGCTCGAGCGGGAGGTGTCGGTAGAAGAGCGTACCGACCGCCAGGATCAGGATGTAGTGCTGAAACTGCGGGGCCAGCCCGAGCGAAAGGGCCGCCAGCGTCTGGTGGCCGCCCACCTCCAGGCCGCCGATGAGCAGGGCCGCATCGAGCTTGCCGCGCTTGGAGAGGGTCAGCGTGAGGGCGAAGATGCAGATGCTGCCGATGTTGGCGAAGGCCAGCAACGACAGCTCCAGCCAGACGAAGATGAGGAAGAAAAGAACGTGCGAGACCAGCCCAAGGACGTGCGTGCAGTTCGAGAGCGCGTAGAAATCCCGCTGGCGCTCCGGCAGGCCGGGCGGCGGGGTGACCAGCCACCGGTGCAACCCGCGCAGGAAGGGCAGGCGTTCCAGGACGAACTCGGCCGGGGAGGTGGGCGATGCGAGGGGCACGGTCTTGGGGAGGTCACCCGTGATAGGCCAGAACGTCCCCGCTGGCAGGCGGCAAATCGCTTTGCTTCATCCTTTCCTTTTCTTGCCCCCGGGGTGTTCTATCGATTGTTTTCCGACCTTCGCACTTCCGACCGATGCCTGAGCCGACTCCCCGCAAATCGACCAACCGACTGGCTGTACCCGCGGTGGACGGCCTGGCCGAGGATCCCTTCGATCGTCTCACGCGCATGGCCAGTCGCCTGCTGGCCGCCCCAATCGCCGCGGTGAGCTTTACGGGGAAGATCGCGATGCGTCTGCGCTCACAGATCGGCCTGGGGGGACGCGATCTGCCGGAGACCTTGCTGCGCGCCACCCTCATGGGGGGCGAGCCGTTGCTCATTTCCGATGCCAAGGCGGATCCGCGCTTTGCCACGGATCCGGCGTTGGGCGGCAGTACTCCGTTGCGGGCGTACGGCGGAGTGCCGCTGCGGCGTCCCGACGGCGCCGTGACCGGGGTCTTCTGCGTGCTCGACCGCTCCCCGCGGCCGTTCACGCCGGACCAGGTGAAAACGCTCAAGTACCTCGCCGCCATCGCGGAGGACGAGATCGCCAAGGGGGCCGGGGACGCCGAGTCCGCAGCAGCGCCTGCCGCCACGCCGGCGATCGATCCGAACGGCATGCCCTCGGCGCGGCCGGGCGAATCCGTGGAGGTGGCCGAGATGAGGCGCCTGTTCTCATCGCTCGACACCCCGGTCTTCATTCACCACTCCCTCGACGATGGCCTCGGTTCGGCCATCAACGGCGTGAACGACGCCGCCTGCGACCTGCTGGGTTACACGCGCGGCAGCCTGCTGAAGAGTTCGATCACGGAGCTGTTCTTCCACAGCCACCCTGGTTGGTTGGAGGAGATCGACCGTATGCTGGCCATGCCTTGCGACGTGGTCTTCAAGATCCTGCTGCGTTCCGCGGTTGGAGCGCCCATCCCGGTCGAGGTGAATACGCGCCTGGTGCAGAACGCCGGCCCCATCCGCGCCTACACCGTCATCACCCGCCTGGCGGAGGAACGAGGCAGCGCCCAGCCCGGTGACGGCCCGCCGATCGCCGAGACCGCCCAGGGACTGCTCTGCCGCTTCCAGCCCGACGGCACGCTCACGTTCGTGAATGATGCCTATTGCGAATACTACGGCGAGGAACGCCGGGCACTCGAGGGATTCATCTTCCGCCCGCCCACGGTCGACGCGGATCGCGCGATCTCGCAGGACACCATCGATTCCATCCGACCGGAGCATCCCACCGCCACCTGCGAGTTCCGCGTGTTCGGCCGCGACGGCCGGGCCGGCTGGCAACGCTGGACCTACACCGGCCTCTTCGACGACACCGGCCGCATCATCGAGTACCAGGCGCTGGGCAATGGCTTCCACCGCGAGATGGCGACCGTGCTTCCCGTGCCGCCGCTCCCGCTGCCCGAGCCTCCGCCGCCAGCGGTGGAGGCCGAGGCTGAGGAGCCGGCCGAGAGCGCAGCCCCGGCGACCGGCTCCGCACGGTCCCACGAACCCGAGCCCGCAGCCGCGGCCGAGGAGACGGTGGTCCCGGCGGCTGCTTTGCCCACGGCCTCGGAATCGAGCGAGTCCGCCAGCGACACGGTCGCCGACGGCGAAGAGGACACGCACGTGAGCGCGACTGCGCTGATCGCCACGGCCGCCACCGAAGTCAGCACTCCCACGCCCCTGCACGAGCCTGCGCCGGCGGCGGCGCCGACCGTGCTCGAGCCGGAGCCGCCTGCGCCCCCGGCCAGTTCTGTTCCTCCTTCGCCCCGCGTCGACGAAGCGGAGACCGCGCCGGCGTCGTTTGCCTCCGAGCCCTTTCCGACCGCCGAGATCAAACCTGCCTCGGTCGAGCCCGCCGACGGCGAGACGAAGGAGGTCGTGGTCGCAGCCGAGCCGACGGCGACTCCCCCCGAGCCTGCTGCAAGGTCGGTCGAGCCGACGACTGCTGCGGTCGCGCCGGAGCCAGCGGAGGTTGCGCCCGCCCCGGCGGCGGTCGAGCCCGCCCCAGTACTGGTCGCATTCGAGCCAAAAGTGATCGAGCCGGAGCCAGCGGCGGTTCCGTCCGAGCAGCCAGCGGCGGTCGCACCCGAGCCAGCGGCGGTCGCACCCGAGCCAGGGGCGGTCGCACCCGAGGTCGCGTCCGCAGAGCCTGAGCCGGTGCCGGTCGCGTCCGCCGAGCTGCCGGAAGCCTCGCCGGAGGTTTCTCCGACGTCTGTGGTTGTTCCATCACTCGCGGCGGACGTCACGGCGCCGGAGGTCACCTCGCCTGCGGAGATTGTGGCCGCACCAGCGTCGCCTGCCGGGTTGACTGCGGTTGCCCCCATCACCGCCCCGGCGACCACGGCGGAACCGGTTGCCCCACCACCCACCTCGGCGCCCGCTCCACGCGGGCAACCGCTGCAGGACGATACCATTCCCGCGGCCATTCTCGACGCCATCGATGACGGAGTCTTCGTGGCCTCGGTCGCCGAACAGCGTTTGGTCTACCTGAATCACGGCGCCCAGAAGCTGACCGGCCGCCATGCCTCCGCCTTCCTGGCGGCGCCCGACCTTTGGAAAGAGGTCTTTCACGAGGACGACGAGCCACAGCTGCGGCGGGCGCTGAAGATGTTGCTGGAGCAGAATCGCGCCGAGGCCACGGCGCGGGTGGTGCGGCCCAATGGCGAGATCGTCTGGGTGCAGCTGCGCACCCGCCTCGTGCACGACGAGGAAAGCCAGGTCCCGCGGATCGAGGGCGTCGTGCGCGACGTGACCGAACGACGCCGCGCGGAGGACGCGCTGCGCGCGAGCGAGGCGAAGTTCCGCGACATGGCGCTCAACACGCCGGGCGTGGTCTTCCAATGGCACGAGCGCGAGGGCGGTCATTCCGGCTTCACCTACATGAGCCCGCGACTGCAGGAGCTGTTCGCCATCCCGGCCGAGGAGGCGCACACGCTGGTCGACCGCATCCACAGCAGCGACCGCGAGCAGTGGCGCCAGGCGCTCGCCGCGGTGCGCACCAATCCCGGACCGTGGTCGTTCGAGGGCCGCCTCGTCTGTCCGGACGGGCGTGTCCGCTGGTTGCAGTGCGCGGCCAAACCGGTCCGTTATTCGCCGGGCGACCTGCTCTTCAACGGGGTGATGCTCGACATCACCGAGCGCCGCCGCACCGAGGGCGAGCTGCGGGCCAGCGAGGAGCGCTTCCGTCTGGTCCTGCAGGCCAGTCACGACGGCATCTGGGACTGGGACCTCACTTCTCGGCGCGTCTATTACTCGGATCGCTGGAAGGAAATGCTCGGCTTCAGATCGGGAGAACTGACCGCCAGCCGTGAGGAATTCTGGTCCCGCCTGCATCCTGACGACAGGGACCGCGCGCTCGCGGCGATGCGGGCGTACGTCGAAAAGCTGCAGTAACGTGGCGCCCCATGTCTTCGCACGCCGAAGTCGACGAACATCTCGTGGGCGTGCTCCACACGCCCGACCCGATCCTCGATGCTGCGCTCGCGCGCAGCGACGCCGCCGGCCTGCCGCCCATCGCGGTCGCGCCCAACCAAGGCAAGCTGCTGTTCTTGATGGCCCAGATGGTGGCGGCGAGGCGCATCCTCGAGATCGGGACGCTCGCGGGATACAGCACGATTTGGCTCGCGCGGGCGTTGCCCGAAGGTGGGCGACTCGTCACCCTCGAGATCGACCCGAAACACGCGGCCGTCGCGCGCGAGAACCTCGCCGC
>JAFEGM010000070.1 GCA_018240025.1 Verrucomicrobiota bacterium
GGGTGACGGGGTGACGGGGTGACAAGGTGACGGGGTGACGGGGTGACGGGGGGACGGGGTGACGGGGTGACGGGGTGACGGGGTGACGCGGATGGCCAGCAGAGCTCCGAGGGCGGGGCGCAGGATCGGAGTGCCTAGCCGCCGGCTCGTCGAAGACGCGCGAGGCAGGCGCGTCGGCGCACTTCGTCTCCGAGTTCGCGATGGATTCTCGCGAGCAGGCGGAGCGATTCGCGATCTTCCGGGCGAAGGGTGAGCGCCTTCTCGCAGAGGGCGCGGGCGGTCTCGGGTTCGTCGAAGGCGAACTCCTCGCGGGCGCGGGCTTTGAGCCAGGTGGGATCCAGCGAGAGGAGTCGAAGGACCGCGCAGGCGCCAAGCGCCATGATCGCAAGGGCGGCGGGCGCGAAGCGGGCAGCGTAGAGGCGGGGGAGGGCGGAACAGATTCCGCAGAGCAGGCCGGCGAAATGGGCGGCGTGAGCCACGCGGGCGTCAGGTGCCGGGGCGACCAGACAGCCAACGACCAGGCCGAGCAGGACGAAAACGACTAGCGCGTCGGGCAGCAATTCTCGACAGCGCTCATGGTGCGAACGGCTGGCCCAGGCGGCACCGAACCAAGCGTAAAGGATGCCGGAGAGGCCCACTGCCTGCGCCCCGGACCAGGCGAGTTCAGCCACGCTGCTGGCCAAGCCGGCGACGACGGTCAGCGCTAGGAAATTCCAGCGACCCAAGGTGGGCTCGAGCACCCGACCGCAGAGCCAGCAGGGGTAAAGATTGAGGACGAGGTGCGCGAAACCGAGATGCAGGAGATTGGCCGTCAGCAAGCCGTGATAGGTCCCTCGGCCGACCGCCTCGCCGGCGGTGACGAACCAGCGGGCTTCCACCTCGTCGGGCCAGCGCCATTGGGCGAGGCCCAAGGTCAGCGCGGTGGCCAGCACGGTGAGCGTGAACCAGGGTGTGCCGAGCCCAAGGCGGGTCCAAGGCAGGTAAAGCCGCCAAGGCGACTCGGGCGGAGGCGCAGCGGCTGCGTGGATCCGCGGGTGCATCGTCACCTAAGCAGCCGCCTTCTTTTTGTCGCCGCCCTGCAGCCAGTCGACGAGTTGGTTGATGCGTTTCTCGAGGAAGATGCCGGCGGCGCTCAGGACGAGCAGGACGACGAAGACGACGAGGGCGAACTGCCAGACCGACATCCAGCGGATGTCTTTGCCGATCCAAATCACGAACGGCTGGTGGATGAGGTAGATGCCATACGAATACGCGCCGACCAGTCCGAGCCATTTGGCGATGAAAGGGGATTTTTCCAACCAGCCGCAGAGCCCGACCACGACCAGGAAGCAGCAGGTGCCGGTGTAGAGATCGGCTCCGATGTAGGGGCCGGCGCCCTGGTAGAAGACGAAGGCAAAGCCGTAGAGCAGCAGGCCGCCGAAGAATCCCGGAGCGCCCAGCAGCCACCGCTCGACCGACTCGCGATGCTGCAAATGCAGTACCCCGAGCGTCATCCCGAGGGCGAACTCCGGCAGGCGCGAGAGGGCGAAGCCGCCGAGGGTCCATTCGCCGACGGTGGGCGAAAGGATGAGCTGGTAGTAGCGCGTGCCGAAGCCGATGAGCAGCCCGACCGCGAGGAACCGCCAGGGCCCGAGGCGGCGGATGAGCCAGAAGAAGAGCGGGAAGGCGGCGACGAGCTGGATGAGCAGCGCGAAGTACCACCAGGCGGCGTTGCCGTACATGAAGTTGCTCTTGATGTCGTACATGCGCAGGCCGGTGGCGCTGACGAGGAAACGCCAGTCGATCGGCTCCAGCCAGGTGAAGGGCGTGAGGAGCAGGGCGAGGTGCGCGACCCAATACATCGGATACAGACGGATGAAGCGCGCCCAATACCACTCGCGCCAATCGACGGGCGCCTTGTCGGCCTTGCGCCAGGTGGTGGCGGCGAGCGACCAGCCGCTCAGGAGAATGAAGAGGCCCACCGGATGGAACCCGCTCATCGAGAAGGCGTAGCCGATACCGCGTGCGATCGTCCAAAGCGTGCTGCCGGGCGTGTCCCAGCCGTGCGCGCCTGCGACCTCGGCCCAGAGCTTGCCGGAGGTCGGGGAGGGGGCGTGCTCGTCGTAGGTGGTGAAGAAATGGAAATAGACCACCCAGAGGATGGCGAGGCCCTTGGCGAGATCGATCCAGACAGTGCGCTTCATGCCGAAGGCCGCATCTCAGCGGGTGGGGGTGCAATTGGCAATCCGGACTTGGTCGGCGCGCGAGTGCAGCTTGCAATCCGTCCGCCGTTCCGCGTTGGTCGGGGTTTCCCCCGATCTCCCTATGGACGCCAAAGCCAAAGAATTTCTCTTCGAACTCCTGCGCACGCCCTCGCCGACCGGCTGGGAGGCGGGCGGCCAGCGCTGCTGGGCGAAATACGCGCGCACCGTTTCCGATCGCGTCGAGAGCGACGCCTACGGCACCGCCTGGGCCACGCTCGACGGGCGCGGCAAGCAGCCGCGCCGGGTGATGATCGAGGCGCATGCCGACGAAATCGGCTTCATCGTCAAGCAGGTGACGAAAGAAGGCTGGCTGCGCATCGACCGCGTGGGCGGCTCGGACACGGCCACGGCGCGCGGACGGCGCATCGACCTCCTTGGCGACAAGGGCGTGGTGCGCGGCGTAATCGGCAACACGGCCATCCATCTGCGGAAGGATTCGCTGGCCGACGAGCGCGCGCCGAAGATCCACGAGCTGTACGTCGACGTCGGCGCCGCCAACGCCGCCGACGTGGCCGCCCTCGGGCTGCGGGTGGGCCATCCGGCCGTGTACTCCGACGCGGCCGAGATGCTGACGGAACATCGGTTGGTGGGCCGCGCGCTCGATAACCGCCTGGGCGGATTCATCCTCACGCAGGTGCTGGCGAAGCTGCATCGCGCCAAGCAGCGGCCGGATGCCACGGTCATCGCGGTCAATTCCGTGCAGGAGGAAATCGGCGGCCACGGCGCGCGCATGGCGGCGTATCGGCTCATGCCGGACGTCTGCCTGGTGCTCGACGTCACGCACGCCACCGACACGCCCGGCATCGACCATTCCGTGCACGGCGAGGTCACGCTGGGCGGCGGACCGAGCATCACGCACGGCACGAGCAATCATCCACACGTGAACGAGCGGCTCATCGCCTGCGCGGAGAAGGCCGGCATTCCGATCCAGCACGAGAGCAGCTCGCGCTACAGCGGCACCGACACGGATACGATCTTCAATGTGCGCGAGGGCATCCCCTGCGGACTGATCTCGCTGCCGCTGCGTTACATGCACAGCGTGGTCGAGATGGCGGACCTGCGCGACGTGCAGCGGGTGATCGACCTGATGGCGGCCTTCGTGCTCTCGGTGAGTGCCAAGGACGAGTTCCGAGTGAGCCTTTGAGGATCGCTCCGACGGGAGCTTCGGCACACTGGAAGGGGTGCGTCGGGCGGGGATGGTGAACGATTAATGAAAACGATTCTCGACAGATGGGAATCGTTTTGATTGTTAATCGGGTCCACCACTCCACCACCCCAGACATCATCTTCCACTATGGACTCCGCCACGAAGTGCAGAGGCACCGTCAAATGGTTCAACGAGAAGAAAGGATTCGGCTTCATCACGGCTCCTGAGTTCAATGGCGACATTTTCGTGCATTACTCGGTGATCCAAACCGATGGATTCCGCACATTGCAGGAAGGCGAGCCGGTCGAATACGAGCTCTACACCGACGAAAAAGGTGCCAAGGCTCGCAACGTCGTCCGATTGGCCTAAAGTAACGGCGTGACCGCCGTTCCACTGCCCGCCACGGAAGTTGCGGGCAGCATCATTCTCATCGGCCCGATGGGCGCGGGGAAATCCGCGGTCGGACGGGCCCTTGCGGCTGCGACGAGGCACCGCTTCGCCGACACCGACCGGCTGGTCGTGCAGCGGGCCGGTCGGCGCATTCCCGACATCTTTGCCGAATCGGGCGAGGCGGCCTTTCGCACGCTGGAGCGGGCTGCGCTGCTCGAACTGCATGGCTGGTCGCGTTTGGTGGTGGCGACCGGCGGAGGGATCGTGGAGACCGCCGCGAATCTGCCCACGTTGCGCGAAATGGGCTGCGTGATTTGGCTGCAGGCCACGGTCGAGGCGCTGTGGCGGCGCGTTTGCACGGATACGAACCGGCCGCTGCTGCAGGTAGCCGATCCACGCGCGGCCCTGCGCGCGACGCTGGAGCGCCGCGAACCGCTCTATCAGGCCGCGGCGCACGTCAGCGTCGACACTTCGGAAATTGGCGCGCACGAGGTCGCGCAGCGGGCTTTGATGCTGGCCGTTGAGTTCTTCGGTAGTCGGTCGAAGATGGGAGCGTGAAAGGACGGCAATTTCGGAAACTCGCTCTCGCGCTCGACCAGGCGGAGGAGGGCAGTCACATGGATCATGCGGACTTCCGCATCGGTGGCAGGATCTTCGCCAGCCTCGCGCCCGATGAGGACGACTGGGGCATGGTGCAGCTGAGTCCCAGCCAGCAGGAGGACTTCATCAACGAGGCTCCGCACATCTTCGCGCCCGTGCCCGGTGCCTGGGGCCGGGCCGGAGCGACCCGCGTGGTGCTGGAAATGGCGAATCCGGAGATCACGACCCGGGCGCTCCAGGCCGCGTATCAAAACGTGGTCAGCGCGAGCGAGGCGCGAAAGCGGAAGAAGTGAGAGGTGAGAGGTGAGAGGTGAGAGGTGAGAGGTGAGAGGTGAGAGGTGAGAGGTGAGAGGTGAGAGGTGAGAGGTGAGAGGTGGGCGGCCCGGGACGTCGGAGTCTCGATCAGCGGCTCAGACGCGCCAAGTCTCAAGGCGCCCGCCCGATCGCCTCGCGCACCTCCGCCATCAGTGGCACCAGCGTGCCCGCGGTGAAATCGAACTTCAGCCCCGCGGCCTCGAACAGTTCGGGCAGCGGACGCGAGCCGCCGAGCGCGAGCGCGTGCAGGTAGGCGTCGATCGCCCGGCCGGTGTCGCGCCGCGCCTGGCCCCACATCTGCAGCGCGCCGAGCTGGGCGATGCCGTACTCGATGTAGTAGAACGGGAGCAGGAAGATGTGCAGCTGCCGGTGCCAGAGACAGGCTTTCGCTGCCTCGTAGCCGGCAAAGCTCTCCAGACCGCCGAAGCGCTCCATCAGCCCCTCCCAGCAGGCGCGGCGCTCGGCGCGGGTGTGTCCGGGGTGGGTGTAGATCCAATGCTGGAAGGCATCGACGATGGCCATCCACGGGAAGAAGGCGGCGATCTTTTCCAGGTGTTCGCGGCGGGCGCGGTCGGCTTCCTCGGCGGTGTAGAATTTCTCCAGCTGCGGGGCGGCAATGAGCTCCATGCTCATCGAGGCGACCTCGGCGAACTCGAGCGGAGAGTCGCGGTATTCGCCCAACTTCTGCTCGCGGGCGGCCACCGAGTGGAAGGCGTGGCCGGCCTCGTGCAGCAGGGTCGTGACGTCGGAGTGTACGCCGACCGCATTCATGAAGATGAAGGGCAGACGCGCCTCGCGCAGCGTTTCCTGATATCCGCCGGGCGCCTTGCCCTTGCGGCTTTCGAGATCGAGCAGGCCGTGCTCGCTCAGGAGCGCGAACGAGGCGGCCAAGCGCGGATCGAGCTGCGCGAAGATGGCCTGCGATTTCTGCACGAGGTCCGCCGCGCCGTCGAAGGGCTTGAGCGGCGGGAACCCGTGCGGATCGACCGAGAGATCCCACGGCCGCAGCGTGTCGACGCCGAGCGCCGCCGCGCGTTGCCGATGCAGCTCGCGCAGAAATGGCACGCAGGCCTGCTCGATGGCGTCGTGGAAGCGCAGGCAATCCTCGGGCGTGTAATCGAACCGCTCCTTGGCCGCGAACTGGTAGTCCCGGTGGTTGGCGAATCCGGCCTCGCGGGCGATCTCCTCGCGCAGGCGGAGCAACTGATCGAAGATCTCCTCCAGCGCCTCGGCGTCCTGCAGGCGCCGGTTCGCCACCAGCTCCCAGGCCTGCTGCCGACGGGCGCGGTCATTCTCCAGCAGCACGCGACCCATCTGCGCCAGCGTCTGCTCCTGGCCGTCGAACTCGACGGTCATCGCGCCGATCAATTTGTTGTACTGCGTGCAGAGCTTGGATTCCTCGACCTCGCGCGCGACGTTGGCCTCGCGATAGAGGGCCACGTGATTGCGCACACTGCGGCGCCAGACGTCGTAGTAGGAGGGCAGCGCGTCGAAGCCGGGATGCGCCACGAGCGCCTTTTGCAGCTCGAACTGCCGCGGTTTCAGCCACGGCTCGACGTTTTCGACCAAATGCAGGTAGGCCGCCTCGCGCGCGGCGTCATCGGTCTGACAGGTCATCGCGATGTAGGTCTGCGCGAAGACTTCCGAGATGGCCGCGCCGACCTCGCCGTACTCTTCCAGCCAGGCTTCGAGCGCCTCGGCGTGCGGCGCAGCTGCGAGCCGCTGGGTGAGTTGGTCGAAGACGGGCGCCAGCGCGTCCGTGCTGGTCAGGTCGATTTGGGCGGGCAGGAAACGGCGAGGGCGAAAGGGCGCGGGCACAGGCAGGAAGGATGAAGGAGGAAGGTGGAAGGAAGAAGGGAATCGGCAACGGGTGTTGCACGCGCGGCGCTACGGAGCCGAGCGCACGGCAGCCGAAGCGGGCCACTTGCCTGCGGCCGCCTCCGTGGGCGAGACTCCGCGGCTGTGTCTTCTGTCGCTCCCGCCGAACCGGACCACGCCCATCTGGTGGCGTGCCACGACTGCGACGCGCTCTTTCGCGCGCCGCAGTTGCACGAAGGCGACAGCATCGTGTGCCCGCACTGCGCCGCGAAGCTGAGCACGCATCGACCGCACGGCATCCGACGCGCGGCCGCCTTCAGCCTGAGCGCGGCGTCGTTCTTCGTGGTCGCGAACATCTTCCCCTTCATCGAGTTGAAGGCGGGCGGACAGATCAGCCGCATCGTGCTCGCGGAAAGCGTCTCCGCCCTCAACCAGCACGGCAGCCCCGGGCTGGCGGCGGCGGTGGCGATCTTCATCCTCGGCGCGCCCAGCCTCATGATCGTGGGCATGCTCTACCTGATGCTCCCGCTGCAATTCGGACGCCGCCTGCCGGGGGCGATCGGGGTGTGTCGCGCGGTCTTCGGCACCGACACCTGGAACATGATCGAAGTCTTCCTGCTCGGGGTGCTGGTCAGCCTGCTCAAGCTCGGGGACATCGCCACCGTCACTCTCGGCATCTCGTTCTGGGCCTTCGCCTGCCTGATCGTCTGCCTGATCGCGGCCGTGGCTTCGATCGACAAACACGAGCTCTGGAACCAGCTGGAGGAGGCGCGCGGATGAGCACGGAGGCCCCCCCGGGAGATTTCCATCCGCGCACCGCCGCCGCGCGCGGGCTGGCCAGCTGCCATTCGTGCGGCAAGGTGCAGCCGGTCACGCAGCAGCGCTGCGGCCGGTGCGACGCCAAGTTGCATCTGCGCAAGCCGGACAGCCTGCAGCGGACCTGGGCGCTGACTGTGGCGGCGGCGATTCTCTACATTCCGGCCAACGTGTACCCCGTGATGCGCGCCGACCGTCTCGGCGGGGCCGAGGAAAACACGATCCTCAGCGGCGTGGTCCTTTTCTGGGAGCACAAGGCCTATCCGATCGCGATCGTCGTCTTCACCGCCAGCGTGCTCATCCCGATTCTCAAGCTCCTCGCCATCGTCACGCTCTGCCTGGCGGCCAGGCGTTGTCGGCGACCGCGCGCGATGACCCGCATCTATCGCATGACCGAACTCGTCGGCCGGTGGTCGATGGTGGACGTTTTTGTGGTGGCAATTCTGGTCGCGGTGGTGCAACTCGGCTCCCTCATGTCGATCCAGCCCGGTCCCGCCGCCCTCGCCTTCGCCGGCGTGGTCATCACGACCATGCTGGCTGCCATGTCCTTCGATCCGCGATTGCTGTGGGATGCCGCGCAAGACGCACCGCAACACCATGAGTGACGTCTCGCCCGATCCCGCTTCCAGCCCGGCTCCTGAGCCGCCGAAGTCCGCCGCTGTGCCGGTGGCGCCGGTGCTGCACAAGGCGCATCATCCGCGTGGAATCTCGATCGTCTGGTTCATCCCAATCGTGGCCGCGCTCGTCGGGCTGTGGCTCGTCTGGCAGCACTACTCGGGCAAGGGACCGCTGGTGGAGATCCGCTTCGAGACGGCCGAGGGTATCGAGGCCGGCAAGACGGGAGTGCAATGTCGCAGCGTGCGCATCGGACTCGTCGAGGGCGTGCGCCTCGCGGCCGATCTCAAAGGCGTGGTGACGAAGGTGCGCATCGACCGCTCCGCGGCCGGGCTGCTGCGGGCCGATACACGATTTTGGGTGGTGCGGCCGCGCTTCGGCGGCTCCGGCATCTCCGGCCTGGGGACGCTGGTCTCCGGCACCTTCATCGAACTCGATCCCGGCCGCTCGGAAACGGCGGAGGATTCGTTCGTCGGCCTGGAGAATCCGCCCGTGACGCCGCAGGGCGTACCGGGCCTGCACGTGACGCTGGTGGCGTCCAAGGCCGGCTCGATCGGACCGGGCTCGCCGATCATGTACAAGGGCATCCGCGTCGGCCGCGTGGAGACGCAGATCTTCAACCGGCAGAATGGCCGCGTGGAATACCCCGCCTTCATCGAGGGCGATTTCGGTAAGTTGGTCTCGAAGCGGGCACGCTTTTGGAACGTCAGCGGCGTCGACGTCGAGATGGGTGCGAACGGCATTCGCGTCCGCACCGGGACGCTCGAGTCGATCCTGGCCGGCGGCGTGGCTTTCGAAATCGGCCACGGCGGTGCCATCACCGAGCCGGCGGCCGATGGCGCGGTCTTCCAGTTGTACGACAGCCAGGAGGAATTCCAGCTGCCGAGCTTCGAAGCGCGCCTGACCTACATGCTGCTCTTTAAAGACAGCGTGCGCGGGCTCAGTCCGGATGCGCCGGTCGAGTTCCGCGGCATCCGCGTGGGCACAGTGACGGGCATTTCTTTCGAGTACCTGCCGAACGATCCCGAGCGTCGCGTGCCGGTCATCATTGCCATTGATCCAGCCCTGTTCTCGAACATGCCCGCCAACGACATCAACGCCGCCGGCGCCGCCATGGCGCAGAGCGTGAAGGACGGCCTGCGGGCGACGTTACGCACGGGGAGCCTGCTGACGGGCGCGCTCTTTGTCGATCTCGACGTGCAGCCCGGCTCGCCGCCGGCGGAAATCGTGGAAGTCGGCGGCTACTCCACGCTGCCGACCATCTCGTCCGGCCTCACGCGCCTGCAGGACAAGTTCACCGCGCTGCTCGACAAGGTGCAGGGACTCAAGATCGAGGACACGGTCGACAACGCCACGCAGGCGCTGGCCGAGATCAAGAAGGCCGCCGCCGGACTGGGCAAGGTCATGGAATCGAAGGAAACGCAGGCGCTGCCGAACGATCTGCGGAAGTCGCTTGCCGCACTGGAAAAGACGCTGCGCGGCTTCAACGAGAACTCCGACATGTACCGCGACCTTCTCAACATGATCACCGACCTGCGCAGCGCGCTACGTTCGATCGATTCCCTCAGCTCGACGATCGAGCGCCAGCCGAATTCGCTGCTCTTCGGCAACCCGAAGGGCAAGGTGAAGCCGCCGGTCGGCAAGCCCTGAGCCTCTTCCACGCCTCGACGCCATGCTCTCGCTCCGTCTTCCTGTCCTCGCGCTGCTTGGCGCGCTTGCCCTCGGCGCCTGCAGTTCCGGGGAGAAATACTACCGCCTCAGCGCGGAGGGCGCGCTGCCGGCGAATGCGAGCGGCTTGGCCATCGGGGTGGGGCCGGTTTCGATCCCGGATTACATCGACCGCGGCGAACTCGTCTTCCAAAGCCAGGACAATCGTTTCGAGATCCCCTACGAGCACCGCTGGGCGGGCAATCTGCGCGCCGGCACCACGAGGGTCATCGGCACGAATCTGGCCCGTCTGCTCGGCACGGGGAATCTCCAGCTGTATCCGTGGGATCCGGGCACGCCGATGCGCTATCAGGTGCGCGTCGACATCCGCCAGTTCCACGCGGTGTCGGGCGGCGATGCGATCCTGCAGTGCGTGTGGCAAATCGAAGACCGCACCAGCCGGCGCACGGTGGTGCGCAAGGTCGGCGATTTCAGCGAGCCTGTACGAGGCGATGGCTACGAGGCGATCGTCGCTGCGCAAAGCCGGTTGCTGGCGCAACTGGCTCGCTCGATCGCGGCGAGCTTTCCCGGTCGTTGAGGCCTCGAGCCGAAGATTTTTCCGCCTCGGGGCGAATTCGGCGGCAGAAAAATGAGCCGTGCTCGCCCGAATTGGCGCAGGGTAGGGGACAAACGGCGTTCGGCGCGGTGGAGCGTTTGTCGCATGTTCTGGGGACAAAACTCCGAACGCGATTCGCGTGCCGAGCCGCATGAATGCAGGGGTTGGCGCGTATTTCCCCTTCCAAAACACGGAAGGATCTTCGGAATTGCGATCGTTTCGATGGCCATTGGGGAAAATCGTTCGGCTCTTTTATTCGAAATTTCTAGAATTGTTGGCTGTATCTAGATTTCGAAGGCTCGACCGAGCGTACGTGGGCGCTTAGACCATAATTACTGGAATAAAATCCGCCCTTTCGGTAGGAGGCCGAATTTAGAAAACCCTGCGGATTTACTCTGTACGGGAGATTCTAGAATGCCCTAGGGCGGCGTCCTACATTTCGATTCGAACGATTAGGATTGCAAGATCGGCGGGTCTGTAGAGCATCGCGCCCTTTCCTCCCCACCCCCCTCAAAACAACTGCTCAACACACTGCATGTCTTATTCTGCTAAGCATCGTGCCATCCCCACCAGGTGGCTTCTCTTCCCGGCCCTATCGACCCTCATGGTCGGCGCTCTGCCGGCCGCGAAGGTTCGGGTCAACGCCGAGGCTCCGATCGCCCGGGCGGGCGCCTTCGAGAAAGGCATCGACTACGGCAAGTTCCGCGTCGTGGACGTGGACGACGCCACGGCCGAGGCCCTCGTCAGCGCCGGCGCCGGTGAGATCATCGCCGAGGCCGATCAGATCCTGCTGAACGCGGGTGCGATCGACACCACCAAGCCGGAAGCGAAGGCCCTGCGCAAGCCGCTGGCCGCCTTCAAGGGCAACCGTCTGCACCTGGTGCAGTTCTCGGGCCCCATCAAGCAGGAATGGGTCGACGCCCTCAAGGCGGACGGCCTGCGCATCGTCACTTACATCCCGAGCAATGCCTATCTGGTGTGGGGCAACTCGGAGGCCCTGCAGAAGATGCAGAGCCGCGTTTCGACCAATGCGGTCCGCTCGGCGATCCAGTGGGAGGGATCGTTCCAGAACGAGTGGAAGCTGGCTCCGAGCGTGCTGGCCGACGAGAAGATGGGCCGCGAAATCGCCGCCATGCTGGAAATCCAGCTGGTCGAGGACAAGGCCGCCAACGACGCCACCTTCGAGGCTCTCCGTGCGGCCGGCGCCTACATGCTGCGCGAGCCGTGGTCCTCGCCGGGCTACGTGAACTTCGTCATCCAGATCAACCCGAAGGCCCTCGACGTGGTTTCCTCCCGTCCGGACGTGGTCTCGGTGCACCGTTGGATCACCCCGCGCAAGATGGATGAGGCCCAGGCGATGATCCTCGCCGGCAACATCAGCGGCAACGGCGTGGCCACGGGCAACTACCTCACCCAGCTCGCTACCTGGGGCTTCACCCAGGCCCAGTTCGACGCCTCCAATTTCGTGGTCGATGTGACCGACGACGGCGTCGACAACGGCACCGCGACGCCGAACCACTTCGTCCTCTACCGCAACGGCGACAAGAGCAGCACTTCGCGCTTCGTGTATCGCACCACCGCGGGCACGTCGGGCACCGACGCCGGCCAGGGCCGCAGCGGCCACGGTCAGCTGAATGCTTCCATCATCGGCGGCTTCGTCCCGAATACCTCGGTGACGGTCAATGGCGTCACGACCACCACGACCAGCTTCCCGCACGCGGACGCCCAGGGCTTCCGCTACGGCCTCGGTATCGCCCCGTTCGTGAAGATGGGCAATTCGACCATCTTCGACCCGAACTACACCAATCCGGTGTACGGCACGCTGATGACGAACGCCTACAACGCCGGCGCCCGCATCTCCTCCAACAGCTGGGGCGCTCCGGTCAGCGGCGCCTACAACAGCGATTCGCAGGCCTACGACCGCCTCGTCCGTGACGCCCAGACCGGCACGACCGGCAACCAGCAGATGGTGATCGTCTTCGCCGCCGGCAACGACGGTTCGGGGGCTTCCACCGTCGGCTCGCCCGGCACCGGCAAGAACGTGATCACCGTCGGCGCGGCCGAGAACGTGCGCAGCCACGCCACCGCGGCGGGCGGCCTCGACGCGGCCGGCACCGATGCGTGTGCCATCACCGACAGCGGCGCCAACTCGCACAACGATGTGGTGCCCTTCTCGTCGCGTGGTCCGTGCACGGACAGCCGCGTGAAGCCCGACATCATGGCGGGCGGCACGCACGTCTCCGGCATGACCTTCGTGACCTCGACCTCCTCGGGCAACGGCACGGCGGCCTCCACCTATCGCGCGGACGGCGTCTGCGGTCTGACCGGCAACACGGCCGCCACCGGCCAGCTGGCGGACTTCTTCCCGACCCAGAACTCCGGCGCGGCGCCCTACAATCAGGCGCAGAAGTGGTGGAGCACCTCCTCGGGCACCAGCCACTCGACCCCGGCCATCGCGGGCGGCGCGGCCCTCGTGTACCAGCAGTTCATCAACAATCCGTCCTACCTGGGGGCCAATCGCACCCCGGCCGGCGCGCTCGCTCCGAGCCCGGCGCTGGTCAAGGCGCACATGATGAACACGGCCCGCTACATGACCGGCCTGAGCGCCAATGACAAACTGCCCTCCAACAACCAGGGCATGGGTCACGGCAATCTCGGCATGGCCTTCGACGGCGTGCAGCGCATCATCCGCGATCAGGCCACGGCCGATCGCTTCACGGCCTCCGGCCAGACCCGCACGTTCAGCGGCACCATCTCGAACACCACGAAGCCCTTCCGCGTCACGCTGGCCTGGACGGACGTCGCTGGTCCCACCACGGGCAATGCCTACGTCAACAACCTCGACCTGACGGTCACGGTGGGAGGCAACACCTACCGCGGCAACAACTTCGCGGCTACCGGCGGTCTCTCGGCCACCGGCGGCGTCGCCGACGTGCGCAACAACGTGGAAAGCGTGTTCCTCCCGGCCGGCACCTCCGGCGCGTTCACGGTCACGGTCACGGCGACCAACATCGCCGGCCAGGCCGACGCCACCGTGGCGGGCAACAACCAGGATTTCGCCCTGGTGGTCTACAACGGCGCCCCGAGCGCTGGCACCCCGAACGTCGTGGTCGGCACGCCCGTCCTGACCGGCAACGCCACGCTGCGCCCGAACGACTGCAACACGATGAACATCCCGCTGTCCAACAGCGGCTCGGCCAATGCCACGGCGGTTTCCGCCACCCTGACCACCTCGACCGCGGGCGTGACCATCGCCACGGGCACCTCGTCCTACGCTGACCTCACGGCCGGCGGCGCGGCGGTGAACAACAGCACGGCGTATCGCATCTCCACCTCCTCGGCGGTGGCCTGCGGCACGACGGCCAGCTTCACCCTGACGGTCAACTACAGCGGCGGCGGCTCGCCGGTCGTGTCGAACTTCAGCCTCCCCGTCGGCTCCGGCGGCGCGGGCGGAAACTACACCTTCACGTCCAGCACGGGCGCCACGGTTCCGACCGGCGGCACGCTCGTCGCCGGCAGCCAGGCGGACGACGCCTCGGTCGCGATCACGGTCCCGACCGGCTTCAACTTCACCGTCTACGGCACCGCGGTGAGCGGCGGCTCCAGCCTCCGCGCCACCACCAACGGCACGCTCGCGGTCGCCACGGCCAGCTCCACGGCCTACACGAACGCGGCTCTGCCGGTCGGCACGCCGAGCACCGGCACGGGCTCGTTCCCGGCCTCCACCCCGACGATCTTCGCCTACTGGGATGACCTGAACCTGCCTTCGACCACTGCGACGAACGGCATCTACACGCTCCTCTCCGGCACGGCACCGAATCGCACCTTCAGCGTCATCTGGCGCGGCGTCACCTACACCGGCAGCAATGCGGTGAACTTCGCCGTCCAGTTCCGCGAGGGCCAGTCGACCTTCGACCTGGTGTATCAGAACTCGGCGACGGCCAATGGCGCCTCGGCCACCATCGGTGTGCAGAGCGCGTCCACGGGCACGAACTTCCGGCAGTTCTCGTTCAACACCGGTTCGATCAGCTCGGGCACGAAGCTCACCGCGACGCTCCCGACCTGCACCTCCGGCACCGGCACCTGCCCCTGATTCGGCACGGCATTTGGAACTAGATAGGTAACTGAACGATCGGGCGCCCAGCGATGGGCGCCCGATTCGTTTTCGGGGGGATCGCGTGCCGCGCCTCGAGCACGCGAATGCCGATCTCTCGCGCGAAGCCGCGAAGCCGCGAAGCCGCGAAGAAAGAGGATCTGGAGTTTACACTCTCAACTTGCGGCTCGTTGCGCCAGCCAGAGCAGGTCGTTGGATCAGCGCGGCGGCGGCGATCCGTAAAGCCACAGCCCGCCCGTGGGTCGAGCGTGCTACCTTCGCCGAATGCGTCGTTGGCTGCCGTTCTCGCTCTATCTCGCCTTCATCGTGGCCGTCATCGTTGGCGCGGATCTCGGGCGCATCGGGTTCCTCGTGCGTTGGGTGCACCAGATCCCTTACTTCGACAAGATCCTCCACGCCTTCTTCATTGGCCTGCTCGCCCTCCTCTTGAACATCGCCCTGCGCTGGCGGCGCGTGCGCCTCGCCGGTCTGGCGCTCCTGGTGGGCAGCCTCGTGGTGGGGATCTGCACCACGCTGGAAGAGTGCTCCCAGATTTGGATCCCGGGCCGGACCTTCGACTGGGGCGACCTCGCGGCGAACTGGACGGGGGTGCTGCTGGCGAGCGTGAGGAAGAAGAAGGAAGAAGGATGAAGGATGAAGCGGGGTGTTTCGGTCTGAAACCCGCCCTCCGTCTGTCTTCTTGGAGTTCCTTGAGTTCTCTGAGGCCAAGAAGCCCGGCGCAGCCCTTCGACCCGCGTCAGTTGCCGCGCAGCGACTGCAGATCGATCACGAAGCGGTACTTCACATCCTGCTTGAGCAGGCGGTCCCAGGCTTCGTTGATCTGCTCCATCGAGATGATCTCGATTTCCGAGGTCACGCCGTGCGCGGCGCAGAAGTCGAGCATTTCCTGGGTCTCGGCGATCCCGCCGATGGCCGAACCCGCGAAGTTGCGGCGCGGGAGGAGAAGATTGAAGGCCGCGACGGGAAGCGGATGCTCGGGCGCTCCCACCAACGTGAGCGTGCCATCCAGTTTGAGCAGGCTGAGGTAGGCGTTGATGTCGTGGTCCGCCGAAACGCAGTCGAGGATGAAGTCGAAGGAACTCGCGTGCTTCCTCATTTCGTCCGCGTTTTTCGAAACGACCACCTCGTGCGCTCCAAGGCGAAGAGCATCGGCCGTCTTGCCGGGCGAGGTGGTGAAAAGCACGACGTGAGCGCCGAAGGCGCGGGCGAACTTCACGCCCATGTGGCCCAGTCCGCCGAGGCCCACGATGCCGACTTTCTGCCCGGGGCCGACTTTCCAATGGCGCAGCGGCGAGTAGGTCGTGATGCCTGCGCAGAGCAGCGGGGCGGCGGCGGCCAGATCGAGTCCCGCCGGCACGCGCAGGACGAACGATTCGTCGACCACCACGCTGGTCGAGTAGCCGCCGAACGTGTGCCCGCCGGTGTGTTTGTCGGGGCTGTTGTAGGTAAAGGTGGGAAAGGCCGTACAGTATTGCTCCTGTCCGGCCTGGCAGTTCACGCAGCTGCGGCAGGAATCGACCATGCAGCCGACGGCCGCGTGGTCGCCGGCCTTGAATTTTCCGACCTGTGCGCCGACGCGGCTGACGCGGCCGACGATTTCGTGACCCGGCACGCAGGGGTAAACCGTGTTGTGCCATTCGTTGCGCGCCTGGTGAAGATCGGAATGGCAGACGCCGCAGAAGAGGATTTCGAGCTCGACATCGGTCGGACCCGGCTCGCGGCGGGCGATGGTCAGCGGAGCGAGGGCAGAGGACGCGCTGCGCGCGCCGAACGAGCGGATGGAGGAGGTGGCCATGTTGCATTCTAACCGAATCCGCCGGCCACCGGACCGCGGCGCGTGTCACCGCGCCGGGCCGCGCCCCGGGGAGTCATTGCGGTCCGACCGTAAAGCTGCCGACCTCGACGACTTCGGCCTTGTCCTTGAGACGGCGCGTGACTGCTTCCGTCTTCCCGTTGGGTCGGCCGAAGGCAGTCTGGAATTCGACTTGGACGGTGGTGGCGCCGGCGAGCTTCTGCTGGCGGTTGCCGTAGTAGTTGGCCCGCACCACGTAGGTGCCGGGCAGCGGACGCCGGATGGTGAAGACCTCGGGGCCGTAGCCTTGCGTGAAGTCGCGCGAGATGTGTCCGCCGGTCGCGCCGCGATTGGTGCTGTAGTTGACGGTCTCGCCGGCGGGATCGGTCACCCAGAGGTCGATGTCGGTCAGGTCCGCGTCCCACGTGAGCACGACGCGCAGGCCGACGGGTACGCCGCCCAGGCAGCGGGGATCGATGCCGAGCTTGGTGGGATCAGGCCGCTGCGCGGCGGGCGCGGCGTCGAGCAGCGCATTCAGCTCGTGCAGGACGATTACCCCGATCTCCGGAAAGCGACCGTCCCAGCGCCGTGCGGCCACTTCCCAAAGGAGACGCGCAGCTCGCTCCAGATCGGGCTGCGGCCGGCGCGCCAGACAGAGCGCGAGATCGCGCCGGCTCTGCGGCTCCTCGCCGCGGATTTCGAGCACGCGCTCGAAGAGCGGGACGGCGAGTTCGTAACGACCGAGCTGTTGCAGGCGGTAGGCGAGAATGCGCAGCAGCGGCGCGGCTTCGAGTTCCAGTTCGGCCAGATTCGAGAGGATGCGGAGCGCGAGGCGCTCGTCCTTCTTCTCGTCGCGGAAGAAATCGGCGCAATCGAGGAAGAAGGCCGAACTGCTGGCGTTGGCCGAGCGCTCGGACAAATAGGCGCTGTAGGCATCGGAGGCGCTGCGCAGGCGGGCCAGATAGGGGGTGTCGGGATTCCAGGCCTTGAGGGTGATCGAGGTCGCCAACGGCTGTTCGGCGGACGCCTCCTCGGCCTTTCGCTTCGCCTGCGCCGGGGCCGAACGGGACCGTTCGCCGTCCGCTTTGAGCGCCTCGGTGGCCAGCTCCCGCCGGGGCGCGTCGAGTTGCAGCGCCAGGCTCGCGGCCGGCCGGGGCGGGGGAGCGGCGGCATACAGCCGGGCGTCGGCCGGGCCGGCGGCGCTCCCATTGCGTGCTCCGGCGGCGGTCGGCTTGGCTGCGACTGCGGCGCCGCGCTTCTTCCGCAGGACATCGAGCGCCAGCATGATTTGAATCGCCTCGCGCTCCGCGCCGGGCGTCTTGTCGCGCAGGGCCGTGAGAGCCTTCCCCGCGCGCTGTTGCAGGGTCTGCGCTTCCTCGACCAGTTGCCGGTCGTGCGTGGAGTCCGGGGCGAGAATGCCGGCTTCGGTCGCGGCGGTCCGCTGGAGGACGGCCTCGAGCCACGGGTGATCCTTCGCATGCCACGCCTGGAATTGCTTCCACTGGGCGACCAGCGAATCGAGATGCGCGGCGTCGACCTGCTGCGGATCGACCTTCGGTTCGTTGGCCAGCAGCGTGAAGTAGCGGTCCTGCAACTCGGGTTCGGGGGGCGGGATGCGATGCCGGACGTAGTCCTCCAGCCGCTCCAGCACGAGGAGCGAGTTGAAGCGCGTAACCAGACCATGCGCCTTGCCGAGCTCGGCGATGGCGGCCTCCTCGCGCTTGGCGTCGAGTTCGAGCTCCGCGATGCGCTTCTGCGCCCAGACGCGGCGGACGAACGCGCCTTCGTCGGTGGGCAGCGCTCCGGCAGGATCGATTTTCACGCGCTGCTTCGACAGCACCCGACCGGCCTGGCCGAAGCTCAGCTCGACCTCGCAAGGTCCATCGAAGCGTCCGGCGAGCGTGAAGCCGCGGGAGATCGGTGTCGGCAGCGTCGGGGTCAGTTCCGTCGCGCGTCCGGACACCACCTCGGCGCCCAGAAAGGCGAAGGGCGCCGTGCGCAGCGCCGCCAGCGCGTCCTCGGTTGAAAGCGTGAGCAGATCGAGGCTGCGCCCGCCCTGACTCCGGGCCAGGCGGTCCAGCACCGCACGGTCCACCTGTTGAGCAGCGTGGAGCGCGAAGAGCGGCACCGCGCGACCGAGGCGCGGCGTGGCGGGGCCGAAGTTCGAGAAGCCGTCGCTGACGAGCACGACGAAGTCCGCTGCGGGCGCAGCCGCCAGATCGATGGCGCCGAGCGAGGTCCCGCCATCCAGCGGCAGAGCCTCCAGCGCGGCCAGCAGCGCGCGGCTGTCGCCGCCCTTGATCTCGAAGCTGACCGGCGCGTCGGCGTCGTTGCGGAAGGCGATGAGATCGACCGTCACATTCCCCAGCGCCTGCAGCCAGCGGCGCAGCACGTCGTGCTCGCGTGCCCGCTCCCGCTGGGCCGCGCTGCCGGAAGCATCGTAGAAGAGGGCCACGCGGCGCGGCTGCAGTGCCGGGAGATCGGTGGGCACGGTGGGCTCCACGCGGAGGGTGAAGTAGCCCCGCTCCGCCGCGCGCGGCTCGCGGACCGCAAAGGAGTTGGGAGCCCCCGGAATCTGCGGAACCGTGAAGGCGAGCGGTCGCGCCGGCTCATAGTCGGTGCGGGTCAGCTCGGCCACGAAGCCGTCCTGCCAGCGCTCGAAGGTGAGCGCTTCGCCGCCCGCCCCGCGCTCGACCACGGGGACACTCTGCTGGCGAAAGACTTCGGCACGGGCGTGGAATTTGCCGACCTTGGTAGGCCAGCCCAGCGGCAGCAGGTAGCGGAAGCCTTGCGCGTCGGCCGAGAGTTCCTGTTCGAAGGAGAGCGCGACGCGCTTGGTCCCGCGGGCGGGGATCGGATAGATGCGGGCCCGGAAGACGTTGCCGGCGGTGAGTTCAGCGAGTCCGGGATCGATCCCGCGGCGCACGATTTCCTCGAAAACGACCCGCGCCTTCTCCTTCGGCACGGAGACCGCCTGTCGCATCCGCCCTTCCACCTCCAGCGCGTAGCCGGAGACCGTCTGGCCTTCGCCGAGCGGGAAGACCAGCTCGCCCTCGAGCACGCGGGCGTTGGGATTGAAGAAGGTCAGCTCGATGGTGGTGGCGGCGAGGTGGCCGCGCACTTGGACCCGGACATCGGCCACCGTCAGCTGGATGGGAGCGAGGTCTTTCTCCGGGGCGATCCAGAGCGTGGGTGGGCGGGCCGCGGAGCGGGACTGAGCCGATACGGTGGCGATTCCGACCGCCGCGAGGGCGGCAAACAGGCGCATGGTCATGCCCCGTTCGTCGGGCCCGGGCGCGAATTGCTCCCGAAATCGCATTTTCCGTCACGCTCGAGGGCCGATTGCGTGAAGGAAGATAAGGACCCTCCGCACGACCTGCGCGGCCGCGCGGCGTCCCCAAAGGTGGGATTGAAGTCGGGGCGCCGGTTCGGCTTGGGGCCGGCGCCCCGCGATCGTCAGTACCGGCGGGAGACCGTGAAACGGAATGTGCGCGGCTCGGCCGGGTGGCGGTGAACGTCGTCGATCCCGCCGGCCGGCTCGCCCGGCAGCCGCGAGGTGTAGAAGTACGCGATGTCGTCGTTGCGTCGGTCGAGCAGGTTGAGGCAATCGACCGCTGCCTCCCAGTTGCGCCAGCGGTAGCCGAGGCGGGCGTTGAGCGTGATCGAACTGCGCTGCTTGAACGCATTGTCCTCAGTGATGGGCGCGGGTCCGAAGTAGCGGGCCCGGAGCGTGCCGTAGAGGCCGCGCTGGCCGGTCGGTTCGAGCGTCACGCCAGCGGCGACGACCGTGGCGATGGAGCCGGGGATGCGATTGCCCGGCAGGCCGGTCGTGTCGCTGAAGCGGGCCCGCGTGTAGGCGAAATCGGCGTCGAGCGTGATCCAGGGCGCGGGCTTGTAGAAGTTGGTCCACTCGAAGCCCCAGCGGCGCGTGGCATTGGACGGCTCCGTGTTGCCGGCATCGCCGACGAAGAGCAGCTCGGAGTCGAGCGCGAGGTAATAGGCCGAGAACGTGCTCACGAGGCCCGGCAGGAACGACGTGCGGACCCCGGCCTCGAAGCTGTGCGAGCGCACCAGCGGCGTGACCCGCTCAGCCGCGCTGCCGTCGGTCGGATTCACCCGGATGGTCGTGCCGCGCGCGTCGTTGCTGTGGAAGCCAGTGCCCGCATTGAGGTAGAACTCCGTCTGACGCCAGGGCCCGAAAACGAGGCTGAGCTTGGGGCTGGCGATGAACGCCGCGCGCGTGCCGGAGTTGGCCGCGAGATCGCTGGCGACGTTGAAGTAGTAGGCGTCGCCGCGCAGTCCGAAGACCGAGCGGAACCAGGGAGTCCAGCGGATCTCGCTGCGTAGGAAGACCCCCGCGCTGAGCTCGTGCACGCGGTCCTCGCGCACCGTTTGCAGCTGGTTGCGGGCCTGGGTCCGGTAGAGCGCGACTTTGGGAATGTAGTCGTAGCGCACCTGCAGTCCGAGCGTCTGGCTGCCCGGGCGGCCGAACCAGCGGTCCTCCGAGGTCCGGGTGAGCGCGAGGCCGCTGACCACGCGCCGATCGGCTTGATGGAACTGATCCCCGCGCTCGGGGTCGTCGAGGAAGTAGGTGAAGTTCGAGAACAGATCGAGCCGGTAGTGGAAGCTGTAGGCATTGAACCGCCAGACCGCGCCGCCGGGCTCGGTCCGGGTCCAGTCGAAGCTGACGCTGGCGCGCGAGGAGGCGCCACCGTCGGTCGGGTCGATCACCCCGAGTCGCGGAATGAGGCCGCTCTCGATGGCGCGGCTGGGTACCTGATCGGGCGAGCGGAAGCTGCCGCGATAGCCCATCAGCGTGAGCATGAAATGATCGCGCTGATCGCCCCAATGATAGCGGAGGAACAAATTGTAGCGTTTGGAAGACTGCGCGAGCGTGAACGGACCGTCGTAGTAACCCGCTTCGAAGGCCGCGGTCAGGCGTCCATCCCGACCAGGACCGGCGCGCCAGGAGTCGGCCAGCAGAAGGCGGAAGAAGCGATCCTGCCCGACGGTCACGCTGGCCAGGCCGCGTGGGAGATCGGTCACGAGGCGGAAATGCGCCGAACCGGCGGCGGAGAAGTCGCCCGCCTCGGCCAGGAACGGCCCTTTGCCGAAGTCGACCCGCTGGACGAGTTCGGGGATGAGGAAGTTGAGGTCCGAGTAGCCCTGGCCGTGCCCGTGCGTGCGAAGGTTGACCGGAAGGCCGTCGACCGAGGTGGCGAAGTCGGTGCCGTGATCGAGATTGAACCCGCGCAGGAAATACTGGTTCGCCTTCCCGTCGCCGCTGTGCTGCGTGATGATGACCCCGGGCACCGCCTCCAGCAGTTCGCCGCGGCGCAGGAGCGGGCGGCGCGCCAGATCGGTGGCGCCGACCGAGCCCTGGGAGGAGGTTTCGGCGATTTCCAGCTGATCGAGCGCCCGGCCCTCCACCAGCACGCCGAGCGCGGGCGGGTCGGCGTGAAGCGGCGCAGGGGCGAGGAAGAGCGAGGCGAGAAGGACGAGCGGTCGGGACAGCATGAGGAGCAGGCAGGCGGAGATTTTCGCGCTGAGGGAGATTTCGGATGCGTAAATCGGAGCAGCCAGTGGCTCAACGATAGACCAGCAGCCACATCAGCAGCGCATTGCCGAGGAAGATGGTGAGCGCGTACGGCAGCTGCGCTTTGATGACCGCGTGCCGGTCCTCCAGCTCGAGCAGGATGGCGGGGACCAGATTGAAGTTTGCGGCCATGGGCGTGCAGAGCGTACCGCAGTAGCCGGCCAGCATGCCGAGCGCGGCCATGATGGCGGGATTGCCGCCGTGCTGCTGCACGATGAAGGGCAGGCCGATCCCGCCGGTGATGACGGCGAAGGCGGCGAAGGCGTTGCCCATGGCCATCGTGAAGAGCGCCATGGCGAGGCAGTAGGCCAGCACCGCGACGAAGGGGAGATGCGTGGGCAGATACTGCGCGGCCAGCCCGGAGACGACCTCGCCCACGCCCGCTTTGGCAAAGATGCCGCCGAGTGCGGCCAGCAATTGCGGGAGGATGAGCGCCCAGCCGACGCTCTGCAGGAGTCGTCCGCCCTCTGCGCCGGGCTCGGCGGCGCGCGCGCCGGTAAGCCGGATGGCGGCAGCGAGCGCGCCGAGCGAAGCCAGGCCGAGCCCGACCAGCGTCGCTTCCTTCACGGTCGCCAGCGGCAGGCCAGCCAGATGGATGCGGTCGAGCGTGAAGGCAAAGACGACGACCAGCAGCGGCAACAGCGCCGCGGGCAGAAAGATGCGATTTCCGAGACGGGCCGCGGAGGCTTCGCGTTCGGGCTTCGGGCGCTCCGGGGCCGTGGATTTGCCCACCCGGCCGAACGCGGCCAGTGCGACCATCGCGACGAGGCAGTAGCCGATCACGGCCGGTGGCACGACCTTCCCGAGCAGGAAGGTCGCGGCAAAGAGCAGCCAGAACAGCGCGGAGGTCCAGCGGGTGGGATGCGCGGCGTCGCGCGCCACGCTCCCGGCCACGCCGAGCAGCACGAGGCCCGCCACGACGTAGAGCGCTTCGAGCGGAATCCAGGCATTCATCGCGCCACCTCCGTCGTCTGCGGCCCACGCAGCGCCAGCAGCCGCCGATCCAGCGCGCGGCAACGCCACCAGCCCACGGCCATGGCCAGGAGCGCGGTTGGCAGGCCCCAAAGCGCCATGTCCCAGACGCTGACGTCCAGGCCCACGCTGTCGAAGAAGCCCTTCATCAGGAGAATCGCACCGACGCCAATGAAGACATCCTCAGCGAAGAAGTTGCCCACATTCTCGGCCGCGGCCGCCTGCGCCCGGATGGCCGCCGTCTGGGTCGGATTCAACGCGCCGTGCTCGGTGGCGGCCGCGCCCTCGGCCATGGGCGCGACCAGCGGACGAACCATCTGGGCGTGACCGCCGATGGGAATGCCCAGCGCAATGGTCACCTCGCGCACCGCCTGGTAGAGGAGAATGACGCGTCCCGCCGTGGCGCGGGCCTGCCGGCGAATGAGGAATTCCGCCCGCTCGCGCAGGCCGTAGCGTTCGAGCAGCCCGACCACCGGCAACGCCAGCACGATGGCCAGCGACATGTAGCGGTTTTGGACGAAGTATTCGCCGAAATACGTGATGGTTTGGTGGAGCGAAAGCCCGCTGACCAGACCGGTCGCCAGCCCGGCTACGAGCACCACGAGGAGAGTGTTGAGACGGAGCGCGAAGCCTGCGGCGACGAGGGCAATGCCGATCAGTTTGAGCATCCGCGGGTTCTAGCGCGGCGCAGGTCGGCGAGGGAAGCGGAACCGCCGCGGCTGCTCAATGGACCGGACGCAATTCGATGCCAAAGCGCTGCGCCCAGGCCGCGAGTTGTCCACCCCGCTGGGCGTGGGTGGTGTCGTCGAGGGCGGGGGACATCGAGGAGAAGGCTGGCGCCTGCTCCGGCAGCTGGATCCAGGACCGGCAGCCGCCGAAACGCCGCTCGTAGGGCACGATCCAGGCCGGTTCCACGCGCAGCGCGCGACCGAACGCCACCTGCAGGCCGGGGGCTTCGTCGTAGTCGAAGCGCTCGCGTACGACCTCCTCGCGGTAAAGGTGGAACGGTTCGAGCGCGCGGGCGGCCTCCCAGTCGGTCACCGCGGCCGACCATTCGAGGCGGAAGGCGGCGAAGAAGGCGACCTGCTCCTCGCCCGCTTCCGGGACGTCGCGTCCGGCGGGCACGCGGAGCTTGGCGAGCTGTTCGTGGAAGGCGGTCGGATAGAGAAAGAACTCCCGGTGCTTGAACTGGAAGCCGTCGCGGCCCTCAGCGAGCCCGCCCTTGCGCAGGATGATGCTCTGCTCGCCCTGCGCCATGGCTGCGCAGAGGACTGACCAATCCTTGAACCCGATGACCGCCATGTCCGACGACTAGCGCGTCTGGGCGACCGGCGCGGGCCGTCCGCCCTTGCTGTAGAGATCGAGCGCGGGCTGCGGGAACACGCCCAGCAGAAGGATGAGGGCCGCCAGAGCACCGATGACCAGCTTGGTCGGCTGCGCCAGCAGCACCGGTGTTTCCTGACCCGGCGCGGGCGGCTGGAAGTACATCGCGCGGATGACCTTGAAGTAATAGTAGAAGCCTGCGCCGACGGAGACGACACCGATCGCGGCCAGGAGCCACGAGCGCGCCGCCACGGCGCCGGCAAAGACGTAGAACTTGCCGAAGAAGCCGACGGTGAACGGCACGCCCGCCAGCGAGGCCATGGCGATGAGCAGCGCGGCGGCGAGGAAGGGCGAGCGCTGATGCAGGCCATTGAAGTGCGCGATGTCGTCGCCGGGCGCGTAGTTCGCGACCACCACCATGACCGTGAAGGAGAGCAGGGTCATGAGCAGGTAGCCCGCGAGATAGAACGCGATCGTCTCACCCGCCGGCAGCACCGGCGCCGAGCCTCCGGCCTGCGGCAGGACGCTGGCCACCGTGATGAGCAGGTAGCCGGCGTGCGCGATGCTGGAATACGCCAGCAGGCGCTTGAAGTTCGTTTGGGGCAGGGCGGCGAGATTGCCGTAGATCAGCGTGGCCGCAGCGCAGAGCACGAGCACCTGGCCGATCCGACCGACCAACGCGGGGACGGAAAGGAAGACGTCGAGAATGCGGAGCATCACGATGAAGCCCGCGGCCTTCGAGCCGACCGAGAGAAAGGCGGTGATCGGGGTGGGCGCGCCCTGGTAGACATCCGGTACCCAGAGCTGGAAGGGCACGGCGGCGATCTTGAAGCCGAGCGCCACCATGATCAGCAGGAAGGCGAAGAAGATGGCCGTGTCCTGATCCTTCAGCGCCGCCAAGGCCGGTCCGATCTTGGCCAGCGCGGTCTGGCCGGTGAGGCCGTAGGTCCAGGTAATGCCGTACACCAGGAAGCCCGTGCTGAGCGCGCCGAGGATGAGGTATTTGACGCCCGCTTCCAGCGAGTCGCCGCGCCGCCGCGTGAACGTGACGAGAATGTAGAACGAAATCGTGACCAGCTCGAGCGAGACGAAGACCATCGTCAGGTCGATGGCCGAGGCCATCCACATCAGGCCGGCGCAGGTGAAGATCGGCAGGCAGAAGAATTCCGCCACGCCGCCGCCCTGCGGCGTGCCCGAGATGTAGCGCTGCAACACCGGGACGTACTCCACCGACATGATCAGGACCAGCACCGTGGTCAGGAGCGCGAAGCGCTTGAAGAACATGGCCGCCGCGTCGACTGCGTAGAAGCGCTGCCAGGCTGCTTTGCCGAGGCCCGCGGTGTCGACGAAGAAGGTCGCCGCGAGCACGAGGAGGAGGCCCGCGACGGCCAGCCAGGCGAAGGTCTTTTTCTCGACCTTCGGCGCGAACGCCTCGGCCATGAGCAGCACGAGGCCCAGGACGACGACGGCGGCTTCCAGATAGATCGGATTCACTGCGGCAGGAGAAGGGAGGTGAAAGTCAGCGGCTCAGTTCTGCGCCACCTTGGTGGTGGCCACGGGCTGGACGCCCGGTTTGATGAGCTCGAGAAGGGCTTTGGGATAGAACCCGACGACCAGGAGGCCGGCGGCCAGGAGCGCGAAGGGCCAGCGATGCGCCGGGGCCAGATCGACCTGCTGCCGGTGTGCGTCGCGCAGAGGGCCGAAGAAGATGTTCCGGAAGGCCCGAAGCATGTAGACGGCCGAGATCACCACACCCCACAGGGCCACAATGACCGCCCACTGGATCGGGCTGAAGTTCAGCAGTCCGTTCACATTGACCGGAGTCGCGCCGAACGCGCCGAAGAAGACCAGCACTTCGGCCGCGAAGTTGGCAAAGCCCGGCAGTCCGATGCTGGCAAAGAGCGCGAGGCCGAAGAACAGACAGAGATTGGGCATCACCCGGGCGAGGCCGCCGAGGTCTTCCATTTGCGTGGTGCCGAGCCGCTCGCGCAGATCGCCCATCACGCCGAGGAGCGCCGCGACCGAGAGGCCGTGGGCGAAAAGCAACAGAGCAGCGCCGGACTGGCCGATGACGTTCAGGCTGGCCAGCCCAAGGAAGATGTAGCCCATGTGCATGACGCTCGAGTAGCCGAGCATCTGGTCGAGCCGGCGCTGGGCGATGGTCACGAGCCCGACGTAGAGGATGTTTCCCGCCAGCAACCAGAGGAGCAGATTGCCATAGGCCTGCGCGCCCTGGGGCAGGAGGGGATAGGCGATGCGCAGCAGTCCGAACAGACCGAACTTTTTCAGCACACCGGCATGCAGCATGGCGGCTGGCGTGGGCGCGGCGGCATAGCCGGTCGGAGCCCAGGTGTGGAAGGGGAAGAGCGAGATCAGGATGCCGAAACCGATCAGGAGCGTGAGGAAGATCCAACCCTGCTCGCCAACCGGGATCAGCGCGCCGCCCGCGCCCTGCTGAAGCGCGTAGAGCTTGGTCAGATCGAACGTGCGGGTGCCGGCGGGCAGCGAGACGTAGAGACCGAGCAGGCCGAGCAGCAGTACGAAGCTGCCGAGCGCGAGATAGATCGTGATCTTCCAGGCGGCCTGGATGCGATCGCCATGACCCCAGATGCCGATGAGGAGGAAGGTCGGGATGAGCGCCAGTTCGTGGAAGGCGTAGAGGAAGAAGAGATCGAGCGAGATGAACGCTCCCTGACAGCCCGCCGAGATGAGCATCAGGCTGCCGAAGTAGGCGCCTTCGCTGTGCTTCGGCTGCGGCGAGAGCTGAATCGCGCACACCGTCACGATCGAGGTAAGCAGGACCATCATCGCGCCGAGACCGTCGAGCCCGACCAGCATCTTCAGGTCGATGGCCGCGACCACGTCGAAGGAGGCAAGATAGCGGAACTTCTCCGGCGCCGGCGCGGCAAACCCGGCGATCAGAAAGGCCGACAGCGCGAGCATCGCCAGCGAGGCCAGCAGCGCGCTCTGGCGCGGCTTCACGCCCAGCATCGACGCCAGGGCGCCGGCGATGGGGATGAGAACGAGCAGGTAAAGCATAGGTCAGCGGAAGGCGAGGAGCATCAGCAGGATCACTCCGAGGCCGAAGAAGATGGCGTAGGCCTGGACGTTGCCGGACTGGAAGAAGCGCAGCACGAACCCGGCGCTGAAGGCCAGCGTGGTTGCTCCTTTCACGAGCAGCCCGTCGATCAGATACTTGTCCACGAAAGCGCTGAGGCGGGCGAGCGTCTCCTGGGTCAGCTTGACCAACACATCGTAGAGCTCGTCGAAGTAGAACTTCCGGGCGAAGAGGCCGATGCGGATGGGATCGGACTGGCGATTCCGATAGACGAACCAGCCCATGACCGTGCCCCAGACGAAGACGGCCGCAGCCAGCATCGGCACGTGCAACGGATCGGGCCCGTGTGGGACGTCGAGATTGAACCACTTGGCCACTCCGCCGAACCCGAAGATCACCGCGGGCACCGAGAGAATCATCAGCGGCGCGGTCATGACCAGCGGAGACTCGTGCGCGTGCTTGGCTGCATCGGACATCGGCTTGTTCAGGAACGTGACCACGAAAAGGCGGGTCATGTAGAACGCCGTCAGCAGCGCGGTGGCCAGACCGAGCCCAAGGAAGATCCAGCTCTTGTTCGCGGCCGCCAGCAGGATGGCGTCCTTCGAGTAGAAGCCCGAAGTCACATACGGCAGGCCCATCAGGGCGAGCGAGGCGATGCCGAAGGTGATGAAAGTCGGCACCATCTTGTTCTTGAGCCCGCCCATGCGCCAGATGTCCTGCTCATGGTGCATCCCGTGGATGACGGAGCCGGCCCCGAGGAAGAGGGAGGCCTTGAAGAACGCGTGCGTGAAGAGGTGGAACATGGCCGCCTGGGCCGCGCCGAAGCCAACCGCTCCGATCATGTAGCCGAGCTGCGAAAGCGTGGAGTAGGCCAGGATGCGCTTGATGTCGTTTTGCTGCGTGGCCATCAGCGCGGCCATCAGCGAGGTGATCATGCCGACCCAGGCGATGACGTTCTGAGCCATCGGAGCGGCCACGAGCAGGAAATTCACTCGCACGAGGAGATAGACGCCAGCGGCCACCATGGTGGCGGCGTGGATGAGCGCGGAAACGGGCGTCGGGCCCTCCATGGCGTCGGGGAGCCAGACGTGCAGCGGCATCTGGGCGGATTTGCCGACCGGACCCATGAAGACGAAGAGGACCGCCACCGTCAGGAAGGAGAGAATGGCGGCATTGCCGACCGGATCCTTCACCAGCTTGGCGACGGCCGGCTCCAGATCGGAGAAGGTCACCGTGCCGAGCAGAGCCCAGATCATGAGGATGCCGATCATGAAGCCGAAGTCGCCGATGCGATTGACCAGAAACGCCTTCTTGCTGGCATCGGCCGCGCTCGCCTTCTCGTACCAGTGGCCGATCAGCAGATAGCTGCTCACGCCCACCAGCTCCCAGAAGATGAACATCATCACGAAGTTGTTCGCGAGCACGATGCCGAGCATCGAGAACATGAAGAGGGAGAGCCCCGCGAAATAGCGCGAGCTGCTGCGGTCCTCGTGCATGTAGCCGAGGGAATAGACGTGCACGAGCAGGCCGACGCCGGTGACCACGAGCAACATCGTCTTGCTGAGCGCATCGATGGTCAGGCCGATCGGCACCGTCAGCCGCGGGCCGAAGTCGATCCAGTTGAACGAGACCGTGAAATCGCCACCCGCGAACACAACGCAGCTGCAGACGAACGAGAGACCGACCGCGGCCACCGAGACGTACGAACTCAGCGCCCGGGAGGACTTGAGCAAAAGCCAGATGAGCACCGCCGAGACAAGCGGGGCCAGAAGAATCAACCAGGCGGCCATTGGGAAGGGATCGAAAGCGTGCGGGGCCTAGTACTGCATGCGGTTGATCTCCGTGACCTGGGTGGTCTGTCGGGCGCGGTAGAGCGCCACGATGATGGCCAGGCCGACTGCGACCTCGGCCGCGGCGACGGTGATGATGAAGAAGACGAGGATCTGCCCGTGGTAGTCGGGCATGCCGTCCGGCGCCACGCGGAAGCGCGAAAAGGACACCAGCGCGAGATTGGCCGCATTGAGCATGAGCTCGAGGCACATGTAGATGACGATCAGGTTCCGCCGGACGAGCACGCCGGTGAAGCCGATGGCGAACAGCAGTCCGCTGACCAGGAGGTAGTCGTTCAGGCTCATGGACGGGGGATCAACGGAGTTCGCGCTTGGAGAGGACGATCACTCCGACCGTGGCGACCAGCAGGAGCGTGGCCATGATCTGGAGCGGCAGATTGTACTCCTGGAAGAGGAGCATCCCCACGCGCTTCACGTCCTCGACGGTCGTGGGCAGCGGCGGGAAGAGCGACTTCCCGGGCGCGAAGCCCTGCAGGATCTTGAACAGGCTGCCGCTGAAACCGAAGATCACCAGCACGCCGCCCGCGAGGGCGGTCGGCGCGACCACCCGGCGGTTCTCCGCCTTGAGGTCGAGCAGCATGATGATGAAGAGGAACAGCGCCACGACCGCGCCCGCGTAGACCAGGAGCAGCACGAAGGCCAGCAGCGGCGCGTCGAGCAGGACGAACAGCCCGGCCATGCCGACGAGCGACAGCAACAGGAACATCGCGGCGTTGACCGCGTTCTTGTTCACGACGACGCCGACGGCGGCGATCAGCGTGAACAGGGCGAAGACGTTGAAGAGGAGGGAGCCCATGCGCGTGCGTTCAGTGCCGGTCGTTGCCGTGCGCCTCGGCGGCCTTCTTCCGGTCCCACTTGAAGTGCGCGTCGGGCAGCGTGCCCCCGATCGCGTAGAGGCGGGCCTTGTTGTTGACCATCTCCTCGCGGGTGTAGCCGGTCATCGAGAACTGGTTCTGCAGCCAAATCGCCTCCTCGGGGCAGACCTCCTGGCACATGCCGCAGTAGATGCAGCGCAGCATGTCGATCTCGAATTCCTTGGGCGCCTTCTCGACGTGGGCCGTCGGCGCGGCGGGGTCGATCTCGCCGGGCGTGATGCGGATGGCCTTGGGCGGGCAGACAAACTCGCAGAGCTGGCACGACACGCA
>JAFEGM010000071.1 GCA_018240025.1 Verrucomicrobiota bacterium
GGCTGGTGAGCTCCATCGCCAAGAAATAAACGAACTGCGGGCTGCAATTCCTTGATCTCATTCAGGAAGGCAACATCGGCCTGATGAAGGCCGTGGACAAGTTCGAATATCGCCGCGGATACAAGTTCTCGACCTACGCGACCTGGTGGATCCGCCAGGCCATCACGCGCAGCATTGCCGACCAGGCCCGGACGATCCGCATCCCGGTGCACATGATCGAGACGATCAACAAGCTGATGCGCGTGCAGAAGCAGCTGGTGCAGGAGTACGGACGCGAGCCCACCCCGGAGGAAGTGGCGGACGAGATTCACCTGCCGGTCGAGCGCGTGCGCGCGGTGCTCAAGATGGCCCAGCAGCCGATCTCGCTGCAGGCGCCGGTGGGCGATGGCGACGACACCAGCTTCGGCGATTTCATCGAGGACAAGGCGGCGGACAATCCGGCCGACATGACCGCCACCGTCATCCTGAAGAGCAAGATCAAGGATGTGCTGCAGACGCTGACCGAGCGCGAGCGGCAGGTGCTCGAGCAGCGCTTCGGGCTGGTGGACGGCTATTCGCGCACGCTGGAGGAAGTCGGCCGCCAGTTCCGGGTCACGCGCGAGCGCATCCGGCAGATCGAGGCCAAGGCGCTGCGCAAGATGCGCCACCCGACGCGCATCCGGCAGCTCGAGGGTTTCATGGAGAGCGTCGATCACTGAGTCATGGCTGATCCTGTTGCTGCTGCCCCAGCGCGTCGGACGGGCGCCGAGCCCCTCGCGGCCCCGCCGGAGTCCTGGACGTTTCTGACCAACCACGCCCACGTGCTGCTGCTGCTGGCGCAGAATCCGGAGGAACTGCTGCGCCACGTGGCCGCCAAGGTCGGCATCACCGAGCGCGCCGTGCAGCGCATCGTGGCCGATCTCGAGGCCGCCCACGTGCTCGAACGCTCGAAGGTCGGCCGGCGCAATCGCTACACCATCCACGGCCATGTGCGGCTGCGGCACCCCATCGAGTCGCACCGACGGGTGGGGGACCTCATCGAACTGGTCCGGGCCGATTGAGCCGGTGGCGCGGGAAGCCCGCGCCTTTCACCCGAAAGCGTGCTAAGTGGGCGGCGGCTGGCCGCATCCTCGACGGATCCGGGCGGTCGCCCTGAGTCCCCCGAGTTCGCTGCATGAAGGAGTTCGTCGACGCCACCATCGAGTTTGCCCGCGCCAACCAAGCCTGGGCTGCGCCCATGGTCTTCGTGCTGGCGTTCATGGAATCGCTGGCCTTTCTCTCGCTGCTCGCGCCTGCCACCGTGATCTTGGTCGGCATCGGCGGACTCATCGGCGCGAGCGGCCTGGAATTCTGGCCCATCTGGGGCGCGGCCGTGCTCGGTGCAGGCTTCGGCGACTGGGTTTCCTACGCCTTCGGCGTGGCCTACAAGGACCACGTGAAGGAATGGTGGCCGTTCCGCAATCACCCCGAAATGCTGCCGCGCGGCGAGCGCTTCATGGCCCGCTTCGGCGTGGCCGGCGTCTTCATCGGGCGCTTCTTCGGCCCGCTGCGCGCGGTCGTGCCGGTGGTGGCCGGCATCTGCAAGGTCGGTCCGCTGCGCTTCCAGATCGCCAACTGGGCCTCGGCCATCGTCTGGGCCGCCGGCATCCTCGGCCCCGGCACCATTCTCGGACGCTATTTTTCGTGAGCTTGGGCCAACGGCTCGCCGCCGATTTGTGCGAACTTGCATCCAAAGCGTTGCATCCCTCTCGCCGCGCGTCATAAACTACGGGGGAATCCATCGTTCCCCCGCGATATGATCCAAGGTTTTGACGGAGCAGCAGCAGATCCTTCCCCCGGCATGGTGAAGAACTCGATGCTGTACAAAGAATTTCTGGCCGAACGCGAAGAGATCCTGAAGCACAAGTGGATCGAGAGCGAGAAGGCCGGCTACGACATCGGCTTCGAGCGCGCACTGCTCGACTGGATCGTGAAGCACCGTGCCTCGTGGCGCGAGAAGCGCCGCGAAGGCCGCGGGAGCTGAGACGGACGGTGGGGCCCGGAGGGCGGCGGCAGATCCCTCGCGCAGTCTTTTCGAGGGTTCACGCGAAGGTGCGAAGGGGGCGAAGGTGGGGGAGGAGTTCGGGACGCTGCGTTTCATCCCGAAGAAGAGCGCCGCAGTGCCCACGAGGTGTCTGCGCAAACTCGCGCTGGATTCGAGCGCTTGGCTGGTCATTGGTGAGAGCGTTCCTCTCGCGGAGTCGCCCCTTCCTCCTTCTTCCTTCTTCCTTTTCTTCCGTGCCCATCCCCGCCGAAGCCGCCCAGATCCTCGATGCCGAGGCCATTCGCCGCACGTTGCGGCGCATGGCGCACGAGATCGCGGAGCGCAACGCGGCTGCGCTGGCGGCGGGCACGCTGGCGCTGGTGGGCATCCAGTCGCGCGGAGTCGAGGTGGCGCACCGTCTGCTGACCGACCTCGAGCAGTTCGAGGGACGGCGGCCGGCGTTCGGTACGCTCGATATCTCGATGCATCGGGACGATCTGCGCCGCCGACCGCGCATCACCACGATCCAGCCAACGCATCTGCCGTTCGTGCTGGAGGAAAAGACCACCCTCCTGGTCGACGACGTCTTCTTCACCGGCCGCACCATCCGCGCGGCCATGGACGCGCTCAGCGACTTCGGCCGGCCGGCGCGCATTCAGCTGGCCTGCCTCGTGGACCGCGGCCATCGCGAGCTGCCCATCCGGCCCGATTTCGTGGGCCGCGAACTCGCCACTGCGCCCACGCAGCGCGTCTTCGTCCGTTTTTCCGCCACCGACGCCGGACTGCCGGACGGCGTCTGGCTCGAGCCCGCCGCCCAGCCCCGCCCATGAGCGCAGACCCAGCGAACCCGGATCCCTCGGGTTGGACCCGCAAAGACCTCGTCGGCATTCGCGAACTGAGCGCCGCCGAGATCCAGCTCGTGCTCGACACCGCCACGGCCTTCAAGCAGGTCGGCTCGCGCCAGATCAAGAAAGTGCCGGCCTTGCGCGGGCAGACGCTGGTGAACTTCTTCGTCGAATCCAGCACGCGCACGCGGACCTCCTTCGAGATCGCGGCCACGCGCCTGAGCCTCGACGTGGTCAACGTCTCCGCCACCGCCTCGAGCCTGAGCAAGGGCGAGACGCTGAAGGACACTGCGCACATTTTTCAGGCCAATGGCGCCGACCTCATCGTCATCCGCCACAGCAGCGCGGGCGCGGCCCAGTTCCTCGCCGAACGACTGCGCGCCTGCATCATCAATGCGGGCGACGGGGCCAACGAACATCCGACGCAGGCGCTGCTCGACGCCTTCACGATGCGCGAGCGGCTGGGCGACCTGCGCGGACGCCACGTGGCCATCGTGGGCGACATTCTTTTCAGCCGCGTGGCGCGCTCGAACATCCATCTCCTGACCAAGCTGGGCGCACGAGTCACGCTCTGCGGTCCGAGCACGCTGGTGCCGCGTGCGTTCGAGCGGCTCGGGGTGCGGGTCACGCACGAACTCGATCCGCTGTTGCCGGAAGTCGATGTGGTCAATCTGCTGCGCATTCAGCAGGAGCGGCAGCGCAAGGAGTACTTCCCCAGCCTGGGCGAGTACACCGCGCTCTTCGGCCTGACCAAGGCCCGCGCCGAGCGGCTGAAGCCGGACGCGCTCATCATGCACCCGGGCCCGATCAACCGCGGCGTGGAGATCGACAGCGATATCGCCGACAGCGGCCGCAGCGTGATCCTGGATCAGGTGACCAACGGTCTGGCCGTGCGTATGGCCGTGCTGTACCTGTGCTCGAACGCCCGCGGTTAGCTCGGTCGGTTAGGGAGCAGCTTGGGTTTGGAGTAAAGCTAATCGGGAGAGCTTTCGCGAGGTGCCGCACGCGAAAGGCGGTCGCCATGCGCATTGCATCATCCCTTCCCGGGTAAGCCTCGCATTCTGCAAGGAATTCGTCCCGGCCAGGTGTTCGCCCGTGGGAGAGCCGAGGGGCATTTACTCTGGAATGCAGGCGCTTGGACGCCCCTCGGCACAGGCCCTGCAAAGTAGGGAAGGGAAGACCGACGGACACCCCGTTCGCCGGCTTCAGCCAACAAACCCAACTCGTTACTGCCATGCTTCACTACGCTGTCGTCTTCTTCATCGTCGCCATCATCGCCGCCATCCTCGGGTTCGGCGGCATCGCCGGCACGGCCGCCTGGATCGCCCAGATCCTGTTCGTCGTCTTCCTCGTGCTGTTCCTGGTTTCCCTGCTGACCGGGCGCAACCCGAAGGTTTAACGCGCAGCCTCGTCCTGACCACCACCCCGGACCCGTACCGACCACCCACCTCCCTCGCAGCCTCCATGAAGAACACCCTCATCGCCGGCGTCATCCTCACCATCCTCGGCGTCTGTCTGCTCGTCTACCAAGGCTTCTCCTACACCAAGAAGGAGAAGGTCCTCGAGATCGGCCCGGCCAAGGTCGAGGCGGAGACCCGCCGCTCGGTGCCGATCCCGCCGATCGTCGGCTGGGTCGTGGTCGCGGGCGGCGTCGTCCTGCTTGCCAACGGCGTCCGTCAGCGCGCCTGACGATGCCCTCCCACCGCCGTTCGAACCCCCGCGCCACCGCCGCCATGTCCGCCACGCCCGACTTCCAGTCCCTGCTCTCCCACGCGCTCGCCGATCCCACGGGCCCCGCCCGGGGCACGTTTCAACTCGAGGAAGGAGTTCTCTTCCGCGTCTGGGCGCCTTTCGCCAAGGCGGTCTCCGTGGTCGGTTCCTTCAACGAGTGGAATCCCGAAGCGCATCCGCTGCAACGCGAGGAGGACGGGAGCTGGAGCGGCGTGGTGCCGGCGGCGAAGCACGGCGATCACTACAAGTTCCAAGTGCAGCCGGAGAAGGGCGACGCGCTGCTGCGCAACGATCCCTACGCGCGGCTGATCGATCCCGAGACGCAGAATGGCGTGCTCCATTTCTCCCAGTTCGACTGGGGGAACGACGAGTTCCACGCCCCGCCGCTCAACGAGCAGATCGTCTACGAACTGCACGTCGGTACCTTCGGTGGTGGCGCCACCGAGAATCGCATCGGGCGCTTCGAGCACGTGCGGCGCATGCTGCCGTATCTGCGGAATCTCGGCGTGAACATGATCGAACTCATGCCGCCGGCGCAGACTCCGACCGAGTTCTCGTGGGGCTACAACGTGAACCACCCGTTCGCGGTCGAAACGAGCTACGGCGGCCCCGACGGCCTTCGGGCGCTCATCAAGGCGGCGCACGAGCACGGCATCGGCGTGATCATCGACGTGGTCTACAACCACTTCGGACCGGGCGATCTCGACCTCTGGTGCTTCGACGGCTGGTCGCAGAACGAGATGGGAGGCATCTATTTCTACAACGATCAGCGCGCCTGGACGCCCTGGGGCGACACGCGTCCCGACTACGGCCGCGCCGAGGTGCGGCAATACATCCGCGACAACGCCCTTTACTGGCTGCGCGAGTTCCGCGCCGACGGCCTGCGTTTCGACATGACCGCCTACATCCGCAACGTGCGGGCCAGCGGCGATGCCGCGGACGATCTGCCCGAGGGCTGGTCGTTGCTGCAGTGGGTCAATGCGGAGGTGCAGCAGTATTTCCCGGGGCGCGTGACCATCGCGGAGGATCTGCACAAGAACGAGTGGATCGTGAAGCCCGGTGGGGCCGGCGGAGCCGGGTTCCACACGCAATGGTGCGGGGCCTTCGTGCACCCCATCCGGGCCGCGCTGGTGGCCGCGTCGGACGAACATCGCGATCTGCGCAGTGTGGCCGAGGCGCTGCTCCACACCTACGACGGCGACGTCTTCAAGCGCGTGGTCTACAGCGAGTCGCACGACGAAGTGGCCAACGGCCGCGCGCGCATTCCCTACGAAGTCTCGGCCGACGATCCCGGCGGCTACTTCGCGCAGAAGCGCTCGGCACTCGGCGGAGGTCTGGTCTTCACCGCGCCCGGCGTGCCCATGATCTTCAGCGGCCAGGAGTTTCTCGAGGACGAATGGTTCCGCGACACGAAGCCGCTCGACTGGACCAAGCGCGAGCAATATCGCGGGATCGTGAAGCTGTATCGCGATCTGATGCAATTGCGCCGGAACGCCCGCGGCGTGACCCGCGGACTGACGGGACAGCATTGCCAGATCGTGCATCTGGACGAGGCGGCCAAGGTGCTGGCCTGGCTGCGGCGCTGGGACGACTCGGGCCAGGGCGACGTGCTGGTGGTCGCGAATTTCTCGCACGCCTCGCTCGGCGAACAGCGCATCGGCGTGCCTCGCGCGGGCCGCTGGCATGTGCGCTTCAACAGCGATTCGCGCCTCTACAGCGAGGACTTCCACGACGAGGGCGAGCATGCCTTCGAAGCCGAGGAGGGCGAGCACGACGGCCAGCCGGCCAGCCTGCGCGCTGCCATGGGGCCCTACGCGCTCATGATCCTCTCGCAGGGTTAAGCGAGGCGCTCCCGCGAGCTCTGGCTTCACCTCTCACCGACACCTGCCATGCATTCCGACACGATCGCTGCCGGCACCGTCAAGGTGCTCTCCCTGCTCGAAGGGTTCTCCACCGTGATGTTCCTGACCCGGAGCGGCGGCGGTATCACCCATGCCCGGCCGATGGCGATCGCGGCGCGCGGCGATGACCTCGAGTTGCAGTTCGTCACCGACATCGACAGCGCCAAGGTCCACGAGATCGCGCAGGAGACGGCTTCCCAGGTCATCTGCCAGAAGGACGGCAGCGTGTATCTCGCGCTCACCGGCACGTCCGCGCTTTCGCAGGATCGCGAGCGGATCAAAGCGGTCTGGAACGAATGCCTGCGGGCCTGGTTCCCGGATGGAGTCGAAGATCCGAAGATCTGCCTGATCACCTTCCGCACGCTGCGGGCCGAGTACTGGGACCACGCCGGGTTGAACAAACTCGCCTACCTCTGGGAGGCCGCCAAAGCCTACGTCTCGGGCGATCGCATCAACACGGATGGCTCCACTTCGCACGGCGTGGTGCGGCTCTGACGCGGCGCCGGGTGCCGCAGGCTCGGGCGCCGACGGAGCTCGGTCCAGCCGGGCTTTCCGCGGGTCGAGGCCAGGCTAACTTCGCGCATGACCATCCGCCCGCTCGATCCGCAGTCCGAGGCTGAAATCGAACTGGTCGCGCGCCGGATGCGAGCCACGCTGATGGAGGTGGTGGGCGCGGCGCGCGGCGAGGCGATGTATTCGCTCGATTGGCTGCAGGATCGCGTGCGCTTTCATCTCGATCCCGCGCGTTCGACGGCCGCCGTGTATCTTGCAGTGCGGCCGGATGGCGCGATCGCCGGACACACGATCGTCCGCATCGAAGAGGAGGAGGGGAGGGCACCGTTCGGGTTGTTCTCGACGACCTATGTGGCCGCCGAACATCGCCGCCAGGGAATCGCGACCGCGCTGCTCGAACAAGGCGAGGCCTGGATGCGAGCGCAGGGTCTGGATGAATCCGCCACCTACACGGCCCGCGACAACGTGCCTCTCATCGAACACTACCGCCGCCACGGCTACGTGCTCACCCCTGCGAATGAGGAGATGGTCCGGCTGACGCGGAGGCTGTAGGCGGGCGGCAGCGCTGCGACCGACAGCGAAACGGAACGGCCCGCGGAGGAGAAGATTGCCCGAAGGCAACGCTTCCCGCTCGGCGGGCCGGTGAGATCTGCGACGAATTACAGACCGCGCACGCGCTGCTCGACGCGGAGGTTGGAGACCGGCATGGGCTTCGGCGCGGCGAGCGGGGCGGGGTTCGCCAGCTGATCGCAGCTGGCCGTGCCGGACGGAGCGGCCGGCGCGGCCGGGGCCGCCGGCGGAGCCGGGATGCCAGGCGTCGCCGCGGGTGCTTTCGGCGCCTTGGGCGGGCGCGGCGGCCAGGCGACCTCGAATTCCTCCTCCAGCCCGCGCGAGAGCTGCTGAATGGCCCGGCGACGCATCTTCGGATCTGCATCCTCGCGGGCGATGGCCGAGAGCTTCTCGGCGGCGATCTTGGACTTCTGGGCCACGCGACCGAGAGCACGAATGACCGACTCCTTCACCGGGGCGGGGGCGCCGTCGTAGATCTGACCGAGCGCGCGAATGGAGTCGTCGCCGCCGCTGCGCGAGAGCGAGCGGAAGGCGGCGTCGCGCACGGCCGAGCCGACCGTGCTGGACTTGGCGATCTCGACGAGGCGCGAAGCGACCTGCGGATTGTCCTTCTGCCGACGGCCGAGCGCGAGCACGGCGGCCTCACGGACAGCGTCGTCCTTGGCGGCGTCGAGCGCGCGGAGGAGGGCGTCAGTCACTTCCTTGCCCTCGGCCTTGGACAGGGTCTGGATGGATTCGATGCGCACGCCGGCATCGGCATCCTCGGCCGCCGAGCGGGCGAGCAGCGCCACCAGTTCGGTGTTGAGCTTCTTCTTCGGCGGCTGGTCGTCGGTGCCGCTGAAGCTGAAGCGGAGGCCCTTCATGCCCTCGCGCGCTTCGGCCAAGCCTTCCAGCACGCCTTCGCGCAGGCCCGACAAGCCCTCGGTCAGACCTTCGCGGATGGTCTCCTCGAGCGCCTCGCCGAGATCGGCCGCCTCGCGGCCCTGTTCGCGGGCGCGGCGGGCGTCCTCACGAGCTTTGCGGGCCATTTCGCGGGCCTTCTCGCGCAATTCGCGGGTATCCTCCGGCACCGTGATGGTGATGCTGCGGCCGGAATCGTCGTTCTGGACCGTGATGAAATCGCTCAGCACCGACGGACGCTCGACCTCCGGAAGAGCGGCCCAGGCGCGCTGGAAGCCGCTGACGGCGAGCACGGCGACGACGATGACCAGCGCCGCCCGACCCGGGGCGAGCCGCGGGCTGGCGGGAGCGCCACGGCGGGCGAGGATGTTCTCCACCCGGCGGAAGAGGTGCGGCTTCGAGCTGACCGCCATGCCGTGGGCGAGACGCAGCGAACTGCCCGTTTCCAGGCGCAGGCCGGCGATCTTGGTCAGGCAACGGGCGTAGGTCTTCGGGCGCGGTGCGGCGGCCAGCACCCACTCGTCGCAGGCCGACTCGCGGGCGAGTTCGGCCTCGCGCACCACTTGGCGCAGACCGGGGAGCGGCCAGAGCAAAGCCTCGACCACGCGGGTGGCGGCCTGCATCCAGTCGTCGCCGCGTTCCAGATGCGCCAGTTCGTGGCGCAGGACCTGCGCGACCTCTTCCTCGCTCAGCTCGCATTCGAGCGCCTGCGGCAGCAGGATGAGCGCGCGGCCGAGCCCCGCGGCGGCGGGGGATTTCAAGTCGGCCGTGCGGCGCACTTCGACCGCCCGGCGCGGCGCCGCAGCGCGCAGCTCGCGCGCGGCCAGTTCGGCGAGCTCGGCGGGGAGCGGCGTGGAGCGGCGCTTGATGCGGGCGAGCCGGAGGGCATCCGCCGCCAGTCGGCCGAGGCGCCAGAGCGCGCCGCCGACCCAGACGATCGCAAAGGCCACGACCGCCAGCGACCAAGCCACCCGCAGCGAGCGCCAGCCGTCGCCCGCGGCCGCCGGGGCGGCATTGGGCAGCAGCACGATGGGACTGACGCCACCTTCTTCCGAGTTGGAATGCGGCAGCGCGACGATGGGAGCGTCGCTGCGCGGCGTCGAGGTCGGGCGCAGGCCCGCGGCGGCGGCCGCCTTGGCCAGACGCGCCGAGCCGAGGCGGCTGGCGGTTTCGGAGATCGGTTCGCTGGCAGGCTGGAGCGCCAGCACGAGCCAGAGCGCCGTGGCGGCGGGGACGGCCGACCAGACGAGGCAATGCGCGGCCGCATTCCACTGCGGATTCCGGCGCAGGAGCAGCCAGGCGGCGGCGGCGAGAGTCAGCAACACGGCGAGGGCGCCGAGGTAGAGCGCCGCGACGGAGAAGGCGGCGGATTCGAGGGCTGGGAGCCAGGTTTTCATGCGGTTGGGACGAAAGTTTGGACGAGAGTGTGGAAGGGGGATCAGGACCGGGACGGCGCAGCGTCGTCCTGATGAGCCTCGATGAGCGCCTGGAGCCGGCGGAGTTCGGCGGCGTCGACGGATTCGGTCTCGAGGAGATTCTGCAGGAGGAGATCGGGCTGATCGTCGAAGAATCGGCGCATCAGTTGCTTGAGCGCGCTCTGCCGGGCCGAGGCCTGATCGACGAGCGGGTGGTACACGAAGGCGGCGCCTTCCTTGTCGTGGCCGACGTAGCCCTTGCGCTCCAGAATGCGCAGGGTGGTCAGGACCGTGGAGTAGGAAAGCCCGTGGCGGCTGTGGAGGGCATCGACGATGTCCTGGACCGTCGCGCGACCGCGCTGCCAGAGCACGGTCATGGGGCGGAGTTCGGCCTCGGTCAGAGTTTCGGAAGAGGGGCGGGCCATGTCTGCTAAAGAATTAGTAGGCCAAGGCTAGAGACCGCTTTTCGCGCCGTCAATGAATTCATTAGTACCGAGCCCGTTCAGAGGCCGGAAGCGCAAGAATGGCGAGCTGGTCGGGGGCGTCGCAGCGGCCGGCCGACGCGGCAAACGGAAACTGGGGCGTGCTCACGACCAGGCTTCAGTCCTGAAGCGTGAGCGGGAAATGCGTGGGAGACACACCGGTCGCGCGGCAATTGCGAGCGGCGAATCGTGCTGCGGGGGAGGCGGCTGTCCTCTTCGCCGACCCCGGCATCCGGCAAGTGTCGTATTTCCAGCGCGCGGTGGTTCCGCTACAAGACCGCGCAATCCGTTCTGCCATGAGACTTGCCACCTTCTGCCTCCTCGCTGCACTCCCTGCGTCTGCTGTCCTTGCCCAAGGTTCGCTGACCCCACCCGGAGCTCCCGCCCCCACGCAGAAGTCCCTCGACCAGATCGAAGCGCGCACGCCCATTTCGAGCCTGCCCATCAGCATATCCACCCCCGGAAGCTACTACCTTACGGGCAATCTCAGCGTCACTACCGGCAACGGCATCACGATCGCTGCGGACCAGGTGACCCTCGATCTCAATGGCTTTGCCATCTCTTCCTCGGCCAATCCGGCTTCCGGCACGGCTATCCTCTTCAGCGGCGTGCGCCGCAATGTGACAATCCGCAACGGCTTCATTCGGAGCGGCACCACCTTCGCCGCCGGCGTCTTCACCGGGCTGGGTTTCGCGGATGGCATTCAAAGCTCCGTCGCCACGGCCGCCAACCTCCGGATCGCCGACCTCGGGGTCCACGGCGTGGCTGGCGATGGCATCAACTTATCCTCGGTGGTCGTCTCGACCCTGGTGGTCGAGCGCTGCTCGGTTTCGGTCTGCAGCGGCTTCGGAATTCAGGCCGGACAGGTGGTCGAATGCAGGGTGGATACCGTCGGCAACACCGGCATTGCGGCCGACTCGGTGATGAATTGCAACGCCGAAACGGTCAATACCGCGGTCGCCTCGGCGGCGGGGATCAACGCGGCGTCCAACGTGCACAACTCCCGCGGGGTCTCCGTGAGCGGCTCCGGCATGGTGGGAATCAACGTGACGAACTCCCGGGGCCTCAGCACGTCCGGGGCGGGGATCAGCTGCACCAACGCCCAGAACTGCGAGGGGACGAGCACCTCCGGATCGGCCGGGATCAACGCGAGCAGCGGAACCGTCAGCTTTTCACGCGGCCGACGTGACGGGGGCAACGCGATCATTTGCACCAACGCAATCGGCTGCACGGTCACCGGAACGGGGGTCGTCAGCGCCACGAACAAATCGCTCGGCACGCCATAGACGGTCGGCCGCGTGGAAGGGCCGGGCGACCCGCCGCCCGGGCCGCAAATGCGAGTGGCGAACGGCGCGGATCGAATGAGCATGCGTCATGTCCAGTCCCTCCGATCTGTTCGCGCACCGCATGCGTGGCATGCGTCCCTCGACCATCCGCGAGATCCTCAAGATCACCGCGCAGCCTGAGATCATCTCCTTCGCGGGCGGGCTGCCGGCGCCGGAATTGTTTCCGGTCGAGGCGGTCCGGGCGGCGGCCGACCGTGTGCTGCGCGACTCGGGTCCGGAGGCGCTGCAATACGGCCCCAGCGAAGGCTTCGCGCCGCTGCGCGAGTGGATTGCGGCCGAGGTGCAGGGCCGCGGGGTGCGCGCGCAGGCTTCGGAGGTGCTCATCACCAACGGCTCGCAGCAGGTGCTCGACCTCACTGGCAAGATCTTCCTCGATCCGGGCGACGCGGTGCTGACGGAGAATCCGACCTATCTCGCCGCCATCCAGGCCTTCCAAACGCTCGAGGCCAAGTTCGTGCCAGTGCCGACCGATGAGCATGGACTCATCCCGGAAGCCATCCCGGAGCTGATCGCGCAGCATCGGCCGAAGTTCCTCTACACGATCCCCACTTTTCAGAATCCGACCGGCATCACGCTCATCGCCGAGCGCCGGCAGAAACTTGCGCGCCTTGCGGCCGAGCATCGCCTGCTGATCATCGAGGACGATCCGTATGGCAAGCTGCGCTATCGCGGCGCGGAGATCCCGCCCATCAAGCACTGGGACGAAGCCGGGCAGGTCCTTTACGCCAGCACGTTCTCCAAGACCATCGCCCCCGGCCTGCGCCTCGGCTGGGTGGTCGCGCCGGCCGAGATTTTTCATCAGCTGCTGATCGTGAAGCAGGCTTCCGATCTGCATACGTCGAGCTTCGACCAGCGCGTCGCCTACGCCTACCTGACGCAGAACGATCAGGCTGCGCATCTGGAGAAGATCCGCTCCGCCTATGGCGCCCGCTTCGACCTGATGGACGAGACGCTCCGCGCCGAGATGCCGCCAGGCTTCCGCTGGACCCGCCCCGAAGGCGGCATGTTCCTCTGGATCACCGGCCCGGCCGAGCTGGACGGCATGGCGCTGCTGCCCAAGGCGGTGGAGAAGAAGGTCGCCTTCGTGCCCGGCCGCGACTTCTTCCCCAGCGGCGGCGGCACCAACTTCCTGCGGCTCAATTACTCCAACTCGACCCCCGAGCGCATCCGCGAAGGCGTGCGGCGACTGGCCGAATTGTGTCGGAGCGAAGGATAGCGGCAGGAAGTTTGGCCTGCGGCAGCGTCGCTTCGAGGACGAGGACGAGGACGAGGACGAGCGCCGGAGGCAGGGCTCGCCTGCGGCCGCGCTGAACTCTTCCCGCCAGGAAGTGGCTTGCCGGCGTGGGGCCGGATTGGCTGTATGGATCGATGCGTTGGGGGTTGTCGCTTTCCTGCTGGAGTATTTGCACGCTGGGAGCTGTCGACGCCTCGTCGTTGGCCACGCTCGAGCGCAAACAGCTGGCCGAGTGGATGGGGCTGGACGCACAGCGAGCGCGCCCGCTCGACGTTCGGCCATGGGTGGAGGTGCCCGCGGGAATCTGGGAGATGCCGCCCCGGCAAGCAGCAGAGCTCCTGGCAGTCGCCAATACGCCGGTACCGTTCCGAGCGATGTGGAAGGTCTCATTCGCGCCTTCCGAGGGGTCGCTGCCAGGCTCCGGGACGCTCTCAGCCAGCGCCGGTTTTCTGGGCTCGTCCTACGTTCAGCTTCGTTTGGGCAGCGAGACCGCCAGCCTGTCACAGGCCACCCCGCTCAACGGGCCGATTTGGCGCTTCCGTGAGATCAGCCTGCCGCCCGCGAAGGGGCGGCAATTGGCCGCAATCATCTGGTGGCTGGGCCGTCTGCGTATTCTCAAGACGGGCGTTCCCTCCCCCGAAGACTTCGTTTCCAGAATACACTCCTCGCACGCCCCGTGGGTGAGCCTGCAACTGGACGGGGAGAACGGGCAGGTTTTGTTGCACAAAGCAGGACAACTCGCGCTGGTTCCGCTGACGACTCCGGGCGGATGGACCCCGGAAGACCTCGACAGTTATGCGGCCACTTTGGCCTGGTATGTTCTGAAACAGCTCAGCGAAGACAGCGAACTAACGGCAGCTCCGCGCGTGCCTCTGGCGGATTGGCCGGCTGAAAGCGTGGAGCAGCTGAGGCGAATGCTGCCCCAGCTGACACCTCGACTGGGTCAAGGTGCCTTCTCCTTCCTCGAGACTTGCGCAGACGCCATCGCGAACGTGCCTTTGCCGGAGCAGGAACCGACCTTGCGACGCTGGCAGCTGGAACTGGCGAGGTTGCCGGTGCGAGGGGATCGGCGGCATCGAGCGGAGCTGAAGCGGAGGCTGGCGCACGCCCGCAAGGTGCTTTCTGAGCGAGCGCAGCCGGATCGGCTGGCTGCCCGGCTCCGCTCGCCTGAGACTGACTGGGAAACGCCGTTCCTGCTCCTGCGCCGCCTCGATCTGGCAAAAGCCGTGGCCGCCCTGGCGGACCGCTACGCTGCTCTGCCGTCCCCGCGCGATTGGCAGGTACTCTACGCCGCTCGTGAGCTGGATTCCCCGGCGCGGGTCGCCCTCCTGCAGGCGGCGGCGCGGCATCCACGCGCCACGCCCGCTGCGCGTGCCTCGGCCGCGTTGGAACTGGCGGAAGCCAAGTTGACCGAAGGCACGACGGATTTTGCCGAACTGCGGCGCATTGCCTTGGATCTTCGCTTGTCGATCCAGCATCGCCTGCATGCCCTCCGACTGCTGGCCCCCGTCGGCGATCCCTGGCGAGACCCCGGCCATGAGACACAGGTCACGCTGCGGAGACTGGCTGGAGGGTGGCGCGAGGCAGCGACCAGAGAACTCGAATTGGTCTGCGAGGCCGTGCTGGCGGCGGCGGGTCGCGGAGATGCCGACGAGTCCGTACTCGCAGCTTGCGAAGGCCTCTTGCGCGGTGCCCGGCTGCGGGATGACCGGTCAGCATCGAGCGTGCAGTACGCGGCCGGTCTTCTCGCCCACGGCAACTCCGCAGAAGTGCGCGCACGCCTGCGGGCTGCGCTGGTGGCCTCGGGTTTCGGCTCGGCGGCGCGGGTCGACGGTCTGGCTCGGGCTTGCTGGCTGGGGAATTTACGCGAAATCGAGCCGCGCCTCCTTCCAGCAGCCACGCGCGGTGCCGCGACGCCCGGGCCGAACGCGAAGGCCTCCTCGCACGAAGCCCGGCGGGTGCTTTCCCTTTGGGCTGAAACCGATGTCACGACCCGGGCGAAACTGCTGCTGGCCTGGCGGCCCACCGACTCTGCGGCCGTTCATTGGCGGATGCTGCGCGAACTCCGCACCCTGAATTCGCAGCTGAGCCACCGGCAGCGGGCCGAAGTGGCCGAGTTCGTGCGTTGGTGCCAGCAGAACTTTCACAGCTGGCACCCTGGCGACCTGTGGCCGGCCGCGCTGACCATCCTGGCCGGGCCGTGAAGTGAGTCGGTACCTTTCCCGCCTCACTCACCCCACGAGCCCCCGGCCGCGGCCAGGGCGGCGGCGATCTCGCTGCGCTGGCCACGTAGGCGGCGGCCGTTTTCGAGGTTGCGGGGCGTGATGGGGCCGACCGGGGTGAGGATGACCTGCTCCCAGTTTTGGGATGGCGGCATCCCAAGGTCGCCGCGCCTGGGCCGTGCATTCTGCGGAACCCAGAGGGGTCATCCCTTGGCACGCGGCTTGCGCCGGGTCGCGCGCGCATGCTCTCCCTCCGCCGACTGCTCAAGACTCCGGGCTTCACCATCCTCGCCGTGCTCACGCTCGCGCTCGGGATCGGGGCCAACACCGCCATCTTCAGCCTGGTCCACGACCTGTTCCTGCGCGGGCTGCCGTTCCGCGAGCCGGACCGGCTCGTGCGGCTCTACAGCGAGGCCAAGGACCGCAACATCGACAAGGTCAATTTCTCCGTGCCTCGCTTCAAGCACTTCCGGGAAAACCAAAAGTCGTTCGACGGCTTCATCGCGGACACCGGGGCGGGCTTCAATCTCACGGGCCTGGGCGAGCCGGTGCAGATCATCGGCTTCCACCTCTCGCGCGGGTATTTCCAGACCCTGGGCGTGCAGCCGCTGCAGGGTCGGTATTTCACCGCGGAAGAGGAACAGCAGGCCGATGTGGCCATGGTCACGGAAACCTTCTGGCGCAAGCGCCTGGGGGGCGATCCGAACGTGCTCCAGCGCTCCATCCAGCTCGACGGCGTGCCGCACGCGATCGTCGCCGTGGTGGCGGATCAGCCGCTGGCCTGGTTCGGTCCGAATGCGGAGGTCTTCACCTCGCGGCCGTTCCAGCTGCCCGGCATTCCGGAGGAGAAGATGATGCGCGGCCTGAGCTACCTGCGGGTCATCGGCCGCCTGAAGCCGGGCGTGACACCCGAGCAGGCGCTGGCCGAGGAGCGGGTGCTCCATCAGACGTACAAAACATCCTGGCCCGCCACGGCGGACAATACGTGGACACCGGTGCAGGTGAATGCGGCCGACGACATCACGGGCAACCTGCGCCCCGCCTTCGGCACGCTCCTCGCGGCGGTGGGCTTCGTCCTGCTCATCGCCTGCAGCAACGTGGCCAACCTCCTGCTGGTGCGCTTTTCCGGTCGCCGGCGTGAGGTGGCGGTGCGGCTCGCGCTGGGGTCGCCGCGCACCGAGATCGTGCGGCTCTTCCTCGTCGAGAGCGTCACGGTCAGCCTGCTGGCCGCGACCGTCGGACTGCTGCTGGCGCAGTATCTCCTGCGGCTCGTGCCGATCCTGACCGGGGAGAATCTGCAGCTGGGCACGCAGCTCGCCCTGCACCCGCCGGTGCTGGCGTTCGCGCTCGGTCTTGCGCTGCTGGTGGGCGTGGCGATGGGTCTCTATCCGGCCTTGCAGGGCAGCGGCACCGACGTCTCCGAGGCCCTGCGCGACGGTGGGCGTGGCGTCTCGGGCAGTCGGGGGCAACAGCGCTTCCGCAAGATTCTGGTCGGAGCGCAAGTGGCGCTCTCGGTCGTGCTGCTGGCCGGGGCCGGCCTGCTCATCGACAGCTTTCTGCGGCTTTATCGGCAGGATGCGGGCTTCCGCGCAGAGCGACTGTGGATCGGAGCGGTCGGCCTGCCGCCGGCGGCGTATCCCGACACGCCGTCGAAGACGCGCTTCACCGAGCGATTGCTCTCCGATCTGCGCAACACCCCCGGCGTGGAGGCGGCCGCGGTGGGCGACAGTCTGCCGCTCAACGGCAACGATTCCGCCTCGCCCTACGTCCGGGCCGAGCGCGGCGAACTGCCGCTCAACGAGCGTCCGCTCGGCCTGACCCGCGCCGTCGCGCCGGGCTACTTCCAGGCGCTGGGCGTGCCGTTGCTGCGGGGGCGCGACTTCACCGACCGCGATCAGCACGACGCCCCGCTGGTGGTGATCCTCAGCCAGGCCACCGCGAAGAAGCTCTTCCCGAACGAAGACCCGCTGGGCCGGCGCATTCTCTTCGGCACCGACAACGGGTCCGGGCTGCCGTCCGAGGTGATCGGGGTGGTCGGCGATGTGCGCTCGGTCCAGCTCTCGAAGACCAACGAGATCGAATTCTACCGGCCACTGCCGCAGCGCCCGAGTCCGTTCCTGAGCATCGCGGTGCGCATGAATAGCTCCGCCGCCGCAGGTGGTGCGGTGGTGCGCCAGGCGCTGAACGAGCTCGATAACAGTCTGCCGGTGATTCAACCGGGCACGATGGATGGCCTCGTCTCGGCCTCGCTGGGGCAGGAACGCCTGCTCACCGCGCTGCTGGGCGGATTCGCTGCGGTGGCGATGCTCCTCGCCATGGTTGGCATCTACGGCGCCGTCTCCTACACGGTCGAGCAGCGCCAGGGCGAACTCAGCCTGCGCATGGCGCTGGGCGCGGGGCCGGGCGATGTGCTCCGACTCGTGGTCGATCAGGGTATGCGGCCCGTGTATTTCGGACTCGTCGCCGGCCTGCTGACTGCGCTCGGCCTGGGCCGACTCATTGCCACGCAACTCTACGGCGTCAGCGCGCACGATCCGAAGCTGCTTTCCGCGGCGCTGCTCGGGCTGGGTTTGATCGGCCTGCTGGCCTGTCTCATCCCGGCCTGGCGGGCGACCCGCGTGCAGCCCGTGGACGCACTGCGGGCGGTCTGATCTGAGCGGGTTCACGCGAAGTTGCGAAGGAAGCGAAGGCGCGAAGCTGAAGCGAAGGGGGGTGGGCTAGCGCCGAGCGCCGCCTCCGAGGATTCCGCCGGGTGATCCGGAGCGGAGTGGAGCGCGAATTTCGTCGGGAGCTGGAATGAGCCTGAGCTCTTTCCACTCTTCCTGACGCATCTCCGCGCGCACCCTTTTCGCTCTCGAGAGAAGCCCGGCCGGGCTGCTCGGGACGGCGGGCATTGGCGTAGCAGGCGCCAGTGCCCGTGCGTCCCGGGCGGTGTGGGGGCGAAATGCGGACGGGCCATGGACCAGGGTTCGCCGGTCGTTAGATTCGGCCCATGAACGACCGCCGGACTTTCCTGAAGAACCTGGGAGCCCTCGGCGCGGGCGTGGCCGCAGTCGGCGCGGTGGCGCCTGCGGTTGCCACGGCGGCCGAGACGGCGGCTCCGCCCAGACCGAGCGGAAGTCGCTATCTCGGCGACTTCGCCGCGCCGAAGCTCGAGCAGGTGCGCTGGGGCGTCATCGGGCTGGGGGAGCGCGGCAGTGTGCTGGCGGGCATTCTCGGCCAGATCGAGGGCAGTCAGGTCGTGGCCATCTCCGATCTGTACTCGGATTACTGCCAGCGGACGGTGGCGGCACTGGCCAAGCACGGTCGTCCCGCACCGGCGGTGTATCAGGGCGATCCGAAGCGCTACCATGAGTTGCTGGCCCGACCGGATGTCGACGCGGTGGTGATCGCCACGCCGTGGGAAGAGCACGCGCCCATGGCCATCGCCGCGCTGCGGGCCGGCAAGCACGCCTTCGTCGAGGTCCCACTGGCGCCGACGCTGCCGGAGCTCTGGGCCATCATCGACGCGGCCGAGCGCGCCGGCCGGCACTGCATGATGCTGGAGAACTGCAATTACGGGCGCGAGGAACTGTTCTACCTCAACCTTTGTCGCCAGGGCGTGCTCGGCGAACTGCTCCACGCCGAGGCCGCCTACATCCATGAACTGCGCTTCCAGATGCAGCATGTGGAGCGCGGCACCGGAAGCTGGCGCACGCCGCATTATTCGCCGGCCCACGGCGGCAATCTCTACCCGACCCACGGGCTCGGGCCGGTGGCGCAGTATCTCAGCCTCGCGCGCACGGAGGACAACTTCGAGCGATTGGTCTCGTTCTCCAGCCCGGGCCGCGGGCGCACGCTGGCGGCGCGCAAGAACTTCCCGCCCGACCACCGGTGGAATCGGCTCAAGTTCGAGGGCGGCGACATCAGCACGCAGATCGTCAAGACGACGCTCGGTCGCACCGTGCTGGTGCAGTGGGACGAAACCAGCCCGCGGCCCTACAGCCGGCACGATCTCGTGCAGGGCACGCAGGGAACGGTGGCCGGATTCCCGCCGCGCGCGGCTATCGAGGGTCGGGGCGACTACCACAAATGGCTGCAGGGCGAGGCCTACGAAAAGCTGCGCGAGGAGTTCGAGCATCCGCTCTACCGCCGCTTAGGCGCGCAGGCCGAGAAGATGGGCGGCCATGGCGGGATGGATTCCATCATGCTGCTGCGGTTGGTGGAATGTCTGCGGCGGGGCGAGGCGCTGGACCAGAATCTGTACGAAGGCGCCTATTGGAGTGCGGTCCGTCCGCTCAGCGCCGCGTCGGAGGCGGCCGGCGGAGCGCCGCAGCTCTTCCCCGATTTCACCCGCGGCGGCTGGCGTACGACCAAGCCGCTCGCGGTGGTGGCCTGAGCCTGACCTCTTCTCGCGCATGGAGACGATCTGGCTGATGGGCGATCATCTGTCGCCCACGCATCCCGGCCTCGCTGGCGGACCGCGGCCGGACGCGGTCGTGCTCTTCATCGAATCGCGCAAGCGCGGCGGCTGGCTGCGCTACCACCAGCAGAAGCTGGTGCTGATCTACTCCGCGATGCGCCATTTCGCCGCGGACCTGCGCGCGGCGGGCTGGCAGGTGGATTACCACCGACTCGCCGACACGCCCGACTTTCTCGGTGGACTGGAGCGACACCTCGAGCGGCATCGTTCCAGCCGGGTGCTGCTGCTGGAGCCGAACGACTGGCCCACGACGCAGGCCGTGGCGCAGTGGCGCGCGCGGGTGCAGGTGCCGCTTGAACTGCTGCCGAACCATTTCTTCCTCTGCGGCCGGGAAGAATTCCGGCGCTGGGCGGGCAGTTCCAAGCGCCTGCTGATGGAGAATCACTACCGACGGCTGCGCCGCGAACACGGCATCCTCGTGGACGAGCGCGGCGACCCCGAGGGCGGGGCCTGGAACTACGACGCGGACAATCGCCACACCTTTGCGCAGTGGACCAAGGAGCGTCGCGGCCCGGCCCCGCCGCCGCGGCGCGAGGAGCCCGATGCCTGCACCCGCGAGGTCATGGCGGAGGTGGCGCGCGAATTCGCCGACCACCCCGGGCGGGCCGACGGATTCTGGCTGCCGGTCGACCGCGCCGGCGCGCTGCGCTGGCTGCGGCAGTTCGTCGACGAGCGGCTGGCGGGCTTCGGACCCTACGAGGATCTGATGTCCGAGCAGGATCCACAGCTGCATCACTCCGTGCTTTCCCCGCTGCTGAACATCGGCCTGCTCAGCCCGCGGGAGTGCCTCGACGCCGCGCTCGAGGCCTATCGCGCCGGCCGCGCGCCGCTTTCGTCGGTCGAGGGTTTCGTGCGCCAGATCCTCGGCTGGCGCGAGTTCGTCAACGGCATCTACTGGCTGAAGATGCCCGACTACGTGGAGCAGAACGCGCTCGGCGCCTCGCGTCCGCTGCCAGCCTGGTTCTACAGCGGGCAGACCGAGATGAATTGCCTGCGTCGCTGCCTCGGCCAGGTCATCGACACCGCCTACAACCACCACATCCAGCGTCTCATGGTGCTGGGCAATTTCGTCATGCTGGCCGACATCGCCCCGCGCGAGGTTCTGCGCTGGTTCCTGGAGATGTATTGCGATGCCTTCGACTGGGTCATGGCCGCCAATGTCATCGGCATGATCCTGCAGGCCGACGGCGGCTTCATGGCGACGAAGCCCTACGTGGCCGGCAGCGGGTACATCTCGAAGATGAGCGACTATTGCAGCGGCTGTCGCTACCGGCCCGCAGTGAAAACCGGCCCGCAGGCCTGTCCGTTCAACTACCTCTACTGGGCCTTCTTCGACCGCCACGCCGCCGTCTTCGAACGCAATCCCCGCGTGGCCATGGCCGTGCGCAGCTGGCGGAACAAGGCGCCCGCCGAGCAGCAGGCGATCCGCGCATCCGCCGCGATGTTTCTGGCCGAGCACGTGCCGGAGCCTCCCGCCCAGGCGTGAGCGCCTCGCCCTCCGCTCCTCCTTCACTCCTCCGCTCTCCGCTCCTCCGCTCCTCCGCTCCTCCGCTCCTCCGAAGGCCGCACTCGGAGAGTGCGGACTACGTCCTCGCTGCACAAGGCGGCTCGACAGCGGAGCCGGTTCACCCGAATCTGGCGCGGTCGCTCCCCGCATGATTCCGGAATATCCCACTCCCTGGCAGCGCCGCACCATCTGGGCGGCGTTGACGGCGCTGGCGGTGAGCACGCTGATCTCGATCTTCGTCGGCGGCATCTGGGTCGCGACCAACGTGCTGTCCTTCCTCCAGCCGTTGCTGGTGCCGTTCGCGATCTCCGGCGTCCTGGCCTACCTGCTCGAGCCGGTGGTCGGCGTGCTCTCGCAGCGGGCCAAAATGAGCCGCAGCGCGGCCACGGTGACCATCTTCGGCGCCATCGTGGTGGGCCTGTCGCTCCTCGCGGTCACGGTCATTCCCAGTCTCTACCGGCAGAGTGTCGATGTGGCCAAGAAGATGCCGGGCTACGCGCGCAAGCTGCAGCAAAAGGTGCCGGAGTGGATCGACTCGTCGCAGGACAAGCTGCGCGAAATCGGCGAAATGATTCCCGGTCGCAAACCGGCGCCGCCGCCCAGTCTGCCGCCGCAGGCCTCCAGCGCGGGGACGGAGCCGGCGGCCTCGCCCAGCCCGGCGAAGAAGAACCCGCTCGATGCCGACAGCGTGCGGGAGTACATCGAGAAGCAGGTCGGCAAGCTGGAGGATCAGATTCCCAACATCCTCAACAGCGTCTGGAACCTGATCGGCCGCGGGATCGGCGGCTTTCTCGGCATTTTCGGTTTTCTCATCAGTGCGGTGATCGTGCCGTTCTGCCTGTGGTACTTTTTGAAGGAGGGCGACCACATCAAAAAGAACTGGGGCGACTACCTGCCGCTCGCGCCGTCGCCGTTCAAGGATGAGGTGGTCGGCGTGCTCAGCGAGATGAACGGCTACCTCGTGGCCTTCTTCCGCGGACAGCTGATCATCAGCCTGATTGACGGGGCGCTCATCGGCATCGCGCTCCTCATCGTCGGGATCGACTTCGCCCTGCTCATCGGCCTGCTGGTCGTCTTCCTCTCGCTCATTCCCTATCTGGGCATCATCCTCTGCTACATCCCCGCCGTGCTGATCGCGGTGCTGCAGTTCGGCGACTGGCAGCATCCGCTGGCGGTCACCATCGTCTTCGTGGCGGTGCAGCAATTCGAGGGCTTCTTCATCGCGCCCCGCATCCAGAGCGAGACGGTCGGGCTGCATCCGCTCACCATCATCCTGAGCGTGGTGGGCTGGTCGCTCCTGCTCGGCGGTCTGCTCGGCGCCCTCCTGGCCGTGCCGCTTTCCGCCATGCTGAAGGTGCTGCTGCGGCGGTACGTCTGGTCGCGCCGCGAGCGGTCCGTGCTCACGATCCCCGGGGAGACGGACGAGAATGGCTCCGACCTCCCGCCGCGGACGACTCCGCGCATCATCCTGCCGGACCGCTGAGCTGCCTGTCGATCTAGCGGCTGGCGGGCGTCGGCTCGGGCGGAGGCCGGAGGAAGCGGATGCGCGAGCCGGGAGCGTTGGCCTGGAAGGCGGGTTCGCCGACGAACACGGTGTAGTCGCGGCCGTCGTCGCCCCGCACCACCAGGCGGTAAGTCCCCTTCACCTCGCGGCTCCGGAGCCCGTCGCGCCCGAGTTGGATCTGCTGCTCCGGCTCCGGGGTGAAGAGTTTCTCGACCACGACGCCCTCCACCCACTTGGGGTTGATCGCCTGGCGGGAAAGCGCCCAAAAGCCCAGGGCAAGGAAGCCGATCACGCAAAGCCCGACGAGCAGCGCGATCCGCCAGGCTGGCGTGGAGGTCGCAAAGTTCCGGTTTGGGGGCGGGGGACGGTGGGATACCGGGGTGCCGGGAGGAGTCGCGTCCATCGCCTCACCATACCCACTCCGCCGAGCCCGGGAGGGGTGGAATGCGCGCATTTGCTCTCCGCCCCGGGGTCGCGGACTGCGGCGAAAATTCCGTTCAGCTTCCTACTGGCATTTTTTCTGCTCGCTCCCTAGAATCCCTTTGCCCTTCTGCCTTCCCACCAATGTTCACCTACTCTTTTCAGGCACGCGACGCGAGCGGCAAGATCACCTCGGGCACTCAGGAGGCTCTCAACGAGGAGAGTGCGATCACCAGTTTGATGAGTCGGGGCCTGATGGTGCTGAGCATTCAGCAGAAATCGGCCGCCTCGAAGAAGAAGAAGATCACGATGGTGAAGGACGCCGACTTGGTGATGTTCACCCGGCAGTTGGCGACGATGGTGGATGCGGGCATTCCGCTGGTGCAGGCCATGACCGCGCTCTACGACACCGCGGATCCGAAGCGGCAGGCTGGGCTGCGCTCGGTCATCGGCGACATCACCAGCCGGGTGCAGGGCGGCGAATCCTTCAATCAGTCGCTGGCGAAGCATCCATTCGTCTTCAACCGGCTGTACGTCAGCATGGTCAAGGCGGGCGAGGCGGGCGGTTTGCTGGCGGAAATTCTCGATCGTCTGGCGGGCTTCCTCGAGGCCAGCGCTCGCCTGAAGAAGAAGATCAAGTCGGCCATGGTGTACCCGGTGGTGGTCATCAGCATCGCCGTGCTGATCACGATCTTCCTCATCGTGAAGGTCGTGCCCGTCTTCGCGGACGTCTTCAAGGACTTCGGCAAGCCGCTGCCGGGACCCACCCAGATGTTGGTCGATTTCAGCGAAATGTGCCGCGAGTACTGGTGGGCGTTCCTGCTGGTCTTCGTCGGCATTTTCTACGGGCTGAAGGCCTTCCTGGCTTCGCAACGCGGCGCCGAGTTGTGGCATCGCTACCAACTCAAGCTGCCGGTCTTCGGGCCGCTGCTGCATAAGATCGCGATGACCCGTTTCGCCCGCACCTTCGCGCAGTTGATCCGCTCCGGCGTGCCGATCCTGGAGACGCTCGACATCGTGGGCGGCTCGGCGGGCAATTCGGTCGTCGAGCAATCGATCCGCGGGGTCAGCACCGACGTGGAAAAAGGCGACAATCTATCTGTGGCGCTGTCGAAGCGGCCGATCTTCCCGCCCATGATGGTGCGCATGGTCGCGGCCGGCGAATCGACTGGCAAGATCGACGAAATGCTCGAAAAAATGGCGGACTTCTGGGACGAGGAAATCGAAGCCATGCTGGCCGCCCTCACTTCGCTGCTGGAGCCGATCCTCATCGTCACGCTCGGCATCATCATCGGCGGCATCGTCATCTGCATGTTCCTGCCGATCTTCCAGCTGGCCGAAGTGGTCTCGGGCTGATCGGAGCGGCTGCGTCCGCGCCGGGCCGGTTCTCGGTCCGCGCGGGCCGGGCTTCCGGTAGATCTGCGCCTCGATGTCCGCTCAGCTGCGAGCCCTGGAACATCGCGCGCTGCTCGCGCTCGATGACTGGCGGGCCGGCCGCGTCCCGCCACTGGCTGAGCGGCTGACCCGCCTGCCGACCCTGACCGCGGGGGCGCGACTGCTGGCCGGACAGGCCAATGCCGCGCGTGGGCGGGAGTTGCTCTGGCTGGTGGGCGGCGGGCGGGCCGGATCCACCGAGCCGGTGGCCACCGCCCGCAGCTGGTTCGCCGCAGCGGCGGCGCATTTCGAGGGACTCGCCCCCGAGGCGGAGTTCGTAGCATTGGAGGATGGCACGGAGCGGCTGGCGGCGGTCGCTGTGCGCACGGCCCGGGCGCCGTTCACCCTGCGTCCGCGGGGGGCGCGCCCCGGGGAGGTCCCGTGGTACGACTTCTCGCGCCGGACGCTCCGCAGCGCGACTCGCCTGGACCTCGTGCGGCTCGTCACGCCGCTGGGCGAGCTGCCGCAGTTCGAGTTCCTCGAGGCCGAGCTGACCTTCTTCAAGAATCTGCAGCCGCGCTCGCGCACCACCTACCGCTGGACCCTCGACGCCTCGGTGTATGTCCTGCCGCGCAGTGCGGACCGCCTCATTCTGCCCTTCCACAAGCTCCGAGCCGAGGTGGGGATCGGTGCCTGGAGCGGGAGGGCGGCGGAGCTGCACCTGACGGCGGATCGGCAGTCGCCGGCGTTGCGGGTGACGGAAAGCGCGCTGCTGGCCGACGGGCTCGGGCGCTTTTTCCTCTATGCCTCCGGCTCCACCGAGGTCGAGTCGCTCCCGTGGGACGAACCCGCGGTGTTCACGGCGGAATTCCTCCCGGCTGGCGCGGAACTCTGCGCGCTGGCGCAGGGGCGGCTGCAGCGGGAAACCGTGCTGGAGGCCAATCAGATGGCCCGCTGGAAATCAGCGTGACGTGCGGCCCATTCCCCGCGCAAAATCGCTGGCAACGAAAACGGTTCCGTCTAGATAGACGCCGCCTATGTCGCAAGCTGCTTTGTTCAACGCCGATGTCGCCAAGGACCGCCCCATCACGGTCGTCACGGGAGGCAGCGGCTTCCTGGGTTCCCACCTCACCGACCGCCTGCTGAAGGAGGGACACTGTGTGGTGGCGATCGACAACCTCATCACCGGCAACACCCGCAACATCGAGCACCTCGCGGGCAACGAGCGTTTCCGCTTCATCAAGCACGACGTCACGCAGTACATCTTCGTGCCGGGCCGGGTGGACTACGTCTTCCACTTCGCCTCCCCGGCCAGCCCGATCGACTACCTCGAGTTGCCCATTCCCACGCTGAAGGTCGGCGCCCACGGGACCCACAATTCCCTCGGCCTCGCCAAGGCCAAGGGCGCGCGTTACCTGCTGGCTTCGACCTCCGAGTGCTACGGCGATCCGCTCGTGCATCCGCAGAAGGAGGACTACTGGGGCAATGTGAACCCCATCGGGCCGCGCGGCGTGTACGACGAGGCCAAGCGATTCGCCGAGGCCATGACGATGGCCTATCACCGGTATCACAAGGTCGACACCAAGATCGTCCGCATCTTCAACACCTATGGTCCCCGCATGCGCCTGCGCGACGGCCGCGTGGTGCCGGCCTTCATCGGCCAGGCGCTGACGGGCAATCCGCTGACCATCTTCGGCGACGGCAAGCAGACGCGCAGCTTCTGCTACGTGAGCGACCTGATCGACGGCATCTTCAAGCTCTCGCAGTCGGACTTCCACGAGCCGGTCAACATCGGCAACCCGCGCGAGATGACGATCAAGCAGTTCGGCGAGCACATCCAGCAGATCACCGGCACGGCCTCGCAGCTCGAATACAAGCCGCTGCCGGTGGACGACCCGAAAGTGCGCCAGCCCGACATCACCCGCGCCAAGGCCCTGTTGGGCTGGGAGCCGAAGGTGGCCTTCGAGGACGGCATCCGCGACACCATCGAGTACTTCCGCGGCCAGACCGAGCAGCTGGCGGAGTTCGCCAAGTCCCAGCGCTGAGGCGCGTTCGTCTTTCCCATCGCTTCCCCCATGCGCCTGCTTCCCCTCCTGACGATCCTGCTGGCTGCGGCCGGCACGCTTTCCGCCCAACTCCGCCCGGGTGAAGAGTTCGCCATCAAGGCGGTCGCGCCCGCGGTGGTCAAGACGCCGGAGTTCTCCTACACCGGCGGCGACCAGCGTCGCTCTCAGCCTGGTCAGTGGCTGGTGGTGGAGGCGGAGTTCGCGGCGCGGCCGGAGCTGACGCCGGAGCTGACGCTCAAATACTACGTGCTGTTCAGCGGTAACCTCCTCACCGGCGAAGTCACGCACGTGAATGTGCCGGCGGGCAATTCGCTGTTCTCGGTGATGTATCTGTCGCCCCGCTCGATCGCCCGGCTGCTCAAGGGCGGCGTGTTCTCGAGCGCGGCCATCGAGAATATCGCCGTGGTGGTCACCAAGCCCGGCGTCTCGGCGCCGCTGGCCGAATACGTGCTTCGACCGAACCCCAAGGGCCAGTGGTGGACCACCATGCAGCAGACGCCGGGCTTTCTGCTGAACAAAACGGAAACGCCGTTTGCCCCGCTGTATTGGGATCGCTACGAGGCCATCAAGACGGCCAAGTGATCGCGTGATCCGCCGCCCGCCGCCGCCACTTCCAACCTTTCCGCACCTTGGCCGCTGAAGCTCCCATTCATGTCCTGAACCTCGGCACGCAGTCGGTCACCCTGGCGGAATTTGCCCGCGGCAAGGTCGGCTCGCTCGTGCTCAAGCGGCACCAGCGGCAGGAAGTCCTGGCCGATCCCGCGGCCGATGCCGCGCGCTTGCCGCAGATCCGGCTGGCGGTCGCAGAGCTGCGCGACGCCTTCAAGCTGAAGGCCGGCACGCCCATCAACTACGCGCTCTCCGGCCAGCTCCTCTTCACCCGCTTCGTCAAGGTGCCGGCGGTGGCGCCGGAGAAGATCGAGGAGATGGTCGGCTTTGAGGCCCAGCAAAACGTACCCTTCCCGATCGAGGAAGTGGTCTGGGATTACCAGCTGGCCAGCGGAGAAAAAGGCGCGGGGGCCGAGCAGATGGAGGTGGCGCTGGTGGCCGTGAAGGCCGATGCGCTGGAGGAGCTCAACGAGTGTGTGACCGATGCCGGGCTGCGACCGCAGAAGGTCGATGCGGGCCCCATGGCGCTCTACAACGCCTTCCGCTTCAACCATGGCGTCCGCTCCGAATGCGACCTCGTGGTCGACATTGGAGCGCGCAACACCAACCTCATTTTCATCGAGGGCCTGCGCCTCTTCGTGCGCAGCGTGCCCTTCGGCGGCACGAAGGTGACCGAGGCGTTGGCCAAGGAGTTCGGCGAGAGTTTTGCCGCCGCTGAGAACCGCAAGAAAGCCTCCGCCTATGTCGGCCTCGGGGGAGCGTATGCGGAGGACAAGGATCCGGACGTGGCCAAGGCAGCCAAGGTCACGCGCAATGCGATGACCCGGCTGCATTCGGAGATCGTCCGGAACATCAACTCCTACCGGGCCCAGCAGGGCGGCTCGGCCCCGAATCGCATCTATCTGGCCGGCGGAGGTGCCAGTTTGGGCTGCACGCGGGAGTTCTTCTCGGAGAAGTTCGGCCTGCCGATCGAATTCCTCAATCCGCTGCAAAACGTGGCCGTCTCCTCCTCCGCCAATCTGGAGGCCGTGTCGCACGAGGCGCACCTGCTCGGCGAGACGGTCGGACTCGCGTTGCGTTCGCTCCACCATTGCCCGGTCGAACTCGACCTCCCGCCAGCCTCGGTCGTGGCGGCCCAGAAAGATGCCCGGCGGCTGCCGGCGCTGATCCTGGCCGCCGCCTGCTTCGTCCTCGCGCTGGCCGGGTGGTGGTTCCTGCTGCAACGCTCCGCCACGGTCAAGGAGGCCGCGCTCGAGCAGCTCAGCGCACGGGTCACGCAGATGCAGGGCTTCGAGGCCGCGATGAAGAAGACGCGGGATGGTGTCACCGCCCTGCAGCAGCGCGAGGCTTCGATGCTGGCTGCCGCGCAGGACCGGGAGTTTTGGGTGAAGGTCATGTCGGAGCTGAATGCGAAGCTGCCCGAGAATTTCATCTGGGTCACCCAGTTGGAGCCGACGCAGGGCGGACGACCGCTCTTCGGAGCGGCCGGCGGGGCGGCCCCTGCGCCCCAGCCGACCCCGGTGCCGGCCGCCGCGCCCGGGCGCAAGGCGGACGGGCCGACCGGACCGGTCATCGACGGCATCCGTCTCCGTGGACTCTATCTCGACAACCCGAACCAGGACCGCGTGATCGTGGAATACGTGCAGAACCTGGCCAAATCGCCGCTCTTCGACCTCGATCTGAGCAATCAGGCCGCCATCATCACCAAGAAGTCGCCCCAGAACGCCACGGAGTGGGCCTTCGATTACGAACTCCAGCTCAAGCTGAAGAAGCCGCTCGCGCTGCCATGAACTGGGCCCGCCAAAATCCCGTCCTCGCCGGTCTCGCCGGAGCCACCGGCGCCGCCACGCTCGCCCTCGGCTGGCTCATTTGGTCCGCCTCCTCCCGCCTCGCCGAGGTCGATGAGGCGTACGAAAAGCAGGTGGCCGAATTCAAGCGGCTGGCCGGTCTGACGCCATTCCCGGACGCCAACAACGCCGCCAAGCTGGAGGAGCAGCGCGTGGCGTTCGCGGCCGCGGGCAAGGCGCTGGAGGAGCAGTTCGCCAGCTTCGAACCGGCCGCCGCCACGCTCGACCCGGCCGGCTTCCAGGATCTCTTGCGCAAGGATGTCGCCGCCATCGTGGCCAAGGCCAAGTCCGCCAACGTCCGACTGGCCGAGGGCTTCTACCTCGGCTTCGAGCGGTATCGCACCGAACTGCCGGCCGAGAAGGCGGTGCCGCTGCTGGCCCGCCAGCTCGGGGCCATCCGCGGTCTGATGAATGCGTTCATCGACTCCGGTGTCGAGGGCATCGGCGCTATCAAGCGCACCGCTGTCGCCGGCGAAGCGGGCACCGAGCCGGCCGCCGCTGCCCCGGCCAACCCTGCCGCCGCGGCCGCCGCCCGCCGCAATGCGCCCGCGACCGATCTCATCACCCGCCATCCCTTCGAGGTCACGCTGCAGGCCGACCACGGCGCTTTCCGCCGGGCGGTGGGCCGGCTGATGGAGCAGCGTCCTCTTCTCCTCGTGCGCAGCCTCAAGGTGAGCAACGAAAAGCAGAAGGGCCCCGCCCGCGCCAGCGCCGAGCCGAAGACGGCCGACGTCGCGCCGGCGGCCCCGAGCACCCCGGCGGATAAGGCCAAGGCTTCGGACGCGCTCCGCTACGTCGTGGGCCAGGAAAAACTCGAGGCGGTTCTGCAGGTCGAGGTCATTCGCTACGCTGCGGCCGCCGAGAAGAAGGGCTGAGCGGCACGCCGGATCGCCGACCGTTGCCTGATCGCCGCCAAGTCTGCCCGCCTTTGCCCGGGGAGCGGTTCGTCTCGTTTACCGGTCGGCTGCCCTTTGCGCAGGTTCCGCTCACTCCGAGCGCAGCGCCACGTTGGGATCGATCTTGGTCGCGCGGCGGGCCGGCAGGGCGGCGGCCACGAAGGCCACCCCGATCAGGACGGGGATGACGAGTCCGAAGCTGAGCGGATCGAGCGGAGAGATGCCGAAGACGAGCCCGGCCATCAGGCGCGCCGTGGCCAGCGCGGCCACCAGACCGATCGCCAGGCCGATCCCCACCAGCACGCCGCCTTCGCGGACGATGAGCCGGAAGATGTCGCGGGTGCTTGCCCCGAGGGCCATGCGGACTCCGATCTCCCGGGTGCGGGCGCCGACGGAGTAGGCAATCAGTCCGTAGAGCCCCACCGCGGCCAGCGCCAGCGCCACGGCGGCGAAGATGGCGAAGAGGATCATCCCGAGCCGCGGCACGCCGGCCGAACTGGCCACCAGCGCGGCCATGTCGATGGTCTGACCGATCGGCTGATCCGGCTGGAGCGACCAGATCGCCTTCTGCACCGCCTGCAGCACGGCCGGTACGCTCTTCGGGTCGGGCCGCACCATCAGGGTGGCGAAGGGCGGGGGCAGTTGCTGGTAGCTGATGTACATCTGCAGCGGCGTGTCGGAGACGAGACCGTTGCGCTTCACGTCGTTGACGATGCCGACGATCTGCACGGTCGGTTTGCCGGACACGTCGGTCAGACGCAGCGTCCGGCCGATGGCGTCGGCGCCGTTGAAGTAGCGCTTCGACATCGCTTCGTTGATCACCACGACCCAGGGCGCATTGGCATCGTCGGTGCGCTGCAGCAGCCGCCCGAGCTTCAGCGACATGCCCGTGGTCTGGAAATACTCCGCATCGACCGAATCGAAGAAGGCGCGCCGGGTCTCGCCGGCTTCGGCTGCGCGGCCGTCGATCTCGATCTCCGCCGTGATGCCCCAGGTAAAGGGCGTGGTGCGGCTGAGACTGGCCGATTGGAGCCCCGGCACCGTGCGCACCCGCTCCAGGAGCGCGTCGAAGAACTGACGGCGGGCCGGCCGGTCGGTGTAGCGCACCGGGCTGAGATTGAGCACCATGGCGTGCAATCCGTCGGCCCGGATGCCGGCCGGGACCTGCTGCACCTCCACGATGCTGCGGATCATGAGTCCCGCGCCGCAGAGGAGGACGACGCTGAGCGCGAGTTCGGCCACAAGCAGGCCCGAGCGCGCCCGGCCGGCACCGGGGGCATCGCCCGTGCGGGCGGCCAGATCGCGGCTCGGATCGACCGTGCGCCGCGCCTGCAGCACCGGGAGCAGCCCGAAAAGCACGCCGGTCAGGGTGGAGACCACTCCCGTCACGGCGAGGGCGGCGGCATTGACCGCGATTTCGTCCGAACGCGGAAACCAGCTGGGCAGAACCTCGACCAACAGCGGCACGCCCAGGTGCGCGAGCAGAGCCCCGAGGCCGCCGCCGAGCACCGCCAGCACGAGACCCTCGCCGAGGAACTGCCGGGCCAGATCGCCGCGCGTCGCGCCGAGCGCGAGACGGATGGCCACCTCCCGGCGCCGGGCCTGGGCGCGGGCCAGCACGAGGCCGCCGACGTTGGCGCAGGTGATGAGCAGGAGGCAGGCACCCGCTCCGCCGAGCAGGAGGAGCCCGGTGTCGATGCCGTCGACCACCGCGCTCTGGGCGAGCACGGGGGTGATCGTCCAGCCCTCATGGGTGGCCGGCTGTGAGCGGGCGAGGCCGGCGGCCAGCGTCTCCACCTCGGCGCGCGCGGTGGTGAGGGTGACGCCGGACTTCAACCGGGCGAGGGAATTCCAGGATCGTTCGGCATACTGCGTCGTCGGCGAGGCCACCCACAGGTCATTGATGCCGAAGAGGTCGCGGAAGCGCGGCGGCATGACGCCGACCACCGTGTAGGGCTTGTCATCGAGCTGAATCGTCTTGCCCACCACGTTGCGGTCGCCGCCCATGCGCGTCTGCCAGAGCGAGTGCCCGATCACCGCGGCCGGCGCGGCGCCGGCCTGGAAATCGCGCGGCTCCCAGGTGCGGCCGAGGGCGGCGGCGACGCCGTAGACCTTGAAGTAGTCCTCGCTGGTGTTGGCCGCGGTGACCTGCGCCGGGGCGCTGATACCCGTGATGTTGTAGTAGTAGAAGTACATCCCGGCCACGGCCGAGAACGAGCGGCCGGCGCGGAACTGGTCGAGATCCTCCCGCGTGAGCGAGCCGCGCTCGATCTTCTTGGTCCGGTTCTCCGCCGGCAGCAGGACGATGCGGTCCGATTCCCCGTAGGGCAGGGGAGCGAGCACGACCGAATGCAGCACGCTGAAGACGGCCGTGTTGGCCCCGATGCCCAGAGCGAGCGTGGCCACGGCCGCGAGCGTGAAGAGCGGGGATTTGGCGAGAGAGCGAAATGGATTCATGCGGCGAGTGCGCGCAGCCTGCGCAGGGACCATGCCAAGCCTGCGGAATTGGCCGGCTCTCAGGGCAAGGCCCGACTCGGGTCAGCGCTGAACCTCCGCCCTGTCGCGAAAACGGGACACCCCCGTGTCGGTCGCGGAACGGCCTACCCGTCTCACCTCTCACCTCTCACCTCTCACTTCCCCGCCAGGCTCTTTCGCATGGCCTGCTTCTGCTCGGCGCGCGCGATGGCCTCTTCCGCCTCGATGATGCCGTTGCGCGCGAGATCGAGCAGCGAGTCGTCCATCAGCTGCATGCCCTGTTTGCGGCCCGTCTGCATCACGCCCGGAAGCATGAAGGTCTTGCCTTCGCGGATGAGATTGCCGACCGCTGGCGTGTTGGTCAGGATTTCCAGCGCCAGCACCCGGCCGGTCCCGTCGGCGCGCGGGACGAGCTGCTGGCTGACCACGCCGCGCAGCGATTCGCTCAGCATCACGCGGATCTGCCCGCGCTGCTCGTTCGGGAAGACGTCGAGAATGCGGTCGAGCGTGCGGGCGGCGTTGCCGGTGTGCAGCGTGGCGAAGACGAGGTGGCCCGTTTCGGCGGCGGTGAGCGCGAGCTGGATGGTCTCCAGATCGCGCATTTCGCCGACCATGATGACGTCCGGATCCTCGCGCAGCGAGGCGCGCAGCGCGGTGGCAAACGACTTGGTGTGATGCAGCACCTCGCGCTGGGTCACGTGGCACCCCTTCGACGTGAGGACGAATTCGATCGGGTCCTCCAGCGTGATGATGTGGTCGCGCCGGGTCAGATTCACCTCCTCGACCATGGCGGCGAGCGTGGTGCTCTTGCCGCTGCCGACCGAACCGGTGACCAGCACGATGCCGTTGTGATACTGCGTCAGGAGCTTGAGATGCGGGGGCAGGCCCAGCTCGTCCATGGTCCGGACCTGCGAATCGATCACCCGGAAGACGAGGTCGGTCCCGAGCCGCTGGCGGACCACGCTGGCGCGGAAACGGCCATGCGCGTTGGCGTAGGCGAAGTCGGCATCGCCCCGCTCCGCCAGGCGGGCGCGCTGCTCGGCATCCAGGAATCCAACCATGCGTGCGGTATCCGCGGCGGTCAGCGGCTCGGCCTCCGGCCAGATAGCTTCCAGTCGCCCGAAGCGCCGCCACATCGGTGGCATGCCCACCCCCAGATGAACGTCGGAGGCGCCGCCCTGCTGGCCGGCCAGGAGGTACTGATCCACCTCCTGCGAGGCGGCGAGGGCGGGTTCGGCGGGGGCGGGGGCTTCGACTTCGAGGGACATGAGGCGCGGCGGGGGCGGAAAGCATTGCGCGCGGCCGGGCCGGATGTCGAATCGAATGCAGCCGCGGCCCGTTTCCTGCCGGACGAAAACCTACGCGCGATGTCTTTCGTCTCGCCGTTGACCCGGCCGCGCCTCGCGCAATGGTGCGCGCCCCTATGCGATTCGGTTCCGCTTTGCTCGCCGCCGCCCTCCTGCTGGCAACTCCCGCCTTCGTCTCCGGCCAGGCCACGCTGCCGGAGGAGTTCGTGGCCGAACAGGCCAAGATCGGGGAGGAGATCGAGGCGCTGAAACTGGAGGACGCCGAGGTCTACCTCTACAACCTCGCGCCCGAGGGCATCGCCGGCGCCGGCCAGGAGGACTTCCACGGCTTCCCGGTCCTGGCCAAGGCCAAGGTGCCGCTCGAGGACGCCCGTCAGCTGCGCTCGGCGCTGGCCTCGAGCGCGCGCGACTCGATCGGCATGATGGTCGAAGGCAGCACCTTCCGTCCGCGCGAGGCGCTGCGCATCAAGACCAAGACCCGGACGGTCGATTTCATCATCTGGTTCGAGGGCTACCGCGTTTGGGCCCGCGGCCAGACCCGGGCGGAGTTCCTCATTTCCTCCACCGGCGCATTCACCTTCCGGAAGATCCGCGAGAAGCTGAAGCTGCCGAAGCTCGAGCCGCTCGAGGCGGTCGAATAGCGCCTGCTTCGCCCTTGCTTCCGGACGGCTGCACGGACAAGGCTGGGGCCCATGTCCGCTCCGCTGCCGGCCACCCAGAGCATTGCGCTCCTCATCGACGCGGACAATGCGCCCGCGGCCAAGCTCGACTTCATCATGGCCGAACTGGCGGCCTACGGGGTGGTCAACATCCGGCGGGCCTACGGCAACTGGAAGAAGTCCGAGCTGACCGGCTGGGAGGCCGTCCTGCTCGATTACTCCATCCAGCCGGTGCAGCAGTACGACCTCGTGAAGCAGAAGAATGCGGCCGACATGGCGCTGGTGGTCGATGCGATGGACATCCTCTACACGAAATCGGTCAGCGTCTTTTGCATCGTCTCGTCCGACTGCGACTTCACCCCGCTGACCGTCCGCCTGCGGGCCGAGGGGCGCACGGTCATCGGCTTCGGCGGTCAGAAGACGCCGCCTCCGTTCGTCAACAGTTGTTCACGCTTTCTCTATCTCGACGAGAACAAGGAGGCGACCGAGAAACGCAAACGGCAGGCCACCGACCCACAGCGGCTGAAGGGCGACGCGAAGCTGATGCAAACCCTGCGCGGCGCGGTCGAGGCCTCGGAAAACGAGAACGAGGACGGCTGGGCGCGTCTGGCCGACGTCGGCTCGCACATCGGCAACCAGGGCGGCGCGTTCGATCACCGCAACTACGGGTTCAAGAAGCTGAGCGACCTCTTCGCCAGCATCGACCTCTTCGAATTGCGCAGCGAGAAGCAGGGGAATCTGACCGCCGTCTGGGTGCGCAATCGCAAGCGCCCAAAACCGCCGGCCGCGCCGCCCTCTGCCGTTGTCTGAGCGGCGGTCTAGAGCTTGCTCATCAGCGCCTCGCGGATCTCGCCATCGCTGAAGGCGCCGCTGAGTCCCTGCGCATAGGCGCACTGCAGATGAAGCACGCCGTGGTCGAAGGTCAGTTTCTTGGCCCCGACGTCCGGCACGTTGGTCAGGCGAATCGAGCGCAGCGCCTCGCGGATGGCCTCGCGCCCAAGATCGTCCTGGCAGATCACGCGCAGCGCCATGTTCACCCGGTGGCACGAGACGTTGTCCACGAAGTTCAAACCGGCGGCGTCGTTGGCGAAGCCCTCCCAATCCACTTCGTAAGGGATGCCCTGCCCGCAGATCTCCGCGATCTCCTTCACCCGGTCGGGCAGCACGGTTTCCTGCAATTCCTTGATTTTGCGTTTTTCAGTCAGGCCCATGGCTTTAGTCGTCGTTGATCGGGTCGGTCTCCTTCAACTACGCCATTCCGTCACGCGCGATTCAACGAATTCCCACGGTTTCTGCATCCCTCCGCCTTTCACCTCTCACCTCTCACCTTCACCCTATGCCCCCGCTCCGCACTCCGCTCGCCATCGCCGAATCCCTGACCGAGCTCTGGTCGCCGCAGGTCATCGCCGAGGTCGACGACATGTACGTGAAAGTGGCCAAGGTACAGGGCGAGATGGACTGGCACGCCCATGCGGGCGAGGACGAGCTGTTCTTCATCCTGCGCGGCCGCTTTACGCTCGAGTTCGAAGACGGCCCGGTGACACTCGGACCCGGCGAAATGCTGGTGGTGCCGAAGGGTGTGCGCCATCACCCCATCGCGCCGGAGGAATGCCTCGTCCTGCTCTTCGAGCGCAAATCCACCGCCCACACGGGCGAAGCCAGCACGGAGCAGACACGCTCGCTGGCCGAGCAGTTGCGCTGGCTGGCGGGTCAGAACGCGACCCGCTGAGCGGCTCTCCGCAGCGAGAGGTGACGGGACCGGCCCGGTTCAGTTGGCGTCTTTGCTGACCTGGAAACCGTTGAAGAAGATATCGTTCTTCTCCCCGTCGCGATTGAAGATGCAAAAGCTCTCCAGTGCGCCGCCGGCGGCGCCGCCGAGCTTGCGGCCCTTGAGCGTGGTCGTCCGCTTCCCGTCGAGCTTGGTCACTTCGAGGTCGTAGGTGTCGGCGCTCACGAGCGTGAAGGTCACGCTGAGGCCGCCTTCACTGGTCGGGATGCCGGTGTCCTGCTTCTTCTCGCCGTCGTAGATCTGATAGTTGCCTTGGCCCTCGTAGACGCCGAACTCGAAGCGTGCGCCCTTGTTGTAGTCGCCCGCCGAGCCGTTCGCATTGCCGGTGCGCAGCGTCACCCCCGAGCTGCCGGGGGCCGGATCGTCGTGGTCGAACTTCTTCACGATCTCGCTGTGCAGGAAGAGGAACGAGAAGCTCATGCCGACCGCCAGCGGCTTGGAGAACGCGCGGAAGGCCACGGATTGCTCGTAAACCACCCCGTTGGCGAACAGACCGAAGGCCTTCTTCTTTATTCCCACGTTGACGAGGTCCGCGTTGGCGTCGGTGTCGGCGATGAAGGCGCCGGCGTGCGACTCGCCCTTGGAGTTGTCGCTGACCGAGCGGATCGTCCACGGGCCGAAGCCGTTGCCGCCATTGCTGCCTTCGCCCCAGCCGCCGTTGTAGGCGCTGTTGCTGGCGTTGTCGTCGGCGAGCGGCACCTGCTCCTTGGCCGGAGCCAGGAGCGGCAGGCAAAGCAGGAGGGCGGAGGCGAACAGGCGGGGTTTCATGGGGATGCGCGGCAACGTGGGAGGGGGAAGGAAGCGATCAAGTGGGAAGCGTCGTCGACCGGTCGGCCTCGGGCGGAATGCACTCGTCCTCCGCATTTTGCAGGTTCCGACCGACACGCGCGTAGGTGGCCGACGGACACGTCTTCTGGGAATCGCCCTAGTGTCACCGAGCCGGACGCGGTGTGTAGGCTGCTACGTCGTTCCTCATGCTCGCCGCGCATCTTCCTCCCGCGCCGTGCTCGGGCGCTGCCGCCCGCCACGTCTTGCTCGGCTTTTGCACTTTCTTGCTCGGTGCGTTCCCTTCATCGGCGCAGGCCGTGGAGATCGTCCGCGTCGATGGCGCCCGCATCGCGATCCAATACGACCAGCGCATCCCGGCCGCCCAGCGTCCGCTGCTCCAAAAATGGGTGCGCCAGTCCGCGCAAACGGTGGCCGCCTACTACGGGCACTTTCCTATGCGGCAGGTGACGATCCGCCTCCGGAGCCGACCGGGCGCGGCGGTGAGCGGCGGTTACGCTTCGGGGCTCGGCGGCGCGCACATCCAGGTCAAGGTGGGTCGCTTCGCCACCCGGGCCGATCTGCTCGAGGACGACTGGATGCTCACGCACGAGATGATCCATCTGGCCTTCCCCAACGTCCTCGAGAAGCACCATTGGATCGAGGAGGGCATCGCCACCTACGTGGAGCCGATCGCCCGCGTCCGGGCCGGCGTACTGCCGGAGGAGCGGCTCTGGCGCGAGCTCTTGACCGACACGCCGCAGGGCCTGCCGGCTCGCGGCGACCGCGGTCTGGACTACACGCCGACCTGGGGCCGCATCTACTGGGGCGGAGCGATCTACTGTCTGCTGGCCGATGTGGAAATCCGCAGACGCACCGACAACCGCTTCGGCCTGGAGCATGCGCTGCGGGCGATCAATGCGGCCGGTGGCAACCTCGATCAGGCCTGGACGCTGGCGAGCACGCTGGCCATCGGCGACGCCGCCACGGGCGTGCCGGTGCTGACCGAGCTCTACGAGCGTTACAAGGACACACCGGAAGTTCCCGACCTCGCGCATCTCTGGGCCGATCTCGGAGTCCGGCTGACCGAGGATGGCGTGGTCCTCGACGACAGCGCGCCCTCTGCGCACATCCGCCGAGCGCTGACGGCGCCGTGGGTGGAGCCGAAGCTGTTCTCGGCCGCGTATTGAGGCGCGCCGGCTTGTCGCGGCGGCGCGGTGCGGCAGACTCCGGCTGTGAAATTGCTGCACGTCGCGGGCGACCTTCTGGAGCAACCGGTCGAAGTCATCGTCAACGCCTGGAATCGGAACCTGATCCCGTGGTGGCTGCTGCTGCCGCAAGGCGTCTCGGGCGCGATCAAGCGGCGGGCCGGCACCCAGCCGTTCCGCGAGGTGGGTCGGCATGGCCTGCTCCCGCTGGGCGCGGCTGTGCTGACATCGGCCGGGCGCCTGCCTTTCCGCGGCATCATCCACGTGGCCGGCATCAACCTGCTGTGGCGTTCGTCCGAGCGGTCGGTGCGGGATTCGATGCGCAGCGCCATGGGGATCGTGGCCGAGCATGGGTTCCGTTCGGTCGCCTTCCCGCTGATAGGGGCGGGCTCGGGCGGAGGTTCGGCGGCGAAGATCGAGGCCCTGATGACGGACGAGTTCGGCCGGATTGAATCCGCCGCCGAGGTCCGGCTGGTGCGTTTCGCGCCGAATCCCGGGGCGCGCCGGCAGCAGATTCCCGATTGATTCGTCACTCGGCATTCGTCATTCGTCGATTTCTCGCTACCGACCCATTTCCGACGCCTCCCGCCGCCCATGCCCACCGAATCTCCCCTCCTGCTCATCGGCAAGACCGCCGACGGCCGTCCCATCGAAATCCGCGCCGGCATGGCCAATCGCCACGGCCTCATCGCCGGCGCCACCGGCACGGGCAAAACGGTCACGCTGCAGAATCTGGCCCAGTCCTTCTCGCGCCTCGGCGTGCCGGTGTTTACGGCCGACGTGAAGGGCGACCTCGCCGGCCTCTCCTGCGCGGGCGATCCGGCCAACGAGCGGGTTAAGAAGCGCTACGAGGACCTGGGGCTGGCCGAAGCCTTCCAGCCGGAGGCAGGCACGACCGTCTTTTACGATCTCTATGGCCAGCGCGGTCATCCCGTCCGCACGACCATGTCGGAGATGGGGCCGCTCGTGCTGGGGCGCCTGCTCGATCTCAACGACGTGCAGCAGGGCGTGCTCGAGATCGCCTTCCGCATCTCCGACGAAGGCCTCCCGCTGCTGGACCTCAAGGATTTGCGCTCGCTGCTCACGGCCATGGCGGAATGCGCCGGCGAGCTGACTACGCGCTACGGCAACGTCTCGAAGACGACGGTCGGTGCGATCCAGCGCAAGCTCGCCTCGCTCGAGGATGCCGGGGCGGACCAGTTCTTCGGCGAGCCGGCCATCGACGTGAAGGACTTCCTCAAGGTCGACGGCCAAGGCCGCGGCGTGGTGAGCGTGCTGGATGCGACCAAGCTCCTCCATGACGGGCGCCTTTACGCGACGTTCCTGCTTTGGCTGCTCTCGCAGCTGTTCACGACCCTCGACGAGGTGGGCGATGCGAAGAAGCCGCGCCTCGTGTTCTTCTTCGACGAGGCGCATCTGCTCTTCAAGGACGCGCCCAAGAGCCTGGTCGACAAGATCGAGCAGGTGGTGCGCCTCATCCGTTCCAAGGGCGTCGGCGTCTATTTCGTGACCCAGAGCCCGCTCGACATTCCCGAGACGGTGCTCGGCCAGCTCGGCCACCGCGTGCAGCACGCGCTGCGGGCCTTCACCCCACGCGACCAGGCCGCGGTGCGTACGGCGGCGGAGACCTTCCGGCAGAATCCGGCGCTCAAGACGGCCGACGTCATCATGGAACTGGCGGTGGGCGAGGCGCTGGTTTCCGTGCTCGACGAGCAGGGCCGTCCGACCATCGTCGAGCGCACGCTCTGCCTGCCGCCGCTCTCGCGGCTGGGCCCGATCACCGACGACGAGCGGAAGAAGCTGATCGAGAACTCCGCCGTCTACGGCAAGTACGAGGACGCGATCGATCGTGAATCGGCCTACGAAATCCTGGCCAAGCGCCAGGGCCAGCTGTTCGGCGAGAAGGAGGAAGCCGCCGAGGCCGGCAAGGAGGAAGCCGCGCCCAAGGGCAAGGCCGCGGAACCGGCCAAGGAAGAGGGCGGCTTCATGTCCACGATGAGCGGCGTGCTTTCCGGCCTCTTCGGCGGCGGCGGCGGCAAACGCCAGAGCGCGGCAGAGGCTTTCGGCAAGTCGGTGGCCCGGCAGGTCGGCAGCAAGGTCGGCCAGGAGATCGCCCGCGGCGTGCTCGGTTCCATCTTCGGCGGCGGCGGGCGGCGGCGGTGAGCCTCTGAAAATCGCGGTTTTGCTGGAAATTCAGGTGCAGGGAGGTCGGGGCGGCATTCCTTTCCGGCTCGACACTCCCTCATGGATCCTTCCGCCCGCTCCGCCGCCAATCGCGCGCTCGCGCTGCTGCTGGGGCTGAACCTGCTCAATTACCTCGACCGCTACATCCTGGCGGCGGTCGAACTGGAGGTGCGCAACGCCTTCTTCCCGGCCACCGACCCGGACTCGCGCTTCAAGACGGGGCTGCTCGCCACCGTGTTCCTGCTCAGCTACATGGTCGCGGCGCCCTTCTTCGGCCGACTGGCGGACCGGATGTCGCGCTGGGTGCTCATCGGCCTGGCCGCCGGGGTCTGGAGTCTGGCCACCGGCGCGACCGGCTTGGCCGCGACCTTTTTCATGCTGGTGCTGACGCGCGCGTTTGTCGGAATCGGCGAGGGCGGCTTCGGCCCGGCTGCCCCGACCCTCATCGCCGACTACTTTCCGGTCGAGCGCCGGGGCAAGATGATGGCCTGGTTCTATCTTGCCATCCCGGTGGGCAGCGCGATCGGCTTCGCCTTCGGCGGGAAGGTGGCGGAGGCCTATGGCTGGCGCATGCCGTTCTTCCTCGTTACGGTGCCCGGGCTGCTCCTGGCCCTGCTTTGCCTCCGACAGCGCGATCCACGCGAGAGCCTCGTCCCGGTGGCCAAGCCCAAGTCGACGCTCCGGCGCGATCTGGGCCAGCTGCTCCGCATCCGGGCCTATGCCTCGAACACGGCCGCCATGACCGCCATGACTTTCGCCATCGGCGGCATCTCGTTCTGGGTCCCGAGCTATCTGACGGAATTCCGCGGCCTGACGGACAAAGGGAATGTCAATCTCATCTTCGGCGCCATCACGGCCGGCGCCGGAGCGCTGGCGACGCTGGCGGGAGGCTGGATGGGCGACCGCTACCGGGAGCGGATCAAAGGTTCGTATTTCGTCGTCAGCGGGCTGGGGATGGCCGTTTCCGTCCCGTGCCTGCTGGCCATGCTCTGGACGCCTTTCCCCGCTGCCTGGGTGCTCATGTTCCTCGCCGTCTTTTTCCTCTTCTTCAACACTGGCCCGTCCAACACCGCGCTGGCCAATGCCGTGCCCGCCGGAATCCGTGGCTCGGGCTTCGCGTTGAACATCCTCCTCATCCACGCGCTGGGCGATGCCATCTCGCCGCCGCTGCTGGGCTGGATCGCCGGGCGCACGAACTACAACGTCGCCTTCTACGTCGTGGCCGGCATGATGGCGCTGGCCTCGATCATTTGGCTGCTCGGGGCGCGGACGCTCGACGAGGACACCCGCCGGGCCGAGGCGGCTTCGCCCACGCCCGCCGCCTGACGCCATGGCTTCCAAGCGCATAGTCATCGCCTGCGGCGGCACAGGCGGGCATCTCTTTCCCGGCATCGCGGTGGGCGAGGTCCTGCGCGCCCGCGGGCACGAGGTGATGCTCATCATTTCGGAGAAGGCGATCGACAAGACCGCCACCGCCGGGCGCGAGCGCGACTTCCGCATCGTCACGCAAGCGGCTGTCGGTCTGCCCTCGCCGTTGCTCTCGCCGCGGTTGCTGCGCTTCCTGACCGGGGCCCTGCACAGCGTGCAGGCCAGCCGCGCGCTCTTCCGCGAGTTCCAGCCTGCGGCGGTGCTCGGGATGGGCGGATTCACCTCCACCGGGCCCATCCTGGCCGCCCGGACGCAGCGCCTTCCCTGCTTCGTGCACGAGTCGAACGCCATCCCCGGCAAGGCCAATCGGCTCAACGCGCGCCTGACCGGACTCGCGCTGCTCGGCCTGGCCGATTGCGCCCGGCACTTCGAGCCGAAGGTGCGGACGCTGGTCACCGGCACGCCCGTGCGGGCCTCGCTCTGCGCTCCGGTCGATCGCGCCGCCGCGCTGACCCGCTTTGGCTTTTCCGAGGCGGGTCCCGAGGTGAAGACCCTGCTCGTCATGGGCGGGAGCCAGGGTGCCCGGGGCGTCAACGAGGCGCTGCTCGCAGCGCTGCCGGCCCTGCGGCACGAGGCGCCGCGCCTGCGCCTCATCCACCAGACCGGCACGCCCGAGAACGAGCGCTTCCAGGCGGCCGCCGCCGAGGCGGGCATTCCGGCCTATGTCGCCGCGTTCCTCGACCAGATGCAGGACGCCTACGCGCTGGCCGATCTGGCCATCTGCCGCTCGGGTGCCGCCAGTTTGACGGAGGTGGCCCACTTCGGCCTGCCCTCGATCCTCATCCCGTATCCGCACGCGGCCGAGGACCACCAGACGCTCAATGCCAACGTCTTCGTCCAGGCCGGCGCCGCCCACCTGCTGAAGGAGAGCGGCAGCACGGACTATCTGGCCCCGCTGGTGCTCGAACTGCTCCGCACCCCGGCGCGACTCGCCGCGCTGAAGGCCGGCGCGCTCTCGCTCGATCGACCCGCCGCCGCCGAAGCAGTCGCCGACGCAGTGCTGGGCTCTGCCCGCTGAGGGCAGGGGAACCGTCGCTCCGGGCGGTGCGGCGGTGTCTCCCGATATTTTGGGATTATTCCACTGCTGGCGACCGCGGGTCCCGCCTTTTCTCCGCCCTCGCCCTGTGCGATGGGACCGGATGCTCGATCCCAAGATTCGCCCCCTGGCGGCGCAGGCCTTCCAGGAGTTTTCGCGCCACAACTTCTCGGCCGCCGAACTGCTCTGCCGCCAGCTCATCGACGTGGCGCCGAAGCAGCCGGAAGGCTACGACCTGCTCGGCATGGTGCTGGGCAGCCTGGGGCATCGGCAGAAGGCGATCGAGGCCTTCCAGCAGGCTTTGATCGTGGCTCCGGGCTACGCGCAGGCCATGGACAATCTTTACACCGCGGCCGCCATGGACCTGCCGCCCAAGCCGCCCACGCCACGCTATCTGGTGATCAAGGCGTGGGGCTTCGGCTTCTGGGCCGATGTCGCGCACGTCCTGGCCGGACTGCTGCTCTGCGAATGCACCGGCCGCACGCCGGTCGTGCACTGGGGTGCGAACAGCCAGTTTGCCGATGACTCCGGCGCGGAAGCCTTCCGCCATTTTTTCCAGCCCGTCTCCGACGTCGAGCTGTCCTCGCTCGCCGCACAGACCGAACTGGCGCTCTTCCCGGCCAAGTGGACGCACGAAAATCTGCTCCGCGACGACGAGAACCGGTGGGATACGACCATCCCGCGCCTCGGCGGAATCTACTACTTCCATCGCGCCGAGCCCGTGCTGGTCAGCGACCACTTCATCGCCGTGGTCGACCTGCTGCCCTACATCCCGCGCACGCATGAGCTGCACGGCCAGCCGTTGGATCTGGTCTGGCACTATCTGGTCACCAAATACCTCAAGCCGCAGCCCGACCTGCAGGCGCGCATCGACGCCTTTGCCGCCACCCACCTCGAGGGCAAGAACGTGCAGGCCGTCCACGTGCCCGGCTCGATCACCCAGAGCGAGGAGGTCAATGCGGAGGAACTCGCCAAGCTGTACGAGCCGCTCCTGGCCGCGCTCGATCCGGCCGCGCCCATCCTGCTCCTGGCCGACGAACTGCGCACGGTGAACGAATTCAAGGCCCGCTTCGGCGAGCGCCTGATCCTGACGGACGAGGCCACGGCCGCTCCGCCGGACACGGACGAGCGCGTCGCGCTGGGGCGCACGGCCGTCATCGATACCTTCCTGGCGCTGCGCTGCGCGCGCTTCCTCGGCCACAACGGCTCGTACTTCTCCGCCTTCGTCAGCGTGCTCAGGAACTGGCCGCCGGGCGCCTGCCGCCTGCTCGGGCCGGCGGTGCTCAATCAACGCGACGTGCTGCTCTATCTCGATCCCCAGCCGGCCTGAAAGCGGGTGTGCGGGAGGTTTCGACAGCGGGCCGCTTCCGGCTACTAGTCCCGCCCCGTCCGATGTCCTCCCTCGTGCCCGACCTCCATTCCGGTTCCTCCCGTCGTGTCCACCTCATCGGCGTGGCCGGCTCTGGCATGAGCGGAATTGCCGGGCTGCTCCTCGAACTCGGGCACCGGGTCAGCGGCTCGGATAAAATCGATTCCGCCGAGGTGGCGCGGCTGAAGGCGCAGGGGCTCGAGTTCCACACACCGCATCGCGCCGAGGTCGTGCGCGGGGCGGAACTGGTCGTGTATTCGTCCGCCATCAAGCCGGGCAATCCGGCCTACGACGAAGCGGTGCGCCTCGGTCTGCCGATGATCCGCCGGGCCGACGCCCTGGCAGCCCTGCTCCGAGGCAAGCGCGGCATCGTCATCGCGGGGATGCACGGCAAGACCACGACCTCGGCCATGAGCGCGCACGTGCTCCGCCATGCCGGGCTGCGCCCGAGCCACTACGTCGGCGCGGAAATTCCGGTGCTCGGCACGAATGCGCACTGGGACCGCGCCGGCGAGTATTTCGTCATCGAGGGCGACGAGAGCGACGGCACGCTCGCGCTCTACGAGCCGGAGCACGCGCTCATCCTCAACATCGAGGAGGAGCATCTGGACTTCTACAAGGACCTGGCGGCCATCGAGGCGGTCTACGGCACGCTCATCCAGCAGACCCGCGGAGTACTGTTCCATTGCGCCGACGATGCCAATACCTGCCGCGTGGCGGCGGCGCATCCGCGTCGGGTCAGCTTCGGCGCGGCCGAGTCGGCCGATTACCGCTTCACCGATCTGCGCATGGAGCGCTTCCATTCGCGCTTCGAAGTCTGGCGTCGCGGCGAGCATCTCGGCACGGCCGTCCTCAACGTCCCCGGCGCGCACAACGTCAGCAACGCCACCGGGGTGATCGCGCTCGCCTCGGAACTCGGCGTGCCGTTCGCCACGATCTGCTCCGCCCTCGAGAGTTTCCGCGGGGCGCGGCGGCGTTTCGAATTCCGGCATCGCGGCCCCGATTTCGCGGTGGTGGACGACTACGCGCATCATCCTTCCGAGCTTAGGGCCACGCTCGCCACCGCCCGCAGCGGCCACGCCGGCCGCATCATCGCGCTCTTCCAGCCGCATCGCTTCACCCGCACGCTGGCGCTGAAGCACGAGTTCGGGCGGGCTTTCGCCGACGCCGACAGCGTGGTCGTGACCGATGTCTACGCGGCCAGCGAGCGCCCCATCGACGGCGTGGACGGCACGCTCATCGTGCGCGAGGCGCAGGCGGCGGGCCATCCCGACATCCGCCACGAACCGCTGGTACGGCGGCTGCCCGCGCTGCTCGGGCCCAAGTTGCGCCCGGGCGACCTCATTCTGACGCTCGGGGCGGGCAACATCCACGAGGCCGCTCGTCAGCTCGCCTCCGACCTGCGGCACCTCGAGGTCCTGCGCGAGCTCTGCGGGGCCGATGCCGGCATCGTGCTCTACGAACCGCTTTCGCGGCACACCACGCTGCGCGTGGGCGGCCCGGCGCGATTCTGGTGCGAGCCGCACACCACCGCGGCGTTCGCCATCCTGGTGCGCTATGCGAAAGAGCAGTCGCTGCCGGTCTTCGTCATGGGCCGCGGCTCGAACCTGCTGGTGCGCGACGGCGGGATCGACGGTCTGGTGATTCATCCGGATGGCGGCGAGTTCGACGAATTGGTGGTCGATGCGGCGCGCTGCGAGATTCGCGCCGGCGCCGGGGTGCGCTTCAAGCAGGTGGCCGGTGCGGCCGCCGCGGCGCAGATCGCCGGCTTCGAATGGATGGAAGGCATTCCCGGCGAGGTCGGCGGCGGCCTGCGCATGAATGCCGGCGCCATGGGCGTGGAGACGTTCCAGCAGGTGGTGAGTCTGCGTGTCCTCGATGCCGACGGGTCGGTGCACGAACTCACCCCGGCCGACCTCGAGGTGCACTATCGCGACGTGCCGACCTTGAAATCGCGCTACGTGCTCAGCGCCGTCTTTCGCGGCCAGCCCGGCGAGCCCGCGGAGATTCGGCGCCTGCTCGATGCGAGCGCGCAGAAGCGTCGCACCTCCCAGCCGATCGCGGCCAGCGCCGGCTGCATTTTCAAGAATCCTTCCAGCGCCCTGCCGGCCGGCAAACTGATCGACGAACTCGGGCTGAAGGACAGCCATGTCGGTCCCGCCCGCGTCTCGACGGTGCACGGGAACTTCATCGTCAACGAAGGCGCCGCCAGCGCCCGCGAGGTCCTCCAGCTGATCGCACAACTCCAGGCCAAGGCTCGCTCCGAGCGTGGCATCGAACTGCAGACCGAGGTGCAGATCGTGGGCGTGGATGGGTGATGTGCAGACGCCCCGCGCGCTCCTCGCGGCCAACGAAAAGCCGGGCGCGGCGCGTGGCCGGGCCCGGCGGGAAGCAGCGGCGGTGGCTTAGAAGCGATAGCGCACGCCGAAGGTGTAGAGCCACGGATCGACCTTCACCTCGGTCACGCGGGCGCCGTTGAGCGTCACGTCCGAGCGCAGATACATGCGTTTGACGTCGAAGTTCAGCACCCACCGCTTGGTGAGGTGCCACTCCACGCCCGCCTGGCCGGCGGGACCGGCGCTGAAGCTGTCGAGCTTGAGGTTATTGATGAGATGGCCGCGGATGAAGGTCATGTTCACGCCGGCTCCGATGTAGAAGCGAACAGGCCCCAGCGGCGGGAGGGTGTAGCGGAAGAGCAGCGTGGGCGGCAGGTGGTTGAGATGGCCGAGGCGCACGCCGTTGGAGGAGACCGAGTGGCGCTGCGGAATCGTCAGCACGAGCTCGGCAGCGCAGTTCTTGGTGAAGTTGTACATCACGTCGAGCTCCGGCATCCACTTGCTCTCGACCGTGACCGGCACCTGCCGATTCGAGGAGCCGTTGACGGGGTCGAGGTAGGTCGCGCCGAGCCGGAGCGACCAGGGCCCGGGCTCCGGGCTGGGTTGAAGGACGGTGGCGGCGGTCTTGCCATCCATGGCCTTGGGGGCGGGTTCGGCCGCGGCGACAAAGGCGGGCGCAGCGAGGCAGGCAAGAGCGGCGAGCGAGGTGGTGAGCGTGCGAATGGAGTTCATGTGCGGGTGGATGACCTACGGGTCGTCCCCAGTTTCGCGCCCAACCCTCGGCAGGCTTCCCGCCGCTTGGCGGGAGTTTTCCGAATCTTGCAAATCAGCGGCTGGCGCGCGGCCGAAACAATTCCAGCACGAGCCCGAACAGCCGCAGGAGCAGTCGAAGCGGTGACATGGCGAAATCTTCGGACGGAGAAAGGCGGGCTCAGCGCGACTCTTCGGCGAGCTGCCGCTGGAGCGACTGCAGTTCGCGCCGCTCCGGGGCATACCGGGTGTCGATCGCCTCGAGCTGCGCCCGCGTTTGCTGGACGAAGGCCGCCGCCCAGAGCGTGGCGAGAAGCAGGTAGCCGGCGGGTGGCGAATCGACGAGCCGGAAGAGCACGACGACCCACAGCCCGGCCGCGACCCAGACCGGCACCAAGCCGCGCAGGACGACGGACCGTGCGTGAGAGATCTGGAACTCCAGCCGAGCCAGCGATCGCTGGATCTCGCCGCGCAGGTCGGCGTCAAAGGTCTCGCCGGCTTGGGCGAGGGTGTGGCGAGCCCGCCGCAGATAGGCCGCAAAGTAGAACCAGATCGCCCCCGCGACGAGGAGCGCTGGCACCTCCCAGCGCCCGACTTCCGTGCGGATCCAGCCGGCCAGCCAGCCGCTGCGGTCCGGTGCGAAGGCCAGCAGCGCCGCGACGACGAGCATGAGCAGTCCGCAGGCGAGGCCGAGGGCGATTTCCCAGCGGTAGCGCGTGATGGCGCGGCGTTCGCTGGCCGCATTGCGACCCTGCACCAGTTGAAGCAGAGCGGATTCGTCGAGAGCGTAGAGCGGGGACTGGCGCTGGGCATCCCAGACGCGCTGGAGTTGATCAAGGTTCATGACGGAAGTGGGCTTGGGCGAGTTGGCTGAGTTGTTGTTTGAGGCGGTGCAGGCGGACGCCGATGTGGCTCTCGGACAGACCCAGGGTCTCCGACATCTCGCGGTAGCTGAGGCCGTCGAGCAGCAGGAGCGCGAGAGCGCGGTCGACCGACTCGAGCTGCGCGAGCTGCTCATAGAGCCACTCGAGGCGCGGATCGGGCTTCGTCGCGGAGGTCAGCGCCGGCAGCGCCTGCGCCATCTCTTCGCTCCGCCGCTGCTCGCGCCAGGCCCGCCGCGACCAGGCGAGGGCGGTGTTGAGCGCGACCCGGTAGATCCAGGTCGTCTCGGCCGATTCGCCGCGATAGCGCGGGAGCGAGTTCCAGAGCTGGGTCGCGATCTCCTGGAAGAGATCGTCCTGATCGCTGGCCGCACGGGCATGCGCGCGCACCACCTTGAAGATCAGCCCGCGATGTCGCCCGAGCCATTCCTGGAACAGCTGGAGTCGCTCGGAGTCGGTCATCGGCAGGGCCATGGTCTTCGGAGGCATTGGTTGCCGACCCCGTCCGATTCCTTACAAAAAACTGCCCGGCCTGTCGCCGGTCGAGTCCGCGCGTTTTCGCATTGAGCCGCAACCCCGGGCCGGATAGGAAATGCGCCATGTCTCTCTCCCCCGCTCAAGTCGCCCGCCGCTGGTTCGAGGAAGTGTGGGATCGGCGCAATGCCGACGTCATCTTCGAGCTGCTGTCCGAGGACGCGCTCGGCCACATGGCCCATGCCGATTTCGTGGGCCCGCAGGGCTTTCACGAGGCGTGGCAGCACTTCCTCGCGCTCATGCCGGACATGCGGGTCACGGCCGAGGCGATCGTCTCGGAGGGCGAGCACGCGGTGATCCGCTGGCGCATCGCTGGCTGCGCCACCGGCGAGGGATTCGGCCTCAAAGCCACGCAGGCCGCGGTCAACTTCCGCGGGATGACGTGGATGCACTGCCGCGACGGCCGCATCGTCGAGGCTTGGGACAGCTGGAACCAGGGCGAAGTCTTCGCCCAACTGCAGGCCGGCGGGCCGGTCGCCTAACAGACCGCCATCACTCGGCGGCGACCGTCACGCGCAAGGGCGCGAAGTGGCCGATCCGCACCTCGATCTGATCGCCCGCCTTGATGTTGCCCACGCCCGCAGGAGTGCCGGTGATGATGACGTCGCCGGGCTTCAGCGTGGTGCCGCGGGAGATGAAGGCGATCATCTCCGCCGGCGGGAAGATCATCTCGCCCGTGCGTCCGTTCTGGCGCAATTCGCCGTTCAACTCCAACTGCACGGGGATGTCGGCCACCTCGGCGCCGACATACACGAACGGACCGACCGGTGTGAACGTGTCGAAGCCCTTCGCGCGGGCAAACTGTCCTTCCGAGTCCTGCAGCGTGCGGTCGGTGATGTCGAGCGCGCTGCTGTAGCCGAAGACGTGCTCCAGCGCCTGCTCGCGGCTGACGTTCTTCGCCTCGCGGCCGATCACGATGGCCAGCTCCGCCTCGTAGTCGATGCGGTGCTCGGGGAACGGCAGCACGACTGTGCCGCCATCGGCCAGCAGCGAGCTGGGCGCCTCCAGCCAGGTGAGGGGCGTCTTCGGCGCCACCTTGTTCCGCTCCCGCGCGTGGTCGTGGTAGTTCAGGCCCACCGCCACGATCTTGCTCGGCTGCACGGGAACGCCCACCCGCAGCGCGGAGAGCGCAATCGGCTCGCGCCGATCGTCGAGGACGGCGCCTTCCCACGGCGGACCCGCCAACGGCTGGACGCGCCCGTCGCCCAGAACCTCGCCGTGAAATCCGCTCCCGTCCGCCGCGTGGAAATAGCCGTAGGTCTTCATCGTCCGAAACCACGCCGCGAAGCCGCCTTCCGTCAAAGGCTGCCTCAGCCGCCGCTTCCCAGCCCATCCGGGCCCGGGCCGCGCGGGCAGCTTGTTTCCACCGGGCCGCGCGACATAGTGAACGAGCGCCGTGTCCCAGCCGCACCCTCCTCCATCGCCCAGCAGTCCGCCGAGCAGTCCGCCCTACAGCGACATGTTCTACGCGAACGTGATGTCGCACTTCTACCGGGGGGAGCTCGGGCGCATCATGATGTGGCGACAGCGCCTCGACGTCACCACGACCTGGGCGCTGACCTCGACCACCACGCTCTTTACGGTCGCGTTCTCGTTTCCCGCCGTCCCGCACCTGATCTTTTTTTTCAATCTCGTGGTGGTCACGATGATGCTTTGGATCGAGGCGCGGCGGTACCGCTTTTACGACGCCTACCGCGCCCGCGTGCGCATGCTGGAGGCGCATTTCATCATGCCGGTGGTGATGCAGAACACCGAGTTGCTGGAGGGCGAATGGCGCAAGCTCATCGCCCAGGACCTCCTGCTCCCGAGCTACAAGATCAGCTGGCTGGAAGCCGTCGCGCGTCGGCTTAAGCGGAATTACGTCTTCGTCTACGTCGTCATCCTCGTCGGCTGGACGGTGAAGATCGTCGTCCACGCGCCCACCGGCGTACCCATCGGCACGCTCCGGGCGTTCTACGATCTCATGGCGGTCGGCCGCCTGCCCAGCTGGCCGGTGGCCGCCGTCTTCATCATCACCGTCGTGGCCATCGTGGCGATGGTGGTCTGGCTCGCGCGCCGCGGCGACAGCGAGGTGCACGAGTTCGGCGAGCGGAATCGGGAGAGGTGGAAGATTTAGCCGCGAGTTGGGCGGGACGCGGGGCGGGAATCTTGGCGGGAAGCGTGGATCGGGCGAAGAAACTCGAAGCTCGAAACTCGAAACTCGAACACAGTCATCCCATGGCGGGAACG
>JAFEGM010000072.1 GCA_018240025.1 Verrucomicrobiota bacterium
CTCCTCCGCCTCCTCCGCCTCCTCCGCTCCTCCGCTCCTCCGCTCCTCCGCTCCTCCGCTCCTCCGCTCCTCCGCTCCTCCGCTCCTCCGCTCCTCCGCTCCTCCGCTCCTCCGCTCTCTGCTACTCCCAAGGGAGCATTCCGCCGCGCTCGGGAACGCGCATGATCGCCACACCCATCCATGCGATCCTCCCTCTGCGCCGCCTTTGCCGCGCTGGCCTTTGGCCTCGTCCAGCCGGCCTCGGCCATCTCGGTCTCGGGCCGGGTCTCCACCACCGACGGCTCTTCGCCGGCCGGTTACCGCATCACGGTCGAGCAGGTCGGCGGGGAGTTGCCCATCTTTCAGACCGACACCGCGGCCGACGGTACCTTCAGCGTTTTCGATCCGCTGCTCTTCGGGAACATCCGCATCAAGGCTGCACGCGCGGGCTACCAGGTCAGCCCGAGCCAGATCGACCGGTTCACGAGTTCGAACATCACCGACGCGAATTTCACGGCCGTCCCGCTGGCGCCCGATCTGACCGTGCTCGCCCCCGGCGGCGCCAACCTGGCCAGCGGCAGCACCTTCACGTTACCGCCGGAATTCCCCGGCTACACCCGCGCGCTGGTCTTTACGCTGCGCAATGACGGCCTCTCTCCGCTGACCGGCCTCGCCGCCAGCTTCGCCGGACCGCAGGCGACGGACTTCGCCCTCCTGAACCCGCCGCCAGCCACGCTCGCGGCCGGGGCTTCGGCGAGTCTGACCGTCCTCTGGATGCCCTCCGCCGACGGCCCCACGGCCGCCACGCTCCAGCTCACCTCGAACGATCCGGACGAGGCGACGTTCAGCGTTCAGCTCGCGGGCGACGTGCTCCCGCTCGCGCTCCTGACCGTCAGCACCACCGCCGACACCGGCCCCGGCTCGCTCCGCGCCGCGGTGGCCCAGGCGGCCGCATTGGGCGGCAGTCGGCAGATCCTCTTCGCTCCCGCGCTCAACGGCGCCAGCCTTACGATCCAGAGCCAGCTGACCGTCGGCCCCGGCCTCGACCTCACGCTCGACGCCAGCACGCTGCCGGCCGGTCTCACCCTGCGGGGCACCCTGCTCTTCGGCGAAGTCATCGGCACGCGCCATTTTCTAGTCTCCCCCGGCGGCCGCCTGCAGCTGACCGGCCTCACCCTGACCGCCGCCGGCGGCAGCGGGGACACGCTGGGCGGTTCGATCCGCAACGAGGGCCAGCTCACGCTCACGCGCTGCACTTTGCTTTCCAACCGCTGCCTCGTGACCGGCCTGCAGACGGCCGGCGGCGCCATCGCAAACATTGGCCAGCTGCAGATGTCCCTCTGCCGCGTGATCGGGAATATCTCGAACTTCGGGGCCGGCATCTTCAACTCGGGCGTGGCCCAGCTGACCGACTGCAGCGTCGACAGCAATGGCAGCACGTTCACCACGGCCGGCGGCGGCATCAACAGCTCCGGCACCCTGACCCTCACCCGCTGCTCTGTCAGCGACAACGTCAGCCGCGACGCGGGCGGAGGCATCGTCGCCTCGGGTTCCGTGACGCTCACGCACTGCACCGTGGACAGCAATCGAGCCTTCCTGGGCGACTCGGGCGGCGGGGGGATCGAATTCGTGTCCGGGACATTAGCGCTCGAGCACTGCACCATCACCAACAACGTGGCCGACTTCGGCGGCGGCTTGTTGCAGGTGGGGGACGGCTCCATCGCCTTCGCCCGGCTCGATCGCTGCATCGTCCACGGCAACAAGCGCCGAAATGATTTCGTGAGCGACTTCTCCGGCGGGCCCTTCTTCGCCAACTCGCCCAACCTCGTCGGGCAGAGCATTGGCAACGTGTCCGGCATCGCCCCGATCCTCGCGGATCCGCTGCTCGCCCCGCTCGACAACTACGGCGGCCCCACCCGCACCCGCGCCACGCGGCCCGGCAGCCCGGCCCGCGGCGCCGCCCTCGGTTCGAGCGCCGTCACCGACCAGCGCGGCTTCCCCATCGTCGGCACGGCCGATCTCGGCGCCTACGAGGCCGGCACCCTGGCCCCGAACTTCAACGCCTACATTTGGGAAACCCTGCCCGTCAGCGCCAGCGTCGCCGAGCACGCCGCCGGCTTCGATTTCGACGGCGACGGCCAGTCCAACCAGGACGAATGGCTCGCCCAGACCGACGCCGCCAGCGCGCGCAGCTTCTTCCTCGTGACCGCCCGCGAACAGGCCGGCCAGCTGGCCATCGAGTTCGCCTCCGCCCTCGGCCGCACCTACCGCCTCGAGCAGAGCTCCGATCTCGCGAATGCCCCGTTCCTGCCCGTGGCCGAGGTCGCCGCGCTGTCCGGCACCGGCGCAATGATGAGCTTCAGCCGCCCGCTCGGCGGCCCGCGGGCGTTCTACCGCGTGGTGGTGGGGCCGTAGCCCGGCAACGCTCCGTTGGGCCGCGGCTGGCACCCGTTCACACGGTCGGCACGGTGCCACCGTCGATGACGTAATCGGCGCCGAGGATGGATCCGGCGCGGTCCGAGGCGAGGAAGGCGACCAGTTCGGCCACTTCCCACGGCCAGGCCGGACGGCCCAACGGGATCCCGCCCAGGCCATCCAGAATGCCCTGGCGGGCGGTGGCTTCGTCCACCCCGCGCTGCTCGGCCTGGCGCCGCACGAACGCCTCGGACGCGGGCGTGTAGATCCAACCCGGCGACACCGCCGTGACCCGCACGCCTTTCGGTCCCAGCTCCTTCGAGAGCGATTTGCTGTAGGTCGTCAGCGCCGCCTTGGCCGCCGCGTAGGCGGTGGTCGATTCCGGCAGCGGCAGCTGACGCTGGATCGACGAGACGTGAATGACCACGCCGGACCCGCGCGCCAGCATCGCAGGGACGAGGGCCCGGTCGAGGCGTACGGCGGCCAGCAGATTGAGGTTCAGCTCCGCCAGCCAAAGCTCGTCGGTGATCGCGGCGAATCCCCCGGTCGGCACACTCGAGCCGCCCAGATTGTTCACCACGATGTCCGGCACACGGCCCGAATCGAGGATCGCCGCAACCACGCAGTCGGCGCCTGCGGCCGAGCTCAGGTCGCCCGCGATGAACTCCGCCGGCAGTTCGCTCTCGGCGGGCTGACGCGCGGTCGTCACGACCTGCGCGCCACCGGCCGCGAATCGCCGGACCATGGCCTCGCCCGCGCCTTTGGTGCCGCCGGTGACCAGCACCCGCCGGCCGGTGAATTCGTCGGCCAGCACGGCCGGCTGAGAGAATTGACGATTCATCGGATGGAGAGTTGGGCGATTTGGCCGTCGCGGAGCTGGAACTCGAAGTCGAGGTCGACGGGGCTGCCGGGGAAGGAACCGGTCACCGTGGCCGCGACGTGCACGGCCGGACCGTCGACGCGCGTTCCGTGCACGCGGAGCTGCGGCTGGAGGAGGTTCGCCTCCGCCAGCCAGCGTTCGATGGCCGCGCTGCCGACATGCGTTTTGCCGTCGTCGTGGACCACCGCATCGGCGGTGAAGCAGGCGGCCGCCGCGGCGGCCTCGAAGTGGTTGGCGGCGCTGAGGTAACGAGCGACCGACTCGGGGAGTGAAGCGAGGGATGGAGGATGGGTCTTCATGGTGTTTGGGAATGCACCGACGCTCCGCGCCTGGACGGAAACCGGCCAATGCCGTGTTTTTGGGGTTGCTCATACTTTCAGTCGGAGCAGGAAGGCTCCGTGGAACTCCGGCATCTCCGCTATTTTGTCGCCGTAGCAGCCCACGGATCGTTCAATCGGGCCGCCAAAGCCCTGCACCTCACGCAGCCGGCGCTGAGCCGCCAGGTGAAGGACCTGGAGGACGAACTCGGCGTGAAGCTGATCGAGCGCGGCCAGAACTCCTGCCGGCTGACCGCGGCCGGTCGGCGCTTTCAGGACGGCGCCTTCGATCTGCTGGCCCGCGCAGAGCAGGTCGTGCAGCAGGCCCGCGGCGAGCCGCGCGCCGCCGTGGTGCGCGTCGGCTACGCGCCCTCCGCCACTGCCGACCTCCTGCCGCGCGCGCTGGAGCGATTCTACGCCGCCCACCCCGGCGTGCGGGTGGAACTCGTCGACGTGACCCCACCCGAGATGATCCAGCTCGCTGCGGCCGGTCGACTGGATCTGGTCATCGCGCTGGAACCGACCGTGACAGAGACCCCCGGATTCCACTGGTCCGAATTCCGTCGGCTCCACCTCGTCCTGGTCATGCGCGAGGATCATCCGCTGGCGAGATTCAAACAGCTGGCCCCGAAGCATTTGCGCGACCTGCCCTTGATCGGCTTGGGCCGGGAGAATTTCCCCGCCTACGTCCCGCACATCCGCGAGCTGCTGGAGCCGCACGGCTTCGCCCCGCATTTCCTCGCCCTGGAGAACGACGGCGTCCCGACCCTCTTCGCCAGCCTCGAAGCCCACCGCGCGGCCGCCCTCCTGTCCGACAACGTGACCGCCTTCCTGCCCCGCTCCCTCGTCTGGCGCCCCTTCCGCCCGCGCTTCGCCCCGATCGTGGCCCGGATCGGCCTCTCCCTCCAGCGCCCGAGCCCCTTCGCCCGGGCCCTGCTCGAGCTGCTCCGGGACGAGCAGTCCCGCACACCATCCGCGCCCTCTTCGGCCGGCTGACCGCGAAGACCCCAGTGCGCCTTCGACGCGAGGACCGAAGCGCCGAACCAGATCAGCCCTGGCTGCGGCATCCGGTCCCGCCATTCTTCGGCACGGCGTCCCCTAGCTGCACCGATTCGCCGACGCCACCCTCCAGGCGACCCACCGCACGCGACAAGCCATGCCTGCACTCCTCTGCTCCTCTGCTCCTCTGCTCCTCCGCTCCCCCGCTCCCCTGCTCGTCCGATCCTACCCCAGCCAGCCGCACTCGGAGAGTGCGGACTACTCCTCCGCTCCCAAAAAAGGAGGCTCCGGGCGGATAGCACTCGCCCGGAGCCCATTTTATCGCAGAGCTTTTCGGCTCTGACCCGGTCTTCGCCCAGCCGCTTGATCTTAATCCCGACGTGCTACCGCTGCACTACCCCGACCAAGACTCACGAAAATTGGCGTCGGGGACGGGATTTGAACCCGCGTCTTCGGTTCTGATTGGCCGCCTTGGACCGGTCCTTCTGCGATGGGTTTTTGAGCCTCGGGTAAGAGCCTGAAGTCGGTAAGCCTCATTCAGAACCTAAGCCTGAGCCTCGAATACGCCGGCCAGAGCCGGCGCTACCCGAAAATGTAGTTGAGCAGGCTGTCGGCGATCTTCTTGCTCGTGTCCACCGGAGCCTCGTTGGCGCGGCTGCGGGCGCTGCGCACGGCGCGGGCCAGTTTCTCGATGCGGTCGAGCAGCTCGGCTTTCTCCGCCGGGGTCATCATGCCGGACCATTCCTGCTCCTCGATCACCCCGATGGCGACGTCGACGTTGAGGAGTTCGGTCTGCGCCGGGTGTTCCTTCGTGGCCTCGTATTTCACGATGACCCGCGGCTGCTTGGTGGTGCGGTTCTTGCGCACCTCGCGCGCCTTGTAGATGTGCTGGCCCCGCTGCTCATCGGCCCGGAAGCCTTTGGCCGGATCGAGCGTCGGCACCGCCTGCGCGAGCGACATGATCTCCGCCAGACGCTTCTGCATTTCCAGCAACGAGGTGGCGGGCACGTCCTTCGCGAGGGTCACGCCGTCCTCCAGAACGATGTCCGCCCGGGCCGTCATGTTCGCTTCCGCCACCCGATACGAGGCGTCCCAGGACTTCGCGATGTGCGGACGCACCCAGGCCAGTTCCTTGGCCACCGTGGTCTGCAGGTCCGATTGCGTCTCGGTGACCTGTTGCCCACCTTCGGCGCTCGGGGTGAACAGCGTGCGCTTCTCCTCGAAGAGATGGCGCTTCTTCTCGAAGGTATTGGCCAGATCCGAGCGGACCTTCGCGGCCTGCGTTTCCAGGTTGGACTCGATGGCGAGCAGTTCGTGCAGTTTCATACGTTAGTGCGCTCCAGGCGCGGGGAGGAAGCAGGCAAGAAAATCGGAACAAGCAAGTCTGCTCTGCGACGCCCCGCGCCCGAGGAGGCCGAGGAACGGCAGGCGGTAACGGCAGTCGACGCTCGGCGGTCGGCGCTCGGTAGCCCGTGCTCGCTGATCGCTGAGCGTGCTCCCCTCCTCCGCACGTTCGAGCGACGAGGCTCAGCCGATCATTTGCCGATCTCCTTTGCTTGGCAGCCCCTGCGCCTACCGCGCCCTCCCCGAAGCCTTTAGCCTTTGCGTATTTTTTCGTTCCACCCACCCCGCACCCCTCCACCACCGGGCGGCCCCATCGAACGGACCGATACCGACTAGGCGCTCTTTCAATGACGCCGCGCTGAACGCTTCAACGACGGATCCCGCATGCCCGACTTCCCTGCCGCCTCCGCCCCTCGCTCCCTTCCCAACGCCTCCGCGCCTCGTTCCCTTCCCAACGCCTTCTCCACTCACTCCGGTCTCACCGTCTCTCCTTCCCGCCGCCGCGCGTCCCTCTTCTGCCGCACCGCCCTCGCTTGGATCTGCGCTTGCGTCGTTCTCTCGCTCCCGCCGACCGCGCTGGCCGGCGACCTGCGCAACTCCGCCTCCGCGCCCTCCAACGCGGCCGCCAAGCTCCGCGACTTGCGCCCACTCGCCGGCACCTACCGCGACCGCGGTCTGGTCTCGTCGAATCCCTCCGGCCGCACGACCTCGCTCTTTTCGTTTCTGACCGGACGCTACCGCCCACGCGCGTCCCCCGGAGAGTGGCTCGAACTGCGCCCTTCCGCCGACGGCACCTCCCTCCGCTGGCGGCTGCTCGGCCCCGCTCGCGAGGTCCTCGAACAAGGTACCCTCCAGCCGTCGGTCCACTTCACGCTCCACGCCGACGGGCTCGAAATGCATGCCGCCCCTGATCGCGGAAGCAGCACCGGCAACCTCGGCGTCGGCCATACCACGTTGCGACGCCACCTGCGTTCAAATACCCAAGGCCTTGTCGGCCAAGTCTCCCGCAGCGACGTCGGCCTGCTCTTTTACTTGGTCCCGGTGGCGACGTCCTCGCAGCAGACGATGCTGTGGCGGCGGCGGCGGTAGCGCTGCGTGCGCGGAACCAAGGGATCGGCGGCGGTTAGGTTCGAGTGCTGCGCTGGCCGGCCCAAGCAGCGACAAGAATGTAACCTGGTGTCGCTGGAATAGGCTTCGCAGAAATCGATCCATGACCGCGTTCGCGGCAGCCTCGGTCATCAACTCCAGAGCCCCAAAGCGAAACACGTGGTAGCCTGCGAGCTGAAGTTCCCGTTCGAGCTGCACCTGGCGGATTTCGGTCCGCTCCCGGTCACGTCGGCGGAACTCCTGCGCGCCTGGCAGCTCAAGACGCGCTGGGAATGGCTCGAGGGCCGTTTTCGCATCGAGCGAGGCGATCCGTGGAGCACGCTTCGTTTCGAGAGTTCGCAGGGATCCTTCCAAACGTCGACGTTACGCCCTGAAAGCTTCGGGATTCGGGAGGGCGAAACCTATCGAGTGCAGGTCCGCTTCGTCTAGGCGACGGAGCCGGAGATCGAACGGGTCGAGCGAGGCTCGGTCGTGATCTACGACGCCTCGATCTGCGAGTTGCACGGGGAGCGGATGACGCGTTTCCCCGTGCCGATCACGTGGGGCCATCCGACGGATTGGAACTATCATCCGAGCGCCGGCAGGACCCTGAGCGAAGACGAATTGGCCCGGTTCCCCCACTACCTCGAACGAGTGAATGGAGGCTGCGTAAAGTTCAGAGGCATGTCCGACACAGCGGACGTGTACATCTGCCCTGCCTGCGTCTCGGCCTTTCAGCGGCTGCGCAAATAGCCCAAGCCGAAGTCGAAGCGAGCGTCCGCAGATAAAGACGATGGAACGCAGGTTCCGGGCAGCGGAAAAGCCTCCTGAATCTGCGTCGAGTCCTTATCCTCGGCGGACCTGCCGGGATCAACGTTCGATCAGCCGCTTCACAGCTTAGCCACGCTTCAAGACCCACTGAGCCGCGCCTCTTCCGCACCCCTCCCGCTGGACAGGGAATGGGGGTTCGCTTTGCTGAGGTCGTGTCCTCCGACCTTCGTTCCCGTCTCGTTGCCCTCTCACGCCAGCTGCGGAAATACGGCTTCGAAGTGGAGGCCTTCGAGCTCGATCCGCCCGCGACGCCGACGGAGATCCGGCAGGCGGAGACGCTGCTCGGCTTTGCCCTGCCGCCGCGGCTGCGCGAGCTGTTGAGCGGAGTGGCCGCGCATTTCGAGATGCACTGGGGCCCGGGCGACGACCTGGAGGTCGGGCACCGGGATTTCTGCGGGTTCGGACAAATGAACTGGGACGTCGCGAAATTGGTCGACAACCTCGAGCAGGCGCGGTCCTGGGGCCAAAGTGCGGGACCGAAGGATCCGTGGAACCGGACCTTGCCGGTGGTGGATTTCCAGGATGGCGACTACCTGGCGGTCGAGTTGGGGGAGACGGAACGCGTGCTCCTGCTTTGGCACGAGGGCGGCGAAGACCACGGCCGCGTGCTCGCACCGGATTTCCCCTCGCTGGTCGAGTCCTGGGTGCAGGCCGGGTTCGATCGGAGCTTCCTCCTCCTTGGCGATAGCGCATTGCGGGACCCAAAGCAGCTCGCCGCCTGGCAGGAGTGGATTTGTTCGCTCGACGAGGCGTGAGGGGGAGGAAGAAGGAGGAAGGAAGAAGGATAAAGGAGGAAGGTCGCGGCGTGGATCTCCACCCCCTTCGCGCCTTCTCCGCCCTGCGCTCCTTCGCGTGAGCCTCTGCTTTCACCTCGCGCCTTCTCCGCCCTTCGCGGCTTCGCGGCTTCGCGTGAGCCTCTGCTTTCACCTCGCGCCTTTTCCGCCCTCCGCGCCTTCGCGTCAAACCTCACCCGGCCGGCAGTTCGCGCACGATCAGTTCGATGATCTCCGGGAAGGGCAGCTTCTTCGAGATGAGCTTCCGCCCGCCGGAGCGCTGGTCCATGTCCTGCGGGGTGATGAGGGAGGAGAGATAGACGATCGGAATGCCGGCGGTGGCGGGGTCGCCGCCGAGCTGCTGGGCGACTTCGCCGCCGTCCATCGTGCCGAGATCGATGTCGCAGACGATCAGGTCCGGCCGGAACTCCTGCGCGCGGGCGGCGGCGTCGCTGGCCCGGCTGATCTCGGCGGTCTGGATGCCGCCGCGGGCCTCGAGCTTGATGCGCAGCAGCTTGGTGACGTTGGGATCGTCGTCGATGATCAGGACCTTGCGAAGCGTCAGGTTCATTGCGGCCAGCTTCGGGAATCGGCGGGCGGGATTCAAACCGATTCAAATCGATTCGACCCGCGTCGGTCTGGCCGTGTCAGCCCGCGGCCGTCAGCTCGCGCTGCATCGCGGCCAGCATTTCCGGGGGAATGGGCGCTTTCTGGCCGGTCGTGAGGTCGACCCAGACGAGCAGCGCATCGCCCTCGGCCACCAAGCGCTGGTGCCGCTGCGAATAGACGGCGTGATGCAGCGTGGCGCGATCGCCCGAGGCACTCAGGAACCGGGTGGCCACCACGACGGTGTCGGGATGCGTGACCGGAAAGCGGTAGCGGCAGTCGATCCGCCCGAGCACGGGCCCGGGCTCGTCGAGCCGCAGCCGGCCGCCGCGCAGCTTCTGCAGGTGCGCCACGCGGCCCGACTCGAACCAGCGGAAATAGACCACGTTGTTCACGTGACGGAAGGCGTCCATGTCGCCCCACTGCACGGGCAACTCGATCGCGTTGGGGAACGCCGCCAGCTGCGGCGCGAGGGAGGTCGGAGCGGGGTCCATGCGGGGAGTGAGTGGGTTTCAGCCCGTCAGCTTCCACGGATCCTTGCGCGGTTCGAGAATGAGGCGCGAGCCGCGCTGATTGGTCAGGTAGCTCCAGATCCATTGCGCGGCCACCACGATGCGATTCTCGAAGCCGCCGAGGAAGGCGATGTGCACGTAGGCCCAGGCCAGCCAGGCGAGGAAGCCGCTCATCCGGATGGGGCCCTTCTCGAGCACGGCGAAGTTGCGGCCGATGATGGCCATGTTGCCCTTGTCGAAATACGAGAACGGCGGCGGCGGGACCTCGCCCAGGACGCGGCGGCGGATGAGATCGGCCACGTAGGCGCCCTGCTGCATGGCCGGCTGCGCCAGTCCCGGCAGCGTGCCGCCGTCGGGCGTGGGATGCGCCGCGGTGTCGCCGAGGACGAAGACACTCTCCAGCCCCGGCACGCTGCAATCGGTGCCGACCTTCACCCGCCCGCCCTTGTCGGCCTCCACGCCCAGCCACTGCGCCGCGGGCGAGGGCTTCACGCCAGCGGCCCAGAGGACCGATTTGCTGGCCACGCGCTCGTCGCCGATGCGCACGCCGAGTTCGTCGACCTCCTCGACCTTGCAATTGAGCCGGACCTCGACGCCGAGCTTGCGCAGACGCTCCTGCGCGGCGGTCGAGAGCGACTCGTGGAAGGTCGGCAGAATGCGCGGGCCCGACTGCACCAGGAGGATGCGGGCCGACTGCGGATCGATGCGGCGGAAGTCACGGCGCATCGAGTACTTCCGCAGCTCGGCGATGGCGCCCGCCAGCTCCACCCCGGTCGGGCCGCCGCCGACGATGACGAAGGTCAGCAGGCCCTCGCCGTGGCAGGTCTCGGCCTCCATCTCGGCGCGCTCGAAGGCGGCCAGCACGTGGTTGCGTACCGCGGTGGCATCGGCCAGCGACTTCAACCCCGGCGCGAAGCGTTCGAAGTGATCCTTCCCGAAATACGAGTGCCGCGCCCCGGTGGCGACGATGAGGTAGTCGTAATGCAGCGGCGTGTTCGGCTCCTCGAGATAAGTGACGTAGGCGATCTTCTTCGCCGCGTCGATCCCGGTCACCTCGGCGATCAGCGTGGTCACATTCGGCTGCTGGGCGACCAGCTGGCGGATGGGCGAAGCGATGTCGCCCGGGGTCAGCATGGCCGTGGCGACCTGGTAGAGCAGCGGCTGGAAGAGATGGTGGTTGGTCCGGTCGAGCAACGTCACCCGCACCGGCGCATCCTTCAGCCCCTGCGCCGCGGCCATGCCCGCGAATCCGCCCCCGATGATGAGCACGTGCGGCAGCGGCGCGGAGGAGGAGCTTTCGGTCATGGCCGCGCACGATGCGCTGTCCCCCGTGGAGTGGCCAGAAAATCCCGCCGCTGGCCGCGGCCGGAGCGCGCCGCGTGTCCCTCTGCGGCCAGGAACTACAAAAGCGAACTACGACTGCGGATCGTACCCGAACACCCGCACCTCCTGCGCGCAGCGGCAGGCGCGGGCGAGGCGGGTGGCCCAGGCCACGGCCTCCTCACGGGAGGGCAGCTCGAAGACGGCGAACCCGCCCGTCAGCGGCGGAGCCCACGGATAGCCGCCCTCGGCGACCTGGCCGTCGGGGGAGACGAGCACGGGCGCCACGCATTCGTCGATCCCTCCAGCAAAAACGTACACGCCGGCGGCCTTGGCCTCCTCGACCACCGCGCGAGCCTCGCGTCCGACCGCCTCGAGTTCCGCGGGAGGGACGGCCAAGGCGGCGCTGGGGAAGGAAATGAGGTATTTGGCCATGGCAGATCAGACCGCGTTGTGGAGGCGCGGCAATCGCGCAGCGGGACTTCGTCCAACCCCGTCCTGGCTCGCCGTCGCGGCTCAGGCCGACACGATCTCCACGATTTCGTCACGCAGGCTGGCCCTAGATCCAGGAGGGCGGCCGTTCGAACCACCGACCGAGGCGGAGTCGCCGCCAGTTCCAAAGCAGAAGGGCCCAAACAGCCGCCGCCAGGCCCGCGTAGCCCGGCGCTCCGCGGACCAGGCCGACGAAGCAGGCGATCGGAAGCAGGCCCAGTCCGAGCACTTGCAGAGCCAGTGCGACGAAGGTGACCAGCATCCACGGAAGGTAGAATATCGACCTCCAGGCAACGGCCCACAGTCCCCCGGCGTCATTGTCCTTCCGAGCCATCCGGAATTCCGGTCCGAGCTTCTGCACAAACCGACGTTGCTCTAGCGACGGCGATCTGTCGATCCAAACACCCGGGTAAGTGCGTTTGTCGAGCCGACGAAAAAGGCGAGTCCCGGGCACCGGGGCTCGCCTTGCTCGAGGTAATGGCTGCGAGGTCGTCCGACGCGACCTCGGCACCCGCCGCGTCAGGTCAGACGGCTCGGCACGTAGTCCGAGGAGAGGAGGCCGGTCCAGGCGAAGCGGCGCTGGAAGAACGGCATCTTGCCACGGGCGACCGGGCGGGCCGCGGGTAGCGACGGCGCGATGGACGCGGTGGGGGCCGCAGGGGCCGCCGACTCGCGGCTCAGCGCAGCAGGCGTACGGACACCCGAGCGGCGGGCGCGGCGGCGGAGTTCACGGAGTTCAGAGGCAGTCATGGGATGGTTTGGTTTCGAGCGCCGGGAATGGCGGTCGTCGGGCCATAGCGCACCGGGCGTGCCAACCGCGCCGCCGCAACGTGCCATCGCCCCCATTTACTCTGGCAAAGCGCAACATCCGCGCGCCGGGCGGGATTGCGCGACTCGGCCGTTCGGCCCGAGGGCGACACAGGCGCGTCCCACCGGCGGGAAATCGAGCCGCGGGCGAGGGCAAAACCGTCAAGCGACGCTTCCGTCAAGGCTTGTTCTGATCCTGTCATGGGCGGAGCGGTGGCGTGGTCCGGTTGCGGGGTCCTGGGGAGGTTCACGCGAAGAAGGGAAACGGGGCGAAGCTGCGAAGGGGAGGGTGGAGGTTGGAAGGGAAAGTGGGTCGGGACGTGGGTGGGAGTGCTCGGAAGGCTCCGAAGGCCGCATTGGCCATTCGCATTCTTGCGGCGGTCCGGGCGCGCCGTTTTCTGAAGCCGGCTTCTGTCGGTCTCAGGCGCGAAATTCCCGCTCGCGCATCGTTGCAAACCTGCAAGTATCTCCAGAGCTGAGAATCCCCCTCAGCGGTGCGACATGGCGAAAATCGTGATCATCGATGACGAGCCGGCGATGGTGGAAGTGATTTCCACGCTCTGCCGGGAGAACGGCCATCAGGCCTATCCCTTCAGCTCGGCCGAGCGCGCCATGGAGAGCGTGGAGGCGATTTCGCCCCACGTGGTCATCGCCGACATCAAGATGGACAAGTTCTCGGGCTTCGACGTGCTCGAGCGCTGTCGCGAGATCCTGCCGCAGACGGCGGTCATCCTCATCACCGCCTACGCCTCGGTCGAGAAGGCGGTCGAGGCGATGAAAAAGGGCGCGTACGATTACGTGACCAAGCCGTTCAAGATCGACGAGCTGAAGCTCACGGTGCAGCGGGCGCTCGATTTCCAGGCGGCGCTGCGCGAGAACGTCATCCTCAAGAAGGAGCTCAAGCACAAATACCGCTTCGAGAACATCGTCGGCAGCAGTCGCTCGATGCAGCTGATCTACCAGCTCATCAACAAGGTCGCCGACACCGACAGCACCATTCTCATCCAGGGCGAGAGCGGCACGGGCAAGGAGCTGGTGGCGCGCGCCCTGCATGCCAGCAGCCAGCGCGCCGACGGTCCGCTGGTCGCTGTGAACTGCGGCGCCATTCCCGAGAACCTGCTCGAAGCCGAGTTCTTCGGTGCGCGCAAGGGCTCCTACACCGGCTCGACCAGCGACCGCGAGGGCTACTTCCAGGCCGCCCGCGGCGGGACCTTGTTTCTGGACGAAATCGGCGACCTGCCGCTGCCCATGCAGTCCAAGCTGCTGCGCGCCATCCAGGAGCGCAGCATCCGTCCGCTGGGCTCCACGCAGGAAGAGACCGTGGACGTGCGCATCGTCAGCGCCACGCACCGCGACCTTGCGGCCGACGTACAGGCCGGGCGCTTTCGCCAGGATCTGTACTACCGGCTGAACGTGATCGAGCTCCTGATCCCGCCGCTGCGCGAGCGGCGCGAGGACCTGCCCGCGCTGTGCGAGGCGCTGCTCGCCCGCATCGAGCAGGAATCGGGCACCCCCGTGCCGCGCCTGGGCGCCGCCGCGCTGAAGCGCATCACCCAGCACCCGCTCACGGGCAATGTGCGCGAGCTGGAAAACCTGCTGCACCGCGCCGTGGCCCTGAGCGACGGAAACGAGCTACAGGTGGAACACCCCGCTGCCACCACCGCGGAGGTCGCCGCCGCCGTCCCCGCGCCCCCGCCTCCAACGCCACCGGAGGCCGGCACGCCCCCCGCGCCGCCACCCACTGCCGCCAGCGAAGAGCCCCCCCTGCCCAGCGACCTGCAGGCCTGGCTGGACCAGCATGAGCGCGAGATCCTCGTGCGCGCCCTGCGCGAGACGGGCTTCAACCGCACGGCCACGGCGGCGCGCCTGGGCATCAGCCTGCGCCAGATCCGCTACCGCATCGACCGGCTCAACATCGCCATGCCGCAGGACGGCGACAACCATGGCGAAGCGCAGTAGGCCGGGCACGCCATGGCAAGGCGGCTGGTACCTGCCCGCGCGCCGCATGCACTCGCCCAACCACGGCCCCCGGCCGGCGGGCGCCGTCATCGACCTGATCGTCGTGCACTCCATCAGCCTGCCACCGGGCCAGTACGGCGGAACGGCAGTGCAACAGCTGTTCACCAACCGGCTCGACTGGGACGCGCACCCCTATTTCCAGAGCATCCGCGGGCTGGAGGTCTCGGCTCATTTCTTCATTGCCCGCGACGGCCGGCTGTGGCAGTTCGTGGACGCCGATCGGCGGGCCTGGCATGCCGGGCGCTCGCACTACCGCGGGCGCGACGCCTGCAATGACGACTCCATCGGCGTGGAGCTCGAAGGCCTGGAAGGCCAGGCATTCGAAGAGCCGCAGTACCGCAGCCTGACCCGCCTGTGCGCCGCCCTGGCGCGGCGCTACCCCATCGGCTACATCGCCGGGCACGAACACATCGCGCCCCACCGCAAGAACGACCCCGGCCCGGGGTTCGAATGGCAGCGGCTGCGATCGGCCTTCGCGGGCTCGGGCATCCTGTTCCCTCCTTGAGGCCTGGCGCGCGCCTGCGCGCCAAAAACGCCGCAGACACGCGCCACCATTGGCATGCGCGCGCCCGGGCCCCATGCGGCAAGGGCCTGGCACGGCGTCGCCTTCCAGGAAGCAGTTCCGCCCGACACCCCTCGTACAGACATACACTACATGTAGTGTCTTGAGCACTTCAAGCACCATATGTATAGTGTGCGGAACAACATCGACCGCACCCCGCACCGACGCCCGCCGGCAGCCCTTCCCGGCGCGCCACACCCCCTGACGACACACCAAAGAGGAAACCCATGCAAGTTTCGTCCGTTCACGCCAACACCGCGCCTTCCACGCAGCCCCATGCCGCAGACGCGCCCGCCACCGACGCCTCGGGCGGCGTCTTCAGCCACTACCAGATCATCCGCCGCAACGGCGCCGTCGTGCCCTTCGAGCCGCAGAAGATCGCCGTGGCCATGATGAAGGCGTTTCTCGCCGTGCACGGCACGCAGGGCGCGGCGTCCGCCAGCGTGCGCGAGGTGGTGGACGAACTCACCCAGGCCGTGGTGCGCGCCCTGATGCGCTCGCGCCCGAGCGGCGGCACCTTCCACATCGAGGACGTGCAGGACCAGGTGGAACTGGGACTGATGCGCGGCAGCCACCACGAGNNGCGCCGCGCGCAGGAGCGCGCGCAGAAGAAAGAGCAGCTGCTGCCCCAGATGCCGGCGCTGTACGTGCTGGACAAGGGCCAGCGCATCGAGCTCGATATCCTGCGCCTGCAGGCGCTCATCGAGTCTGCCTGCGCCAACCTGGGCTCAGACGTGCAGGCCGCGCCTATC
>JAFEGM010000073.1:0-14765 GCA_018240025.1 Verrucomicrobiota bacterium
GGTGCGCCACTGCCTGCTTCATCACGCGCGCCGACGTCACCACCTGCGGCAGGAACATCTTCCCCGCGCCGAAGAGGTCGCCGACCACATTCATGCCGTCCATCAACGGCCCTTCGATGACCGCCAGCGGCCGGCCCAGCTTGAGCCGCGCCTCCTCGGTGTCGGCGTCGATGAAGTCGGTGATGCCCTTAACCAGCGCGTGGCTGAGCCGCTCCTCGACCGTGCCGCTCCGCCAGGCGTCGTCGGCCGCCTTGGCCTCGCCCTTCGCGACCTTGAACTTCTCGGCGAAATCGACCAGCCGCTCGGTGGCATCGGGCCGCCGGTTCAGCAGCACGTCCTCCACCCGCTCCAGCAGGTCCTTGGGAATCTCCTCATACACCGCCAGCTGCCCCGCATTGACGATGGCCATGTCGAGCCCGGCCCGGATGGCGTGGTAGAGGAAGGCCGCGTGCATCGCCTCGCGCACCGGATTGTTCCCGCGCAGCGAGAACGAGACGTTGGAGAGCCCGCCGCTGACCTTGGCGTGCGGCAGATGGGTCTTGATCCAGCGCGTGGCCTCGATGAAGTCGACCGCGTAGTTGTCGTGCTCCTCGNNTCCACGGCGTAGTTGGCGTGCTCCTCGATGCCGGTGGCGACCGTGAGGATGTTCGGATCGAAGATGATGTCCGTCGGCGGAAAGCCGACCTTCGGCCCGGTCAGCAGGTCGTAGCTGCGCTGGCAGATCTCGATCTTGCGCTGGAAATCGGCCGCCTGCCCCTGTTCGTCGAAGGCCATCACCACCGTGGCCGCCCCGTAGCGGCGAATGCGCCGCGCCTGCTGGATGAACTTCTCTTCGCCCTCCTTGAGCGAGATCGAGTTCACGATGCCCTTACCCTGCAGGCATTGCAGCCCCGCCTCGATCACCTCCCACTTGGAGGAATCGATCATGATCGGCACCCGCGCGATGTCCGGCTCCGCCGCCAGCAGATTCAAAAACCGTCGCATGGCCGCCACCCCGTCGAGCATCCCCTCGTCCATGTTGACGTCGAGAATGTTGGCCCCGCCCTCCGCCTGCTGCCGGGCCACCGCCAGTGCCGTCTCGTAATCGCCCGCCAGGATCAGCTTCGCGAAACGCGGCGACCCCGTCACGTTCGTCCGCTCGCCGATGAGGAGGAAGGAGGCGGCGGTGGGGGCGGTGGGGGCGCCGGGGGCGCTCGCGGGAGTCGGGGGGAGCGCGGGGGTGGAGGGAAGCTCAGACATTGGGGAAGGTTCAAGAATCAAGATTCAAGATTCAAACCGGGTTAAGGAGAATTGGGTAAGGAGGATCGATGCCGCAGGATGCACGAGTTCTTCAGGCTCGGCGGCGGCGAATCACAGAAGAAAGAATCTTGATCAGTTCGATTGCCTCTTGGACCAGAGTCAGTCGTTGCTTCTCGACCACCGGGTCTTCCTCGGTAGAAAGCAAACGCAGCCAGAGGCGAGATTCCTTGGCTTCCTTCCGACTGACCTTCAATCGAAAGACATAGTCCTTCGGACCCACCGCTTCGATCGCTTCGATAAAATTCGCCGCGACCGAGCCGGACGCGCGAACGAGCTGCCGGATGTCCTCTCGATGGCTGATCGTCACCGGCACCGTCTTGATGAACGCTCGAACCTCCTTCGCAAATCGAAACGTCCGCTCCTCCAAGCCATTTGGCTCAGCGTCACCAGTCTGAAACGATGTATCTGTGATATGTCTCTTTTGCAACACCCGACCAGAGATAGCGGCGTTCCCATAAAGGTAAACCCACTTTCTTATTCCTTGCCCCCTTATCACGGTTTGATTCTTGATTCCTGAATCTTGAATCTTCCGCTTAGGCCGCCAGAGCTTCCAACCCACTCAACCTCAACTTCTCCTCCCTCACCGGCACTTTCCTCGGCGCCACTCCCCGGACGGCCTCGGCGATCGCCCGGATGTGCTCCGGGGTGGTGCCGCAGCAGCCGCCGACGATGTTCAACCAGCCCTGCTCGGCCCATTCGCGGAGTTGGGGGGCGAGGGTCTCGGGGGTCTCGGGGAAGCCGGTGGGGCTGAGCGGGTCGGGCAGGCCGGCATTGGGGTAGCAGCTGACGTAGATCGGCGCGATCCGGCTCAGCTCCTCGATGTAGGGGCGCATTTCCTTCGGTCCGAGCGCGCAGTTCAGGCCGATGCTGAGCAGCGGGGCGTGGCTGACCGAATTGTAGAAGGCCTCCACCGTCTGGCCGGTCAGGGTGCGGCCGCTCAGGTCGGTGATGGTCCCGCTGATCATCAGCGGCACGGTCCGTTCGGGATGGGCGTCGAAATGCTCCAGGATGGCGAAGATCGCCGCCTTGGCGTTGAGGGTGTCGAAAATCGTCTCGACCAGGAGGACGTCCACGCCGCCGTCGAGCAGCGCCACGATCTGCTCGCGATAGGCCTCGGACACCTGGGCGAAGGTCACGTCGCGCGCGCCGGGGTCGTTGACGTCGCGGGAAATGGAAAGCGTCTTGCTCAACGGCCCGACCGCGCCGGCCACATACCGGCGGCGCGAGGGGTCGGCCGCCATCGCCTCGTCGGCCGCCCGCCGGGCACATTTCGCAGCCGCGAGATTCAGTTCGCGCGCCAGATGGGCCAGCCTGTAGTCCTCCTGCGACAGGCTGGTCGCATTGAAGGTGTTCGTCTCGACCAGATCCGCCCCCGCGTCGAAGTAAGCGCGGTGAATGCCCTCGATCACCTCCGGCTTGGTCAGGCAGAGCAGGTCGTTGTTCCCCTTCAGCGGTGTCGGATGCGCCGCGAAGCGCTCGCCGCGGTATTCCTCCTCCGTGAGCTTGTAGCGCTGGATGGTGGTGCCCATCGCGCCGTCCAGAATGACGATGCGTTCTTCCAGCAGGTCGCGAAGCGGATGTGCAGGGATCATCCGGTGAGCAAACACGAAATGCCCGCCGAGGCAAGGTAACTCATCGACATATCGTGATTTGATGATGCGTTAAATTGTTGCGCTGGCATTGATCCGGCATTTCCCTGAGCATGCGTGGCCCCGCGTTTGCTGCATAACGCGAGTCCTCCCTCCTCCGCCGTATGCGAACCCTCCCAGCCCTCCTCTTCGCGGCCTGCGCCCTGACCGCCTCCGCCCAGCTAGTCCGCCAGGGTAATTCCACCCTGACGCTCCCGGCCGCCCCGCCTTCCCAAGGCTACGCGCTGGCGACACCTTTCGCCCCGGGCTCGACGGCGGATCCGGCCTTCAATTTCCCGGTCAAGATCGTGACGCCGCCGGGTGACCCGGCCAACCGGGTCTTCGTAGTCGAGCGCACGGGCTTGATCAAAGTGTACGATCCGGCCGTGCCGACGACCTCGCCCGCCACCTTCATGGATCTGACGGATCGCGTGGCCAGCAGCACGTCGCAGGGGGAGGAGCGCGGGCTGCTGGGGCTGGCTTTCCACCCGCAGTGGGCCACGAACGGATACTTCTACGCCTACTATTCGAACTCCACGAGTGGGGCTAATCAGCGCGTCGCCCGCTATCAGTTCACGGGCGGCAATCCGAGCGCCAACACGGGCGATCGCACCACGGAAGTCCTTCTGTTTCGCCAGGCCGACCCCGCCTCCAACCACAACGGCGGCGACATCGCCTTCGGGGCGGACGGGTACCTGTACATTTCGGTCGGCGACGGCGGCGGCGCGAACGACAGCACCAACAACAGCCAGAAGCTCGATGGCGGACTTTTTTCCGGCATCTTCCGCATCGATGTGGACCGCCGGGCGGGCAATCTCGAACCGAACACGCCCAACCCGACAGGCAGCGTGCTGACGATTCCGCAGAGCGGCGGTTTCGCGAACTACAAGATCCCCGCCGACAATCCCTTCATCGGCGCGACCAGTTTCAATGGCACCGCCATTCCCAACACCGCCTACGTTCGCACCGAGTACTGGGCGATCGGCCTGCGCAATCCCTGGCGGATGCACTTCGACCAGGCCACGAACCGACTTTACGCAGGCGACGTCGGTCAGGGCGCGCGGGAAGAAATCGACCTGATCGTCAAAGGCGCCAACTACGGCTGGAAGTTCTACGAAGGCTTCACCACGACCGGCCTCGGCACCATCCCGAGTTCGGGCTTCACCCACACGCCCCCGCTGATCGATTACCCGCGCAGTGACGGTTTCGCGGTCACGGGCGGTCTGGTTTACCGCGGCACCAGCATCTCGCAGCTCTACGGCCAATACATTTTCGCCGACTACGGCGGCGGTTTCTGGCACCTGCAGATCGACCCCACCACGGGCGCGAACATCGGCAGTAAGATCAGCTTCGGCGTGACGCCTTCGCTGCCGGTCGCCTTCGGCACGGACCCGCGCAACGGCGACGTGCTCATCGCCCAACTCGGCAATGCCAGCGGCGCTGGACGGATTCGCCGGCTCGTCGTCTCGGGTTCGCAGACCGGCTCCCTTCCCGCTACGCTCTCGGCCACCGGCGCGTTTTCGGACTTGGCCAGCCTGACGCCGAATCCGGGCATCGTGGCCTACGAGCCGAACGTCTCGTTCTGGTCCGACCATGCCACCAAGAAGCGCTGGTTCTCGGTCCCGAACGTGAACGACAAGGTGACCTTCACGCCGACCGGCGCATGGTCGACGCCCAACGGGTCGGTCTTCATCAAGCACTTCGACATCGCCACGCCGACCGGCAACCGCCGGCTGGAGACGCGCTTCATCGTGCGCACGTCAAGCGGCATTTATGGAGCAACCTATAAATGGAACGCGGCCGGCACCGATGCCGATCTCGTCCCGGACGAAGGTGCCAGCGAAACGCTGCAGGTCCTGGTCAACAACACGACGCAGACCCAGACCTGGACCTATCCCAGCCGCGCCAGCTGCCTGAACTGCCATACGCAGGTCGCCGGCTACACGCTCAGCTTCAACGCCAACCAGCTGAACAACACCAATACCTACAACGGCCAATCCCAGAACCAGATCGAGGCGCTCAGCGCGGCCGGTTATTTCGCGAATCCGTCCTCGGTGCCCTCGGTGCTGACGATCCCGAAGTTCGCTAAGATCGACGACAACAACCAGAGCGTCGAATGGCGGGTGCGTTCGTACCTCGCGGTCAACTGCGTCAGCTGCCACCAGCCGGGCGGACTCGGCGTGGGCAACTGGGACGCCCGGCATACGACCAAGACGGCCGATGCGGGGTTGATCAATGGCCCGCTCGTCAACGATCTCGGCAACGCCGCCAACCGGGTGCTGGTGCCCAACGATCTGGCCCGCTCGGTCATGTATCAGCGCATCGCCTCGGCCGGCGGCGCGGCCTACCACATGCCGCCCATCGCCACCAACGTGACCAACACGGCGGCGGCCAATCTGCTCTCCCAGTGGATCACGGGCGACCTGACGACCTATCAGTCCTTCGCCCAGTGGCAGGTGGCCAATTTCGGCTCGACCTCGGCACCGCAGGCGCAGGCCACGGCCGACCCGGACGGCGACGGTCTGTCGAATCGCTTCGAATACCTGACCGGCACCGGCGCGAACAACGCGGCTTCGCGCTGGTCGATGAGCATCGTCAACAGCCACGGGGAAACGCAACTGACCTTCCCGCGCATCGCCAACCGGCGCTTCCTGGCGCTGGTCAGCACGGATCTGCAGACCTGGACGCCCTGGAATGTACCGACCAACACCAACGGCGTTTCGGCCACCAGCTTCACCGATACCATCTCGGGCCCGTTCGATCCGCAGAACCCACAGTTCTTCCGGCTGCAGATCGATGAGCCATAGTCTTCCCCGTTTCCGCTGCATGACGCAGCCGGACTTGGAGTCCGTGCATTTGTGTGCCATCTAATGCGCGCCCGGCCCGGGCCACCGGGGGGTTGGAAGACATGAGCGCCCTCCCCCCTGATTCGTCGAGCCCATCCCAAGTCGAGGTTGTCGCGCTGGGATTGCCCCAGTTCCTGCTCGAACGCCTGCAGGCGGGGGCCGGCCCGGAGTTCGACGTCATCCGCCCGGTCAGCGACGCCGCGGAGTTCCGAGCCCGCCTGGAGGCTGGCTGCGTGGCGGGGATCGTGGCCATCGACACCCTCTACGGCCAGCCCCGCGCGCAGCCGCTGCACTGGCTGCGGGAACAGGGTTTGCGCGACTTCGTCGTCATCGTGCTGGTGGGGGCCTTCGAGGATCCGGCCGAAGACCTCTGCGAACTCGGCGTCGACGTGATCGCACCCCTCTCGCGTCCGGGTCGCCTGCTGCTGCACGATCTCCAACGCGAGCTGCGCCGGCTCAACGCCCAGCGCGACCACGAAACGCTCCTGGCCGCGGTGCATTCCGCGCCCTGCGGCATCACCATCGCCGACGTCAGTCAGCCGGACCTGCCGCTGGTCTTCGTCAATCAGGCCTTCGAGCGTCTGACTGGCTACCCCATCACGGAGGCGCTCGGACGGAACTGCCGCTTCCTGCAGGACGGCCATTCCGACCAGCCCGGCGTGGCCGAGATCCGCCAGGCCCTGGCCGAGGGCCGCACGGCACGGGTGCAGCTGCGCAATCAGCGGCGCGATGGCAGCAGCTTCCTCAACGAACTGCATCTGGCGCCCTTCCACGACGGCACCGGGCGGCTGACCCACTACATCGGCGTGCAACTCGACGTGACCGCCCGCGAGGAGGCGATGGAGCGGCTGCAGGAGTCGGAGGAACGCTACCACGCCATCGCCAACGCAGTGCCGATCAAGCTTTGCCAGCTCAACGACATGCTGGAGACGGTCTTCGCCAACGAAGCCTGGCGCGACTACGCCCCGCAGCCCGACCGGAAACCGCTGGTCGACGTGGTCGGATTGATCGCGGCCGAGGCACGTGAGCAGGCGGTCGCGGAGCTGCGACAGGCGCTGAGTTCGGGCCGGCCCACCATGCTGGAAGTCCCGCTGCTGCATCCCGTCGGCGGGGAATACCTGCACCGGCTGAGCTTCGTGCCGCAGGCTTCCGCCCAAGGAGAAATCGTCGGCCTGCTGGGATCGGTGGTCGATGTCAGCGCGCTGCGGAAACAGGACGAGCGCACCTCGCAGAAGGTCCGCCAGCTGACCCTGCAGTCGCTGATGATGCGGCGGCTGCTCGCCCGCACGCCGGGCGACGTCGAGGCGGTGCGCCAGGCGCTGGCCATCCTGGCCGAGATGATCGAGGCCGATGACGTGCTGCTGGTGCGTCTCGAAGGCGAGCAGTCGCTCCTCACCCCGGTGACCGAGTGGAATCTGGAAGGCTGGGGCGGGCTCGCCCCGACCGTGCGCGGCCTGCGTCTGACCCAGGCGTTCCCCTTCACGGCCCCGCGCCTGCTGGCCGGCACGGCCACGGTGGCCGAGCGGGCGGAAATGAAGCTCTTCCGGGGCGAGGAGGCGCCGCAGGGGATCGTCCTGGTGCCGCTCTCGCGCGGCGACGCAGTGCAGGGCCTGCTCCTGGCCACCAAGGCCGGACCGCTCGGGACTTGGGCGCAGGTCACCATCGACGACACCCAGAATCTGCGCGCGCTGCTCGCCTCGCTGCTCGGATAGCGAGCGCCGCGAGCTCGGACCAGGACGGCCGGACCCGCAACTTCCGGTGGCCAGACGGGTTCAGTGCAACTTGCACCCGCCGCGCCCTGCCGCATTCTCGTCTGTGTCCTGGTCACGCTTCATTCTACCCGCCAGCCTGGTGGCCGGCGGGGTCGTCGCAGGGGTGGTTCTCGATCGGACCATCGGCTCCCCCGGCGAAAGCCAGCCACCGCCAGCTGCCACCGCGCCCGCTGCAGCGACGGCGCGGGAGTCCGCTTCGACCGCTGCCGCGGCGCCGGCCAAGGCGAAAGCGGCTCCATCGAATGCCCCGGTGGATCTCGCCAGCGCGCTGCAGGGTGCCGGGCCGCATCGCCGCCGGACCATCATGGCAGGGCTGCTCAGCAGTCTGAACGTGGCGGAGTTGGAGAAGGCGATCGAGGAGCTGCGCACCAACGAGCGCTTCAAGATCTGGTCCGATCCTGAAGCGGCCTCGCTGCTCATCGGGCGTCTGGCCGAGCTCGATGCGACCCGCGCGCTGATCCTCGCCTCCGCCCGCAACTCGATGGGCTTCCCGGACGGCGCGGTCCTGCGCAGCGTCCTCGAAGCGCTGGCCGAGACGCGTCCCGATGCGGTCCTCGCCTGGCTGCGCACTCTGCCGAACGACCGGTTCCGGCGCTCGGCCGTCGGCACCTGGCTGGGCATTGTCTCGAAGTCTGATCCCGAAGGCGCGCTCGCCTGGGCCATGGCGGAGAAGGTGCCCGCCAGCGAATTGTCCGGGCTTTTCGCCAAGCTGGCCGAGCGCGACGCCATGAACGCCGTCACCCGCGCCGCCGCGCTGCCGGCGGGCGAGCAACGGCGCGCGGCGCTCAACGGCGCGGTGCAGGAATGGGCCAAGACGGACCCCGGCGCGGCCATGGCCTGGATCCGCAGCCGGCCGGCCGATCGACTCCGCGGGGAACTCGTGACCAAGGCCATGGCCGGATTCGCCGAGGTCAATCCGTCCGGCGCCGCCGCCTATGTGCTGAGTTCGCTCGAGCCGCGCGAGAAGGCCGACGCCGCCCGCGTGGTGGCGGAGAATTGGATGCAGCTCGATTTCGCCGCCGCCAAAGGCTGGGTCGAGCAACTGCCGAAGGAACTCGCCCGCGAGGTCGGCCCGCGCATCCTCGGCACCTGGTCGGATCGCGACCCCGCCGGCGCGGTCGCGTTCGTTTGGAAGAATCAGACCGATGGCGGCCGCGGCGAATGGGCGCTGCGCGGCGTGATGTCGGAATGGGCTGCGCGCGACTTCGATGCCGCCAAGAACTGGGTCCTCACGCTGGCGCCTGGGCCGATGCGCGATGCCGTGCTAAGCGGACTCCTGACCGAGCGGCGCTGGGGCGGCGGCGGCGCGGACATCGACCCGCGCGCCGCGCTCGATCTCATCGTGCAGCTCGGCGGCGCCGACAGCGAGGCCCGGCGCAATGCCATGAGCGAGCAGATGCAGCGCTGGGCGCGGGACGATTTCGAGGCCGCCGCGCTCTGGGCGCGCAACCAGCCGGATCGCAAGCTGGCCAACGAGCTGCTCGGCGGCGCCTTGCGCGAGCTGGCGAGCTACGATCCGCAGCGCGCCGTCCGCACGCTGCCAACGCTTTCGACCGAAGCGCAGCTCAGCGCCGGCAAGGCGATCGCGGAATCGTGGGCCCAGCTCGATCCCGCTGCCGCCGCGCGCTGGGTCGCCACCTGGCCGCCGACCGAGGCGTCGCTGGAGGCCTCGCGCGAAATTGCCGCCCGCTGGGCCCGGCAGGACGCCACCGCCGCGCTGGCCTGGTTGCAGACGCAGACCCCCGAATTCCTGGCCCAGAGCGTCAGCCCGCGGGTCATCGGGCCGCTGGCCAGTTCCGATGTCGGCTCCGCCCAGCGGCTGGTCGAACGCATGCCGCAGGGGCAGGCCCGCGATCAGGCCGCCGAGACCCTCGTGCGCGTCTGGTCTCGCACCGACACCAACGCCGCCCAGGCCTGGGTGCAGCAGACTTCCATTCTGAGCCCCGAGCAGCGCCAGCGTCTGCAGACTCCGAATCCTCCTCGCCGTGGCGGTCGTTGATCCTCTGGAGGCGCACGTGGCCGACCTGCGCGCCTGCCGGCGCTGCCCCGCCATGCAGTCGGAGCCTGTCAGCGGCGGTCCCGTGCGCAGCCGCATTCTCCACGTCGGTCAGGCCCCCGGCGACAAGGAGCCGAAGCTCGGCCGTCCGTTCGCCTGGACCGCAGGCAAGACGCTCTACAAGTGGTTCCACGAGGCGCTCGGCTGGAGCGAGGCCGACTACCGCAGCCGCCTCTATATGGCCGCGGTCTGCCGCTGTTTCCCCGGCAAAAAGCCGACCGGCGGCGATCGCGTGCCCGACCCCGGCGAGATCGCCCGCTGCGCCGACTGGCTCGACCGCGAAATCCGCCTGCTCCAGCCGCTACTCGTCATCCCCATCGGCAAGCTCGCCATCCAGCAGTTCCTGCCGCCGATGAAGCTCGACGTCTGCATCGGTCGATCCTACCGCGGCGAGCGCGCCGGCGTGGCCTTCGACATCATCCCGCTCCCCCACCCCAGCGGCGCTTCCCCCTGGCACCGCATGGAGCCCGGCAAGACCCTCCTGCGCCAGGCGCTCGGCCTGATCGCGCAGCACGAGGCCGTGGCGCCGTGGCGGTGACGGAAATGCCATCCGCAGATTGGCGGGATTATTCGCAGATTCTCTTCCAGCTGTTCAAGGACTGACCTGCGCCGGACACGCCCGGGTCTTTCCGGGTTGCCTCGCCTCCTCGGATTCGTCATTCGTCTTCCCGCGCGCGCGTTCCCTTTCCCTCCTTCTTCCTTTCCCCTTCTTCCTTCTCTTCCCATGCCCCACGTTTTCACCCGCCCCGACGGTTCCGAACAAAAGGTCAGCGGCTACCAGTTCCGCGCGCCGCTCGCCAGCGCCAAGCGCTACGCCGCCTCCAGCCGGGTGCAGAAGCTGCCCGCCAAGGTCGATTTGCGGCCGCACCTCTCGCCGGTCGAGAATCAGGGCGCGCTCTCCAGCTGCGTGGCCAATGCGGTGGCCGGGGCCTACGAATATCTGGTCCGCCGGCACAAGGAGGACTCGGATTACGACGTCAGCCGGCTCTTCATCTACTACAACGCCCGCGCCAAGCAGGGCGACGTGGAGGAGGACGGCGGCTCGATCATCGCCGATGCCATTCAATCGCTGCGCGAGGAAGGCGCGTGCTCCGAAGCCACCTGGCCGTATGAGGAGGATTCGGTAAACGAGGAACCCAGCCAGGAAGCCTACGACGAGGCCTCCGAGTTTTTGGTCGAGGACATGCAGCTCGTGCCCTGCCATCTGGAGTCGTGGAAGACGGCGCTGGCCGAGGGCTACCCGATCATCTTCGGCATCGGGCTCTACGATTCCTTCGACAAGCAGCGCAAACGCGGGCTCGTGCCGATGCCCAGTCCGAAGGAGGCCTCGCGGGCCTCGCACTCGGGCCACGCCATGCTCTGCGTCGGCTACTCGGATCCGGACCAGGTCTTCATCGTCCGCAATTCGTGGGGCGAGGACTGGGGCGACGACGGCTATTGCTACATTCCCTACAACTATCTGATCAACCCGCGCCACAATGACGGTGACTCGTGGATCATCCGGCAGCTGGAGAATCTGGACATGGATGCGGGCACGTGGGGCGACGAGGAGTCGCTGATCGGCGATCTGCAGGGCGAGTTGGCCGACATGTCCGACGAGGACTATCAGGACATGCTCGACGCCATGGGCGAACTCTATTTGGAGACGCGCCTGGCCATGTTGTTCCTGACCTGCGCGGGAGCCGACGGCGACATCTCCGACGAGGAGCTGGAAGGCATCGCGAAATACGTGGGCGTGCTGCTCGAGCAGATGAACTCCGACTACGAGCCCGAGAAGGTCCTGCGCTACGCCCTGAAGAAGCTGGATGAACGGCGCGTGCAGGAATCGATCGAGCTGTTCGCCGAGCATGTGCCGCAAACGATGCTGGCCAGCATCCTGCGCAGCATGCGCGAGATCGTCGGCGTCGACGAAGTGAGCCAGGACGAGGAAGAGTTTCTGGATGCCTTGGTCACCGCCTGGCAGGTCGAAGACCTGAACCGCGGTGCAGAGGGCGAGGACGAGGCTGCCGAAGACGACGACCAAGCCGAAGACGACGACAACGCCAAGGACGACGAAGAGGACGAGGAAGGCGCGGACAACCGTCGCAAGAAGCGGCGCTGAACCGCCCTCAGCAGCTGTCGATCAATCTGGCTCGCGCTCCAGCAGGCGAGCCAGTTCGCGGACCGCGCGCCGGGTCTCGGCTTCGGGGACGGCCGCGAACCCGAGGAGCAGACCCTGGCGTTCGAGCGGGCGGAGGGCGTAGTCGTCCAGCGCCTCGAGTTCGACCCGCCGCGCGGCGGCCTGGTGGACCAGGCGTCGCGCGTCTGAACCCGGCTGCAGCAGCCAGGCGGCTGTCTGCAGGCCGGCTTCGAAGGGAGAAAGCTCGAGCGCTCCGGCCAGCTGCCTGCGCACGCCTTCCTGCAGGGCCCCGAGTCGCTGCGCGTAGGTCTCGCGCATCCTCCGGAGGTGCCGTCCGAAGTGGCCAGCCACGATGAACTCGGTCAGGACTGCTTGCTCGACCAACGAAGTGGGCTGCCGCACGGCGACGGAGCGCAGCGCGTGGACGCGGTCGACGGCATCGGGCGGGACGACCAGGTACCCGAGCCGCAGCGACGGAAAGAGCACCTTATTGAAACTGCCGGCGAAGTACACGAGTCCATGTTGGTCGAGCCCCTGCAGCGCGGGCAGTGGGCGGCCGGAGTAGCGATACTCGCTGTCGTAGTCGTCCTCGAAGATCGGACACGCCAGGCTCCGGGCGCGGGCCAACAGCGCCAGCCGCCGCGGCAGACTCATGGCCAGACCGAGCGGAAATTGATGCGCGGGCGTGCAGTAAATCAGGCGCGGCGCCAGGCGGCGGGAGGGTGGCCGCATTCCTTCCGCATCGACCGACAGCGGACAAAGTCGCGCGCCCAGCGTCTCGAAGACGCGCCGCGCGCCGAGATAGCCGGGATCCTCGAAGGCCACCGCATCGCCGGGTTCGACGAACAGCTGGGCGGTGAGGGCCAGCGACTCCTGCACGCCCGAGACGATGACCACCTGCTCCGCCTGGCAGCGGACGCCGCGGGACTGGCGCAGATAGTCCGCGACGGCCTCGCGCAGAGGAGCGAATCCCAGTGCCGGAGTGCCGAGCAGATCGGCCACGGAAGCCCGACGCCAGCGCCGCGCGCTGAGCTGCGCCCACAACGAAGTGGGGAACAGATCGAGCGCCGGTTGATTGGCACGGAAGGCGCGGGCAGGCAGCGGATCGAGGGTTCCCAATGGACGCGCGCGCCGGGCCGTCGCGGTGTAGCGCCGAAGCACCGGTGACTGACGAGGTGCGGTTCCCGGCGAAACGCGCACGGCCAGTAGATCGTCCGGCAGCACCGCGCTCACTCGCGTGCCTGAGCCGACGGCGCCCTGCAGATAACCTTCCGCCTTCAGCTCTTCGAAGGCGTTCACGATGGTGCCGCGCGACAGCCCGTACTGCGCGGCCAGATCGCGGGTGGCCGGGAGGCGACTGCCAGTACGCAGCCGGCCTTCCAGCACCTCGGCCCGCAGAGTGCGGGTCAGCCAGCGGCCTGCAGTTTCTTCGGGCGCGCGCGTCGGCAACACGAGCGCGATGCTGTCGGTCCGTCTGGCCATAAGTGGTCTAGTGGATTTTCCCTAAGTGGATCTGTTGGGCTGGTCAACTTTTAGGAGGATCGGAGGCATGAAATCGCTCACCCATGCCTCCTCCACCGCGGTGGCCGACGGCCGTCGCTCCAGCGTTGCCGGCGACTGGCTGCTCCTGCTCCTGCCCGGCCTCATCTGGGGCGCGTCGTTCCTGTTCATCGCCGAAGGTCTGCAGTCGGTCGGCCCCCACGGCCTGACGCTGGCGCGGCTCCTGGCGGGCTTCGCCACGTTGTCGATCCTGCCAGCGGCGCGGCGGCCCATCGCCCGCTCGGATCGACGCGGCACGGCGCTGCTCGGGCTGATTTGGATGGCCTTCCCCCTGAGCATGTTTCCGCTGGCGGAGCAGCACGTTTCGTCCGCGCTCACCGGCCTGCTGAACGGCGCCAACCCGCTCTTCACCGCGCTCGTCGCGGCCTGGTGGACGCGCACCTGGCCGAATGGTCGAGTCGCGCTCGGACTCGGCATTGGCCTGGGCGGCATGATGCTGATCAGCGGGCCGTCGCTCGGCGAGGGCCAGAGCAGCGCCCTCGGCGTCGGACTGACGCTGGCCGGCGTGCTCTCCTACGGTTTCGCCCTCAATCTGGCCCGCCCGCTCCAGCAGCGGAACGGCGCGTTGCCCATCATTTGGCGCGCCCAGGCGGTGGCAATCGTCCTGACGCTGCCGCTCGGTCTGCCCGAACTCTTGAACGCGCAGTGGACGCTGCGCCCCGCCCTGGCCGTGCTGGCGCTGGGCGCGCTCGGCACCGGCGCGGCCTATGCGCTGCTCGGACAGGCGGCGGCGCGTTTCGGGGCCACCCGCGCCTCCGCCACCACGTTCCTCATCCCGGCGGTCGCGCTGGGGCTTGGAGTCATCGTGCGGGGCGAGGTCGTGGCGCCGCTGGCGGTGGCAGGCGGGGTCCTGTGTGTGGTAGGCGCGGCCTGGATGCGCCGCGCCCATTGAGCCGTGCTCAGTTCGTCTTCCGCTTGCGCTTGCGGCGCTTGCGCTGGAGCAGAAGGACGCGAATCGCGAAGATCCAGACCAGCAGCGTCTGGCTGCCGACCAAGCCAATGATGAAGGCGCGCACGCCGGCCGAGGTCTTCGGCTTGGGCTTGCCCGGCGGCGCCTGATCAGCCGGCAGCGGGGTCGGACCCATCGGCGTGGGCTGCAGACTTGGCGTCGGCGTAGCGGTCAACGGAGGCCGCGTCGGCGTCGGTGTCCGCGTCGGGCTCGGAGTAACGCTTGGGGTCGGCGTGCGCGTCGGAGTCGCGGTATTCGTCGGACTCGGCGTCGCGCTGGGAGTCGGCGTCGAAATCGCGGTCGGCAGCGGCGTGATGCTGGGCAGCAACGACTCAGCCAGCGGAGTGGGCAGCAGCGTCAACGTCGGCTTCGCGGCCGCAGTCGGCGTCGCCGTCACGGTCGGCGTGCGCGTCGGGCTCGGGGTCGCCGTCGGCGTCGGCGTGCGGGTAGGTGTCGGAGTGCGTGTGGCGGTCGGCGTCGGCGTTTCCGTCGGCGTCCGCGTCGGGGTGGGTGTGAATGTCGGTGTCCGGGTCGGG
>JAFEGM010000073.1:14784-15753 GCA_018240025.1 Verrucomicrobiota bacterium
GGCGTCGCCGTCGGAGTCGGCGTGCGGGTAGGCGTCGGCGTCCGTGTGGCGGTCGGCGTTGGCGTTTCCGTCGGAGTCCGCGTCGGCGTCGGGGTGAGCGTCGGCGTCCGCGTCGGGCTCGGGGTCGCCGTCGGCGTCGGCGTGCGGGTAGGCGTCGGCGTCCGTGTGGCGGTCGGCGTTGGCGTTTCCGTCGGGGTCCGCGTCGGCGAGGGGGTGAACGTCGGCGTGCGGGTCGGACTAGGCGTCGCCGTCGGAGTCGGCGTGCGCGTAGGTGTCGCAGTCCGTGTGGCGGTCGGCGTCGGCGTTTCCGTCGGCGTCCGGGTCGGGCTCGGCGTTGCCGTCGGACTCGGGGTGCGCGTAGGCGTCGGCGTACGCGTGGCGGTCGGCGTCGGCGTTTCCGTCGGAGTCCGCGTCGGTGTCCGCGTCGGGCTCGGCGTCACCGTCGGAGTCGGGGTGCGGGTAGGTGTCGGTGTACGCGTCGCGGTTGGCGTTGGCGTCTCCGTCGGAGTCCGAGTCGGCGTCGGCGTCGATGTCGGGGTGCGCGTCGGGCTAGGTGTCGCCGTCGGACTCGGGGTACGCGTCGGCGTTGGGGTCCGCGTGGCGGTCGGCGTTGGCGTTTCCGTTGGAGTCCGCGTCGGCGTCGGGGTGAACGTCGGTGTCCGCGTCGGGCTTGGCGTCACCGTCGGAGTCGGGGTGCGGGTAGGTGTCGGTGTACGCGTCGCGGTTGGCGTTGGCGTCTCCGTCGGAGTCCGCGTCGGAGTCGGCGTGAATGTCGGGGTGCGCGTCGGGCTTGGCGTCGCCGTCGGGCTTGGCGTCGCCGTTGGGCTCGGCGTGCGCGTGGGCGTCGGGGTCCGTGTGGCCGTAGGCGTTGGCGTCTCCGTTGGAGTCCGGGTCGGCGTCGGGGTGAACGTCGGCGTGCGGGTCGGGCTTGGCGTCGCCGTCGGAGTCGGGGTGCGTGTGGGCGTCGGG
>JAFEGM010000074.1:0-186 GCA_018240025.1 Verrucomicrobiota bacterium
CTCGCCGGTGCGGCCGTCGAAGAGACGCGCCTTGCCGTTGTCCTTGATCCAGGTGTAGCCCTCCTTGCTCTTGGCGTCGGAGAGGTACTCGCGGATCTGCTTTTCGGCGATGCCGTCGAAGACCGGCGTGGCGACCCGGAAGCCGAGCGCCTTGGCGGCGATGCCCAAGTGGGTCTCGAGCACCTG
>JAFEGM010000074.1:298-104791 GCA_018240025.1 Verrucomicrobiota bacterium
TTGTTGCCGTGGCGGCCGGCCATCTTGTCACCCACCGAGAGCTTGCGCTTGGAGGCGATGTAGACCTTGACCTGCTTGATGATGCCGGGGTCGACCTCGTCGCCCGACTCGGCGCGATCCATGGCGCGCTCGTGCTCCATCTCCAGGTCGGCGAACTTGCCTTCGAAAGAGCCGATGATCTCCTGGATCTTGTTACGGATGGGGCTGGGGTCGATCTCGATGTGATCGTAGTTCTCCGCCAGCTTGTGCAGGAGCGTCTTGGTGATCTTGCGGTTGGCCGGGATGAGGATTTCGCCGGTCTCGGCATTGACCACGTCGAGCGGGATCTTCTCGCCGAGGAGGACGTTGGACAGAGCCTCGGTCAACTCGCTGATGAGCTCGTCCTTCTTCTTCTTGTACTCGTCCTGGACCTGCTTGGCGGCCTTCTTATTCTCGGTCGGAGAAGCGGCCGCCTTGCGCTGAGCCTCCTTGGTGCGCGAGGACACTTTCACGTCCATCACGATGCCGTAGGTGCCGGACGGGACGGTCAGCGACGTGTCCTTCACGTCAGCTGCCTTCTCGCCGAAGATGGCGCGCAGAAGACGCTCTTCCGGAGCCAGCTCGGTCTCGCTCTTCGGCGTGATCTTGCCGACCAGGATGTCGCCCGGGCGGATCTCGGCGCCGACGCGGATGACGCCGTCGTGGCCGAGGTTGCGCAGGGCTTCCTCGGAGACATTCGGGATGTCGCGCGTGATTTCCTCCGGCCCCAGCTTGGTGTCGCGGGCGCCGATTTCGAACTCGTCGATGTGGATGGAGGTATAGATGTCCTCCTTCACGACCTTCTCCGAGATCATGATGGCGTCCTCGAAGTTGTAGCCNNCCGTTCCACGGCATGAACGCGACCAGCACGTTGCGGCCGAGCGCGAGCTCACCGCGTTCCGTGTTCGGGCCGTCGGCGATGACCTGGCCCTTCTTGATCTTGTCGCCGCGGCGCACGATCGGCTTCTGGTTCACGCAGGTGCCGGCATTCGAGCGCATGAACTTGCGCAGCTCGTAGACGAACAGCCCGTGATCGGGATCGTGCTTCAGCTTCTTCTTCGGGTCCGGCATGTTGCCGTCCTTGGTCACGATGATGAACTCCGCCGTGACGCTGGCCGCGATGCCGTCGCCCTCGGCCACGATGACCGCGCGGGAATCGCGGGCCACCTTGCCTTCGAGGCCGGTGCCGACGAGCGGCGCCTCGCTGACGAGGAGCGGCACGCCCTGGCGCTGCATGTTCGAGCCCATGAGCGCGCGATTGGCGTCGTCGTGTTCGAGGAACGGGATGAGGCCGGCGGCCACGGAGACGAGCTGCTTGGGCGAGACGTCCATGTAGTGGACCTTCTCGGGCTCGACCTCGAGGAAGTCGCCGCGGTAGCGGACGCTGACCTTCTCGGCCGTGAACTTGCCGTTCTTGTCGATCGGCGAATTCGCCTGGGCCACCAGGTAGAGCTCCTCCCGGTCAGCCGTCAGGTAGTCGAGCTGGTCGGTCACCCGGCCGTTCTCCACCTTGCGGTAGGGGGTCTCGATGAAGCCAAAGTCGTTGATCTGGGCGTAGCAGCTCATCGAGCTGATCAGACCGATGTTCGGGCCTTCCGGCGTCTCGATCGGACAAATGCGGCCGTAGTGCGACGGATGCACGTCGCGGACTTCGAAGCCCGCGCGGTCGCGGCTCAGACCTCCCGGCCCGAGGGCGGACAGACGCCGCTTGTGGGTCAGCTCGGCCAGCGGATTCGTCTGGTCCATGAACTGGCTCAGCTGCGAGCGGCCGAAGAAGTCGCGGATGACCGCGGACAGCGCCTTCGGGTTGATCAGCTTGGCCGGGGTCATGCCCTCGACGTTGATATCATAGAGCGTCATGCGCTCCTTCACGAGGCGCTCCGTGCGGGCCAGGCCGACGCGGCACTGGTTGGCCAGGAGTTCGCCCACCGTGCGGACGCGGCGGCTGCCGAGGTGGTCGATGTCATCGAGCATGCCCTCGTTGTTGCGCAGGCCGATGAGATACTTCATGGCGGCCACGAAGTCGTCGGCCGTCAGGATGCGCGAAGCCAGATCGGACGGCAGTCCGAGCTTTTGGTTGATCTTGTAGCGGCCGACGCGGCCCAGATCGTACTTCTTCGGGTCGAAGAAGAGACGCTTGAGCAGGGCGCGGGCATTGGCCACGGTCGGCGGATCCCCAGGGCGGAGGCGGCGGTAGATGTCCTTGAGGGCCTCTTCCTCGTCGTGGGCCGGGTCCTTGCGGAGGGCCTTGATGACGGTGTCGTCCTTCTTGATGTCCACCACCTGGACCTTGTCGTGTCCGAGGTTGATGAGCTGGGCCACCACCGCCTGCGTGAGCGGCTCGAAGGCGCGGGCGACGATGATCTCGCCGTCCTTCACGTCGGCCGTCAGAACCTTCTGGGCCAGGACCTCGTCCTCATGGTCGCCGGCCAGCTTGAAGTTTTCCGGGGTGTAGAAAAGCTTGAGGATCTGCTCGTCCGAGCCGTGTCCCAAAGCGCGCAGGAAGGTGGTCGCCAGGAACTTCCGGCGGCGCTTGCGGCGGTCGAGGTAGATGTAGAGCAGGTCCGAGGTGTCGTATTGCACCTCCAGCCAGGAACCGCGGTCGGGGATGACGCGGAAGCTGTGCAGGTGCTTGCCGTTGAGGTGCTGGGTGACCTCGAAGCAGATGCCCGGGGAGCGGTGCAGCTGGGAGACGACCACGCGCTCGGCGCCATTGATGACGAACGTGCCCTGCGGGGTCATGAGCGGGAGCTCGCCCATGTACACCTTCTCCTCCTTCACGCCCTTCTCCTCCTTGAGGGTGAAGGTGACGTGCAGCGGCGCGCTGTAGGTCTGACCCTCGCGCTGGGCCTCGAGGGCGCTCAGCTTAGGCTCGCCGATATCATAGTGGGAGAAGTCCAGCGTCGACTTGTTGTCGTAGGACTCGATCGGGAAAACCTCCTTGAAGACGGTCTGGAGCCCGACGTTTTTGCGCTTGCTGGGCGGGATGTCTTTCTGTAGGAACTCGATGTAGGAGTTGACCTGGATTTCGATGAGATTCGGAGGTTCCGAAACCTCCTTGAGCTTCCCGAAGTAAAGACGCTCTGCCATGATGATCGAGGGTTCTGCTTCCCCGGTCCATCTGTGCTCCGGGGTGAAATGACGGGACGAAAAAAGATGCGGTCAGCACACGGCCTCCCGCATCACAAATGGAGCAGGCACGATGCTTGCTGTAGCGCCATTGTCAAATCTTTCGCAAAAAAGATTGAAATTCGCCGCCGAGCCGTCCGGCGGATGGGTGGCCCAGAGAAGGGGTGCGGGCCGAGGCGGGGCTTGGCCGCTGCTGACACGGGCGGCTCGTCACCGACGGCGGGCTCTCGGTAAGGAAAGAGACGATGAGCGCAGCGCCGAATCCTCCCTCCTGGCGGCAATGGCTGACCGTGCGTCTGCCGGTCGCGGTGGCTACGGGGCTGATTTACGCGGCCGGGGGCGGTCCCCTCGACCCGTTTGCCGTCGTACTGGTGCTGACCGCGGCCTTGCTGGCCCGCTTTGAGTGGACCGACCTGCGGGACCAGCTTCCTCCGCTTCCGCCTCCGAAACCGCCGCTGCCCTCCGGTCCTCCACCTTTTGGACGCGTGCCACGCACGGCCGTGCTGGCAGGGGTGTTCGCCAACCTCCCCGCCCTCGAGGCCGTGCTGGCCGACGCCCGCGCCCAGCGGGTCGAACGCATCGTCTGCCTGGGCGACCTGGCCTGCGCCGGGCCCCACGACTGGCAGGTCATCCAGCGCATCCGGGAGGTCAGCGCCTGGTGCCTGCGCGGCAAGTGGGATCGGCACCTCGGTCATCCCGAAGGTCTGGCCGGCTCTTCTCTGCTGATGATGAATCACGCCGTCGAGCGGGCCCACGCGCGTCTGCAGGCCCATCCCGGCGGGCCCGAACTCCTCGCCTGGTTGGCCAGTCGACCAGAGGCGATGCAGGAGGGCGATCTCTGGTTTGGCGTTTATCCGCCGCCCAAGCCCGAGCCGCGGGAGGCCTGCACGATTTCCATGGGACGACGCGGTTACTCTTTTCTGGACGGTCATCCGCTCGACCAATTGCCCGCAGGCGCCGAAGTCGGATTGCTCGGACCGCTGTGGCAGGCCGGGCTCATGCAAGCCGGCCAGCATGGAACGCCCGCGGCGGATTTGCCGCCTAATCTGCCCCTCAGCGAGCGATTGATCCTGTGCGTCGGGTCCGTCGGTAATCCCTCCGGCGACGATCCCCGTGCGTCCTACCTGATCCTCGACCAGGGCTACGCCACCTTCCGGCGGGTCGAATACGATGTGGCCGCCTTCCTGGCCGACTACGAACGGACCGATCTTCCGCCGCAGCTCGGAGAACTCCGACGCAGGGGCGAAGGCTATTGCTGAGCTCAGGCTGCATCTCGCCGGTCGTGCCGGCCCACCTCCGCGGCGGATGCTGGCTGCACACCGTAGGTCAGGACGGTTCCGCGCAGCCAGTCCGACGGCGGCTGCGCACCCGCCAGCTTCCCGAATTCGACACAAGCCATCATGCCGCTCGAGCATTCGTCTGCGAAATAGACGAATCCGTCCCGCATCCCCAACAGCACGCCATAACAGGGAATCTCGCTCTCCAGCGGATCGGCCAACTCAAAGTAGGTGACCTCGATGACGTCTCCCAGCGCGTAGCTCCAGCTCTGGCCGAAGCGCCTGAATTCCAGCCTGCCTTCCTCCGCGACTCGAACTCGGAGGAATGTCTGCCGGAAGTTCAGCCAAGCCAGCCGCCACAGCCACGAGCCACTCTTCTCCAAATCGCTGCGGATGCTCCCGGCAGGACCTGTAGTGCTGAGTTTTCTCCGTTCGAGCATGTCGGCAGGAAGAGTCGTGAGCGAAGGTCATCCCGCGCACGCCGTCGCGCAAATCTAGCGGCGCGATTCGCCGGATCATCGGCCGGAGGGCAGAGCTTCCCGCTTGCCACCACGGCCCGGGCGGGAGTCAATGCGCGCCATGAACTCCGGCGCTCCTCACGCCGCCCCTGCGGCGCCTCCCACTCTCGGCCAGCGATTCCTCAACGGGGTCGAATGGGCCGGCAACAAAATGCCCGATCCGGCCATGATCTTCGTGGCCGCGCTCCTCCTGACCTGGGTGCTCTCCTGGGCGCTTTCGGGGGTGGCCTTCACGGAGCCCGATCCGCGCACGATCAAGCGCGACGCCGCCGGGGCGATCATTTCCTCGCAGCCGATCGCGGTGAAGAACCTCCTGACCGGCCACGATCTGACCGAGTTCCTCAAGAAGATGGTGACCAACTTCACCGGGTTCCCGCCGCTCGGCGTCGTGCTGGTCGCGCTCCTCGGGGTGGCGGTGGCGGAACGCGTGGGGTTCATCACGGCGGGCATGAAATACCTGCTCCGGATCACGCCGCGGATGCTCATGACGCCGATGATCGTGGTCGTGGGCATCATCTCCCACTCGGCGGGCGACACCGGCTATGTGCTCGTGATCCCGCTGGGCGGCGTGATGTTCGCCGCCGCCGGGCGCCACCCCGTGGCGGGCATCGCGGCGGCCTTCGCCGGCGTCGCGGGCGGTTTCTGCGCCAGTTTCCTGCCGTCGTCGCTCGATCCGCTCCTGCAGGGCTTCACCCAGGCCGCGGCGCAGATCATCGACGCCAAACGGCAGGTCAATCCGCTCTGCAATTGGTACATCATGAGCGCCTCCTGCGTCATCATCACGCTGGTGGCCTGGTATCTGACCGATCGCGTGGTCGAGCCGCGTCTCCGCGAAAAACTGCCCGTCGACGGCGACTCGCTCGGCGGCAACGAACTCGGCGAATTCTCGGACGCCGACCGGCGCGGCTTCTGGGCGGGCATGACCGCCTTCCTGCTCCTCGCCCTGCTGCTGGCGGCAGCCTGCTGGCCGGCCACCTCGCCGCTGCGGGCCAAGGACGGCAGCCTGACCGGACCCGGCTCGCCGCTGATGGAGAGCCTCGTGCCGCTCATCGCGCTCTTCTTCCTCGTGCCCGGCATCGTCCACGGCAAGGTCTCCGGCGCGCTCAGGTCGCATCGGCAACTGATCAAGGGCGTGGCCGAATCGCTCGGCTCGATGGGCTATTACCTCGTCATGGTCTTCTGCGCGGCGCAGTTCACCTACGTCTTCCGCGAATCGAACCTCGGCGCGCTGCTGGCGGTCGAAGGCGCGGCCGCGCTCAAGGCGCTCGCCCTGCCCGGCACGGTCACGGTTCTGGCCATGATCGGCCTGACCGCCTTCGTGAATCTCTTCATCGGCTCGGCCTCCGCCAAATGGGCACTGCTCGCGCCGATCCTCGTGCCAATGCTGATGCAGCTGGGCATTTCCCCCGAGCTAACGCAGGCGGCCTACCGCATCGGCGACTCCTCCACCAACATCGTCACGCCGCTGCTGCCCTACTTCCCGCTCATCCTGACCTACTGCCAGCGCTACTGCAAAACCACCGGCACGGGCACGGTCCTCTCGACCATGATGCCCTACAGCCTCTGGTTCATCCCGACGTGGTCCGGTCTGCTCATCATTTGGTGGTGGCTGGGCCTGCCGCTCGGCCTCGGGGCGTAGTCCGCCATCCCGGGCGCTCCTGAACCACCACAGACTGTCAGGCGTTCAGGGGAAGGACCTGGAAGCCGAGTTCATGGCTTGGTGAGAGAGGACGTTCAGGCCGCGGGATTATCCCGCGGTCTGTCCGGCGCCGGTCCCCACGGAGTAAAAGGGAGTGATCAAAACTCTATCTCTGGTGAAACCTTGAAGATAGCCTGAAATTCCGGAAAGGGAGTATATGCGAAGCCTGCGGGACGGAACGAAGGAGGGTTGGACCAGTACACCTTCCCCTCTTTTTCGCTAATCAGGATCGGTCTTAGACAGGCTGTAGCTTTGTCCGCGCCAGCCGGACACGCACAACCCCAATTGACGAGGTAACCTCCCATGAGATTCCCAGATGAATCCCTGAGTACCAAGTAGTGCGGTCGAATGACCATCACCCGACAAACGATAACGTCCCGTCGCTCCACAGTCTCCTTGAATTTGGCAATCAATCCCAAATCCGTGAATCGGTTTCGCAAAACGCAAAGCTCTCCGCCGCTCTTGGAATCAGAATAGTAAGAGATGGATCCAACCTTCGGCCCCTCGCCATCGGCAGCCTGCATCACTATCTGGCAACCCATCAAGGTCGCGAGACCGACAAACATCTTAACAGCGCGGGGATTCTCAATCACTGTGTGATTACCTCCTTACGGCTGTATACACACGATTGCAGGCAAAGCGAAAAGCAGCAGACCGACCGCCGCGAGAAGCAAACGTAGACCAGGGCGCACCATTTTTGTTCCAGGGAGCAGATCTTCAGGAGATGGCCTCAGACAAGAAGCGCCGCGACTTCATCGGCCAGGAGTCGGCCGAGTTCGGAGGCCAGGGATCGAGCCCCTTGGTGCAATGCCTTCGCGCATGCGCAGCCTATGGCGGTGCTTGTTCTTCTTACCCACTCTCATCGTAGAAGTAGGTCGTCATCTTGCTGCGCGGATCGGTCCAGCCGCCGTCGGTGGAGGTGGAACTCCACCCCACCGAAGAGTACGCCGTGCTTAGAACTTCCGCGTGAAGGAGAAGAGCTCGGCGTCCGGATCGCCCCGGCCGCAGAGCTCGCTGCGCAGCAGTTGTCCGGCGAGGGCGGCATAGGTGATGCCGTTGCCGCCGTAGCCGAGCAGCGCGTAGCAGTTCGGCTGCCCGGGGATCGGGCCGATGCTCGGCGTGCCGGTCGGCGAGGCGCCGAAGTTGGCGCACCAGGCGAAATCGGCTCGGGCGTCGAGCCAGGGCATCAGGCGGGCCAGCTTGCGCTGCAGGGTGGCGATCTTCTGCTCCAGCAGCGCGTCGCGCCGGGCTTCGTCGCCGAAAGCTCCGTCCTCGCCGCCGCAGATGACCTCGCCCTTCGGACCCGCGCGCAAATAAAGGTAGGGATCGGACGCCTCCCAGATGAGGCATTCGTCCGCCCACAAGCGCGACGGCTGCGGCCGGGTGGCGAGCGCCCAGGTCGAGCAGACGCGATGGCCCAGGCGCGGCACACCTTTCGGGAGTTCGTAACCGGTGGCGTAGATGAGATGGCGTGCGCGCAGGGTGCGGCCTTCGGCGGTATGGGCGAGAACCCGGCGCGGGCCGGCTTCCACTTCCTCGATCGCCACCGGCGCGTAGAGCCGCGCGCCGCGTTGGCAGGCGATCTGGAGCAGCCCGGCGGTCAGCCGGCGGGGGTCGGCGATGAGGCTGTCGAAGCCCAGCAGCCCGGCCCGGCCGGCAATGCCCCAGCGTGCCTTCACCTCGCGCGGCTCGAGCAACTGCACCTCGAAGCCGGCTTCGCGGCGCACCTCGTACTCCTGCCGCAGGCCGGCGGCGTCGAGGACGTCGCCTTCGAGATAGAGGGAATCGCGGCTGGCCAGATCGGCCCGCACCCCGAGGCGGCGGACGCGCTCCCGCAGGGCATCGAGCGCCAGCTTCGAGCGCCGCCAGATGCGCCGCGCGCGGTCGGCCCCGAGGCGGCGGGCGAGGCGCGAGAGCGGCACATCGATCTCCGCCTGCAGCAGCGCCGTCGACGCGGGCGTGGCGCCGAGCATGGGTCCGCGGCGATCCACCAGCACCACGTCCAGCCCGGCTTCGGTCAACTGCTCGGCCACCATGGCGCCGCTGATCCCGGCCCCGACGATCACGACCTCTGCCTCCACGTCGCGCCGCAACGCCCGCTCGGGCAGGGTCGGTGCCGGGCGCGCCATCCAGAGGGAGCGGCCCGTTCTCAAATCGCGGCGTTGGGTGGCGAGCGTCATGGCAACAGTGCCGACGCTTCGCGCCCCCACCCCAGGGTGGACGTGCTAGGCCGGCGGATCGAATCGCGGAAACTCGCCGGTCGCGAGGTAGGTCCGCAGTCGCGAGACACCCTTGGCGAGGTATTTGGCCGTCTCGTCGCGCAATTCGGCATTCTCGATCGCGACCAGATCGTTGGAGAGAAAGAACTGCCGGCCCGCCTGCAGCGCCTCCTGCTCGACCGGCGTCGTATCTGGCCAGGGCAGGACCGATTCGTACCCGGCCCGGAAAGCGTCATCCAATTCCACGCCCCGCGGCGCGCGCCGGAGGTAGAAGCTGGTGGTGGCGAGATCGAGCGAGGACGGGCCGAAGGCGCTGTCGTCGAAATCGAAGACGATGGTCCGCCCGCGGCAGCGCTTCACGTTCCAAGGGTGCAGATCGCCGTGCAGCACGTGCACCGGATGGCGCGCGTTCACGGCATCCAAGGCGGCTTGCGCCCGACGTCCGGCCTCGGCGAAGACGGCCTTGTCCGCGTCCGGGAGGTCGGAGGCCGCCAGTTGATCCGGCCAGCCGAAGGCCAGCAGCCGGCCGTCCGGAAAAGCGACATCCGGGGGAATCGACCAGTCGACCGCGTGGCGGTGCAGCTGGGCCAGAAAGGCGCCCACCGCGCGGAAATGGTCCGGCGGCGATTCCAGTTCCAACGTCGGCCCGGGCAGCCAGGCGAAGAGCACGGCCATGATCTCGCGGCCCATCGCCTGCGAGAAGAACGTGCTGAGCAATGCACCGTCGCGACGCGCCAGCGGCCGCGGCACGGCCAGATCCGTCTCCCGGCCGAGTTCGGTCAGCCAAGCGATCTCGCCGCGCACATAGGCCGGCCGGCGATGCGTGCAGGCATTGAGCCGGAGGGCGTAGCGCGTGCCGTCGGCGGCGTCGACCCGAAAGGTGGTGTTGAACCCGTGGTTGAGGCACGAGAGCCGCGCCACCTCGAGCGGGTAGTCCCGCAGGACCGCGAAGGCGTCCTGCCGCAGGCGCAGCTTTTGCGCCTGCGGCGAGAGTTCACGGAAGGTGGGCGGGGCGACCGGCATGGAGGCAGCGTGGCCGAGGCAGCCGGCCGCGCGCAAGCGGATCGGCGGACCGATTGCACTGGAGGCAGCAGGCTGCCGAGAAGAGGGCTCCAGCAGGCTGGAGCGCTCCAGGTCATTGCACGCGAACGCGGAGGAAACGCCGCGGCTGACCGACCGTCGGCACCGGGACCGTGTCGCGGACCTCGACCGTCATTTGCGGGGCAGAGCCGGTCTCGCTGACGAACCCGGCGCCGGTGGTGGCCCCGCCCGCGGTGCTGCGGGCCAGCTCGGTCCAGACGATCGGATCGACGCCGAGATCGGCCGCGACCTCGACGATGTAGGTCAGGTCGGTCGCGAGCGTCGAGCGCGGGAAGCGGACGGAGAGGTAGTTGGTTCCCCCGTAGTTCCGCACCTGCGTGTCGACCGGCGTGGCGCTGACCACCGAGGGATCGAGCGCGAAGGCGTACTCCAGCAGGTTGCTGAGCCCGTCGAGATCGAAGTCGAAGCCCGGCGCGGCATTGCCTCCGCTGAGCCCGTAGGCCGCGAAGTAGTTGGCCGAGCGCGTGACCGTGGTCAGGCTGAACGTCTGCGTGGCGGCCGGCGCGTTGCCGTTGCTGGCGGTGACCGTGATGCCCGGCCAGGAGCCGCTGCCGCCGCTCGTGGCCGTGCCGTTGAGCACGCCGCTGCGCGACAGGCTGAGCCCCGGCGGGAGCGTGCCCGCGGTGAGAGCGAACTCCGGCGCGGGACTGCCGCTGGCGGTGAAGCTATGGCTGAAGGGCGTGCCCACGATGACCGGGGCGGTCGGCGCCGCGCTGGTGATGACTGGCGCGGACGAGCAAGGCCCGGTGCCGGGGGTGCAATCGCCCGGCGGGAGCGTGGCGCGCAGCGTGGCGCCGCCGGTGTAGGTGCCGGCGGTGTTGAGCGCGAACTGCGTGAAGACCGTGCCCGAGGAGGCGGCCTGCACCCCGATGGTCGCGCTGGTACCGTTGGCGCCGGTGCCGGTCGAGTTGTTGTAGATGAAGTCGAAGGTCGACGAGCCCTCGCGCAGCAGGACGGCGAAGTTGACCGCCACGGTGGTGTTGTAGCGCACGCCGCGCCATTCCACGGTCAGGGTCCGGTTCGGCGCCGAGCCGGCCACCTTCGTGTAGATGCCGAAGGAGCTGGTCGAGCCCGTCAGGTTGAGGTCATCCCAGAACGGGAAGAGCGTCGGCCGGGTGGCCGGAAATACGCCAACCGCGCCGGTGCTGGTCGAGACCGGCAGGGCCACGTTCGAGTAGGCGGTGGTGCCGACCGAGTCGAACTGCAGCGTGCCGTTGGTGCCGGCGAGGATGGTGCTGCCGGCATCGATGGTGACGCCGTAGATCGTGCAGCTGAACGGCATGGTCAGCGCCACCGCCGCATCGTCATCCTGACTGCCCGGGAGCAGCGTGCCGTCGGTCGGTAGGGTCGTGGCCGCCACGCTGGCGAAGCTGTAGGCCGTGCCCTGCAGTCCGACCGGCAGGGCGAACTGGAAGACCGCCGGATTTCCTTCGGCGTAGGTGACCGTGAGCGTGAAGTTCACGTTCGTGTAGCAGGGCACGGTGCCGTCGGTGCCGACCACGAACGGAGCGGGGTTGGTCGCATTGCCGCCGGCCGCGATCGTACCGTAGCCGATCGGCCCGCTGGCGATGGTCACGCCGGGCGTCGAGCTCGTCAGCGTGGCGCTGACCGCGGTGGCCGCGCCGGTGCCCGGATTGTTCAGCGTCACGTTGAGCGAATTGCACTCCGACGGCTCCAGCCGGGCATTGCCGGTGGTGATGCTGACCGCCCCGCGCTGCAGATCGGGCGCGGTGACCTGGATGCTGTAGGCGCGGGCGCCGAGGCAGCCATTGGCGTCGAGAGCCGAGATGCTGAAGTTGTACGTGCCGGCCGTGTTCGGCGTGCCCGAAAGCGTGCCGTTGCTGTACGTCATGCCGGGCGGGACCGAGCCGACCAGACTCAGGACCACCGGCGCGGCGCCGCCCGTGGACGCGAAGGTCTGGGTGGGATAGGTCGAGCCACGGGCGATGCTGCTCGGGATCGCGTTCGGGGTGATGTCGATGGCCGGGCAGCCCGAGGCGTTGGTGTTCTGGACCACCAGCGCGAAGTGCTGGTTGTTGCCCGGCGTGCCGAGCACGCCGTTGCCGTTCAGCGCGGCGGGCACCACCTGGACGGAGAAGTTGGTCCCGGGGGCGAGATTGGGAATGACGACGCGCTCGACGTTGTTGCGACGGTCGGCCGTGCCGCCGGTGGTCGAGACGCCGCCGGCGAAGACATTGCCCCGATAGGTATTGGCCCCGACCGTGACGATCAGGTCGAGGTCGTTGACCCCGGCCGGATTGGCGCCCGCGGCGCCGGGGACGTCGGTCCAGACGAGCGTGATGCGCAGCGGCGAGGCGGAGGACGTGATGGAGCCGGCGTAGGTGTAGCTGTCGGTCAGCTGGGTGAAGACAACCGACTCGTCGATGTAGTGCGTCGGGATGGGCGAGTTGACCGAATTGCGCAGGTTGATGCGGCCCCAGCCTTCCGTGCTGTTCGGGACGACCGCCGTGGTGCTGCTGCCGGCCACGCCCGCAAATTCCGCGTTCATGTCGACCGCGCCGTTGATCAGCGCGGCCTTGACCAGCGCCGGCGAAGGCTGCAGCGCGCGGGTCGCTTTCCACCAGCCCGTGAAGATGGCCGCGCCGCCCGAGGCGTGGGGGGCGGCGAACGAGGTGCCGCTGCCGTAGATGTGCACCGTGTCGCCGCTGACGGCCGAGAAGCCGTCCGAGTTCGAGCTCGTGCGCGGTCCGGTGATCTGCTGGCCGGGCGCCGACACGTCGGGCTTGGTGCGTCCGTCCTGCGTGGGGCCGCGGCTGGAGTAGTTCGACATGAAGTCGAGGTTGGAATTCGGCACGCCCTGGAAGCTGGGCAGTTCGGGCCGCAGACCGACCGACGAGCCGACGGTGAGGACGTTCTTGGCCGATTTCGGGCGCGTCATGGTCTGCGCCCCGGGGCCGGCATTGCCGGAGGAAAAGACGAGCAGGAGGGAATCGACGCTGGCGGCGCTGGAGGCGTCGCGCACGAAGCCGTCGAACATCGCCTCCAGGGCGGTGTAGTTCACGCCCGAGCCATTGCCCCAGCTGTTGTTGGAAATGGTGGCGCGAATGCCGTTGGGCGGCAGGGTCGAGACGGTGTCGTTGACCGCATCGGTGTCGGACCCGGTGTAGGTGCTCGTGATCTGCGGTACGCTGACGAGATTCACGCCCGGGGCGACGCCGCGGCCGTAGTTGTAGCCGAGGCCGTCGAGCACCGAGAACGGCGGCGCGCCGCCGATGATGGTCGAGCAGAGATGTCCGTGACCGCTGAGGTAGCTGCTGCCCGAGGCGCCGCGGAGCGGAGCGGAGACCGCGCGATCGGCCGTGATGTAGAACCCGGACGGTCCCGGGATTTGAATGCCGCTGTCCACCACCGCCACGGAGACGTTGGTGCCGTCGGTGCCGAACGTGCCGACCGGGTCGTAAGGCGGCGCGTTCAGATTGGCGATGGCCGTGCCGGAGTAGTTGCCGGCCAGGACCTGCGCGCCGCGCTCGTCTTCCAGCGACTTCTTCACGTAGGGCTCGATGGCGTAGACGTCGCGCATGGCCGCCACCCGGCTGAGCGCTTCGGGCGTGAGGCTCAGGCGATAGAGATTGAAGACCGCGCCGTCAGGCAGGCGATCGGCCTTGAGCAGCTTGCCTTGGCGGACGAGCGCGTCCTCGACCGGCCGGGCCTCGGCGCGCTTGAAGACGGCCACGAGGTAGGTGCCGTCCTCGGAGACTTTTTCGGTGCGCTGTCCGGCCGGCTGGAAGATCCAGGTCAGCTCGGTGGCGACTCGATAGATCGGCTCGAAGGCGCCCGTCCAGCGCACTTTCTCGTGCCGGGCGATCGCCTCCAACGCGGCCGGCTTGGCATAGATCAGGTAGGCCTGATTCGGCACGTATTGCACCGTCTCGGCGCCGAGCGCCCGCAGTTCCTTCAGCCAGGCCTCGCGGATCGGCGCGTGGAATTGCACCAAATAGTAGTCGCCTTCCGCCGAGGCCGCCTCGCGGGCCGCGCCCTGCAGGCCGCGGGCCCGGGCGGGATTGGCGCTGCGTGGGTCGAACTTGAAGTCGCGCAGGCCGATGGAGACGTCGAGCGCCTCAATGGCGAGTCCGGAAGCCGCGCCGTCCCGCTGGAGCGCCTCGGCCCGGGCGCCGCTGGCGGAGACGATGACGAAATTGCCGTAGTCTTCGACCACGGTGCCGAGTTGGCGGGCGGCGGATTTCTCACCGGCCTGAACGGTGGTGATCCGGAACAACTGAGGCTCGGCGGCGAGACCGGAGCCGGCGAGGAGGAACGCAGCCGAAATGGCCAGCGCTCCCGTGAGGAGTCGGGAGGCGAACATGCCCGCAGCAAGCCCGCTGTCGCACGGCGGGCAAGTGGAAAGCGCCGGCTCGCGACAGATTCTCAACGTCCGCTGACCCGGAAGACGTAGGAACTCCAAAAACTCTCCCATTCCGGCTGCGTGAAATCGGTCGGATCGGCGGCCACCCGCCGGATGTGCACGAGGCGCAGCGCATGCCAGCCGGGGCCTTCGACCCGCAGCTTCACCCGGCCGTCGGCATCGGTCCGCTCGGTCTGGCGCTGCGGCTCCCCCTCGCGCGGCCGACGCACCAGGGTCACGAAAACGCCCGGCAGGGGCGCGGACTCGAACCGCACCCGCACGGGCAGTTCCTGCCCGCGGCGGAGCGATTCCAGCGGGACCTCCGGCACGACCTCGAGCGTGTGGCCGACCGCCCGCAGCGAGAGCGGAGCCACGGGCCGAACGTCGCGCGCCGCGGGCAGGAGCAGCTTGAGGAAACGCGTGTAGCGCTCGCGCCCGGCCCGGCCCATCTCGCGGGCGCGGGTGCGGTCGAGAATGGCCTGCACCAGGCTCTCCTGCCGGAGATAAGCGTTGAACTTCACGTGATCGAGCGTGATCCGGGCAGGCGTTCGCTCCAGCGAGATCAGGGCGCCTGCCCCGCAGCGCTTGGTCTCGAGCGAAAGAAGCGGGCGCGCGGCCTCCGTGAGTTCCGGCAGGAGATCGGACTGGCCGTGTGGCGTCAGCAGGGAGGCGGAGGCAAACCGGCGCTTCTGCGTCCGCTTCTCCTCGCCCTGCCCAAATCCTGCTCCAAGCATGAGGCGTATCCCCACTTTCCCGCCACGGGCTCGTTCGGGCTCCAGCCAGTATTCGTGGGCCGTGCCGCGGGTCGTCAGGCAAGCCGCCAGCAGGAGGCCACACAGGAATCCAGCGTATGAATACATGCTGACATCTTTTCCGACATCTCCTGGTTGTAAATAAGAATTTGCTATTTGATTACTTTGAAACCTGAGCGCGCCTTCTCCAGCAGCGCCCTTTCCTCCGGCAGCAGGACCCGCTGTTCCGCCAGCACGAAAAACTCCTCGGCTTCAGCGGCCTGGTTGGCGGCCAGAGCGAGCCCCATGTACAGCGCAACTCCCGGTTGCCGCGGCGCCGGCTCCGGCAGCCGGCGCAGCACCGCCAGCGCTTCGGTCGCGCGACCGCGGAGCAGGAGCGAAAGGGCGCGCGTCGATTGCACCATCGGATCGTCCGGCCGTTCCTGGGCCAGGCGGTCCGCCGCCGCGTGGGCCTCGGGCAGGCGTTCGCCCAGCAGCAGCCAGAGCGCGGTCTGGTCGTTGCGCGCCCGTACCGATTCCGGTTCGCGGGCCAGTCGATCCTGCGTGACCTGCAGGAGCTCGCGGGTCTGTCCGGAGGCCGCGTACAGCTGCGCCAGGGCCTCGAGCGGCGCGGGATCCCCGGGATCGGCCAGGCGCATCTGCGCGAGCAACTCTTCGGCCTCCCGCCGCCAGCCCCAGGAGTTGACCAGACGCAGCAGCGCCGCCCGCTGGGCCGCCTCCGGAGCGAGTTCGAGCGCCCGCTTCCACCAGGCCTGCGAGGCTTCCGCGCGCTGCTGTTCGCGGGCTGCCCGCGCGAGATAGACGAGACGCAGATACTCGCTGGTGCCCCACTCCTGCGGGCGCAGACTGCGGTCGAGCCCGTTCCAATCGCGGATGGACATGGTCGCATCGGCCAGCGTGATGGCCACCGGGGGCCGCAGGCGCAGAGAGTCCGGCAGGGTCTTCAACCAGCCGAAGGCCTCGGAGAAGCGCTTCTGCACGAACAGCCAGCGCGCCAGGCTGACGATGCGCACCGGGTCCTCGCCGGCGGCCTCCTGGGCCTTCTTCACTCTCACGCCGGAGAAGGGGTCGCCCGACCGTACCAGGGCATCCAGTTCCAAGAGCCGATCCTCGAAGGCTCCATCGGCCGAATCCGCCAGGCCGCGCGCCAGCGCCACCGCGGGGGCGAATTCGCCCCGGGCCAGAGCATCGCGCACCAGAGCGCGCGTTGCGGCCCGACCGACCGCGGCGCTCTTGCTCAGCTCCTGCAGCGTTTCGCGGGCATACTGCACCTCCGGCGCGGTGGTGGCCGACAGCTGCGCGATGGCAGAATTCAGACGGGCAAATTCGCTCGTCGGATCGAGCCGACGCCACCTTTGCAGCGCCTCAGCCGCGGCCGGCAGGTTGCCCCGCGCCAGCTCCAGAGCCGTCACCACCTCACAGTAGGCGGCGGTCTCCCGGGCCGCGGCAGGCAGCCCGGCCAGCGCCCGCTCAGCCGTCTCGAACTCCTGCTCGCGGATCGCTGCGTGGGCCAGGCGGAGTCGGTGGCTTTGCACGTGAGGCTCCAACTCGCGCACGCGCGTCCACCAGGCCAGGGCCTCGGGGGTGCCCGCTCGGGATTGGAATTCCGCCATCACACGGGTCACGAACGGGTCGTTGAAGGACAGGCTGACGGCGTCGCGGACCAACGGATAGGCACGTGCCCAGTCCCGTCCTGACAACAGCGTCTCGGCCTCCCGGGCGAGACGCCGCGCCTGCCAGCCTTTCACGGTGCGTCCCAGGGGCCGCGCGAACCAAAGGCCGAGGAGCAGGAGCAAGCCGATCGACCCGAGGAAGAGATAGCGACGCCGGCGCAGCGCCCGGCGCATTTCGCGCTCCTCCGGGGTCAGGTCCTCGTCGCTCAGCCACGCGCTGGGCCTCGCTGCAGCCGACTCCCCTTCTTCGCCGGCGGCTTGGAGTTCGCCCGGCACTTCGACCCGCTGGTAGGGAGAAACGTCCTCCGGTTTGCGATCCAGCACCGACCGGATGGGAATGTGCAGTTTGGCCGAACGCTGCAGCGGAACCGAGGGCGCATCGCGCCCCGGCTCGGGCTCGGATCGGTAGGGAGAAGGAGAGGCCAAGGAAGTGTGCAGAGAAGGATGCCGAACCGCGCCGGGCTTGTCATGCCGAGATCGGCGCCCGCTCGCACCAAGGCAAAAAAAGAGCCCCGCATCGCTGCGGGGCTCTGAAGTCTGTCTCGAGGTCGATCAGAAGCTCGCGTTCAGCTCGAGCTGGAAGACGCGGTTCTCGGTGTCGCGGGCGAACGAGGTCTGCACGCGGCGGCGGAGCGGTCCGGTCTCGAAGAGATCCTTCTCGATATTCCAAGCCTGGTAGAAGGTGGCCACACCGGTCAGCCAGTTGGTGAAGCGGTAGCCCGCGCTCACCTTGAATCCGTGGGTGTTCAGCTGCGACTGGCCCCAGTTCGGATCGTTCAGGTTCGGATCATGCGAACCGAGACCCATGCGGCGGTAGTCCACCGAGACCGTCCAGTCGCCCTTCTTGGCCAGCGAGCCGAGGCGAACGCCCGCGACCATGGCGAACTTGTCGCTGAAGTCGTCGGCCCGGATGCCGTAGGTGCGATACGCACGCGCACCGCCCTGGAAGTTGTAGGCGAACTCCGCATACGGCTTCACCGCGAGGCCGCCGATCTTGAAGTTCAGTTCCATCGGGACGCTCAGCACCAGGAGATTCCGGGCGGAATCCTTGCCGGTGTAGGTGGCGTTCGTGGTGGTGCCGTTGGCGTTCAGGAAGGTGATCGTCGAGGTCGAGTTGAAGCCCGCCGAGTTGGTCAGGATGCCGTCGACGCCCGCCGTGGCCGGGCCGGTCGCCGTCGCCGGCGTGCCGCCGCCGGAGCTGGCGTAGAACATGATCGTCGGACCGATCTTGAAGCTCAGCGCGTTGCTCGGCTTGATGTCGAACACGGCCTGCGCCATGAACAGAACGACGTCGTTGTTGCCGGCCGCAGCCGTGCGGTTCTCGACATTGTCGGCGAAGATGTACTGACCGGCGATGAGGTCGAGCTTGGTGGTCGAGCTCAGATCGGTCTTGTAAATCTCCGTGAAGCCGGTCGGACGCAGGTCGGTCTTGTCGTAGATGAAGTCATCCACGATGTAGAACGGGAAGTCCTGCTTGCCCATCACGAGCGTGAAGTTGGGCGTGACCTTCCAGCCGAGGTAGGCCTTGTCGATGAAGACGTCGTTCTTGCCGAAGCCGTCGGCCAGCGTGGCCGTCGTGCCGTCATTCGAGCGGTTGTCGCCGGAGGCGATCGACCAGCCGATGAACATGTTGTCCGTCATCTGGTACTCGAAATTGATGCGCAGGCGATAGCGCGTGGGGCGCGAGCTCTGCTGGTACCCGTCGAAGCCGGCCGTGGGCGGGCGCAGCTGCTGGCGGAAGTCCTGATACTGATAGCGGAGGCGGAAGTCGCCGCTGATCGTCAGCTCCTTCACTTCCTTGCTCTTGGCCCGCAGGAAGGTGGGCACGTCGGTGGCCTTGATGCCTTTGCCCTTGCTGTCTCCCTGCATCACATTCAGCTCGCGCTCCAGCGCGGCGACACGGGCCTCGAGGGCCTTGTCATAGGGGTCCGCGGCGGTCGCCGTGAAACCGGCAGCGACCACGCCGGCAGCGGCGAGGACGCTCACCTTGGTAAGGGGGTTGTGTTTCATCCTGATTCCTAAGGAGGTTTGGGGTGTGGTTGGTTAAGTGGTGCGACCGAAAAGGAGTAGCCGTTTTCCCGGTTTCCCGAGTGAATACAAGCACAGAATCGCCGAAGGCCAAAATTTTTGGACTTTTTTTGAACGTTTTTTCACGATTCGCCGCGAGCGTAGCCGCAAGGTGCCCCTGTATAGGGTCGAATTACTCTGATTTTCGCTGGATGGAAAACCGGAATTGAATGTCGTGTGACTACTGAATGCGCGCCGTCTTTCCGATTTCGAATTCACGGTGGGTGGTGCTAGGACTGCGGGGTGAAGATCCTCCTTGCTGCCCCAGAGGCGGAGTTTGGCTCGCAGTTTGCCCAATTACTCCGCAGCCAACTGCCCGGCCACATTGTTCAGTTGGCGGTGGGCTACGCTCGCGCCCTGGAGGTGGCACGCAGTTCGGGTGCGCCCGACGTGCTGGTGACGGAGGCCTATTTCGAGGAGGGCGATGGCTTTGTCTTGCGACACGAGCTCCGCGCTCTGCGGCCGGACCTGCGGACCGTGTTCCTCTCCGACCACGATCTGAGCACCTGCGCCGACTACCTGGAGGGCGCTCCCACCTTTCGGCACCCGGTCGATCTCACCGGCCTGGTCCAAGCGATCCTGGAGCAATCCGCCCCAGCTCCAGCCACCGCTCTCGAGTCTCCAGTCTCCAGTCTCCAGTCTCCAGTCTCCAATCTCCCGTCTCCCTCTCCCGCCCCACCTGCCCCGCCCTCGACGCCGCCCGACGACGCGCCGGGGTACGAGATCCGCGGGGCCCTCGGCCGCGGGCGCTGGGGCGAGGTGCTGGAAGCCATCCAGACGTCGGTGAATCGGCGGGTCGCGCTCAAACTCCTCGATCCCGCCCTGGCCGCCGACCCCGCCCAGTTCCAGGCCTTTCGCGCCGCAGCCCAGGCCAAGGCCTCGCTCCAGCACGCCGCGGTGCTGCCGGTCTACGAAGCCGACACGGAGGGCGAGCAACCGTTCTTCGCCACCGAATTCGTAGACGGTCAGCGCCTGTCCGAACTCGCCGCTGCGGGCGCGACGCTGGAGGCCGCCACCGTGCAGCACATTCTGCGGCTGACTTCGGAGGCCCTCACGCAACTGGGGGCGCGGCAGATCTCGCGCGAACCGCTCGACGCTGGATCGATCTTCCTCGGTCGCGACGGCCGGCCGCGCCTGGAGAATCTGGGCGCTCCGGCCGATGCACCTCCGCCCGACGTAGCCGCAGAAATCCGCCTGCTCGGCGCCATGCTCTCGAACCTGGCCGAGCCCGACAGCCTCGCCGCCCGGCCCGCGCTCGGCACCCTCCTCGGCGAGATGGTGCAGGGTCGCTATCCCAGTTGGGGCGCGGTCGCGGCCGCCGCGAAGGCCGCGGAGCCCAAGGCCACCGTCAAGGACGCGCACGTCCTGGGAGCGAGCGAGCGGGCCGCCATCGCCGCGGTCGAGGCCGCCCGGCAGCGCCAGAAGCGCGGACTCATCTGGACGACCGTCGGGCTTTTCGCCCTGCTCTGGGTGGCCGGCCTGGCGATCTACTTTCGTTTCTTCACCGGGCCGAAGATGCGGAACTTCGACCGACTGATCGAGGTTCCCGCCGGGGAATTCATTTATCAGGACGGCAAGAAGGTCACCCTGCCCGCCTTCCGCATCGACGAATACGAAGTCACCATCGGCCAGTACCAGCAATTCCTGGCGGCCCTGGAAAAGGATCCCAGCCTGCTCGCGCAGGTCGAGCATCCCGAGCAGCCCAAGGGGAAATCCCACGTGCCCGACCGCTGGGAGAATCTCTACAAGTCGGCCGTACACGGGAAGACCTTCCTCGGCGCACCGGTCGACCTGAATTGCCCCATCATCCTGATCGACTGGTTCGACGCCTACGCCTATGCGAAGTGGAAAGGCCGGCGGCTCCCAACGGAGGAAGAATGGGAGAAGGCCGCGCGCGGCACCGACGGGCGCAAGTACCCGTGGGGCAACGACGCCTCCGCGAAGAAGGTCAACACCGCGCAGGATTTCAGCGCGGATCCGCGCGCCGAGGGAACCATCGACGGCTACAATCGCTGGGCGCCGGTCGATGCCATGACGGACGATCGCAGCCCGACCGGCGTCATGGGGATGGCTGGCAACGTCAGCGAGTGGACCGCCACCGTCGAGGGCGGCGACCGCCCGGTCATCCGCGGCGGCAACTTCGGCTCGCTCAAGGACAAGAAGCCCGATTTCGAGATCACCCGGCGGGCCACGCCGCTGCTCCGACTCGACCGCAACGACCGGGTCGGCTTCCGCACCGTGGCCGACGGCGCCGCCCCCGCGGCACGCTGACTCCCACATGACAAGGCGGGCAGTCGGTGCGATGCGGTTGCATGTCCAATCGCGGCACCATCACCGGCATTTTCGTCTCCGCCCAGGCCGGCGGAGAGCCGCGTGGCGTGGCCGAAATCGAGGCTGCGGCCGGTCACGGGCTGGTCGGTGATCGCTACGCCGAAGGACGCGGCACATTCTCCGAAGTGCCAGGCAACGGGCGCCACCTGACGCTCATCGAGCAGGAGGCGGTCGAGGCCTTCAATGCGGAGTTCGGCCAGTCGCTTCGCCCCGAGCAGCTCGGCCGCAATCTGATCACGAGCGGCGTGCGGCTGAACGATCTCGTCGGCCAGCGGGTGCGCGTCGGCGACGCCCTCATTCTCGTGCAGCGCCTCTGCGAGCCGTGCACCACGCTGCAGCGCCGCCTCGGCGAGGACACCTTGCGCGGCTTCGTGCATCGCGGCGGCGTGCGGACCGATGTCCTCGAAAGCGGAACCATCCGCGTCGGCGACCCGATCCGCCTCGAAAGCTGAGCGCCGCGCGGCGCTTCGGCCCGGTCGAGTCACGCCGCGCGCGGCGCCGTCCCCCACCCCGTCTTTCCGCTTCCATCCCTTCAACCGTCAGAGCCATGAGCAACAAACCCCAAACCGCCATCACCCCCACGCGCTCGGAGGATTTCCCCGAGTGGTATCAGCAGGTCGTTCGCGCCGGCGAGCTGGCCGAAAACAGCGAAGTCCGCGGCTGCATGGTGATCAAGCCGTGGGGCTACGGCGTTTGGGAGCGCATGCAGGCGGCGCTCGATGCGATGTTCAAGGCCACCGGCCATCAGAACGCCTACTTCCCGCTCTTCATCCCGGTCTCCTATCTCGCCAAGGAAGCCGAGCACGTCGACGGCTTCGCCAAGGAATGCGCCGTGGTCACGCACCATCGGCTCGAGCTCGGACCCGACGGCAAGATGCGGCCTGCGCCCTCGGCCGAGCTGGCCGAGCCGCTGGTCATTCGTCCGACCTCCGAAACGATCATCGGTGCGACCTACGCCCGCTGGGTGCAGAGCTATCGCGACCTGCCCATCCTCATCAATCAGTGGGCCAATGTGGTGCGCTGGGAAATGCGTCCCCGCCTGCTCCTGCGCACGGCCGAATTCCTCTGGCAGGAAGGCCACACGGTGCACGAGACGGAGAAGGAGGCGCGGGAGGAGACCGAGCAGATGCTGCGGGTCTACGAGACCTTTGCCCGCGAGTTCTGCGCGGTCCCCGTTTTCACCGGCGAAAAGAGCGCCAACGAGCGCTTCCCCGGCGCGGTGCAGACGCTCTGCATCGAGGCCATGGTGCAGGACCGCAAGGCCATCCAGGCCGGCACCTCGCATTACCTCGGGCAAAACTTCGCCAAGGCCAGCGGGATCAAGTTCCAGTCGCGCGAAGGCCGCGAGGAACTGGCCCACACCACCAGTTGGGGCGTGAGCACGCGCCTCGTCGGCACGGTCGTCATGGCCCACGCCGATGACGACGGCCTCGTCATCCCGCCCCGTCTCGCTCCCACGCAGGTCGTCATCCTGCCCATCGCGCCGAAGGAAGACCAGCGCGCGGCCGTCTTCGCCGCGGCGGATCAGCTCGCGGCCGACCTGCGCCAGCAGACCTTCCACGGCCAGCCGGTGGCGGTGCATGTGGACAAGCGCGAACTCGGCGGCGGCGTGAAGAACTGGGAGTGGATCAAGAAGGGCTGCCCCGTGCGGCTCGAACTCGGCCCGCGCGACCTCGAGAAGGGCAGCGTGGCGTTCTGCCGACGCGACCTCGGCGCGAAGTCGAAGGAATTCGTCCCCATGTCCGAGGTGGTCGCCACCATCGGCCAGCGGCTGCAGACAATTCAGGACAATCTCTACGCCAAGGCCCTGGCCTTCCGCGAGGAGCACACCCGGCGCATCGACACGAAGGAGGAGTTCTACGCCTTCTTCACGCCCCAGAACGCCGAGCGGCCGGAGATCCACGGCGGCTTCGCGCTGACGCATTGGAACGGCTCGCCGGAGGTCGAGGAGCAGATCAAGAACGACCTCAAGGTAACCATCCGCTGTCTGCCCTTCGACGCGAGCGAGCCCGGCACGTGCCCCTTCACCGGCCAGCCGAGCAAGCAGCGCGCGGTCTGGGCGAAATCGTATTGAAAAAAACGCGGCACGGCCGCGGAGCATCAGCCGGGCTGCCTGCCTCAGCGCAGCTCGAGCCGATGCTGCGGCGGCCCTGGCAGAAAGGGAGTCGCCTTGCCGCGGGCCCAGTCGGCATAGCCGGCGAGATAGTAGGGCGAGAGCGGGTGGCCGCTGCTGCCGCCGGGGAGGTGGAAAATGCCCTCGGCTTCGCGGCCGGGTGCGACCACCATCCGCTGCGAGGCGCCGAAGGTCGGCGTCTGCACGCGGGGCATCCAGCCGTCGCCGGGCAGCGGCTGGGCGGGCGCATTCAGCCAGCGGCCGAAGAAGTCGGGCAGCGCGCGAGCGATGGGATGCCGGATGCGCACGACGTTGCGCCGGCCCCAGGTCATCTCACGCAGCGGTACACCGGCAGTGACGGCGTCGGAGAGGAAGTCGTCGGCCGCAGCGAGCAGGAGCGAGTCCCAGGTGGGAAAGTTCTTCGGCAGCCAATGTTCCGGCCGCGCCTGCAACACGCTCCAGAGCGCGGTCTCGACGCGCAGTTGGCGCGGATCGTATTCGTTGTCGGCCATCTTCAGCCGCGCGTGGATCGACTGCAGCAGGCGCCGATCGACCCCGGCCCGAAACGTGCGCACAGCGAGGTAGCCGACGGAGTCGACCGACGCGCGGCCGCCCCACTGCTCCACGAACTTCCGCAGCTCGGCGCGGGCCGGCTTCTCCGCGCAGGCCGCGGGGGTGAGCGTCGCCAGCATCAACTGGTGCCAGCGCTCGAGGAAGAGCGCGCGATCGTCCAGCGCCACACCGAGGAGATCGGCCGGCCGCACCGGATTCGGCAGGGCCTGCAACGCATCGCGGATCTGCGCCGCGCGATACGGCATCGCCTGCCCGCCGTCGCCCAGCGCGACGAAGCCGTCGCCGCCGACCACGCGATTGTTGCCGGTCCAGAGCGAGTCGCGGCGAATGACCGGGGGCGAGATGTCGGTCCGGCCGATGATCGTCCAGGCGGCGTCGCCCGCGGCGTCGACCACGAGCAGATTCTGGGGCGGCACGCCCGCGCGGTGGGCGATCGGCAGCGCCTCGGCGACGCTCGCCGCCGCGCCGAGTTGGAGCAGCGCGAGATTCATCTGCGCCGGTCGATGCGCCAGCCAGTCGCGCGCGAAGGTCCGTCCGCCGCGCGTCCCGACGACCGGGCCGAATTCCGTCTCCTGCACCCGCAGGGTCTCGGTCGGCGCGCCCTGCACGAGGATCTGCTCGTTCGCCTCGCGCATGGCGACGAAGTTGCCGTCGGCGCCGCGGTAGCGCTGAGCCGAAGCGGGATCGATTTCCAGCGGCACTTCGCGGCTGGTCAGCGTGTGCGAATTCGTGAAGGCCCAGGCAATGCGGCCATTGCTGCCGGCAATGAGCACATTCACCCCGGGCAGCGTCACGCCGGTCAGCGTGCGGTCCGGCAGCGCGAGCGAGGCGCGGTACCAGATGCACGGCAGCCCGAGGCTGAGGTGCATGTCGCCCGCCACCATGCCGCCGCCGTGCGCCGTGCGTTTGCCGCTGACGGCGAAGTTGTTCGAGCCCGGCAGATCGGGCGGCTCCAGCGGCCCGAGCGCCGCGGTGGCGTTGGAGAGCGTGCGCAGATCCACGACCTGCGGGCCGGGGATCGGGCGGAGCGGCTGGGTGGAATCGTCGAGGGCGGCATCGTCCGGCGTGAAGTTCGGATCGAGGAACTCCGCCAAGTCCGCGCCGAAGGTCGTCCGCACCAGTTCCTTCGAGCGGACCTTCGTGAGATCGCCGTGCAGGTCGAAATGCATCGCGTAGCCGACCAGCAGCGTGTCCTCCGCCGTCCACGGCCGCGGCGCGGTGCGCAGGAGGAGATACTCCCACGGCCGCACCCGCAGAGCCGCCAGCCCCGCGTTGACGCCCTCGGTGTAGGCGCGGACGAGATCGCGCTCCACCGACTCCAAGGTGCTGCCGAGAATGGCGGCCGCCCGAGCGCGGAAGCGATGCAGCCGATTCGCCCGGTCACGCGGTAGCGCCGCGGGGCCGAAGAGCTCGGCCAACTCGCCGGCCGCATTCCGCCGCAGCAGGTCCATTTGGAAGAACCGGTCCTGCGCGTGGACGAAGCCCAGCGTCCGCGAGAGATCGAGCTCGTTCTGCGCCCGGATGGTCGGCACGCCCTGGGCGTCGCGCTCGATCTGCACGGGCGCGGTCAGCCCCGGCAGCATCGCCTGACCATCCAGCTGCGCCAGCGACCCGCGCAGCGTCCACCGCAGCCCGAGGAACACCAGCACCAGGAGCAGCACGAGAGCGGCCAGCAGCCTTCGCAAAATGCGCATGACCCGCACATAGCCGGTTCTGCGGCGGAGACCAAGCGTGCGCTGGGAATGCGCAAGAAGGAACGATGGCCCGCCCGAGCCGGCGGCGGTGCGCGGTGGGGGTTGCACAGCCGGGGCGTAACCGGCGCAGATCTTTCCTCGACAATAGTCTGCCCTTCCGCTTTGACCGCTCCATGCCCGCCGACCCAGCCGTGTCGACTCTCGATCAATTCGTGCGGGCGCTGGACCTCAAGGGCAGGCGCGACCACCTGCTCTGGGGTGTCTGGCGCGGTTTCCCGCTCGGGCTGACGCTGACCGATGGCTCGGCGCAGTCCGACGCGCTCTTTCACCTGCGCTATGCGGAGCACGCCTTCGCGCGGGGCGAGGAGCCGAAGCTCGAATTCGCCGAGCCGCTGCCGCGCCTGATGGACGAGGGCTGGGCCGAGGTCGAAATCCGGGACGACCTCGCCTGGCTCACGCTCAAGCGCTTCGGCGACCGGCTGCAGCGGGACGAGGTGGTGCCCGCGCTCGATTCGCTCATCGGGTGCCTGCGGAGCCTCGGGATCGAGGCGGTCGCAACCTGCCATTACTGCGGCGGCGCAGAGCAGGTCACCACCGTGGCCAGCAAGGGCCGCGTCGGCCAGATCTGCGCGAAGTGCATCGAGGAACAGATCGGCCCCGACGTGAACCGCCTCGGCTTCCGCGCGCGTTCGCTGGCTCCGCTGGCCCTGCTCGCGCCCCTCGTGCTGCTCTTGCAGAGTGGGCTCTGGGGCGGCATCTGGATCGGCGTGGACTGGGTCTTCGAGAAGCTCGGCGGCAGCATCCACATTCACAGCCTCGCCGCCGGCTTCGTGGTCCTGGTGCTCGCCTACCTCGCCGCCTCGCCCGCCTTTCTCTTCCGCCTCGTCGCCAACCGCGGCAATCGCCGCGCCGGCCTGCTGGGCGCCGCCTGCGCGCTCCTCGCCGTGCCGCTAGGCGAACTCTTCCACGTCGTGCAGCAGTTCGGCACCTATTCGGTCATCGGCCCCGTGCTGAAGCATCCCACGCTCATCTTCACGGTCCTCAATCCCGGCGACGGCCTCTTCGGCATCCTCAAGCTGCTGACCATCGCCGGCTTCATCGGCATGTCGGTCTCGTGGGCGAAGCCGAAGAAGATCGAGCTGGAGTTGTGAGGCGTTCTAGCGTCGCCCAGACGGATTCGCGCACGCGCGGGAGCGCTTCGTGACCAACGTGCCCCTGCGGCCCCGCTCAAATCGCCTTCACGACGAGCGTCGCATTGTGGCCGCCGAAGCCGAAGCTGTTGCTCATGCAAACCTTCAGCTGCTTCTCGCGCGCCACCTTCGGTACGTAGTCGAGATCGCACTCGGGATCGGGCTCCTCGAGGTTGATGGTCGGCGGGATGACGCCGTGCTGCATGCCGAGCAGGCAGGCGATCAACTCCACGCCGCCGGCGGCGCCGAGGGTGTGGCCGGTCATCGACTTGGTCGAGCTCACGGCCAGCTTCTTCACGTCCTCGCCGAAGGCCAGCTTGATGGCCTTGGTCTCGGCGATGTCGCCCAGGCCGGTCGAGGTGGCGTGGGCGTTGAGATAATCGACCTCGGCCGGCGTGATGCCGGCGTGCTTCATGGCCATGCGCATGGCCGCGGCCGCGCCGGAGCCGTCGGGCGTGGGCGAGGTCATGTGGAAGGCGTCGCAGCTGACGCCGTAGCCAGCCAGCTCGGCGTAGATCTTGGCGCCGCGCCTCCTGGCGTGCTCGTATTCCTCCAGCACCACCACGCCGGCGCCCTCGCTGAGGACGAATCCGTCGCGGTCCTTGTCCCACGGACGCGAGGCGCGCTGCGGATCGTCGTTGCGCATGGAGAGCGCCTTCATGTTGCCGAAGCCGGAGAGTCCGAGCGGGGCGATGGCCGCCTCGGCGCCGCCGGCCAGGAACATGTCGGCATCGCCGAACTTAATCGTGCGCCAGGCCTCGCCGATGGTGTTGTTGGCGGTCGCGCAGGCGGTCACGATGCTCATGTTCGGTCCGCGCAGGCCCCATTCCATCGCCACCAGGCCGCTGCCCATGTTGGCGATCATCATGGGGATCATGAATGGCGAGACGCGGCCGGGACCCTTTTGGATGAGATTGGTGTGCTGATCCTCGATGCTCTTGAGGCCGCCGATGCCGCTGCCGAGGAAGCAGCCGATGCGATCCTTGTCGAGCCCCTCGAATTCGCCCAGACCGGCGTCGGCCGCGGCCAGCTTGGAGGCAGCCATGAGCAGCTGGCTGTAGCGGTCCGCCCGGCGGGTGTCCTTGGCGACCTTGAAATACTTCGACGGCTCGAAGTTCTTCACCTCGCCGCCGATCTTGCAGTCGTAGCCGGTCGTGTCGAAGAGCGTGATGCGGTCGATGCCGCTCTGGCCCGTGCTGATGGCCTGCCAGAAAGTCTGCGGGTCACTGCCCACGGGTGAGAGGATGCCGATGCCAGTGATGACGACGCGACGATTCATGAGGGATCGTGAATGAGGTTGGTTGGCCGCGACCGGGGGGAGGTGCGGGGCGGGATCATGGGCCGGAACCGGCCTCCCGTCCAGACGCTGACGCAGCTTCGTGGCCGGGCATCACTGTGAGCGAAAGCTCGTATTTACTGGCTCCGAGCGGCGCGAGCTCCGGGCCGAAGCGCTGCTCGACCATGGTGGCGTGACCCTCCCGGGAGAGCAGCAGCACCGTGCTGGCCCGGGTGCCGTAGCGCTCGCCGCGGATCGCGACGGGCGAGAGGAACCGCTCGAGTTCGAGTCCCACGCCGGTCTGGGGCAGGTCCGCGTCGGCGGCGCGGGCTTCGTCGGCCAGGAGCGCGAAAGGCGGCTCGAGCGGTGGGGAACCTGCCGCGGGGTCGTCGGCCGCGAGCCAGGCGCCGAGCGCGCTGCGGGCGCGCCGGACTTTGGGCCAGTCGGCGGTGAGCGCGCCGTTGGACAGCGCGTGCAGGCCCGGCTCGAGTCGCTGCCAAGCGGGCGCGGGATGGTTGGTAACGTAAACGGCTTCGCGTCCCGCGCAGAGCACGAGATTGAAAGGTCGATAGTCCGCGGCACGCCGCAGCAGCGCCTCGGCGTGAACGACCGGAGACTGGTCGCCGCGGAGGAAATCGCGCGTCAGCCAGCCGCGCGACAGCTGCCCACGCTCGGCCCCGGACGGCAGCCGGACGTTCGTCACCGCCGCCATTCGGCCGCTGCGCGTGAACCCGAGCCAGGTACCGCCGCCCTCCAGATCGCGGCCCGCCAGCACTTCGGGCGCGTCCTCCCACCAGCCGAGCGGCGCGGAGGGTCGGGCGTGGAATTCGTCGCGATTGGCCGCCAGCACGAGGGGCCAGGCCGGATGCTGCTGCCAGGCCAGGACGATGAGACACATGCGGCGCAGGGACTAGAACGGCAGACCGCGGTACGCTGTGCCTCCGCCCTGCCACAGCTGCAGAAATTCCTCCTGCTCGAGGAACGGTGCCTGCACGCGCTCGGTGCCGAAGCCGCGCTGGCAGAAAAGGTCGCCGCGGCCGAGCAGCGCCTCCGCGCCGGACTCGTCGAGCACGATCTGCGAATTCACCTGATTGGTCACGCGCAGGCAGAAACGCAGCGGCAGATTCGCCTTCAGGCCGCCGGTGACCACGTTGCGGTCGGGCCGCTGGGTGGCGAGGAGCACGTGCACGCCGGCGGCGCGGCCCTTGGCGGCGATGCGGCGGGCGAGACGCTCGAAATCGGCCCGCGCGGTGCGGTCCTCGTCCGCCATGAGATCGGCAAACTCGTCCACCACGATGAGGTGGTGCGGGATGTCGCGCCGCCCTTCCAGCCACCGATCGGAGAGTTTGACCAAATTCTCCGCCAGGAGCTGATCGTAGCGCTGGTCCATGTCGTCGGCCGCCGCGGCGAGACGCTCGCGCGCCTCGGCCACGTCGAAGACCACCGGCCCGCTCAGGAACGCGCTGTCGCGGATGTTGCCAAAGGTCACGCGCTTGGGATCGATGAGCGTGATGCGCAGCGACTCGGGCGTATTGCGGGCCAGCAGCGAGGCCAGCACCGCCTTGAGGAACTCGCTCTTGCCGCTGCCGGCCACGCCTGCCACGAGGCCCTGCGCCTGGTTCGAGTCGCCGAAATCGCAGATGATCGTTTCGCCGTTCACGCCCACGCCCGCCGCGAAGGCCAGCGGGCTGGGATGCCGCTGCAGCGCCTCGCTGTCGCGCACGCGGCTCCACGGCACGAGTTCGGGACGGTCACGCAGGACGTCGACGAAGACGCAGCCCGGTCCCGCCGAGATGAGCGGCTCCTGCGCGAGCGAGAGTTGGATGCGCAGATTGACCGCATTCGACTGGATGCGCCGAAACGTCGTGCCCGGGCCGAGCTTGATGCGGTAGCGGACCAACTGCGGCGCCGACTGCTGCCCGAGCACCGAAGAACGCACGCCATAGCTCGCCAGCGCCTCGACGATGCGCAGCCCGAGGTCCTTCGCGAACGAGGGCGTGACCGGCGCGCGCGGCGGGTCAGCGGGCCCTCCCATTCCGCCAGCGGGTCCGCCCATTCCCATTCCCATTCCTCCTCCCACTCGAGGCGTGGAGGCGGGTGATGGGGTGACTGGTGACGGGGTGACTGGTGACGGGGTGACTGGTGACGGGGTGACGGCGGGAGTGAGAGTGGGAGTGGGAGTGGGGCTCACCAGCGCGACGGCGGCGATGGCGGTGGCGGCCACGGGGGCCGGCGGCTCGGTCCGGGCGGGCAGCACGGCTGGCTCGGACGCGGCAGGTTCCAGCGTCGTCAGCCCCGGCAGTTCGGGCTGCGCGGGCGGCGCGACGAGTTTCGGGGGCGTGGGTGGAGTCGGCTTGCGCGGAGCGGGCGCGAGGCGCGTTTTCCGGGGCCGGATCGGCGGCGCGGTAGCCAGGGCGATGCGCTCGAGCACGGGCTGCACGACAAACTGGAAGAGGACGTGCGATTCCTCGGCCGAGCGATCGAGCGAGCGCAGCGCGGGCTCGTAATACTCGAGTCGCGCGCCGAACTCGAGACCCGGGCGCGCGAGACGCAGCATTTCGGAATAGATCGCGATCTGCAGCAGATCGTGCTGAAGGCTGGCGCCCTGGGTCGTTTTGTAATCGACCACCACCAGGCCGCCCTCGCGCGTGCGCCGCACGAGATCGGGCCGGCCGCTCAGTTGGACCGGGCCACAATCGGTCGGCACGGTGACCGACTGCAGCTGATATTCCGCCGTCAGCAGCAGTCCGCTCCAAGGCACCGCCACCGCGCTCCGCTCCTCGGCCAGCGAGTGGCACCAATGGCGCACGCAGGTGGCCAGCGCATGGGCGGCGGCGGGGGACTGCGTGCGGCCAACCTCCGCCACGCGCGCGTAGGCCACGCGTTCCCAGCACATCTGCCAGAGCGGGAGCGGACCGTCGAGCGCCTCGGCCTCGCCGGCATTGGCGGGCTGGGTCAGCCAGCCGGCGAAGTCCTGCGCGATGCGGTGGAACGGCGCACCGATGGCCGCGCCAGCGCCCGACCGCGTCGGCGGCGGGGGCGTGAGCTTCGGGTCTTCCACCCAGCGCTGGAGCCATTCGGCATCCACGCAGGCGTGACGCAGTTGGGTGACGGTCATCCGCGCCATAGGAGAACGGTCATGGCGGGACTCGCAATGACCTCGAGACTGGTGAGTTCGCCCGCCGCATGGACCACCGCGGCCGGATCCCACGGCGCGCCGAGGCGCTGGGCGGCGTCACTCGCGGAGAGGAATTTCTCCGCCCGCAGCAATTCCTCCAGGCGACCCGCGTGGAGCGAAGCCTGCGCTCCGGGCGGGCCGGATGGGCGGGCCTCGACGGGGCCGAGAATGCGCTCGCGCCACGGCGTGAGCCGGACGCGCAGGAACTCGAGCACCGCAGCGCTGTCGTGGCCATCGATGTTGCCGGCCTCCGACTCGAGGAACATCTGCCGCGCGGCGTAAAGCTCGGCCGTCTCCGTCGGAGTCAATTGCAGCAGATGCAGGCCGTGATGCTGGGCGGCGCGAACCTTGGGGCCATTGATCTGCCAGGTGGCGCGCGGCACATCGTCGAGCTCGGGCGTGCGGAAGACCACGATCTTGGCCGGTCGGCGCGGGCCCGAGGCGGGCGGAAGCACGCGGCGCGCGAGGCGCCCCCATTTTACGTGCGACCAGCCGAAGCCGAAGGTGAAATCGATCGGCCCGCGCGCCGCCTTCGGCCAGCGCAGTTCGACGAGGCCCTCGACGTCGTCGGCGTCGACGCACGCATCCGCCGTGGGCGCGAGCGGCCCGCGCAGCAGCCAGCGGAACGGATCGGGCGCGAAGGCCAGCTGCTTCGGACTCGCCTCCATGCGGGCGCGGAACTCGGCGAAGACCTCCTCCAGGCTGGGCGGTGGCGGCAGTTCGGCGCCATCGGCCCAACGCACCTGGCAGAGCTTGAGGAACTCGCGCGGACCGAGCGTGGCGCGCTGGGAAGGAAACAGCTTCTCGAGCCAGCGCGGATCGGCGAATTTCTCCGCCACCGCCGGCTCCACCGACCAGGGCGCCAAGCGCAGGCTGATCAGCTCCCCCGCCTGCTCGCGCTGCAGACCTTCGAGCAGGAGCCCGCGACCGAAGCGATCGTGATGCGCGGCATCGACCTCCGGCCAGACGCGGCGATCCCAGACGTCCTTGTTCGCGGTCACCACCGTCATCTGGTTGCGGTGTTCGTTGACCAGTCGCGCCACCACGAAGCCGAACATGGCGGCCAGCCGCGGCGAGGTGCCGTAGTCTTCGGTCTGGTCGAAGCAGAAGAACCAGGGTCGATGAAAGCGTGCGAGGGCGCAGAGATCGTGAATGCGGTGGTGCGCCAGGCTGTTGAGCGCCTCCTCGCTTTCCGGCTGCATCGTGTCGATGACGCTCAGCCCGAGCGCCTCGCGCTCGTCGTCCTCCAGCGCCTCGCCGCGCATCCACGCCAGACACGCCGAGGCCGCGGCGGTGCCGGGTGCGTGCGTCAGCCAGGTGGTCAGCACCCGCAGCCAGGCCGTGCTGCGCAGCCGCGCCTGTCCCGGCTGGCGGTCGAGCTCAGCCGTCAAAATGCGGTGGTCGTGATACGCGACGTCGAGCAGCCATTCCTCCACCTGCCGCCAGGGCCGGCGCAGGTCCCACCAGTCGTGCGCGATGAGCGCGTCCCCGATCGCCTCCCAATTCTCCGGCCGCTCCAGCTCGCCATGGGCCAATGCGCTGGCGGTGACGGCGCGCAGCACGCGCTGGGCGAGGAGATCGAGCTGCGTGACCGCCTCGTTCGTCGCTTCCGGCTGGCGCAGTTCATTGACCGCCTGCAGGAGCAGCGAGTGCCAGCACAGCGAGGGGGCCTGGAACGGCTGCACCCAGACGAGCGTGGCCCGGCCCGCCAGCGCGGCGAAAAGACGCGTGATGAGATGGCTCTTGCCGTAGCCCGGCGCCGAGGAGAGCACGAGCGTGGCCGGGGCGGCGACCTGGTCGCGATCGCCCGGCAGCGCCTGGGCCAGCGGTTCGAAGGCGGCCAGCACCCGCTCGAAGACGTCGCGGTTGAGCGAATCGACCGAGGGCGGGCGCTCGCGCGGACCGGCCACGATGTGGTGGGCGAAGGGGTTGACCGGAAGATCGACGGGCGGCGGCATGGCGTCAGCTTCCGGGGGGTGGCGCGAGGCGGACGTAGAGCCGCGGGACGCCGAGATGTTCGATGGCTGCGGCCCGTTCCTCCGCGGTCGCGTCGGGCCAGTTGCCGGTCTCGAGCGAACCCCAGCCTTCAGCCACGACCCGGCGTCGGATCCACGCCTGCACTTCGGCCAGCGGGTGCCCGCATTCGGCCACCAGCGCGGCGAGGCGGACCGCGGCGAGTCCGTCGCGGGCCTGCAGGCGCCGATACGCCGAGAGCAGGTCGGTCTCCAGCGCGCCACTCGCGGCGGCCGGCACCGGTGCCGCCGGGGCGCGCCCGATGTGGCGGGCGTGCAGATAGAGAAATTCCAATTTCGCATCGGACTGCACCTCGAAGCGCAGCACGCGCCGGGCGGCCCACAGATCCTCGAGGGCCGCGTCGAAGGCCGGATGCGCCACGCGCCCGCCCTTGAGCGTCTGGCGCTTGAACAGCTTGGGCGTGGCCGCGAGGACCGCTTCGAGACGCTGCGCGAGGGCCGCGCGGCTTTCGAAAATCTGGGTGCCGCGCTGCACCACCAGGCCCTCAGCCAGCAGCTCGGCCAGCGCGGCACGACGTGGCTGACTGCGGCATTCCGTCAACGGGCAGCGCCCGCGCGGCTCGAGGAGTTCGAGCAGGCGGGCCCGCGGAGACGGCGTTGGCTTGGCCATGGAGATGAGTGCGTTCCTGTCCGAAGCGGCACACCCGATCAAGGAGGATTTCTTGCGTGTCCGTCACGATCACTCGCCCGAGAGCGCCTGCTCCATGACTGCGGCGAGTTCGTTGCGTTGATAGGGTTTGGCCAGGAGCGCGCAAAATCCGAGACGGAGGTAATCGGAGCGCACCTCGTCGACCATGTAGCCGCTGCTCACGATGCAGCGCAGCGACGGATCCTCCGAACGCGCCTCCTGCATGACTTCGATGCCGCCGGGGCCGCCGGGCAGGGTGAGGTCGAGCAGTCCAACCTCGAACGGCTTCCCGGCGGTGCGGGCGTTGCGGAACAGCTCCATCGCCTCGGCCGCGCTGGCCGCCTCCGTGACCTGATGTCCCAATCCCTCGAGCATGCGGCGCGCGACCACGCGGACGCCCGGCTCGTCATCGAGCACCAATACCTTCGCGCCCGTGCGCACCGCCCGTGGGGGCTGGGCGCGTTCGGCATCGGCCGGGCTGCGGCGGCCGGCGGAGGGCCACCAGATGCGCACGAGCGTGCCGGCACCCGGCGCATTTTCGCAGACGATGCGGCCATCGTGCTTCTTCACGATGGCATGGGCCGCGGCCAGCCCGAGCCCGCTGCCGCCGGGCTTGGTGCTGAAGAACGGCTCGAAGACGCGCGGCAGGACGTCGGCCGGGATGCCGGGGCCCGTGTCCTCCGCCTCGATGCGTACATGGGGCCGCTGACAATCGTCGCTGCCGTGATCCTCCGCCCGGGCGCGTACGCGCAGCCGGCCGCCGCCGGGCATGGCCTGGACGGCGTTGAGTACGATGTTGTGCAGCACGCGATGCAGCTGCGCGGGATCGGCTTCGAGATCGGGCAGATCGTCCTCGATCTCCCAATCGGCGCGCACATTGGAGCCGTGGAGCGCGAAGTTGACGCAATCGCGCAGGATCTCACGCAGGCTCGCGGCCTGCCGCAGCGGATGCCCGCCGCGCGTGAAGGTCATCAGCTGCCCGGTCAGTTCCCGCGCCCGGCGGCCCGCGAGTTCCGCGTCGTCGAGACGCGCGATGGCGTCCTCCGTCTGTCCCTCCGACAGCGAGGCGAGGGCGAACGAGACGTTCCCGTTGAGCGCGGTCAGGATGTTGTTGAAATCGTGCGCGATACCGGCCGCAATGACCGCCAGACCGTCGAGCTTGCCCGCGCGGATGAGCTCGGCCTGCCGCTGGTCCTCCGCGGTCAGGTCGTGGAACACCCGCAGCACCCCCGCCAGGCGGCCGGAGGCGTCGCGCAACGGCAGGGTGCTGCAGGACACGTGCAAAGCCGGGCCTTCGCGCGGGATTGTCCAGACGTGCCGCGGCGTGTGCAGCGGCTCGCCCGTGCGCAGGACGAGCTCGACGGCATCCGTGCCGACGCCCTGCGGATAGGGCGGGGAGGGGTCGCCCGGCACGGGATCCCGCACCTCGAAATAGGAGCCGAGCGGCTTCCCGCTCAGGTTCTCGGGCGAGGCGCCGAGCAGACGCGAGGCGGCCGGATTGGCCAGCACGATGCGGCCGGCGCGATCAGCCGTCAGCACGGCATCCGAGAGCGACTCGAGCACCACGCGCAGCTGCTCTTTTTCTGCGTCGAGCGCGAGCATCGACTCCTCGCGATCCAGCGCCACCGCGAGGGCGCCGCCCATGGCGCGGAGGTGATCGCGCTCCGCCTCGCTCCAGCGTCGGACCGCGGTGGTGCATTGATAGGCCAAAGCCCAGCGCAGTTGCCCGCGCACCCGCAACGGTGCCTGCATCGACGAGACGATCCCGGCCGCGCGCATGACTTCCTGTTCCTGCCCCCGCACCTGGCTGCGCTGCAGTTCGAGAATCTCGCCCCGTCGGAGCGTCTCGCGCCAGGCCGGCAGGCTGAAGGCCTGCACCGACTCCTCGCCGCGGGGGATGCGGGGCTCGACGCCCGGGGCGGCCCATTCCGCCACGATGCGCGGCGGGTGAGTGTGGTCGGGCGGATACTCCAGGAGCAGCGCGCGCGAGACCCCGGCCGAGCGACCGAGCAGACCGAGGATCTCCGGCAAATGCTCCCGCACGCGCGGTCGGGCCAGCAAGATGCGCTGCACCGCGGCCTCGGTGGCGAGCAGGCGGTCACGCACCGCCAAGCCGACCTCGAAGGCGCGGCGCGCCGAGACATCGCGCGCGTTGAGCACGATGCCGGCGACGTGTGGGTCGTCGAGCCGGTTGACCGCCGAGATCTCGATCCAGCGGAGATGCCCTTCGGAGTCGCGGATACGGCATTCCTCCGTGATGACGCCGCCGAACTCCGCCAAGCCCTCGAGCAGGTCGGCCATGGCCTTACGGTCCTCGCGATGCACCAGCTTGAGCGCATTGCGCCCGACCACCGTTTCGGCCGGCAGCCCGAACTCGTGGCTCGGCCAGCCGAAGACGTGGCTCGTGCTCTCGCTGGCATAGGTCACGATCCCGGCGCGAGTGATGATGAGAATCGCATCCGACGAATGCTCGACCAGGCTGCGCAGACGGTGCTCCCCGGCGCGGGCTCGCTCCTCGGCCAGCACGCGGTCGGTCACGTTGACGCCGATCAGGATGACCCCGCCGACGGAAGGATCGTGCAGCAGGTTCGTACCGTCTGCGTGCATCCACGACCACTCGTCGGTGGCCGCGCGTGCCCAGCGGAAAACGGCGATCTCCGTGCCGCCCGGGGTGGCTGCGAGCCGTTCGAAGCGTCGCTGCGCCTCGGCCCGGTCCTCCGGATGCACCAGCCCCAGCCAGTGCTCGCCCACGCGCGACCCTGGGTCGTAGCCGAAGATCTCGGCCGCCCCGCGGCTTTCGGATTTGATGACGAAGTCGGCATCGAGGACGAAAACTGCCGCGACCGACGAGTGCAGCCCGGGCTGCAGCGCAGGCAGAGGCTCGGCCTGACGCGAAACACTGCCGTCGTAGACGCTGTGCGACATGGGGGGATAGAAGGAAGCGCGATGCGCCAGAACGGGCAAACGGCTCATTGACTGCAATTTCGACATGTCACGCAACCACGGAAATTATGGTGGCTATGAATGCACGAAGTGTGCCAGTCCTTCTGTCGTGCGGCGAGAGCGCCGGCCGGCGGCGGATTGAGCGCGATTCCCGCTTGCCTTGAAGCCGATCCTCCGCCAATCGGCCCCATGGCCCGGACGCGTCGTTCCAGCGAAACGGATGAGGAAGAAGACGAAGCGCAGATCCTGCGCGTCGAGTCGTCCCTGCGTCGGCGCGCATTCCTGAACAGCTTCATCGGGCTGATCGTCTTGATCGCCGCTGCCGCGACCGGCTTCGCCATCGTGCGTCCGGCCTGGAAAGAGCGTGAGGCCGCCGAGGCGCAACTGGCGGCAGCCAAGGAACTGCTCGCGGCCAAGAAGGCCGAGGCTGCGAGGCTCGGACGGCAGGTCACGCTGCTCGAAACCGATCCCGAATATCTCGGTCTCTATGCCCGGGAGAAATTCGAAGTGGCCAAAGAAGGCGAGACGGTGATGAAGCCCGAAGCTACGCCGCCGCCGAATCGCAACGGCGGCAGCGACAAGTAGTTCGCGTCCGCGCTTTTTCGGCGGACCCGTCGCCTCGCCCGGCGGCATCTTTCCCTTTCCCATGAAACTCCAACTCGTCACGTCCCAGCCGAAATCGCCCCAGCCCCTCGTGCGCTTCTTCGCCCGCGGTCAGCGTTCCCAGCTGCCGGTGGCGGTGAGCGAGCGGACGTTTGCGCTTTCGACCGGTTCGCTGCTGCACCTGCACGAAAGCGGCACGCTCTGCGTCGGACTGGGGGACGGGAGCACCGCCGATCACTTTCGCCGGGCCGCGGCGTCGGCCACCAAGGCGCTGCGCCGGCAGGGCCACGATGCCTGCACCTTCGACGTGCGCGGACTGCAGGAGCATCTCGGTCCGCTGGTCGAGGGCGCGCTGCTCGGCAGCTACCGCTTCGAGGACTTCAAGACGGCGGACAAGTCGACCCCGGCGCTCGCCTCGCTGACCCTGCTGGTTCCGGCCACGGATGCCCGCACGAAGGCCGCGGCCCAGCGCGGGCTGGCCCTCGGTCAGGCCGCCAACCGGGCCCGGCAGATCGCCAACCAGCCGCCCAACGTCTTTTACCCGCAAACCCTGGCCGAGACCGCGGCAGCCATCGCCCGGGAGCGCAAGCTCAAGCTCACCGTGCTCGACGAGAAGGCGCTGCGGAAGGGCAAGTTCGGCGGCCTGCTCGCGGTCGGCGGCGGCAGCGCGCGCCCGCCGCGTCTGGTCGTCCTCCGCTACGACGGCGGGCGCAAGGGCGAGGCGCCGATCGCGCTGGTCGGCAAGGCGGTCACCTTCGACAGCGGCGGCATTTCCATCAAGCCGGCCCTCGGCATGGAAGAGATGGTCTGGGACAAATGCGGCGGCTGTGCGGTGCTCGGCATGATGGCCGGCGTGGCGGCGCTCGGGCTGAAGCAGAACGTCGTCGGCATCATCCCCGCGGCCGAAAACCTGCTCGACGGGCTTTCCTACCGCCCGGGCGACATCGTCACGGTCTACGACGGGAAGCACATCGAGATCAACAACACCGACGCCGAGGGCCGCGTGATCCTGGCCGATGCGTTGGGCTACGCGGTCAAGGACGTGAAGGCGCGGCAGATCATCGATTTGGCGACGCTGACCGGCGCGGCGGTGGTGGCGTTGGGCGACCACGTGGCCGGGCTCTGGAGCAATCACTCCGAACTGCGCGCCGGCCTGCAGGAAGCCGCGGAGAAGGCGGGCGAGAAGGTCTGGCACATGCCGCTGTTCCCGGAATACGAGGAGCAGATCCGCAGCCAGATCGCCCTGATCAAGAACAGCAGCGGGCGCCCCGGCGGGGCGAACACGGCCGCGACGTTCCTGAAGACCTTCGTGGGCGACACGCCCTGGGCGCATCTCGACATCGCCGGCCCGGCGGCCGCCGACAAGGAGATGGCCTTCTTCGCCCGCGGCGCGACCGGCTTCGGCGTGCGCACGGTGCTGGAGTACCTGGCCGGCCTGGACGACTGACCGCGCCCCGCGGGTCGGGCGGGAAAACCCGCTTTCCGCGGCTCCATCCCCCGGCATAGTGGGATTTCGCGATGACGCAGGACTGGAGCATTCAGAGCCGCGGCGACCGCTGCGCGCGGACGCAGAAGCCGTTCGCCGAGGGCGAGGTCTTTTACACGTTGCTGCATCGCGACCGCGGCGAGTTGCGGCGCGAAGACCTTTGCGTCGAGGCGTTTCAGGCCTTCGCGGCCAGTGCCGAAGCGCAGCCGGATCTGTTTTCGTTCTGGCGGTCCCGCTACGACCCGCCCGCGCCGGCGCCGGTGGAGACGGTGACGAAGGCCGACGCGGAAACGAGCCTGCGCCGCGTGCTGGCCGAAGGGCCGCCGCCGGAACGCGCTCCGCTGGCATATCTTCTGGCCGCGCTGCTGGAGCGCAAACGCCTCATCAAGCCCGTGGCGGTGCCGCCGGGAGGCGAGTCAGGCGTGCGGGTGCTCGCTTACGAGCACACCAAAAGCGGCGAGATCTTCCTGGTTCCCGATGCCGCCCCGAGTTTCGAGGAAATCGGGCGGCTACAGGATGAGCTGGCCGCCATGCTGGGAGGCGGCGCCGCCGGCACCTAACTCCGGCGCTCTGCCCGCCGACGGCCACTCAGCGACGACGGCGGCTCCAAACCAGCGCCCCGAGACCGAGCGAGCTCAGCAGCACGACGGTGGACGGCTCGGGAATGGCATCGAACCGGGCCACGGGGCGGAAGAAGAAGCCCAGATCCGCGAAGGTGGCCCGCTCGAAATTGCCGGTGAGAAAGTCGGTCTCGATGAAAATCGCATTCGGATCCCCGTAGCCGCCGGTGCTGGGGCTGGCGGGCGCAGCGTCGGCGACCACGGCGTTGAGCGAGGCGGCCGAACCGCTGGAGGCATCGTAGGCGACCGACCAGATGAAGGAATTCGGCAGGGTGATGTTCAGTCCGACCGCCGAGAAGTCGACGTTGAAATAGACGCGGTTGCCGTTGCCCGCGGGCACGCCGGGGATGTTGACCGGCTGGGTGATGCTGTTGAGGAGAACCCCGGCCGCGGGCGTGCCGCTGCTGGTGTCGACCGCGTAGATGTTCAGCGTGATCGGCAGGACGAACGGGTTGACCGCCACGCTGCCCCCGGCTCCGCCGGCGAAGATCGCCATCGGCAGGCTCACATTGGTCAGGGTGCGATCCGTCCCTCCCAGCACCACGTAGTCGCCCAGTTGCTGAGTCGCCACCGCGTTGAAGCTCAGCGAGCCGGGGCCCGACGCCACCACGCCCGAAGGAAGCGCGCCCACCGCTCCCGTGTTGTCGAAAACCGCTTGGGCGTAGGCCGAAGCAGCGCAGGCACCGAGAGCGAGGAGACAAAGGAACGAGCGCATGGGCGGGAAAATTGTGGGAATTCTAGCGGGCCGGCTCAATTGTCAGCAAGAAGAAACACTGCAAATTAGCGAAACTGCCCGAGAAAACGGACGTCGTTCTCGATCAACAGGCGAATGTCGGGCAATTCGAGGAGAATCATTGCGAGCCGCTCGAGGCCGAAGCCGAAGGCGTAGCCGGTGTACTTCTCCGCGTCGTAGGCCTGATCTCCCCGGCTGCCGTTGACCCGCTGGAAAACGGCCGGATCGACCATGCCGCAACCGCAGATCTCCAGCCAACGCTCGCCACCGCGGAGCGCGGGCGACTTCAGATCGACCTCGAAACTCGGCTCGGTGAAAGGGAAAAAGTGCGGGCGGAAGCGGACGGCCGTCTTCGCCCCGAACAACTCGCGGAAGAAGAACTCCAGCGTGCCCTTGAGATCGGCCACCGTCACGCCTTCGTCGACCACCAACCCCTCCATCTGATTGAACTGGGCCAGGTGCGTGGCGTCGACTTCGTCGCGCCGATAGGCCGCGCCGGGGGAAATGACCCGCACGGGCGGCGGCTGCGTCTCCATCGTCCGGATCTGCACGGTGCTGGTGTGCGTGCGCAGCAGGCGGCCGTCCGGCAAGTAGAAGGTGTCCTGCTCGTTGCGCGCGGGGTGATCCGGCGGCGTGTTGAGGGCGTCGAAGCAGTGGAATTCGTCGTCGACGTCAGGCCCGTCGGCCAGGGCGAAGCCCATCCGCCGGAAAATCTGCACCGCCCGATCCTGCAGCTGCGTCAGGGGATGCAGCGCGCCCGCCGGCAGCACCGGCGTGCCGGGCAGGGTCACATCGACCCCCGCCAAGGCGCCGGCCTCGGCGCGGGCGGCAAACCGTTGCGCCGCGCTCTCGAAGGCCGCCGTGACGGCCGTGCGGACCTCGTTCAGCTTCTTGCCGGCCGCGGGACGTTCCTCCTTGGCCAGGGACTTCATGCGTTCGCCCAGCTGGGCGAGGGCGCCCTGACGACCGAGGAAACGCACCCGGGCGGTGTCGAGTTCGAGCGCGGACTGGACGCCGGCGAGGTCGGTCTCGGCTTGGGCGCGGAGTTGATCGAGTTCAGCGAGCATGGCGGGGCAACGGGCAGCAAAAAAAACGGGGCGCTGCGATGTGCTCGCCGCGCCCCGGGGAAAATCAGTCGGGAAAAACCTCAGGCCGCCTTCAGCGTGGCGCCCTGCTTGTTCTTCACCGCGTCGAGCGCCGTCTGGAAGAGCGCGCTGAACGTGGCCTCGTCCTCGACCGCGAGGGCGGAGAGCATCTTGCGATCCAGCTCCAGGCCGGTCGCCTTCAGACCTTCCATGAAGCGGGAATAGGTCAGACCGTGGGTGCGGCAGGCCGCATTGATGCGCGCGATCCAGAGCATGCGGAAGCTGCGCTTGCGATTCTTGCGGTCGCGGTACGCCCAGTAGCGGGCCTTGTAGATGGCGTCCTTCGCGTAGCGGAAGAGCTTGGAGCGACGACCGCGGAAGCCACTGGCTTCGTTGATGATCTTCTTGCGGCGCTTGCGGCTCGCAACGGCGTTGGTGGCGCGGGGCATGGGTAAAAGCGGGTTGGAGTGAAAAGGGGGCCGATCAGCCGAAAGGCAGGCACTCCTTGATCTTCTTGATCTCCGTCTTGTCCACGAGGGCCGGGACGGCGAGCTGACGCTTGCGCTTCGAGCTCTTCTTCTGAAGGATGTGACGGCGCATCGCCTGGGTGCGCTTCACCTTGTTACCGGAACCGGTAATCTTGAAGCGTTTGGCAACGCCCTTCTTCGTCTTGCGGCGGGCTACGGGTTTCGGCATAGGGGCGGGCACGAAAGCACTTTCTCCGCGATGCTCAACTGAATTCGCAGGGAAAAGCGAGGCGTACAGAGGGAAGATCGAAACTCGAAACCCGAAACTCGAAGGAAGTTCGAAGTTCGAAGCTCGAAGAGCCCGCTCGGGCAGGATCCGGGATTTGAGGTCAGAACGGCGCGCAGCTTATGCGTCTCGCAGTCGTCTGGTCCTTGAACTCGCAGCTCCGATGGGAATGAGGCTTCAGATTTCTTGCTCTCCAAGAACTGGAGACCGCCGTTGCCTCTGGCTGTAATCTCGAGCCAGATCTTCGAGCTTCGAACTTCGAACTTCCTTCGAGTGTCGAGCTTCGAGTTTCGAGCTTCCTTACGTTTCGAACTCCCGCTTCAGCCGCGCCACGGCCACAGCCTTCCCGTTGGTCGGGTCGACATCCACCACGGCCCCGCAGAGCCGGATCGGGCCCTGCCGGGCGACCGGCGTCATGGCCGGCATCGAGGTTAGGAAACGCTGCACGATGGGATCGATCTCCGACCCGATGATCGACTGCGCGCCGCCGCACATGCCCGCATCGCAGAGAAATGCGGTCCCGCCGGGGAAAATCTGTTCGTCGGCGGTCTGCACGTGCGTGTGGGTGCCGACCACCGCCGAGACCCGCCCGTCGAGAAAGCGGCCGAGCGCGACCTTCTCGCTGGTGGCCTCGGCGTGCACGTCGACGAAGATGACCGGAGTTTGTGCGCGCAGGCGCTCGACCTCGGCTTCGGCGGCGAGAAACGGATTCTCCAGCGCCAGCTTCATGAAGGTGCGGCCCTGGACGTTCAGCACGCCGACGGGGCCCTTGGCCGTGTCGAGCACGATCGAGCCGCAGCCGGGGGTGCCCGGAGGATAGTTGATCGGCCGGAGCAGGCGCGGCTCGGTCGGGAGGTAGTTGATGATTTCGCGCTGGTCCCAGATGTGGTCGCCCGTGGTCACGACGGCCACGCCAGCCCGAAGGAGGTCGATGCTCAGCTTCGGCGTGATACCGCGCCCGTTGGCGGCGTTCTCGCCGTTGGCGATGACGAAATCGGCCCCGAGTTCCTCGCGGAGGGCCGGCAGGTGATCGATGACCGCGCGTCGGCCGGGTTCGCCCACGATGTCGCCGAGGAAAAGAATGCGGAGCACGGAAGAATCGGGTGAAGGAGGATCGAAGAAGGCGAAAAGTGATCTCCAGAGCGCATACTCTGCAATTCGACTTTGTCGAAAACCGCCCATGAAATCCTGCCGGCCGCTCCTCGCCAGCCTCCTTCTGTTCGCCCTCGGGCCGAGCCTCCTCCCCGCCCAGAGGCTCTCCGGCCTCGGCGAGCGGCCCGATTGGACCTCTCTCAAGGCCTTCCAGGAGACGATGTCGCGCGACGAGTTCGAGCGGCTCCTGCGCACGCTCTACGCTCCGGGCGGCGGCTGGGAGCCGTTCATCCGACTGCGCGAGCACGAGGCGCTGCTGGTGACCGATTCCAACACCAGCGCCCCGCCCTTCGTCCTGCGCTTCGCCCGGACCAAGGCGCTGCCGGCGCCGCCCCGCTATTGGAAACCCGCGGTCGCCCAACCGGCCGCCGCGCGCCCGCTGGCCGGGGTGCGCATCGCGCTGGATCCCGGGCATCTCGGCGGCGCCTGGGCGCGGATGGAGGAACGCTGGTTCCAGCTCGAAGGCGGCACACCGGTCATGGAGGGCGAACTGACCCTCAAGGTGGCGGAACTGCTCGCGCCCAAGCTCGAAGCGCTCGGCGCGGAGGTGCTCTGGGTGCGGCGCTCGAGCGAACCGGCCACGACGGAAAGACCCGACGACCTGCGCGACCGGGCCCGCGCCGCGCTCAAAGAACGCGGCATCGCGGCTCCGCCGGAGAACTACACCAGCCCGGCCGATCCCGAGCGCGAGAAGTCGGTCGCGTGGGAGGCCGAGCGCTTCTTCTACCGCCTCGGCGAAATCCGCGCCCGCGGCCGCAAGGTGAACGAGGACCTGAAGCCGGACCTGACCCTCTGCCTGCACTTCAACGCCGAGGAATGGGGCGATCCGGCCAAGCCCAAGCTGATCGACCACCAGCATCTGCACATGCTGATCAACGGCAACTATTGGCCGACCGAGTTGCGCTACGACGATGTCCGCTTCGAACTGCTCCAGCGCCTGCTGCAGCGGGTGCACGAGGAGGAAATCCCGCTCGGCGAGAGCGTCGGCGCGGCGCTGCAGCGGGCGACCGATCTCGACCCCTACGTTTACCCCAACGATCGCGCCCGCCGGGTGCGCCCGGCCTCGCTCGTCTGGGCGCGCAATCTCCTGGCCAATCGGCTGTACCGTTCGCCGGTGGTCTACTGCGAGCCCTACGTCATGAATTCGCTCGAAGGCCATGCCCGCATCCAAGCCGGCGACTACGAAGGACTCCGTGAAGTCGCCGGCCAACCGCGCCCCAGCATTTTCCGCGAATACGCCCAAGCGGTGGCCGATGGCCTGGCATGGCACTACCGGAATCGTTCGTCGGCGCGCTGAGCCCCGGAATCGCCTTGCGAATTCGCAGTGAATTCGGTAATTGACAGTGAAGACTGCCAAAAATATGCGCCGCCTGGGACATTTTTCGCTCTGCCTGCTGGCCGCCGGATTGCTCGCCGGAACCGCACCCGCGCAGCATTTCCTGCTCAATCAGATCGGGGACACGAGCGGCACGGTTACGCACATGCCGGGGGCTTGGTTCTCCCAGACGGTGACTGACTTGCCGAACTTCTCGACCGCGCTGGTGGACGACTTTTTCGCCAATTCCTACGAACTCCGGCTCACAGCCGTGCAGGCCGCGGTCAGCACCAACTCGGGGAGCAACAACTTCAACCTCGTCACGGGCTGGCGGGTCGAGATTTACAGTTCGGCGAGCGCGGCGGCCACCTCGCTGACCGGCGACGTCTTTTCGACCACCGTTGGAACCGGGGCGGTCACGCTGACCCCGTTCACCAATACGCCCTCCTTCGCCGACCAGCTCGTCAACATCCCGATCGACTTTGTCCTGCCCGGTGCCGGCACCTACTGGGTGGCGGTCATGCCGGTGGCGAACAGCACCGACTTCTTCCTGGTCAACAACTCGACCCTGCCGGGGAATCTCAACGCCGTACAGGGCAATCCAGGCGGAGGGTTCCCCTTCCCCGGAGGGCTGAATGCGACCAACAACAATGCGGCCTACGCCGTCGTGGCGGTGCCGGAGCCGGGCACGTTGCTCGCTGGTCTCGCCGCCTCGGGCAGCGTGGCGCTCCTCTGGGCGCGTCGTCGGCGTGTTCCGGTCGCGGCCGCTTAAGCGGTTTCAGGGCTTCAGCGTGACGGCCATCAGCGCCTGCTCCAGACGCAAGCGCTCGGCTTCGAAGGCCTCCTCGCTCTCGATTTCGCGGGGCACGCGCAGGCACGGCCCCAAGACGAGGCGGACTTTCGAGAATGGCTTCGGGATGCGGAAATTGTCCCAGGTTTTCAGCTCCCAATAGCGCTCGTATTCTGGGCTGAAGGGCATCAGTTCGCAGCGGGAAATCTGACCGATGGTTACAACGCCCGCCTTTAGGTGGTACTTCGGGCCGCGCGAGCCGTCGGGGGTGATGCCGATATCCTCGCCCCGCTTGAGGACCGCCAGGATCTCCTTGATCGCCCCCAGACTGCGGCGCGACGGCGAGCCGCGGATCGCTTGGATGCCAAAGCGCTGGAGCAGTTCGGCCACCCAGGCGCCGTCCTTGCTCGTGCTGGTCATGGCCGCCCCACCGGGCCGCGGCAGAACCCGGGCCCGCATGTAGGGCACCTGGAGGAGGCGATTGTGCCAGAACATCCAGACGACCGGATCGTGCGGCGCGCGCTCCCGCAGGCCGGCGCGGTCGTCGACCTCATACTTCAAAGTCCGGCAGATCCCCCGGACGAAGCCCGCCGCGGTTCCGCCCAGCAGGCGCTGAATCCGTGGAGGCGGCGGTTTGGGAGTCTCGGCGCTCACTCAGGGGCGATCCGGGGTTCCTGCCAGCGCGGCGCATCCGTCACGGGCAGCCCGAGGTGGTCGAGCACCCGGAAGACGACGGTGTCGACCGCTTCCTCGATGGTCGCAGGCCGGTGGTAGAATCCGGGCATGGCCGGGATGACCGTCGCGCCAGCTTCGATGGCGGTCACCAGATTGCGCGCCTGGATCAGATTGAGCGGCGTCTCGCGCGGCACCAGGATCAGTTTGCGACGCTCCTTCAGGAAGACGTCGGCGGCCCGCAGGAGCAGGTTCTCGCTGGTCCCGTGGACGATGCGCGCCAGGGTGCCCATGGAGCACGGTACGATGGCCATCGCATCGAAGTTGGTCGACCCGCTGGCGAACGGGACATTCATGGTCGCCTCGTTCTTGTGCTCCCGGATGCCCTCCGGGAGGCGCAGGCCGCCCAATTCCTCCGAGACCACCTGCCGGGCGTAGCGGCTCAGCAGCAGATGAACCTCGTGCTGGCGGCAGTCGATGCGGTCGAGCAGGCGCTGCAAATACAGCGCCCCGCTGGCTCCGGTGGCGGCGAGGACGAAACGCATGAGGAGGCTGGGACGCAGAGGTGTCGCACAGCAGGCCGCGAAGGCACGAAGAATTTGCCCCGGCCACCGTCACCGATGCTAGGCTGGAGGCCCCATGGACCACGCCATCGCCCGGGTGCCGGGCACCACGTCGAACCTCGGCCCGGGCTACGATTGCCTCGGCCTCGCGCTCGGACTCTACAACGAGGTTTCGGTGGCCCGCCGGCGTGGCCGACGCGACGCCCATGACATGGCGGACGCCGCGGCCGAGGCCTTCTTCCGCGCAGCCGAGGTCCGGCCGTTCGCGTTCGACTGGGCCATTCGCGGGGACGTGCCTATTTCCCGCGGGCTCGGCAGCAGCGTGACCCTGCGCCTCGGCGTCATGGCCGGGCTCAATGTGTTGGCCGGCGGCCCGCTCAGCCGGCAGGCGCTCTTCGAGCAGTGCAGCGCGCTGGAGGGGCATCCCGACAACGCCGCGCCGGCCACCTTCGGCGGTTTCAACATCTGCGGGCCGGGCGGCGGCCAGCCGCTGCGGACGGTCGTGGATCCGCGCCTGCAGTTCGTGCTCCTGATCCCGGACTTCGAGATTCGCACTACGGAAGCCCGTCGCCTGCTCCCCGCCACCATCGACCGCCTGGCGGCCGTGCGCAGTTCCGGTCGGGCCTGCCGGGTGACCGCCGCGTTCGTCCAGCAGGACTACGCCGCCCTGCGCGGGCAGTTCCTCGACGAGGCCTTCCACGAACCGCACCGCCAGCCGCTCATCCCCTGCCTCCGCGAGGTCATCGCCGCGGGCGAGGCCGCCGGCGCGCTGGGCGGATTCCTCAGCGGCTCGGGTTCGACCATCTGCTGCCTGACCCTGAAATCGCCCCAGCGGGTGGCCACGGCGATGCTGCAGGCCGCCGGGATGCCGGGCGCGAAGGCCATCGTGGCTTTGCCGGACAACCGCGGACTCGTGGTGAAAGCGGTTAAGGAGATACCAAATTGACCGAATTCAGCCAAATTAACCAAAGGATTTGGTTAGTTTGGGAGAATCGGTCCTTTCGTATCTTCGGGCGTCCGGCTCAGGCTCCCAGCCGCGCCAGTACTTCCTCGGCCGGCAGCTGGATGCCGATGTAGAAGGGGCCGAACTCGGCGTACTCGGCACTGACTTCGTCGAAGCGCATTTCGTACACGATGCCCTTCACCATGGCCGGGTCGTGCGCGATCAGGGTCACGCCCCACTCCCAGTCGTCGAGACCGGTGCAGCCGGTGATGAGCTGGCGGACCTTGCCGGCCCAGCGGCGACCGACCCGGGCGTGGCCGCCCATGAGCTTGCGGCGCTCTTCGAAGGAGGTGGCGTACCAATTCTGACCCGGCACCCGGCGCTTCATCATGGGGTAAAAGCAGAGCACCGGCCAATTCGGGTCCATGTTCGGATAGAGCCGGTCCTTACCGTACTTCTCCATCCGGGTGCGGAAATCGACCAACCCCGCCTCGAACTCGGCGCTGCCGCGCTCGAGCTTCTTCTCTCCGAGCAGCGTCTCCTGGATGTATTCCTCTTCCGTGGTGGTGTATTCGCTCCGCTCGGTCTGGGAGAGGAAATGATAGACCGGCGTCAGGACATCGGGGCCCAGGCTGCGGGAGAGCAGCTTCGAAAATCGATCCGCGTCCTGCAGATCCGGCGTCAGGAGCATGAAGCCCAGATCGGCCTTGGGCGTGACCACACTGAAGACCAGGAGCTGGGTCTGCGGATGCGAGCGCACCCGCTCGATGGCGGCCAGCAGCCCGGCCTTGCCCGCGGCCCGCTGGGCGTCATCGAAATTGGCCCAGACGGCCTGTTCGAACCGGTAATAGGCGTGCACGACGTGCAAGCCTTCGAAGGGAGGGAGGGGTTTCGTTTCCACAGAGAATGGCCTGCACTATCCCCGGATTCTGCGGCCTGCGCACCGACTTTTGCCGAAGTTCGCGCCCGGATTGCCTCAGGGCTGCAGTTCCAACGCTCCCCCCACCCAGCGCGCCTGGGCGATCGACTCCACGGCGCCGCTCTGGGCGGCCACGGAGTACTTCTCGTGACCGGCCTTCGGAGTCAGGCGGACCACTCCGCCGGCTGCTTCCACGAGAGGAATGCCGGCGGCCACGTCCCAGAGACTGATGCCAGGCTCCATGTAGGCATCGATCCGCCCGCAGGCCACATACGCCATGGCCAGGGCGGCGCTGCCCATAAAGCGGCATTTGCGGGCCTCGTCGATCATCCGAAGCATGATGGGCAGAGCATTGGCTTTGGCCTCGGTCGTGCGGGAAAGACCCACGATCACCACCGCCTCGCCCAGGGTGCGGCGCTGGGCCACGCGGATGGGGCTGCCGTTCAGGCGGGGAATGCCGTCGCTCTCGTCGTAGCTCCAGATTTCCCGGGTGTTGGGATCGTAGATGACCCCGGTGACCACCTTACCGGCCCGGCGGAGGGCAATGGAAACGCACCAGTGGGGGATGCCGTAGAAGAAATTCACGGTGCCGTCCAGCGGGTCGACCACCCACTGATGGTCGCTGTCGGGATTGCCACCGATCCCCTCTTCCCCAAACAGGGCATGGTCCGGGAAGGCCGACTGCAGGTCGGAGAAGATCATCTCCTGTGCCTGCTCGTCCAGCTGGAGCTTGATGTCGTGGGCCGTGGTCTGGTTGACCACGATCGTCTGGCCGACGTGGGAACGGAGGAAATCTCCCGCCCGGGTGGCGGCGGCGAGGGCGATCTGAAGGTGCTGCTCCATGGGATGTGCGACGAAACCGGCCCCATGGATGCCACAGAACGCCGGGTTGTCGCGCCGGGGAGCGCAGAATCGCGACCGTACTATATAGATGCTCTCCTGCGCCCGGAGCCGGCAAGCGACCCATTTCTGAGTAGTTTACTCTGGCGCGCACCCAAAAGAAATCGGGGGAGGGAAATGAATCCCTCCCCCGATCGAGCGTTTGCCGGGGACCCGCGCGCGAACGCGGGTCGTTGCAGCCTTACGCCGCAGGAGCCGCGGGAGCGGCAGCCTTCTTGGCAGGGGCCTTCTTGGCCGGGGCCTTCTTGGCCGGGGCGGCCTTCTTGGCAGCAGGCTTCTTGGCAGCCTTCGCCTTCGGAGCGGCCTTCTTGGCCGGGGCGGCCTTCTTGGCCGGGGCTTTCTTGGCCGGGGCGGCCTTCTTAGCAGCGGGTTTCTTAGCAGCTTTCTTTACGGGCATGGTGGATGTCACCCCTTTCTATCCGCAGTAGCGGAGCTGATTGCGTTGAGCGGAATCGTCCGGCTCATGCGGCGGAGTAAGAGGAGAATGCAGGGGGCGGTCAACTACATTTTGTATCGAGCGCCCAGAAGCGAGAGCAACTGAGCGGCGATTTGTGTCTTTGGGGCGTTTGTAAATGACACTTCGTCGCCCTCACGAAAGAGCACTGTCACTTCGTTATTGTCACTCGCGAAACCAGCATCCATGCGGCTGACATCATTTACGACAATCGCATCGCAGCCCTTGCGCGACAGTTTCTCCCGTGCATGCCCGAGTACACGATTTGTCTCGGCGGCAAATCCAACGACCCGAAATTTTTTTTTCGGAAAATTCAGCGAAGCGAGGATGTCGCGGGTGGAAACGAGCTCGAGCGTGAGCGTTTCGCATCCCTCTTTTTTGATTTTTTGCTCCGCCACGTCGGCGATTTTGTAGTCGGCAACGGCCGCGCAAAGGATGGCGAGATCGATCCCTTCGAGGTGCGCGTGCACCGCTTCGTACATCTCGTCGCTCGTCGTCACGCGGATCGTCCGCGCCACGCCGCGGGGCGCTGCGAGGCACACCGGACCGCTGATCAGCGTGACCTCGTCGCCCCGCGCGACCGCCGCCTCGGCGAGGGCGTAGCCCATTTTGCCCGAGGAGCGATTGCCGATGAACCGCACAGGATCGATAGGCTCGTGCGTGGGACCCGCGGTGATGAGGACTTGCATTGGTCAACCAACGACACGCGCGCCGCGGCGCAAACAGCCACGGATTCGACCTGACCGCGCGGCCCCACCCTGCTATCGCGATCGCCATGAGCCCGCGCCTCGCCCGTCTGTTCCGCTGGGTGCTTTGGAGCGTGGTCCTGCTCGCCGCGCTGGCGGGAGCGATCGTGCTGGCCTTCACCTTCAGCCCGTGGCCGGCGGCTCTGCTGGTGCGGCGGGCGTTCGACGAGGAGGGCTGGAAGGTCTCGCGCGCCTTGGCCAAACACGTGCCGAAAGACGTCTCCGAGTTGCTGAACGAGAGCTACGACCCCACCTCAGCGAGCGCGCGGCTCGATGTCTTCGCGCCCAGCGCCAGCGCGCCGCGCGCCCTTCCCACCATTGTCTGGACCCATGGCGGCGGCTGGGTCTCCGGCAGCAAGGACCAGATCGCCAACTACGCCCGTATTCTCGCCGGACGGGGCTTCACGGTCGTGACCGTGGGCTATCGGATCGCGCCTGGCGCGACCTACCCGGGCCCCGTGCGGCAGGTCAATGCGGCGCTCGGCCACGTGCTGCGCGAGGCGGCGAGATACCGCGTAGATCCCGACCGCATCTTCCTGGCCGGCGACTCCGCCGGTGCCCACATTTCCGCGCAGGTGGCGAATGTCGCCACCGTGGCCTCGTATGCCGAAGCGTTGGGCGTCCAGCCGGCGCTGACGCGTCGGCAGCTGCGCGGCGTGCTGCTCTTCTGCGGTCCGTTCGATGTCGGAATGGCCGAGCTGAACGGGCCGTTCGCCAATTTCCTGCGCACGGTGCTTTGGTCGTACAGCGGCACAAAGGACTTCCAGAGCCACGAGCCGTTCCGCACCGCGTCGATCATCAACTACGTCACCACCGACTTCCCGCCCGCTTTTATCACGGTGGGCAACGCGGATCCGCTGCGCCCACATTCCGAGAAGTTGGCCCGCAAGCTCACGGACCTCGGTGCCAGCGTCGAGACGCTCTTCTTTCCGGCCGATCATCAGCCGGCCCTCGGGCACGAATATCAGTTCAACCTCGATCTGCCCGAAGCCCGCGAGGCGCTGGAGGCGGCTGAACGCTTCATCCGGGTCCGCGCGGGTGGCTGAGTTGGCCGGATTTCCTGGCGTCGCTGGGGCAATTTTCAGGTGCCAAGCCGGCCGTCCGCAGTTAGTTTCGCCTTCACCCGCATTCCTGCGGCCGCCCTCTTTTCCTCACGAATCCAACCCGCTCCCGTATGCCCCCGAAAGAATACACCATCGAGAACCTCAACGACTTCATCGGCCTCGAGCTCGGGGTCTCGGACTGGATCACCGTCACGCAGGAGGACATCAACAAATTCGCCGACTGCACCGGCGACCACCAGTGGATCCATGTGGACGTCGAACGCGCCAAGAAGGAGAGCCCGTTCGGCACGACCATCGCGCACGGCTTCTACTCGCTCTCGATGGTGCCGATGCTGCAGTTCAAGCTCGGCCTGCTGCCGAAGGGCGTGCTGCAGGCGACCAACTACGGCCTGAACAAGGTCCGCTTCGTCGAGCCCGTGCCGGTCGGCTCCCGCCTGCGTCTTCGCGTGGTGCTCATCTTCGCCGACGACAAGGGCTTCGGGCGCATCCTGCTCACGACGAAGAACACGATGGAAATCGAGGGCAAGGACCGCCCGGCCTTCGTGGCCGATGCGCTGGCCATGCTCTACACCAAGCCGATGCCCAAGGGGTAAGTCGAAGCTCGAAATCCGAAACTCGAAGGAAACTCGAAATCCGAACCTGGAACGACTGAGCATGAGCGCGAAACCCAAGAAAGCTCCGGCCGAGAAACCGGAGGAGAAGGACGTGGCCAAGCCCGCGGACAATGCAGCCACGGCCACTGCAACCGCCGAGGCGCCGACGGCGGCCTCCGCCTCCGAGACGGTTGCCGAGGATCCCGCCACCTCGCGGGCCACGCCGAAATCGGCCGCAGCCGAGGCAGGCGATGCAAGCGACGCCAAGCCGGGCGACGTCGGCGCGCAGGCGGCCGAGCGCATTCTCGGCCCGAACCCGATGGTCAACATCCGCGGCAAGGATCTGCTGCAGGTGGCCAAGGGCATCGCCGTGGCCGCGATCCAGCAGCCGCAGAAGCTGCTCGAGCACTATGCCCACTTCCTGCAGGAGACGGTCACCATCGTGCAGGGCAAATCCAAGCTCCGGCCCGACCGCGGCGACCGCCGCTGGTGGGATCCGGCCTGGGGCAAGAGCAAGCTCTACGGCGGCATGCTGCAGCTGTATCTCGCCGCGGTGAAAGAGGTGAATGCGTACATCGACGACATTCAGCCCGAGGAGGACGACAACGCCCGGGCCAAGTTCCTGGCCGCGCTGATCAACGACGCGCTCGCGCCCAGCAATTACCTGATCAATCCGACCGCCATCCGCCGCTTCCTCGAGACCGGCGGCGAGAGCGCGGTCAAGGGCATCAGCAACCTCATTCACGACGTCATCTACAACGAGGGCTGGCCCTCGCAGGTGAACAAGAAGGCCTTCGAGCTGGGCAAGAACCTCGCGCTCACGCCCGGGCAGGTGGTCTTCAAAAATGATCTCATCGAGCTCATCCACTACCAGCCGCAGACCGACAAGGTCCGCACCCGCCCGCTGCTGGTCGTACCGCCGCAGATCAACAAGTACTACGTCTTCGATCTCTCCCCGGAGAAGAGCGTGGCCGCCTTCCTCGTGGAATACGGCATCGAGACGTTCGTGGTCAGCTGGCGCAATCCGACCGAGCAGCATCGTGAGTGGGGCTTCGACGACTACATCGAGAAGCTCGAGGAGGCGCTCGACGCCGTCATCGAGATCACCGGCAGCCCCGATGTGAACATCGCCGGCGCCTGCTCCGGCGGCGTGACCATCGCCATGCTGCTGGGCTACCTGCAGGCGGCCAACAAGCCGAAGGTACACTCCTGTACGCTGCTGGTCAGCATCTTCGACGCCCGCAGCACCAAGAACGTGCTCGGCCTGTTCGCCACTGAGGAGGCCATCGAGGCCGCCCGACGCCGCTCGTACGCGGCCGGTATTCTCGACGGCAAGGACATGGCCAAGGTCTTCTCGCTCATGCGGCCGAACGACCTCATCTGGAACTACTGGGTGAACAACTACCTGCTCGGCAACGAGCCGCCGGCCTTCGACATCCTGTATTGGAACTGCGACACCACCCGGCTGCCGGCCAAGCTGCACGGCGAGTTGCTGACCATGTTCAAGTTCAACCCGCTGGCCGAAGGCCAACCGCTGCTCGTGCGCGGGCTGCCGATCAACCTGAAGGACGTGAAGATCGACCTCTTCAGCGTCGGCGGCGTGACCGACCACATCACCCCGTGGGAAGCCTGCTACCGCTCGATCCACCTCTTCGGCGGCAAGAAGGAGTTTGTCCTCAGCAACAGCGGCCACATCCAGTCGATCCTCAATCCGCCGGGCAATCCGAAAGGCACCTACTTCACGAGCAAGGAGACCCCGGAAACGCCCGCCGAATGGCGAAAGACCGCCATCAAGCGCGAGGACACCTGGTGGTTCTACTGGCTGCACTGGCTCCGCAACCATTCCGGCGGCCAGAAGGACGCTCCGAAGGAACTCGGCAGTGCCAAGCACTTCCCGATGTACCCCTCGCCCGGCAAATACGCGCTGGAGCCCTAAACCACTTCATTCCAAAGCCCGCTCCGTCCGGAGCGGGCTTTTTCTTTTTCGTCACCCAGCCCCAAGGCCGCCTCGCCAGTCAGGGATTCCAGAAAAGCGAGAAAAATATACAACTAGATGTTCATACTTTTTAGTTTCCCCGCCTTCTGACCTTTAGGCTCCTGACTCTGTCCCCATCGCCTCGTTGCAAGCTCTCGCATCGCCTTCCTTCTTCCTTCTTCCTTCTTCCTTCCCATGCCCCCTCACCGCTTCCTCGAGACCGAAGGCAACACCCTGCGCGTGGCCTTCCGTCCGGGCGATCCGGCGCGGCCGGCGCTGCTGATGTTCAATGGGATCGGCGCGAGCCTGGAATTGCTCGATCCATTGGTGGAGGCGCTCGACCCGGCCATTCCGGTGGTGCGGCTCGATCCGCCGGGGATCGGCGGCTCGGCGGCGCCGCGCTGGCCCTATCGCTTCCCTGGCCTGGCCCGCATGGCCGCGGACGTCTGCGACCAGCTCGGACTGGGCGCTCTCGACGTCTTCGGTGTCTCCTGGGGCGGCGCCGTGGCGCAGGAATTCGCGCATCAGTTCGGCGCGCGCACCCAGCATCTCATTCTGGCGGCGACCTCCCCGGGGATGATCGCCCTGCCCGGCAGCCCCTCCGCGCTGCTCGAGATGGCCGGCCCGCTGCGCAAGCTGCTGCCGCGCTCGAGCCAGCCTTCGAGCGGCGTGGTCTTCGGGGGCGACTTCCGCCAGAACTCCGCCGTGGTACGCGGACTCACCCGCTGGATCGCCGGCGCCGGCTCGCCCGGATACTACCTGCAGGGCCTGGCCGGGCTCGGCTGGACCAGCGCGCACTGGCTGCGCACCCTGCGCATGCCGGCGCTGGTGCTGGCCGGCGAGGACGACCCGCTGGTGCCGCTGGCGAATGCGAAACTGCTCGTCGCGCTCCTGCCTCACGCCCGTCTGGTGCGCTTCGATTGCGGCCATCTTTTCGTGGCCACGCGGGCCGCGGCGGTGGCACGGGAAATCGCCCGGTTCGTCGCTCCGACGCCGCAGTGACCGGCTGCACCGTGGCACTTCCCGCTCCGCCCCTTTTCGTGCAGTCTGCGCGGCAGCTTCCATGAAGATCCGTCTGCCGCCCCTCGCCGCCCACGCCGCGCCCACGTTTCTCGAACTCGCCCCGGAGGCGCTGCGCGACGCCGATCTGCACCGGTTCGTGACCGATCACCTCGACGAGGAGACCGGCGACATCGTCCTTCTCCCTGGCACCGCCGAGGAGGCCCGTCCCGACTTCGGCCCGCCGCCGGTCAGCACCGAGGCCGTCGTGCGCGGACTGGCCGGACTCATGTGGCGCATCGCGCAGCATCCGGCCGCGCCCGACTATCTGGAGGTTCGGTGGCAGCGCCTGGTCGAAGCCGCCCGAGCGGTGCTGGAGCAGCGGTTGACGCGCCGCGAGCCGTGGGTCGCGACCGTCCGGCGCGTGCGCTCCGATCTCGTGCGCACGGTCGATGCCGACCGCCAGGCCGCCGCGGCCGCGCGGCGCACCGAGCAGGTGCCCATCGAGCTGATCGATCAGGACCCCGAGCAGCAGCGGCAGACCTTCTCCGCCGCCGAACTTTCCGCGCTGGCTGAGCAGCTGCGCGCCTCGGCCGGCGTCGCTCGAGCTCATGTCCGGCGCCTCGAGGGCGGCCGCTTCCGCCTGTTGATCGGCGTGCGCACTCTCCGCGCCGCACAACTGGCGGGACTCGCTGCGCTCTGCTGCGAAGTGCACGAACCGGCGCCTCCGCTGGGCAGGGCGCAGATCCCCGCGCAGGATGCCGGCGTACCGCGGCGTGAGGCCATGGTGCGATTCGAGGTGGAGTTTCCGGCCTGGCCGGAGCCGACACCCGCCGAAGTGGCCGATTCGATGGAAGCCCGCCGCTGGATCGCGGAGCTGGAGCATTTCCGCCATGAGGCCGCACAGGATGCACTCGCCACCGCCGAAGCCGCGCTCCTCGAACACGAGGCGCAGTTGGCCGAACGGGCCGCGGCCGAAGCCGCCGAGGCGGAGGCGGCGCGACAGGCCGCCGAACATCGGACCGCCGCGCTCGAGCGCTGGCTGGCGGAGGAGGCGACCGAATTCACCCGCGAACGTCACCGCCGTGGCTGGCTGAGCGAGCGTGATGTGGCCTGGCTGATCGCCCAAGGCGCCTTGCGCAAGGCACGGTTTGTCCCCCTCGACGTCGAACTGCCCGAGGGCACCGAATGGCGGGGGGCGCGGACCGACGACGAAATGGAGCTCATCCTCGCGCTCGAAGCAGACCTGACCCGCGGCGGCCTGCGCATCTTCGACAGCGGCTACGTCGGCGGCGGCGGCGAACCACTGCGCCTGCTGGCCATCGTGCATCTGCCCGAGCCGCTGGAGGAGGTGACCATCGATCTCCTCTTCGAGCTGCCGACGCTGGCCAGCATCCGACGAAAGCGCAGTCGCCCCGTTCGTCCTGCCGCCACGGCACCATCCGCGGCGGACAAGCCGGCGCCTAAGTCTAGAAAAAGGCGGACAACCAAGGGCGAATCGAACACGTAAGTAGCGCGGGGCTCGGCACTTACGCTGGCTGCCCGCGGAGAATTTCGCGCCGGGGCATTTCTTTCCGCAAACCTCGCGCGAGCTTCCGGCCGCATGCGTTGTCTTGTCGTCTCCGCCCTCACCCTCTGTGCTCTGCTCGCGCCGGTGGCGCACGTTCAGGCCGAGAGTTTTGCGCTCGAACCCACCTTCCAGAGGCCACAGTTGCTTTCGGATCCCGCCAGCGCGACGCGCGCTCGGCCCGATTCGCAGGATCGGGTGTACGTCTCCGGCGATCTGACGGGCGCCAATGGCCAGCGACTCGGCCGGGTCATCCGAATCAGTGGAGCGACCGGCGCGATCGATCCGACCTTCGTCGTCGGCCGTCAGTTCGCGGCGGTGCGCGCGATCATGGTCGATTCTTCGGACCGCCTCATCGTCAGCGGCGTGCTGGCCGGCGAGTCTACATCGGACGGTTCGACCGAGCGACTCTTCCGCGTCCTGCCGGATGGCAGCATCGATCCCACTTTCAACACGCCACGCTTTCGCGGCCCGATCACGCTCATGCGGGAGACGACCAGCGGGAAGATTCTGGCCGTCGTGCTCACGGATGTCTTCGCCAACGGGCTGATTCGGCTGAATACCGACGGCAGCATCGATTCGACTTTCACGCCACTCTTCGTGTCCGGGATTCAGACAGAGCCCGTGACCGACAGCAATGGACTCATCCTCGTCGGCGGCACCTTCAACTTCGGCGGCAAGCGCGGCATCGTGCGGCTGACGTCCACCGGCGATATCGACAACACTTTCGTGCCGCCGAACAACACGGTCATCCAGTCGCCGAACACCAGCGCCATCGCGCTGCAGTCGGATGGCAAGATCGTACTCTGCGGCCTGGGCTACCGCGTGGGCGGCTTCAGTTCGCAGATGCTGCGCCTGACCATGACCGGCGCCGTCGACACCACCTTCGTCGCCACCAACCTGGGCGGCGGGAGCTTCGGCGCCCGTCCGCGCTCCGCTTTCGTCCTGTCGGACAACCGGCTCATAGTGGCGGGCCAGTTCGTCGCCCGCGTCGGCGCAAACGGCGGCGTCGAAGCCACGTTCTTCACCAACAATTCGCTCGGTTTCACCTCTCCGACCTTCAGCAGTCACAGCTTGGGGCGGCGGCCTAACGGGACGTTCGTTCTCGCCACGGGCACCCTGAACGGTCGCGTCACGCTCGATGGCGGCGGGACGATGCCGTCGTTGTACATGTTCGACGGCACACTGGGTCCGGCGCTCGGCTTCACGCCGCCCTCGCTCGAGCGCGAATCCTACTCGGTGCGCCTCGCCCTGCAGGCGGGCGCCCGGGTCGCCTACGGCACCATTGACCGCCTCGGCAGCAGGACGGGCACGCCGCTCGTACGTCTCCAACTCGCCGGTACCGCCGATCCCACCTTTTTGGGCCCCGGGATTGCCCTCTGGCAGCAGACCCTCTCCGCCTCGACGGACGCGATCGGTCGCATCTTCGCCACGTACAACGAGGACTTCACGGTCCCGGCCATCGTCGGGCCCACCAAGCTCGTCCGCCTGGCGACCAATGGCAGGGTCGAGGCAACCCTCAACCCAACGCCGGCGGTCTCGTCGAACGCGACGGTCTTCACCGCTCCGGATGGTAAGCTCCTGCTCGGTCGCACACTCGCCGACTTCCAGGCCGTGCTCGATGGCGTGCCCGGACTGCGCCGGCTGCAACCGGACGGCACCACCGACACCACCTGGGCCGGACCGACGGGCTACGAACAGATCGTTCGAGACGGGGACACCATCAGCGCCATCTACGTCGGAGGGATCGTCGTCCACGCCGCCTATCCCGAGGGGCGGCTGCTCGTGACCAGCCAGTTCATCGCCCCCAACCTCTCCACCTACCCGTCCTTTCTTTCGCGCCTGCTGCCGAACGGCAGCTTCGACCCCGCGTTCTCGGGACCTTCGGTGGCCGTGCCGATCAACAGTATCAATGGCGCCGTCTATCGCTACGATTCCACCGGCTTCGAAGCCGTGGACCTCGGCCCGGACGGCTCCATCGTCGCTGCCGGGGCCTTTACCGAAGTCAGCTACTTCGGGAACCCCACCCCCATCCCCGCGCCGGGCATCGTGAAGGTGCGCGGCGATGGCAGCCTCGATCCCGCCTTCAACGCCGGCACCGGAACTGCCCGCGCCAACGGACTGCCCGCCCGCATTCATCGCGTGCGCATTGCGCCGGACGGGAAGATCTGGCTGATCGGACTGTTCGACCGCTTCAACGGCACCGCCGTGCCGGGCATCGTCCGCCTCAACGTCAACGGCTCGGTCGACGCGACCGCTTCCTTCCCGGTCGAGTGGGTCGATTTCGGCGCAGACCAGGCGGACATCTCCTTCGAAACCGACGGGCGCGTCTACCTCACCGGTGCGTTCGCCCAGCCGGCCGAGAAGGTGCCTTTCTCGGTCGTGCTGCTGAAGGGCTCGCCGCTGGTACCGCTGCCGACCGCCACGCCGATTCCGATCCCAACGCCTTCGCCGACGCCGACTCCCACAGCCACGCCCTCGCCGACGCCGACACCGAGCCCGACCGCCACACCGACCCCGACCGTGACGCCGACGCCCACCCCACGCGCGGCGTATCTGCGGAACGTTTCGACGCGGCTCTTCGCCGGCACCGGGGACAATGTGCCGATCGCGGGCTTCGCGGTCCGCGCCGGAGCCCAGCGCATCGCCATCCGCGCCATCGGGCCGACCCTGGCCAACTTCGGGGTGGCCGACGTCATGGCCGATCCCACGCTCGAACTGCGCGACGCTGCCGGCGCGCTGGTCGCGACGAACGACAATTACACGACCCTCGGAGGCCTGGAGGGAGCCGATCTGGCGACCGCCGGCCTCATTCCGTCGAATCCGCTGGAAAGCGCGCTCGTGGCCACCCTTTCAGAGGGCACCTACACCGCCATCGTCCGCGGCAAGGACGGCGGCGTGGGCAATTGCCTGGTGGAGGTGTATGAGATCGGCCCCTTCAGTCCGCCGCCGATTCGCCTGGTCAATCTCTCGACCCGCGGTCAGGTCGGCACGGGCGATCGCGTGATGATCGGCGGCTTCGTCGTCGGTGGCACCACGCCCAGGCGCTTCCTGGTGCGCTCGCTGGGGCCGTCCCTCGCGGCCTTCCAGGTGCCGAACGTGCTGGCCGATCCCATGATCGAGCTGAACGCCGGGCCCACTCTGCTGGGCACCAACGACAACTGGCAGAGCACCCAACAGGCCGAGATCGCGGCTTCGGGCTTTGCCCCGACCGACCCGGCGGAAGCCGCCATGATCGTCACCCTCGGGCCCGGCTCATACACGGCGATCGTGCGCGGGAAGAACGCGACGACCGGCAATGCCATCGTCGAGGTTTACGAGCTCCCGTAGAGGCGCAGGCCGCGAACCAACCGTCGGGTCCGCCAGCGGGCCCGACGGTCATCAGTTAACCTGCCTTGGAAAGCAAGCCGCGGTCGGAGAGTGGACTAACGCTCCTGCGCTTTGCGGACGAGCCGCACTCGGAGAGTGCGGACTACTCCGTGCCGAGCACCTGTTCGGCCGGGAACTGTTCGAGGAGCGCCTTCGGCTCCGCGCGCAGATCCTGTAATTCGCGATCGTAGTACACGCGGACGATGTAGCCGGCGTACTCGCGCTTTTCTCCTCCCGCCGCGGCCGTATCGGCAAACTCGGGGACTGGTGGCTCGTTGGACGGAACGCCCTTCGGCCCGCGCTTGGGACGCGCCTTCGGCGGCGTCGGCACCGGGGCGGCCGTGACCTTCGGGCGGAAATAAACCGCCTCCAGCACCTGCGAAGTCGCTTCGTCCCAGGCATTCGGATTGGTCAGCCATTCGGAGGCCGTTTCCGCATTGGTCAGCGTCACCGTCCGTCCGTCCACCAAGTCGTAGAAGTAGGCCTGGATGGCCACTTTGTTCGAGTCGACGTAGCGCCCGGGTCGGGTCTTGAGCGTGATCTTGAGGCTGAGGCGCTTCTCGGCCGTCGGATCCTGGATCTCGGCCAGACTGACATCCACGATGCCGACCTTCGTCTCCCGCTCGGGATTGGCCGCGTTGGCCCCGGTGGGGTCGGTCTCGCGCTTCTCGCGCACCGACGGCGGCGGTCCGGCAATGCCGGTGCGGAGCTTGATCTCGGCCAGCTGGAAGGCGGGACCGGCCGCTTCGCCCATGTCGTAGATGCGCTGCCACTGCTCGATGGCCCGTTCGAGCTGGCTCATCTGCTCGTAGCAGGTGGCGATCTCCGCGATGATGTCGGCATTGTTCGGCTCGCTGACCTGGGCTTCGCGCAGACGGGCCAGGGCATTGCGCATGTCGCCGCGAATGCGCAGCTGCCGCGCCTGGCCGAGGAGGTCGCGCGGATTGACCTGCGGCCGCGGTGGCGGGGTGGCCGCGAAGGCCGGGGCAGGCGCGGGCACCAAGGTGATCTGCGGCAGCGTCGCCGTGGCTGGCGGGGTGCTGGCGGCCTTGGCCGACGTTCCCGGCGGCGGCGTGAGGGCCGCAAACGGCGGGGGCTCGGTCTCGCGGGCCAGCAGGGCCGGCAACTCCGCCGGGCGCGGACGACTGGAGCCGGCCGCCAGATGCCAGCCGAGTGCCACCACCTGGGCCATGCCGAGCGCCCCGAGCAGGCAGGCGGCGATCAGAAAGGTACGCCCGCTGCGCGTTTGCGGGAGAAGAGTGGGCGACGGAGACATCCGCAGCGAAGGAAGCAGCTCGTACGCCAACAGCGAGGGCGAAGATGGCGACCCCAACGGGAATCGAACCCGTGCTGCAGCCTTGAGAGGGCTGTGACCTAACCGCTAGTCGATGGGGCCATCAATGCGGGTGGGAAGCTGCCTTGGAAACCGGCGAATGCAAGGGAAAGATGCGCCGGTTGCCGGCGGGCGCGAAGTGCGTTTCCTGCCGCCATGCCCGCCGACGCTCCCGTTCCCCGCGTGACGGTGGCCATTCCCACGTACAATCGCGCCGCCATCCTGCGCCAGACGCTGGCCACGCTGGCCCGACAGGATTTCCCGCCCGCCGAGTGGGAATTGCTGGTGATCGACAACGCCTCCACCGACGACACGCCCGCCGCCGTGGCCGAGTTCGCCGGTTCCGTGCCGCCGCCGCGCTACCTCCGGGAGCCGGCGCAGGGGCTCAATCACGCGCGTAACCGGGCCATCGCCGAGGCCCGGGGCGAGGTGCTCATTTTCGGCGACGACGACATCCTCGTCCGTCCCGACTGGGTCCGGCAGATGAGCGCGCCGCTCCTGGCCGACCTCACCGCGCGCCGCCTGGGGGCGCTCGGCGGCGAGGTCATCCCGGTCTTTCCGGAGGGGATGCCGGAGTATGTGCGCACCTGGCATCGCCCCCTCCGCTTCCGGGCCGATCTCGGGCCGGTGGGGGATCGCTCGTCGCCCATGGGTGCGAATCTGGCCTTTCGCCGCGCCGTCTTCGCCGAGCACGGACTCTTCCGCACCGACCTCGACCGCAAGGGCGGCTCGCTTCTCTCGGGCGGCGACAGCGAGATGATCGCGCGTCTCCGCCGCGCCGGCCTGGAAATCTGGTTCGCCCCGGCGGCCGAGGTCCAGCACCAGATGCCCGCCACGCGGACCGCCTTTCGCTACGTGGCCCGCCACGCCTTCGACAACGGCCGCTCCGCCGTCCTGGAGCGCGGCCAGCATTCCCCCGCCTTCCTGGCCAGTCGCTTCCTCGCCAACCTCCTCAAGCTGATCGCCCAGGCCCTCCTCGCGTTGCTCAGCGCGCTGACCTTTCAGCGCAATGCCTGCCTCCGGGCCGCCGTCCGGGCCATCCGCGCGGCGGGTTATCTCTACCAAATCGCGCGGCTGGTGGTCGGATCGGATGCTGCAGCGCGTTAGGGGGAATCGGGAAAAGTCCACAGATTCATGGGATCGACGCAGATTAGAGTGGCTAAGGCTGGTCGGTCCAAATCACCCGCCGATACTGGAGGGATCGGGTTCCGAAATTCAGCAGCAGCCCGCGCTCGAAGCCGAGACAGCGCAGATAGTTGAGCACTTGTGCCAGTTCGACGTTCCCAAGCGAGGGCAGAGCCTTGCATTCCACCAACAGTGATCCGTAGCAGACAAAGTCCGCCCGAAAGCGGGCCTGGAGGGTTTTCTGTTTGTAGCGCAGTGGAAGGTGTTTTTCGCGTTCGAGGGGAATCCCACGGAGTTCACATTCAATCTGCAAGGATTCCTGATAGACCGACTCGAGAAAGCCGGCCCGCAGCTCTCGATGAACCTCCATCGCGGCTCCTATCACGGCGTAAGTTTGCTCATCTGTTTGAATCTGGTCAGGCACGTAAAGCATATTTACATGATAGCTATCGCAAACCGTCCTCCAAGTAATAATCTGCGTATAATCCGTCGAATCTGCGGACACTCTGCCCGTTGGTTTTTTCCTTCCGGCACGCTAGCCTCCGCCCCGCCATGTCGAATCCCGCCTCGCTCTTCAACCGGAAGAACCCGTTCCCCGGCAAGTTGACCGTCAACCGCTCGCTCTGTGCCGACGGGGTCGGCAAGGACACGCGCCATTACGAGATCGACCTGCAGGGCTCGGGGCTGGCGTACGAGGTGGGCGACTCCCTCGGCATCTTTCCGCAGAATGACCCGGCGCTGGTCGACGAGATTCTGCAGCGCCTGCAGCTCTCGGGCGACGAAGCGGTCACGACGGCCGATGGCGGCACGGCCTCGCTCCGGCACACGCTGACGCACCTCTGCCAGATCACGGCCACGGACAAAAAGATGGTCGAGGCGATCGGCGCGCGCGCCAACGACCCTGAGCTGAAGGCCATGGCGGCCGAGCCCGAGCGCAAGGAGGCACTGAACGCCTTCATCGAGGAGCGCGAGTTCATCGACCTCCTGCTCGACTACCCGGACGTCGGGTTCAGCGCGGTCGAGCTCGTGCCGCTGCTGCGCAAGCTGCAGCCGCGGCTTTACTCCATCGCCTCCAGCCAGAAGGCGCATCCGGATTCGGTCCACCTCTGCGTCGCTACGGTACTTTACGAACAGCGCGACCGGCAGCGCAAAGGCGTCTGCTCCACCTTCCTCGCCCAGCGTTCCGAAGTCGGAGCCACGCCGCTGCCGCTCTTCGTCCATACGGCCAAGCATTTCCGCCTGCCGGAGGATCCGAGCACGCCGATCATCATGGTCGGTCCGGGCACCGGGATCGCGCCCTTCCGGGCCTTCCTCCAGGAACGCAAGATCACCGGCGCGCGGGGGCAGAACTGGCTTTTCTTCGGCTCGCAGGGCCGGCAGGTCGACTTCCTCTACGGCCCCGAGCTGGAGCAGTTCCAGCACGAGGGCACGCTGCATCGATTCGACACCGCCTTTTCCCGCGAGCAGAAGGAGAAGATCTACGTTCAGCACCGCCTGCTGGAGCAGGGAGCCGAGGTCTGGAAGTGGCTGGAACTCGGGGCCTACTTCTACGTCTGCGGCGATGCCAAGCGCATGGCCAAGGACGTGGACGATGCCTTGGTCAAGATCGCCGAGGTCCACGGCGGCAAGAGCCACGAGGACGCGGCCGCCTTCGTGCAGAACTTGCGGGCGACGAAGCGGTATCGGCGCGACGTGTACTGAGACGCTTGGATAGCCCGGCCTTCCGGCCAGCGAAGTCGGGAAGGCGCCGACTACCTCATCTCGCCCATCGCCCGGCAGCTTTCCGCGCAGTCGCGGCAGGCCTGCACACACTCCTCCATGCCGCCGACCGCTTCGCAGCTCTGGGCGCAGGCGGAGCAGATCTCCGCGCACTCGCGGCAGATGTGGGTGTGATGCGCCGAACCGCGCAGCATGAAGTCCGCACTCACCTGACAGATCTGGGCGCAGTCCATCATCAAGCGCACGTCTACGCTTTCCAGGTGCTTCCCGCCGGCATTGAGGCAATGCTCGAAGAACGATTCGAGGCAGGTCCGATGGCATTCCTGGCAGTGCTCGATGCACTCGTCCAAATGAGAGGTTGGCTCGCTGGTCATGCCGACGATTCGCGGGCGCGCGAAGGTCGGAGCGCCTGCTGAGCCGCCACTCGGGGCGCCCACTGAGCTCGCGGGAGTCTGCGGAGGACCAAGCGGACGACCCGCCCTCAGCCGCCCGGTTGGGCGGGCGGCGGCTCCGGGGCCGCGGCCGCTTCAGGTTTTCCGCGCCAGACAGGCACGTTCAGCTTGAGCGTGGCGGGCGGAGCGACGGCCGGCAGAGGGACGGTCGCGATCGCCTGCGGAGCCGCCCGCACCGATCCGGCCACGGGCGCCAGCACGTCCTGCCGCACCGGCAGCCGGAGGTCGTCTTCGTAGTGGATCAGGCTGACGAACCGGCCCAGCGTTTCGAAGTTCCGGAGCAAGTCCACGGCCGGCGCGTCGGCGTCGAACAGGCCGGGCTCGCCGAGCGCCTCGGCGCGCGAAATTCGCTGGCCCGTGGCCGGATGCGAGTCGAACCAGCCGGTATCTGAATCCGCCAGTTCACGCTCGATCTCGGCCCGCTCCCGAGCCCCGAGCACGTTGGCCTGCTGCACGATGGCCAAGGGCAGGTTCGACGGCAGCTGCAGCCGCCCCTCCCAAAGCCTCTCCGCCTCCCGGTAGGCCCGGACCGCGCCAGCCTCCAACTCGACCAGACGGCGGGACGACGCGCCAAACCCGGCGCTGCCCGCCACGGCGACTTCCGCCCGGTCCGCATCGAACTCCATTTGCCGCAGCAGGAAGCCGCCGGCCGCCAGCCCGAGGTGGAGCAGGCAGTTGAGCAGCAGCCGGGTCAGTCCCACGGCACCGCGAGCCCAAAGGGTGAGGAAGATGACGCCGAAAGATTCGCTCTCCGACTGCTCCTCCAGCCACTCGTCCCAGACATCGCGACGGTGTACGGCGTCGACGAACCAGTGGATGATCCGGCGGATCAGATAGCTTAGGCGCATCGCTCCACCCTGTCGGAAATGGCCGAACTCGTGCGCGGTCACTCCCGCCAGTTGTCGCATCGACAATCCCGCCACCAGCGGAAGACCGAGATTCAAGAAAAGAGCCCCTCCGCGCAGTTCGGCCGAGGCATTGACCCGGCAATCGAGCCGGATCTCCCGCGGCGCGGGGGCTCCGAGCAGCCGGCTGATCCGCTGGACGAACGCGACGAAGAGCGGCTCGTCCCGGGCCTGAACGGTCAGCGGCTGCTGGCGCCGTGGGCGCGGCGCGAAGACCGGCTTCAGCAGGGCAAACAGGACCGAGAATCCTGCCACCAGCGGCACACAGGCCAGCAGCAGCATGACCCAGGCGAAGCGCCCTGCAGGCCCCAGGGAAGCGATGCGCACAAAATAATCCTGCGCGTAGACGTACAGGCCCCAGCCGACCAGACCTGCGAAGGCTGCATAGACGAGCGGGAGCAGCAGCACGACCATCGTGCCGACCAGCAGGCCGGCCTGATAGCCCCGGGTGGGTTTGGGCCGCGGGAGCCGCCGGCCTTCCTCGAAGAGCCGATGCAGCGGCTCGGGCAGGACGACCTCCGAGCTCATGGAACGGTGGCGATGATCTTCACTTCGAAGTGGATGGGCGCATCGCCGCCCTGCGGCAGCGCCGAGATCTCGCAGGTCGTGCGGCAGGGCTGCTGCGGCCCCGGCGGGAAAAACTCCGCGTAAACCCGGCTGTAGGTCGCCCAGTCGCGCTGCAGGTGGGTCAGGAAGACGGTCACATCGACGATGCACTCCCAGCTGGAACCGGCCGCTTCGAGCACGCTGCGCACGTTGGCGAAGCAGGAACGCATCTCAGCTTCGATGTCGTGATCGAGCGGCTGGCCGTCGTCCGAGTAGGTCGTACCCGGAATCCGCTTCGTGCCTCGCTGGCGGGGGCCGACCCCCGAAAGAAAGAGCAGATTCCCGACCCGGCGGGCGTGCGGATAGGGGCCCACCGGTTCGGCGGCTGTGGAAGAGTCTATACGGGAAGACATGGCGGAAAGAGAGCTCGTCCAACAGCATTTGTGACCGAGAAGTTGTTCGTTGTCAGAGCGGCAGAATTTGCTGAGATCGCGCGATGCCGACAAATCTGTTTTTTGGGTGCTGCCTGGCGGCGGCGATCGTGGCCAACGCCTCGGGACAGGCGTTCCAGAACTTGGACTTCGAAGCCACGCTGCTGCCGCCCTCCACCCCAGCCGGCCTAGTCGATCCAGCCCTCGCCTTTCCCGGCTGGACGGTCACGAACGGAAACGGCGTTCCCTTTGGTCCGGCGGTCCTGTTCAACACGTATACCCTTGGCACTCCCGCCCAGGTGCTGCGCGGGCCGGGCTATACCGCCGCGGACACTTCCTACTCGGCGGAGATTCTGTATAGCAGCTTGGACGGGCGCACGGCCGCCTTCTCGCAGACCGGCTTGGTGCCGATGGGTTCGCGCTCCCTGTTTTTTTCCAGCAGCCCCTTCAGCACGGGCCGTTCGGTGTCCCTCGGCGGGACGACCCTCACGCTCATCTCACTGGGAGGAGATCGCTACGGCGCCGACATCACGCCGTTCGCAGGGCAGGTGCTTGAGCTCCGCTTCGCGCGCGACCAACCCGTGGGACGCTTCCAGTTCGACGATATCGTTTTCTCCCCACAGATCGTCCCCGAACCGAGCACGATCGCCGGCCTCGCGCTCGGTCTGGGCGTCGGCCTGCTGCGGTGGCGGTGGCGGAGGATGGCTTAGCCCCCACTGCCGGCGTCAGACACAGGTTGACACACCCCGAGGTTGTCGGAACGGCAAGTCGGCCGAGCAGCGGAACTGCATGCAGCCGCCACCTGCTCCGTTCCCCCTGGCCGAGACCGAATCCGTCCTCATTCTGGTCGAGGGGAATGCGGTCACCCACCGCTCCTGGAACCTCAATCTCACGCATTTCGAATTCGTGCGCCGCCGCACCGGCCAGCTGCCGGCTGGCGCCTGGGTGGGCACGGTGCACAAGGCCGACGGACAGGTGCAGGCCATCAACTCCAAGACGTTCTACGGGAATCAGCTACCGGCCCCGGACCACGTGCAGGCGATCGTGCGGCAAACCTTTTGCTGAGGGACCCTCCTATGACACGGAGATTTGAACTTCGCGCGCCGAGAAGACGTAATGCCCCAAGTCCAACCCTTCTCCGTGTATTTCAAGAACTTCCTCCGCTCCTCCTCCGCGCTACTCCTTCTAACCCTCTCGCCGCTGGCGGCCCTCGGCCAGGGCGGCCTCATTCCTTCCGGCCCCCCGGCGGGAACGATGAAGACGCTCGATCAGATCGAGTCGCGCATCCCCATTTCGACCGCGCCCTTCAACATCACCCAGTCGGGCAGCTACTACCTGACCGCCAATCTCGCCGTCACTTCGGGGAATGCCATCAGCATCAGCGTGGAAAACGTCACGCTCGATCTCAACGGCTACACCATCAGCTCGACGGCCAATCCGGCCAGCGGCAATGCTGTCCACATCTCGGGCTCCATCCGCAACCTGACGGTCCGCAACGGCCACATCCGCGGCGGCACGACCGGGAGCGGGGCCAGCTACGTGCAGGTGGGATTCCTGGGCGGGGTGTATGCCGTGAACGTGCCGAACAATGTGCGGGTCAGCGACATCTCGGTCTCGGGCGTGGGCCAGTATGGCATCGACTTCACGACCGACTCCTCGGTCGTAGTGGAGCGCTGCACCGTCGAGACCTGCGCGGTCCGGGGGATCGTGGCCAACGTCGTGACCAACTGCACGGTGCGGAACAGCGGTCTTGCGGGCATCAGTGGCGTCGTCGTGCAGGGCTGCCGGGGCATCAGCTCGGGCGCCGGCAACGGCATCACCGCCGAAGTGGCCAGCAACTCGAGCGGCCAATCCGTCAGCGCCGCAGGGCTTTTCGCCTCCGACACGGCCACGAATTGCACCGGCGTCAGCACCAGCGGGATCGGGCTGCAGACCGACACCGCCCTCAACTGCACGGGCACCAGCACGTCTGGGACGGGCCTCTCCGCGGGCCAGGCGCAGAACTGCACCGCCATCAGCTCGACCGGAACTCAGGCCCTGCTGGTCAACGGCACGGCCCAGAATTGCCGGGCCGTGCGCAACGGCGGCGTCGCCATCAACGCCGGCATCGCGGTGGCCTGCACGGTCAGCGGCAGCGGCACGGTCACGGCGCCGCAGAAGTTCCTGGGCACACCGTGAGCACGGGACGCTGAACCGGTCAGGCGCCGGCCCGCTCAGAACCCCGGCGCATTGCCGAGCGGCTGGGTGGTCGCGCCCTGGCCGGTGAAGGTGCCGGTGGTGCTGCCGTTGCCGCCGCTGCCGCTGTAGTTGGGCACGTTCGTGAAGACCTGGGCCGGGCCGGTGCCGAGGACGTTGACCTGCACGCCGTTCTGGATGGTCACGGTCTGGCCGGCGATCTGCTTCACGCTCGTGCCCTGCAGGGTGGTGTTGCCGGTGAAGAGCACCTGGCCGTTCGAGCCGGTGGCGTAGAGACGAATGGTGGTGTCGGCATCGAACGTGCCGCCCGCGATGGTCAGGATGCCGTTGTTGCCGAGCGCGCCGATCTTGACCACGTCGGCCCGGACGGACGCCGTGCTGGCCACGTTGACGGTGCCGCCGTTGCCGTTGTGGCGGATCTGGACCGTGCCGCGATCGGCCCGCACGTTGCCGGCCACCGCGATGTTCGAGCCGCTGTTGCCGGTGGCCACGATGTTGATGGTGCCGCCGGGCCCGGGCGCGGCGGCGTCGAGCAGAGCGTGCAGTTGGGCGGTGGACGAGATGTTGATGGCCGTGCCGGTGGCGCGCGCGCTGTTGATGCTGATGTTACCGCCGCGCGAGCTGCGCCGGCCGGCCGTGCTGTCGGAGACGCGGATCCGGCTGGTCACGTTGACCGCGTTGCTGCCGCCGTTGGCATTGAGCGTGACCGACCCGCCGTTGCCGCCCGTGGCTGAGGCGCTCGCACCGCTGGTGGCGTCGATATTGGCGTTGACGTTGAGATCGGTCGCCGAGGTCGAGACCGTGATCGAACCGCCGCTGCCGCCCGCACCGGCCGAGGAATCGCCGCCGTTCGCGGTCAGGCCATTGATCTGACCTGCGCCGACTCCGAGCGTCAGGCCCGGCGTGTTGAGCGTGAGCGAGCCGCCGTCGGTCGCGGTCGTGCCCGAGACACCGTTGAAGGCGAAGCCGTTGGGCGCCGTGACGTCGTTCGCGACCTGGATGCCGATCGTGGCCGTGCCGCCAGTCAGGCTGGCGACGTTGATCGTCCGGTTGAGATTGAGCGTGCCGTTGGTCACGACGATGGAGCCCGGGGAGGTCGAGGCCGCGCCGCCGGCGAGCGTGAAGATGCCGCCGTTGAGCACGTTGATCGTGCCGCTGTTGGTGAAGGCGCCGTTGGGGTTCACGGTCAGTGCGAGACCGGCGACATCGGCCGTCAGCGTGCCCTGGTTGACCAGCTGGTTCGTGCCGCCGCCGAAGATGGCCAGACCGAACTGGCCCGCCCCGCGCACGAAGGTGGTGGCCGCGAGGGTCAGCGTGTTGCCGCCGCCGATGCCGATCGAATTGGAGCTGCCGTTGAGGTTGAAGGTCGCATTGCTCACCGTGGCGGTTTGCTCGTAGGAGACCGTGGCCGAGCCGGGGAGATCGACCGTGCCGGTGATCGACGCCCCGCTGTTCAGGCGGACCGTGCTGCTCGTCGGGAGGCTGAGATTGCCGACCACTGCGACGCCGCTCAGCTGGTTGGTCGAGCTGCTGTTGAACGAGAGGGCGGCCGCGCTCCCGCCGACATTGAGCGTGCCGCCGGTGATCGTGCCGCTGCTGAGCGTGAAGGTCCCGGCCGAGGCGGGCAGCGTGGTGGTCAGGCCGGTGTTGTTGAAGGCGCCGGTAATGTTGACCGTGCCGCCGCTGTTGTTGATCGTGCCCAGCGCGGTGCCGGTGAAGGTGCCGCCGAGGTTGACCACGGAACCTGCACCGATCGAGATCGTGCCGCCCGCGTTGTTCCAGGCCGTATTGAGCGTGAGCACGCCGCCGTTGCTGGCCTGCAGAGTGCCGGTGTTGGTCAGGGTGCCGTTCGGATTGATCAGCAGCGTCGAACTGCCGACGTCGGCCGCGATGGTGCCCTGATTGACCAGCGAGTTCGTGCCACCGCCGAAGATGGTGCCGCCGAGCGCGCCGAAGCCGCGCGCGGTGACCGCGCTGCCGAGGGTGAGCGTATTGCCCCCGCCGACGCCGAAGGTGACCGAGGTCGCGCCGAGGTTGAGGGTGAGCGGGCCGGCGAAGGTGGCGGTCTGCTCGACGGAGACCGAGGCGTTGGCCCCGCCGAGCGTGACATTGCCCTGGAAGGTACTCCCGCTATTGAGGCGCAGCGTCGAGGCGCTGCCGAGCGTCAGGTCGCCGACCACGCGAACCCCGGAGAGGATGTTGTTGGAACTACCCGTAAGGGCCAGCCCGGCCGCGCCGGAGCTCGGCGCGACATTGAGCGTGCCGCCGGTGATGGTGCCGCCGTTGAGCGTGAAGGTCCCGGCCGAGGCGGGCAGCGTGGTGGTCAGACCCGTGTTGTTGAAGGCCCCGGTAATGTTCACGGTGCCCCCGCTGTTGTTGATCGTACCGAGCGCGTTGCCGCTGAACGTGCCGCCGAGGTTGAGCGTCGAACCCGTGCCGACCGAGATTGTGCCGACCGCATTGTTCCAGGCGGTGTTGAGCGTGAGCACGCCACCGCCGCTGGCCTGGAGGAGGTTGCTGTTGGTGAAGGTGCCGTTCGGATTGATCAGCAGCGTCGAACCGCTGACGTCCGCCGCGATGGTGCCCTGATTGACCAGCGAGTTCGTGCCGCCGCCGAAGATGGTGCCACCGATGGCGCCGAAGCCGCGCACCAGGGCGCTGCCGCCGATGGTGATGGTGTTGCCGCCCCCGACCCCAACCGTGGCGGAGGTCGCGCCCAGATTGAGCGTGACCAGCGCCAGCGTGCTGGTCTGCTCCAGTGAAAGCGTGGAGTTCGCGCCGGTGAGGTTGATCGCGCCCGCGACCCCGGTGCCGCTGTTGAAGCGGAGCGAATGCGAGGCGTTGAGCGTGAGCGTGCCATTCACCGCCACGCCGCTCAGGATGTTGTTGGAGTTGCTCGAGAAGCCCAGCGCGGCGGCGCCTGCCTCCGGTGCCACATTGAGCGTGCCGCCCGTGATCGTGCCGCCGTTGAGCACAAAGGCGGTGGCGCTGGCCGGCAGCGTGGTGGTCAGGCCGGCGTTGTTGAAGGTGCCCCCGAGATTGATGGTGCCGGCCGAATTGGTGATCGAGCCGAAGGCGGTGCCGAGGTAGGTCCCGTTCAGGTTGAGCGTGCCGCCGCTGGCGACCGTGATGGTGCCGCCGTTCGTCCAGTTCGTGCTGAAGGTCAGGATCGCGCCGGCCCCGACGTCGACCACGCCCTGGTTCACGAAGGTGCCGTTGGGCGAGATGGCCAGCGTCTGACCGGCCACGTTGGCACTCAGCACGCCCTGGTTGACGAGGTGATTCGTGCCGCCGCCGAAGAGGGTGGGCCCGACCTGACCGAAGCCGGCCACCGTGGTCATGCCACCGATGGTGAAGGTGTTGCCCCCGCCGATGCCCAGAACCGCCGAGTTCGCCCCGAGCGTGATGGCGAGAGGTCCGCTCAGCGTGGCCGTCTGCTCGATCGACAGCGTCGAACTCGCGCCGGCGAGACTGAAGCTACCGGTGATGATGCTGCCGTTCTGCAGCCGCACCGTCTGGCTCGGGCCGAGCGTGAAGGCGCCGTCGAGCGCCACGCCATCGAGGATGTTGAGCGTGGAGGTGGTGAAGAGCAGCGGCGCCGCGCCCGCGTTCGGAGCGGCGAGGAGCGCACCGCCCCGGATCGTTCCGCCCGCCAGCGTGAAAGCGCCGCCGGCCGCCGGCAGCGTGGTGGTCTGGCCGGTGTTGTTGAGGGTGCCGGAGAGATTGATCACGCCGCCGTTCTGTCCGGCGATGGCCGCGAGCAGGGCGGGCCCGTACGAACCGGGCAAATTGAGCGTACCGGCATCGACCAGGATGCTGCCGTTGTTGGTGAAGGCGGTGGCGCTGGCAATGGTGAGCGTCCCGCCGTTGCGGGCGGCCAGGGTGCCGTTGTTGATCAGGACGTTCGGATTGAGCGTCAGCGTCTGGCCGGCGGTGTCGGCCTCGATGGAGCCGCCGTTGATCAGCGTGCTCGTACCCGAGAAGACCCGCGCGGAGCCGACCGCGCCGGCACCGCGGATCAGCGAACCGCTGGCGAGCGTGAGCGTGTTCGTGCCTTCGATCGAGAGGAAGGCCTGCGTGGCGGCCGTGCCGAGCGCGACCTGCAGCTGCATGGTGGCGGTCTGGTTGACCGCCAGATTCGCGCCGGGGCCATTGAGCGTGACCGGCCCGCCGATCTGGCTGCCGTTGAGCAGCACGAGGAGGGAGCCCGTGAGGGACATCTGCAGCCCCCCCGTCACGCTGACGCCATCGAAGCGGTTGCTGGCGGTGGAGCTGAACTCGAAAGCCTGGCCGGCGGAGTTGTCGATGGTGCCACCGAGCACCCGCCCGCTGTTGAGCTGGATGATGCCGCGGCTGGAGACGAGTCCGAGCGTGTTGCCCGTGTTGTCGAGGAAGCCGGTCAGCTGCAGCACACCACCCGTGCGGTTGATGCCGCCGAGGCCCGAGGTCAGGAAATTGCCGGCCAGCGTGACGGTCGAGTTGGTGGCATTCACCGTCCCCAAGCCGCTGCCGGTGAAGTCGGCCCCGAAGACCAGCGTGCTGTTGTTGGCCCCGATGACCCCGGAGTTGCTGTAGACCTGGGAGGTGGCGTTACCGACGTTGAGCGTCGCGCCGTTGAGCGCGCCGAGCGTGCCCTGGTTGGTGAAGTTGTTGGCGCTGATGGTCAGCGCCTGGCCGGAGAGATCGGCCGTGATGAAGCCCTGGTTGATGAGCGTGGAAGTGCCGCTGATGATCCGGGCCGACCCGATTCCGCCGACGCCGCGGATGCTCACGCCGGGGCCGAGGGTGAGGGTGTTGGTGCTCTCGATGGAGAAGAAGGCCGAGATCCCCGCGCTGCCGAGGTCGACCGTGAAGCCGTCGAGCGTGCCCGACTGCTCGATGCCGAGCGTGGCGCCGCTGCCCGAGAGAACGACCGAGCCGGCGAGCGTGGAGCCGCCCGAGAGCCGCAGGGTCGAGCTGGTCTGACCGAGCGTGAGCCCGTTGAAGACCGCCACGCCGTTGAAGCGATTGCTGCCGCCGGAATTGAAAAGGAACGGATTGGAGGCGCCGTTGACCGAGCCCCCGCTGACCAAGCCGTTGGCCAAGGTGATGGAGCCGAGCGCGGTCGTGAAGGCGAAGGTCGACCCGCTGTTGTCGAGCGAGCCGCCGAGGGTGATCGACCCGCCAGTGCGGTTGATGCCGGCGAGTCCGGCCGTGCGGAACTGGCCCTGTAGATTGAGCGTCGAGTTGGTGGCATTGACCGTGCCCACGCCCGCGCCGGTGAAATCGGCCGAGAAGTTTACGGTGGAGTTGTTGGCCGTGATCGTGCCCGTGTTGGTGACCGTGCTGCTCCCGCTGGCCCCGACGGTGAGGATGGAGCCATTCAGCGCGCTGACCGTGCCCGCGTTCACGAAGCTGAGGTTCGGATTGATGATCAGCGACTGGCCGGCGAGGTCGGCCGTGATGCTGCCCTGATTGATGAGCGTCTGATTGCCGCCGATGAGGCGTGCCCCGCCCACCCCGCCGGCGCCGCGCACGACCACCGTGCTGTCGAGCGTGACCGTGTTGGTGCTTTCGATGCTGAGGAAGCCGGTGGTGCCGGCGCTGCCGAGATTGACCGTCAGCCCGCTCAGCGTGCGCGTCTGCTCGAAGCCCAGGACCGCCCCGGCGCCGGAGACGTTGGCCGTGCCCGTCAGAGTGGCGCCATTCTGCAGGCGCAGGGCGGCGCTGGTGGTGCCGAGCGTGAGCGTGCCGGTCACGGCGAGGCCATCGAGAATGTTGCCGCCGCTGGAGTTCGGCGCCAGCTGCCCGCCGGTCAGGGCGAGGGTGCTGCCGCGGAGCGTGGTGCCGTTCATGGTCAACGTGCCGGCCTGCAGGGTGAAGCCGTTGAGAGCGCGCAAATTGACCCCGCCCAGCGCGAGCGTGGCGTTGGCGGAATTGAGGTTGAGCGACTGCACCGTAAAGCTGCCCGAGCTGAGCGAGACGGTGTAGGGCGCACCCGTCGCGGCGATGGTCACGTTGTAGCCGGTGCCGTTGGCGGCGGCGGTGTCGTTGGGCACCTGCCCGCCGCTCCAGCTGGCCGCGTTGGTCCAGTTGTTGGTCGTGGCCGTGAGCCAGCTGACGCTGAGCGGATTGGTGATGGTGGCGAGGAAGTCGCTCAGCGTGAGGATGTTGGTGCTGCGGGTGAACAGGAAGGAGCCGAGTCCGTCGGTCGTGCTCACGCGCGAGCCCGGCAGCACGTTGGCGAAGTTGCCGCTGAGTGTGCCGCTGGTGCTGAGGAAATTGAAGACGTCCGCATTGCGCACCCCGCTGCCGAAGCCGCCCGCGAACGTGGCGGCGAGCGTGCCGCCAAGCCCGACGGCGCCGCTGACGCTAGCCAGCGAGTACTGCGTCCCGCCGACGGTTCCGGCGAGAGTGAGTTGGAAGGTCGCGCCCGAGCGGAGGGTCAGCGGGCCGCCGTTGACGTTGAGCACGCCGCCCACGGGCGCGAGCGTGCCGCTGACGTCGAGCCCGCCGCTGATCGTCCCAAAACCACCCACGCTGCCCGCGCCGATGATGAACGGGGTCGGCGCGCTGACCTGCCCGCCGCCGAGCGTGAGCTGGCCGCTGGCCGCATCCTGGTTGAAGCCGTTGTTGAAGGTCAGCGTACCCGCGTTGGCGTTGACCGTGCCCCGATTCGTGAATGGCCCCGTGATCGAGCCCGTACCGCCCAGCGTGTGGCCGGCCGCATTGGTCAGACCGGAAGGCGAGCTGAGCACCGAGCCGCTGGCGAGGGTGAGCGAGCCGCTGCCCGTCAGCGTGGTGGCGTTGACGAAGGCCAGCGTGGCACCCGCGCCGCTTTGCAGGCTGATCGCGCCGTCGTTGCGCAGCACGCCATTGATCGTGAGCGTGAAGCCGGTCGCGATGGCCAGCGCGTCGCCCGCATCGATGGTCAGGTCGCGCACCGCGAAGTTTCCGTTCATCAACACGTTCGAGGCCACGCCGGTGCGGCCGGAATCGATCAGGACATCGAGCGTGGCGCTGTTTGGCACCGTGCCGCCGGACCAGTTCGCGCCCGCGTTCCAGTTGCCCGAAGTGCCGGTCCAGACGGCCGCCACCCCGGAGATGAAATTGCTCAGCACCACGCTGTTGCCCGCGTAGGTGACGAGGAAGGAGCCGAAGCCGTCACCCGTGGGCAGGCGGCTGCCGGAGGCGATGTTGGCGAAGGCGCCGGCCAGCGCGCTCGAGCTGGTCAGCAGCGTGAAGGTGTTCGCCCCGGTCACGCTGCTTTGGAAGCCGCCCGTGAAGAACACCGCCAGCGTGCCGCCGAGCGTGACGGAGCCATTGACCCCGAGGAAGCCGTACTGACTGCCCTGCGTCAGCCCGCCGAGATTGAAGGTCAGCTGCGAGCCGGTCAGGAGCGAGACGTTGCCGTTCACGAGCAGGCCGCCGCCCACCAGCGCAGGCGTGATCTGCGCGGAGTTCTGCAGCGCCGCGGAGACGGTGCCGAAGCCGGTCAGCACGCCGCCGTTGAGCGTCAGCGTGCTGCCGCCGAGCGCGCCGCCGTTCAGATTGAGCGAGCCGGCCGACTGCGTGTAGCCGGCGTCGAAACGCAGCGTGCCGGAGTTCACGTTGACCGTGCTGCTGTTGGCGAAGGGCACCGCGATCGCGTAGGGTCCGCCGGAGTTGGCGCGGACGAAGGTGCCGCTGTTGGAGACCGATCCGCTGCCCGCCGCCGCCGCGATGCCGGAATCGTTGTCGGCCTGGAAAACGCCCGCATTGCGCAGGCTCGAGCCGCCGCCCAGGCGGATCTGATTGCTGCCGTTGTGCAGGGCCGTCTGGCCGCTGGCGAGGTTGAGGATGCTGCCGCCGAGAAGATCGGAGAAGGCGCTGCCGCCGAACGTCGCGCCGCCATTGGCGTTGAAGGTGCCGCCGCCGGTCAGGGCAGCGGTGCCGACGTTCCAAAGCAGCGGGCTGTTGATCGTGACGCTGCGACCCGCCCCGGCCGCGAGGGAGCCGCCGCTGAGCTGCAGCGTGGCCAGCGATTGATCCGCGGTGAAGGTGAGAGCGCCCCCGCTCACGACCAACGTACCGGTGCCGAGATAGCTGCCGCCGAAGGTCTGCGTGCCGGCGCGGAACTCGATGGCGCCGCCGCCGTCGAGCTGGCTGGCGGCATCGAACGTGAAGTTGCCGCCGAAACGCAGCATCGTGCCCGCGGCCGCCTGGAAGATGCCGCCGGTACTCGTGCCGCCGCCGTTGAGATCGAGCATGCCGCTGGTCACGCTGACCAGACCCGAGTTGTCGAACACGGCCGTGATCGGTGCGGCCGCGCTGCTCGTGCTGCGCAGGAAGGTCCCGTGATTGCGGAAGGTGCCACCGCCCGCCAGCACGCCGACGCCGAAATTCGTCTGCTCGTCGAAGGTGCCGAAGTTCGCCACCGTCGCGCCCCCGCCGAGGCGGATCTGGTTCGTGTCCGAATGCACCACGTTCTGCCCGGCCGCGAGCGTGAGCGTGGCGCCGACGGTGAGGTCAGAGAATCCGCTCCCACCGATCGTGCCGCCGGCATTGGCCACCAGCGCGCCGGCACCCGAGATCACGCCGCCGGGAGACCAGGTGAACGGGCCGCCCGCGGTCAGATTGACGCCGGCAGCGAGACCGACCGAGCCGCCCGCGACGGTGACCGCACCCACGACCTGCGACGCCGTGAAAGCGGCCGCACCGCCCGAGAAGCGGAGCCCGCCCGGGCCGGTGATGTTGCCCCCTATGGTCGAGTTGCCGCCGGTGAATTCGAGCAGCCCCGCGTTGGCCACCGTGGAGCCGGCCGCCAGTGCGTAAGCGCTGCCGAAGGCCAGCGTGGCCCCTGACGCCACGTTGAACGAGCCCGTGCTGCTGCCGCCGCCGTTGAGCGCCAGCGTACCCGTCTGGACGTCGACGCTGCCGGAATTGTTGAAGGTGACCGCCAGCGCGGCCGTGCCGGTGCTGCCGCTGCGCTGGAAGGTGCCGGAGTTGCTGAAGGTCCCGCCGCCGCTCTGGCCGCTCGCGCCAAAGATGGTCTGCTCGACGAAGAGACCCTGATTCACGATCGAGGCGCCGCCGCCCAGCCGGATCTGGTTGCTCCCGCTGTGCGTGACGGTCTGGCCGCTGGCGAGAATGAGCGTCGAGCCGCCGAGCACGTCGGAGAAGACGCTGCCGCCGAGCGTGCCGCCGGCATTGACGAAGAGCGTGCCGCCGCCGTCGAACACGCCGGTTCCCGACCAGTCGAGCGGGCCGCCCGCCGTCAGGCTGAGACCGGCGCCTAGGGAAATGGAGCCGCCGGCAAAGGTGAGGGCCCCGACGCTCTGCGAGGCGGTGAAGGCGGTCGTGCCGCTGGTGAAGCGGACCTCGCCCGCGCCGGTCAGGCTGCCGCCCACCGTGGAATTGCCGAAGCCGAAGTCGACCACGCCAGCGTTCACGACCGAAGCCCCGGTGGCCAGCGTGTAGGCGCCACCGAAGCGCAGCGTGGCCCCCGCGGCCACGTTGAAGACACCGGCCGAGGCGACACCGCCGCCGTTGAGACTGAGCGTGCCGGTCTGCACGTTGACCGTGCCGCTGTTGTTGAAGGCCACGCCGCCGCCGATGGTCGAGGTCCCGGTCTGCGTGTCGCGGGTGAACGTGCCGGTGTTGTTGAAGACGCCGCCGCCCGGCAGGCTGCTCAGACCGAAGTTGGTCTGCGCCAGGAAGGTGCCCTGATTCTGGAAGACCGCGCCGCCGCCGAGACGGATCTCATTGGTCCCGTTTTGCGTGGCCGTCTGCCCTGCCGGCAGCACGAAGGTCACGCCGCCGGTCAGATCGCTGAAAGCCGAGCCGCCGAAGAGCGCGCCGCCCGCGGCGGTGACCGTGCCGGCGCCCTGCAGGGCCGCATTGGACGACCAGGTGAGCAGGCCATTGGTGGTCAGCGTGTTGCCGGTCGGGAAGAAGATCGTGCCGCCGTTCAGCGTCAGCGTCTGCACCGTCACGCCGGCGGCGATGTCCTGCGTGAGCGTGCCGCTGCCGATGGTCACGTTGAATGTGCTGCCGCCGTTGCCGTTGTTGGGCACCAGCGGGTTCGTGGACCAGAAGGTCGGATCGCTCCAGTTCCCGGTCCCGCCGGCGTAGTTCGCCGCCAGCGCCGCCGCGACGCTGAAGTTCGAGAGCACGATCGAGGTCGAAGTGAGCGTGAACTGGAACGAGCCCAGCCCGTCGGCGGTGAAGACGCGTCCGCCCGGCAGCGGCGTGGTGAAGGCGCCGCCGATCGAGCCGCCAGTTAGGATGGTGAATGTGTCGCCAGGGGAGATGGCCGAGCCGAAGCCGTTGGCGAAGGAGACCACGATCTGCCCGCCGAGCGTGACCGATCCGCTGGCCGCGAGGAAACCGTAGCCGCTGCCCTGCACGAGGCCGCCGATGGTGAACTCCAACCGCGAGGTCCCCTGCAGCAGCAGTCCGCCGACGCTCAGACCGGTGCTGCCGGCGCCGATGGCGGGGCGAATGGTCCCGGCGTTGTCGAGCGACCCGATCGTGCCGAAGCCGGTCAGCAGGCCACCGGAAAAGACCAGCGGCGCCGTGTTCGAGACCGTGCCGCCGGCAATCTGGAAGGTGCCGCCGGTCTGCGTGAAGCTGCCGACCGACTGGACGACGAGCTGGCCGCTGCCGACATCGACCGTGCCGGAGGACGTCAGCGTCCCGCCCACCGTCACGCGGCTGCCGGGTGCGACCTCGATCGTGCCCGTGTTGCTGAAGCCGCCGCCGCCATTGCCGCTGAGTACGAGATTGCCACCGCCGGTGGCGCGCAGCAGGCCGGCATTGGTCAGGCCGGCGGTGGAGGGATCGACCACCAGCGCGAGGCCGGCCTGATCGGCCACGATGACGCCCGAAGCGGTGTTGACGAGGCCGAGCGAATCGGCGCCGAGCGAACCTCCATTGCCCGTCTCGCCCCCGATGGTGCCGAGATTGGTCAGCGTGGGCGCCGTGCCGCTGCCGCGCAGGCGGGCCGCGTCCTGCAGGCGCAGCGCGCCGCTGAAGGTGGTCGTGCCGTTGAAGAAGACGTCGGTGAAGGAGCCGACCGCGGCGACGGCCACGCGCGCATTCACGCCACCGACCGTGCCGCTCAGCGTGAGCGTGCCGCCGTTGTTGACCTGCAGCAGGCCTTGCAGCGCGAAGTCCTCGAGGCTGGCGAAATTCGTCACGCGCAGCAGTCCGCCGGGATCGGCCTGCAGCGTGCCGCCGCTCAGCGTCACGTTGTCGGAGAGTCGGACTTCGGAGCCGGCGAACGCACGGACTGTGCCGCCGGTGTTGTCGAACCGGCCGCCGCCATTGCCGCTCAGCGCGAGGATGCCGCCGCCCGTGGCCTGGAGCAGGCCGCGATTGACGAAGCCGCCCGCCGAGCCCGGATCGACCACCAGCGCCTGACCCGCCACGTCGGCCGAGACGACGCCAGCGGCCTGATTCGTGATGGCGATCTCGCCGGCGCCCAGCGAGCCGCCGCTCGGCGTCGCGCCGCGGATGAGGTTGTCCACGTTGATGAGGCTCGAGCCCGTCAGCGCCGAACGCACGCGGGCGGCGTCCTGCAGCACGATCTGCCCGCCGCCGCTCAGCGTGACCGGGCCTTCCATGGAGAGGTCGGTGAACGAACCGCTGGCGGCCACCGTCAGCACCCCCTGATTGACCACGTTGCCGAAGAGCGTGGTGGTCGTGCCGTTGTTGGCCACGAAGTTGCCGTTCAGCGTCAGACCGCCGAGCACCGCCGTGCTGAGATTGCGGAAGAGGCCGCTGCCGGCGCCGTTCAACGTGCCGCCGACGACGGTGACGCCGCCGGTCAGCTGCACCTCCGAGCCGGTGGCGGCCGAGATGATGCCGCCGGTGTTGTCGACATCGCCCCCGCCCGCGCCGCTGAGTACGAGGATGCCTCCGTTCAACGCGCGGAGCTGACCACGGTTCGTCAGATTGCCTGCGTCGGGATCGAGCGTGAGGCTGAGGCCGCTGACGTCGGCGTCGATCCGTCCGAGCGCCTCGTTGACGATGGTCAGCTCGTTCGCGCCGAACGAGCCGCTGTTGGGCGTCGCGCCGCGCAGCGTGTTGTCGAGATTGGTGAAGAGCCCTGAACCGCGCAGTCGCGCCGCGTCCTGCAGCACGACCGTGCCACCGCCGCTGAGCGTCACCCCGCCGAGGAAGAGATCGGTGAACGAGCCGCTGGCCGCGAGCGTGAGGGTGCCGCTGTTGACGATGTTGCCGGACAGCGTGGTGCTCGAGTTGTTGTTCGCGATCACATTCCCCGCCAGCGTAAGGTCGCTGAGCGTGGCGACATCGAGCACGCGAATGAGCCCCGAGCCCACACTGCTGAGCGTGCCGCCGACGACGCTGGCGCCCGCGGTCAGCTGCACCTCGGAGCCGGTGTTCGCCCGGATCACGCCGCCAGCGTTGTCGAACGCGCCGCCGCCCGCGCCGGTCAGGCGCAGCTGCCCGCCGTTGTCCGCCAGCATCAGCCCCTGGTTGACGAGCCCATGCGTGGGATCGGGGTCGACCAGCAGAAAGCGGCCGCTGACATTGGCCACAATGGTCCCGCCGGCCGCGTTGAGGATGCCGATGCTGTTGGCGCCGAGCGAGCCGCCTGCGGTCGATTCGCCGGAAATCGTGTTGCCGAGATTGGTGAGGATTTCCGCGCCGACCTGTCCGCGCACGCGGGCCGAATCGCCCAGCGTGAGTGTGCCATTGCCCGCCAGCGTGACATCGCCGGAAAGGAAGAGATCGGTGAACGAGCCGGTGGTCTGCAGCAGCACGCTGCCGTTGTTGGTCAGCGTGCCTGCGAGCGTCGTGCTGGTGCCGTTGTTGGCCACGAACGGTCCGTTCAAGATCACGTCGCGCAGGGTGGCCGCACTGAGGTTGCGGAAGAGCCCGCCGGTCCCCAGCAGCGTGCCGCCGCTGACGCTCGCGCCCTCGAACTGAACCTCGGAGGCGGTCTGCGCTTCGATCGTGCCGCCGGTGTTGTCGAAGGCCCCGCCCGCCAGGCCGCTGAGCAGCAGCACGCCGCCGTCGAGCGCACGCAGAGTCCCGGCATTGGTGAGTCCGCCAGTGCCGGGGTCGAGCCGCAGCGTGCGGCCACTGACGTTGGCCACGATGACGCCGCCTGCCTGATTCACGATCGCGAGCGAGCCCGCGCCGAGCGAGCCGCCGCCGGTCGACTCACCGTCGATCGTGTTGTCCACGTTGATCAGCACCCCGGCGCCGCCCGAACGGACGCGGCCTGTGTTGCCGAGGGTCACGGTGCCGCCGCCGGAGAGCGTGACGGTGCCCGTGAGCACGAGGTCGGTGAACGAGCCGGCCGATTCGAGCCGTAGCGTGCCTCGGTTATCGATCGCCCCGCTGAGGTTCGTGGTGCTGCCGTTCGCGCCGATGAACGTCGACTGCAGCGAGAGGTTCGACAGCGAAGCGAGGTTCAGATTGCGGAAGACGCCCGTCCCGCCGAGCACGCCGCCGCTGACATTCGCGCCGCTGGTCAGCTGCACTTCCGAGCCCGCCTGCGCCTCGATGAGACCGCTGGCCGTGTTGACGAAATCGCCGCCGCCCGCGCCGCTCAGTTGGAGCACGCCACCGTTGCGGGCGCGCAGAATGCCGGCATTGAGCAGCCCGCCGGTCGGGGCCGGGTCGACGAGCAGGATGTTGCCCGCACCGTCGGCCTCGATCACGCCGGCGCCGCGATTATCCAGCGCCACGTCGTTCGAACCGAGCGAACCGCCGCCGGTCGACGTCCCGCGGATCACGTTGCCGAGATTGATGAGTGTGGCCGGGCCTGCGCCCGTGCTGCGCACGCGGCCGGAATCGCCCAGCACGAGAGTGCCCGTGCCATCGAGCTGCACCGTGCCGGAGATGAACAGATCCGTGAACGAACCCGCCGAGGCGAGCGTGAAGGTCACGTCGTTCTGCACCAGCGCCTGGAACGTGGTGGACTGGCCGTTGTTGAGGAACACGTCGCCGCCGCCGAGAAAGCGATGCCCCGAAAACACGAAGCCCGAGAGCAGGTTGAGCCGGCTGCCGCCGGGCAGCAGGAAGGCGCCGCTGCTGAGGCCGCTGACGGCATTGAGAGTCACATTGCCGCCGAGCGGGAAGAGCACCACTCCGGTGGCCGCATTGGCGAAATCGACCGCGCCCGCGAAGAGGTTGCCGCTGAAGTTCACGGCGAGCGTGCCGCCCAGGACGAAATTGACGTTGCTGAAACCCAGCGTGGTCGAGGCCGTGCTGGTGCCGCCCGCGATGGTCAGGTTGCCGTTCTGGACCGTGCCGCCGGAATAGGTCAGGCCATCGTTGAGGAAGAGCGCATTCGGCAGCGAGATGGTCCCGCCGGTCATGGTCAGGCGCTGGACGAAGACGTCGCCCACGATGTCCTGGGTCAGATTGCCGCCGTTCACGAAGACGTTGAACGTGCGCACGCCGTTGTTGGGCACCGCCGGGTTCGAGCTCCAGCCGGCGGCCGTGCTCCAGTTGTTCGTGCCGCCGAGATAGATGGCATCGGTGACCGCACTGAAGATGAAGTTGGAGAGCGTGAGCGTGTTGCCGCTGTAGCTGACGAGGAACGTGCCGAGGTTGTCGGTCGTGGCGAGGCGGCCGCCCGGAGCCACATTGACGAAGGTGCCCGCCAGCGCGCTGGAGGTCGTCAGGAGCGTGAACGTGGTCCCGGTGGTCAGCAGGTTCTCCGTGCCGTTGGCGAAGGAGAGCACGAGATTGCCGCCGAGAACGGCGCTGCCCGCGCTGAGCGTGCCGTAGCCGGAGCCCGCAGTGAGGCCGCCGAGGGTAAAGTTGAGGTTCGAGCCGCCGAGGAGCGTGAGCTGACCCGAAATGGCGAGGCCCGTGCTGCCGGCGCCGATGGTCGGCTGAATGGTCGCATTTCCGCTGGTGACGTTGCCGGCGATCGTACCCGAACCGGTCAGCAGGCCGGCGTTGAAGTTGAGCGTGCCGCTGGTGGAGAGGCTGCCGCCGGCCAGCGTGGTCGAGCCCGACGACTGGTTGAACGCATCCTGGAACGCGAGCGTTCCGCCGCTCACCTGCAGCGTGCCGAGATTCGCGAACGGCACGCTCACCGTGGTGGTCGAGCCGACGCCGGACTTCGTGAAGGTCGCGCCGGTGGCGTTGATGAAGCCGTCGGTGGAGGAGCCGGTGAAGCTGGCGCCATCGGTCACGCTGAAGGTCCCCGCATTGAAGAACTGCGCATTTCCGGAGAAGGCGAGATTCCCGCCGCTGAAGGCGGTCGAGCCATTCGCCACCAGGGTCCGCTGGCCCGAGAGCGACTTCGTCGCCACGCCGGAGATCGTGAGCGCCCCGTCGGCGCTGGTGGTGCCGCTGCCGCTCATCGCGCCGGCGGTCCAGGCCAGCAGGCCCGAGGTGCGGACGAGCCCCGCGCCGCCGAGATCGCCGCCGGCCAGGTTCACGTCGGCCAAGCTCGCGCCGATATCGAAGATCGCCGGGCCGCTCGGCAAATCCGTCAAGCCGGCGAAGACGAGGCTCCCGCCGGTGGCGCTGAAGTTCGAGAGCTGCAGCCGGCCCGCGCCGGTGAGACTGCCGGCCTGCTGGGTGAAGCCGTTCAACTCCAGGGCGGCACCAGCGGCCACGGTGATCGAACCGCCCGTGGCGTTGCCGGCGCTGACACGCAGGGTTCCGGACGCAACGCTGACGGTGCCTGCATTGCTCAGCGAGGCCAGAGTCGTGGTGGTCGCGGCGCCGGTCTTGGTCAGGACGCCGGTGTTGGTGAAGCCGATCCCCGAGACCCCCGCGTTGTCGGTGAAGCGGAAATCGCCCGAGTTCACAATCCTTCCGAAGGGCGTTGTACCCGCGATGTCGCCGCCGCTGAGCGTCGTGAGTCCACGGGTGAACAGTCCCCGCCCGAGCGTCTTGGTCGTGACGCCGCTGATGGTCAGGTCGCCGTTCACGTCGAAGAGACCGGATCCGACGATGCTGCCGCCGGTCCAGCTGAACGGTCCGGCCACCGCGATGTTGCCGGCCCCGTCGATCGTGCCGAGCGAGAGCGTCAGCGTCGCCAAGGAGGCCGTGCCGCCCACCCGGACGGTGCCACCCGTGATCGTCGTGGCCCCAGACACTGCATAGGTTCCGACGTTGCGCAGGCCGCTGCCGGAGAAGAGCACCGAGCCCGGGCCGGATACGTTCACCGGGTCGAACGCCTGCGCGCCCGCGAAAGTCAGCGTCGCGCCCGCCGGCACGTTGAAGCTGCCGCTGCCGCCCGCGTTGAGCGTCAGGCTCGTGCCGACGACGTTGATCGTGCCCGCATTGACGGCCCCGCCGAAGGTCGCGTTGGTCGCATTGATCGTGCCGGCCGTGATGCTGCCGGCATTGATCGCGCCGTCGAATGTCAGCGTGGTCACATCGAGCGCGCCCGCCACGTTGATCGCCCCGCCGCCGCTGAGCGTGAGCGCGCTGCCGGTGAATGCGCCGGCCGCGAAGCTGCCGCCGCCGGTCACGTTGACGCTGATCTGTCGAGCCGTGCCGGCGAGCGTGAAGGTGCCGGCATTGAAGCCGCCCCCGCCGGCGTTGAAACGCAGCTGACTGGCGGTCGCGCCGGCATTGAGGGAGCCGGTCAGCGTGATGGTGGGTGCCGTCGCGTTCAGGTCGAGAATGACGCCCGTATCGAGCCCGGCGGGCGCCAGCGAAAGCGTGCCGGCGAGCGAGGTCAGCACCACGTTCGGCGCGGCCAGCTGGCCGTTGAGCGTGAGATTGCGCCCGGCCACGAGCTCGGCGCGCGTGCCGGCGGCGAGGCGACCTCCGCCGGCCAGCAGCAGATCGCGCTCGGCTCCGGCGCGCACCTGGCTGAAGCCGCTGACGACGCCCGCCTGTCCGAGATCGCCGGCATTGCCGCGGGCGTAGAGCGTCAGACGATCCCCATTCCCGCCGCTGACCGTGAAGCCGGCGTTGAGCGAGATCGCGCCGCTTTGGGTGGCGAGGAAGACATTGCTCAGACTGGAGAAATCGAGGCTGCCGCTGGTCGCGGTGGTGATCCCGTTGACCCCGAGCAAGGCCAGCGAGGTCGGTCCGCCCGTCGTAACGAAGAGCGGGGTGCCGGCCAGCCGCAGCGATTCGAAGCGGAAGAACGTCACGCCCGGCGCGGGGAACGTGACCGGCGCGAAGAAGGCGTCGGCGCTGAAACCGAAGGTCAGGTCGAACGGCCGCGAGAGCGCCTCGCCGAACGCATAGGCCACCGGCGAGCCGTCCGTGGCGGCGCCGCGGTAGATGCGGCCCTGCACGTTGTTGGTCCCGGTCGTGATGACCGGATCGAGCTGCGCGATGGTGCTGCTGTCGATGACGAACTCCCCCGGCGCGACGGCCGGCAGCGGGCCGTTCTTCGGTCCGTCGTTGGGCGGCAGCGGCGGCAATGGCGGCACGCCGTTGCCCGCGGTCACGCTTTGGTTGACCTGCGCCAGCGGATCGAACGTGCCGATCAGCACCACCTCGTTGCCCAGCAGCGTGAGGATCGCGCTGGCCGGCCCGAGCGTGCCGTTGGCGATGGCCTGTTGCTGCTGCGCAATGGTCTGGTCGATGAGCGTGAAGTTGAGTCGGCCGCCGTTCGTGCCGGCGCCCGCCGCGGCCGCCGCGGCTGCCTGCGCGACGGTCTGTCCCGCCGCCAGCGCCGCCTCCTGGCCCCAGAACGCGTTGTTCACCAGGAGGCTGGAAGCGACCAGCCGGCTGACGTCCACCTCCGCCGGCTGCGGCAGCGAGACGGTGGCCGGATCGCAGACCAGCATCTGGCCACCGTTCAAGGTCACGGTCTGGCCGCTGCCGTTGTTGAGCGAAAGCCGCAGCTGGCCCTCGAGGACGATGACCTTGATCTTGCCCTTCTTCTTCTTTTTGACGCCGCCTTCGATCACCTCCCGGTCGGGTGTGTACTCGAGAAGAATGGTGGTGCCTGTGATGGCGGCGGTGACGGCAGCCGTGCGGATCTTGGCTCCGCCGGCGTTCTTCGGCACCTGCAGCAGCATCGTGCCCTGCTGCATCTCCATCGAGCGCGTGCCGCCATCGAAGGAGAAGATGGTGTTCGCGCCGAGCCGGGTCAGCGTCTTGTCCTGGAATTCCAACTCAGCGCGCGACTTGTCGCCGGTCTTCACGCCCTTTTCGCCCTCGATGCGTGCACCCGAGGTGGCCGGCTGATCCGCCGCGTCGGGCGCGATCACGCGCACGTCGTTGAACGTCTGGGTCACGGTCGCCTGCTTCAGGTCGGCCGCGCGGAGCGTGAAGCCAAGCGCCAGCACGAGCAGTGCGCCGCCGCGGAGGAAGCGGGCGGAGGAGGAGTACAGATTCATAGGCAGCGCGGCTGGGCAGAGCCGCATCCTCCATCCTGCCTCTGTCGCCCCCGTCGGGACAAGCCCTGAGACGCGCGCAAATGGCAGAAATGACGGGCTCTTTGCCCGGCGTTGTCGGGGCCGGGTCAGACGGGGTGCGAATTGCGCCCCGCTTGGCCGCGCGCGCCAACTGCGCCATGGTCCCCGCCATGCGCATCCGAGTCCTCGCCACCGGCGGAACCATCGACAAGGTCTACTTCGACGCCGCCAGCACCTACGAAATCGGCGAGCCGCAGGTTGGGCCGGTCTTCCGCGAGTCGAATGTGACCTTCGATTTCGTGGTCGAATCGGTCCTGCAGAAGGACAGCCTGGCCATGACGGACGAAGACCGCGATCTCATCCGCCAGCGCGTGGCCGCAGCCCCCGAGCGGCTGATTCTCATCACCCACGGGACCGACACGATGACTCAGACCGCGGCCAAGCTGGCCGATCTGGCCGACAAGGTCATCGTCTTCACCGGCGCCATGCAGCCGGCCCGCTTCCGCAACAGCGACGCCATCTTCAACCTCGGCTGCGCCGTCGGCGCGCTCCAGTCGCTCCCGCCCGGCGTCTACATCGCCATGAACGGCCAGGTGCATCCGGCCCACGCCGTGCAGAAGAATCGGGCGGCCAGCCGCTTCGAGGTGAAGGGCTGAACGACCGCACCTCAGCCGAGCCCGGCCAAGACCGCCGCGCCGTCGCCGGCCAGGAGCGCGGGCACCGAAAGCGCGAGGCCCGGGAAGAGCCGGCTGCGCAGGACACCTTCCTCGGACGGAGCGAGGCGGACGAAATCGTCCGCGCTGAGCACGAACCAGTCGACCGCGCCGTCGAGCGTGCGCCAGACCACGTACTCGGCCACCCGATGCCGCCGGTAGGTGCGCAGTTTGCCATGCAGGTCGATCGAAGTGGTGCTGGCCGAAATCTCGACCACCAACTCGGGGCTGCCCGCGAGGTAGCCGGCCTCGGTGATCCACGAGTTGCCGCCTGCCTCGCGCCGGCGGCAGAGCACGGCATCGGGCTGCAGCACGTTCTCGCTGTCGAGGGAGATCGTCGGCCCGGTCAGCGCCAGCACTTCGGGGTGGCGGGTGGCGTACGTGAAGAGCCAGCCCTGCATCAGATTATCCGGCGCGGCGTGCTGCCGGGCGCGCACGGGGGAAGGCAGGTGGACGATCCCTTCGATCAACTCGGCCTTGTGCAGGCCCGGGCGGAGTCCGTAACGGCGCAGAAACTCGGCCGCGAAGAGCGAGTCCCCGGCCCGGAGTTCATCGTCGGCGACGGCGGCACACGCGCCGTCCGCGGGAAGCAGCGCCGAGTCCATGGCAGACGGTAGGCGGCGATGCGAGCCGCGCCAACCCTCGGCGCGGCTCGACCTCCGGGTTGGCTCAGCCGGATCATTCGAGCGGACCGAAGTAGCCGCACTTGTGGCACAGCCAGGACTTCGACCAAGCCTCGTAGAGCCGCGGATATTCCGCGTTTTGTCGGTCCACCCGAGCGCGATGACGGAGCAGCACGAACAAGCCCCCGCCGGACAACCCGGCACCGCAGGCCCAGTTGAGCAACGGACTCAATGCGCCGCGCGGATCCTGCACCAGGGCCACCAGCGCCCCGGGCAATCCGAGGACGTGCAGCAGGGCGAGCAGCCCAAGCAGGGTGGTGGCGCCCAGCCACCAGCATCCGGTGGGGCGCGCCCGCTCCGGCGGCGCCGTGCGTTGCGCGGTCAGCGAACTCTGCTGGCCGCTCAGCCGAGTCACGCCGGTCGAGACCGCCGCGCCGAGGCCGGGGGTGTAGCCGATCCCGGTTGTGGTGGCGACGCCGCCCAGGCTGGCGGTGCCGCTTTCGTAGGCCATGCGGGCGTGCTGTACATCTTCACTAAGACAATTGGGGCATTTCATAGTTTGCAGATCAAAACGCGGAAACCTTCTTTTGCAATATTAAACTTTTCTCTTCGTTTCTCCTCACCATTGCTTCCCGGAGGGGCCCGCGATAGGCGTGCGCCATGCAGTCCCGCCGCCCACCCCGTCCCGTCGCCCTCGCGGCCACCGGCGTGGCCGTGCCGGAGCGCATTCTGACCGCGGAGGAGCTGGATCGACGCGAAGGCTGGACCGTCGGCGAAAGCGAGCGTGTGACAGGCATCCGGCAACGTCACACCGCGATGCACGAAACGGCCGCGCAGCTCGCAGCCGAGGCCGGACGTCGGGCGCTGGCCGCGGCCGGGCTGCGCTGGGGCGAGGTCGATGCGCTCGTCTGCGCCTCCGCCACGATGGACCAGGCGCTGCCGTACAACGCGGCCCTGGTGCACGCCGAACTCGGCCCGACGGCACGGCGCACCGCCACGTTCGACGTGGGCGCAAGCTGTCTTTCGTTTCTGCAGGCGCTCGATCTCCTGGGCGAAGCCGTCGCGGCGGGCCGCTACGAGCGCGTGCTGATCGTCTCGGCCGACATCTCCACCTTCACGACCGACTACCGCAATCTGAAGGAGAACGGCATCTTCGGCGACGGCGCGGCCGCGGCGGTGCTGCGGCGGGCCCAGCCTGGCGAACCAAGCGCGATCCTGGCCGCCCACAGCCTGACGCTGCCCGAGGGCGTGGATTTCTGCCGCATCCGCTCGGGAGGATCCCGCTTCCATCGCCGCGGCTTCCCCGAACACTCCGAGGCGCTCTTCGAAATGCGCGGCCGCGCGCTCTATGCGCTGGTCGGCCGGCATCTGCCGGCTTTCGTGGACGATCTGCTGCACTCCGCCGGCGTCGCGCGCGAGGAACTCGCCCTGCTCGTGCCGCACCAGGCCAGTCTCCCGGCCATCCGGCACGTCGCGCGCCAGCTCGGCTTCGCGCCGGAGCGGGTGGTCGAGATCTTCCCGGAATTCGGCAATCAGGTCGGCGCCTCGCTGCCGACCGCGCTCCATTTCGCCCTCTCCCGCCACGGGCTGCGCCGGGGCGACAAGTTCCTGCTGCTCGGCTCCGGCGCGGGCGTCTCGCTCGGCGGCATGGTGCTGGTGTATTGACGCCATGAGCAACGTCTTCTCGACCCGCGTGAAATTCGACCTGCTCAAGGTCGGCCACTGCTCGCATCCTGAATGCGCCGTCCTGCGGGGCGGCCGGCTGAACGCAGTCGAGTTCCCGGCGCTGGTCGGATTGATCGAGCATCCGCAGCACGGTCTCCTGCTCTACGACACCGGCTACTCGCGTCACTTCTGGGACGCCACCGGAGGCTTTCCGGAATGTCTCTATCGACGCCTGACTCCACCCACCCTCGCGCCCGAGGAGGAGCTGGTTGCGCAGCTGGCCGGGCGCGGGATTCGACCGGGAGACATCGGCACGATCGTCATCTCGCACTTTCACGCCGACCACGTGGCCGGCTTGCGCGATTTCCCCCAGGCGCGCTTCCTCGCCACGCGGCCCGAACGCGAGCTGTGCGAGCGGCTGGGCCGGCTCGGCCGCCTGCGTCGCGCCTACCTGCGCGCGCTTCTGCCGGAGGATCTCGCGGCGCGGCTGAGCTACGTGGAAAGCACCCCCAGACGGCCGCTCCCGCCGCATTGGCAGCCTTTCCCGGAAGGCTACGATCTGCTCGGCGACGGCAGCCTGCTCGGGCTCGATCTCCCCGGCCACGCGGCCTCGCAGCTCGGGCTGGGCTTCGCCGACGCCGCCGGCCGCGAGCATTTCCTGGTCGCCGACGCCTGCTGGAAAATCGAGGGCCTCGCGCAGCGCCGGCTGCCTTCGCGCGTGGCCTACGTGGTCTTCGACAACGGCGCGGCCTACGACACCACCTTCGCGCAGCTGTGCCAGCTCCAGGCCTCGCCCCAGGCGCCGGAGATGATTCCCTCGCACTGCCTGACCACCTGGCAGCGGCTGGGCGGCACCCGCCATGTCGTCCGTGCTTGAGACTCTGCTGATCGCCTGGCACTTCGCGCGGCGGCGCTGGGGCCCGCGTCCGCGCAGCCGGGCCGCGCTGCTCGCGCAGCAGTCGCGCCGCCTGCGCCGCTTCCTCGCCCGGGTGGCGCGTCACTCGCCGGTCCACCGCGGTCGGCGGGCCGAGTTGGCCGACTTCCCCGTGATCGGCAAAGCGGAGTTCCTGGCCGATTTCGCGGGCCTCAATCGCTTCGGCTTGCCCCTGGCCGAGGCGACCGATTTCGCACTGCGGGCGGAGCGCGCACGCGACTTCCGGCCGCAATGGCGCGGGCACGTGACGATCGGCCTCTCCTCTGGCACCTCGGGTTCGCGCCAGGTTTTCCTCGTCAGCCGCGTCGAGCGTTGTCGTTGGGCCGGGTTCGTCTTCGCCGACCTGCTGGAGCCCGCCGCGCTGCGTCGGATCCTCACCCCCTGGGCACCGCCGCTGCGCCTCGCCTTCTTCCTGCGCGCGGGCAGCAACCTCTACGGCACGCTCTCGCGTCGACGCGTGCGCTTCGACCACTACGATCTGACACGGCCCTTCGCGGAGCTCGTGCGCGAGCTGCGCACCGCACCGCCCGACGTCCTCATTGCCCCAGCCACCGTCCTCGCGCAGTTGGCGGAGGTCGCTGGCGAACTCCGTCCCCGGCAGATCGTCTCGGTCGCCGAGGTGCTCGACACCCGCGATCGGGCGCGGATCGAAGCCGTCTTCGGCGTGCGCGTGGCCGAGGTCTACCAGGCCGCCGAAGGATTTCTCGCCACGACCTGCGAGCACGGCCGGCTGCATCTCCACGAGGATCTGCTGCACTGCGAATGCGACTGGCTGGACGAAAAGCGCGACCGCTTTCAGCCCATCGTGACCGACTTCACCCGCCGCTCGCAGTGGCTGGTCCGCTATCGTCTGACGGACATCCTGCGCGCCGGTCCGGAGAGCTGTCCATGCGGTCGCGCCACCCGCACCCTCGCCGCCATCGAGGGCCGCGCCGAGGAGGTCCTGTGGGCGCGCGACGCTGCCGGTTCACTGGCACCGGTGTTTCCCGATGCTCTCCGCCAGGCGCTCTACGCGCTGCCCGAATCGCTCGATCTCTACCGCCTCGAACAGCACGGCGAGGGCTGGGAGATGCGCCTGCGCCGGAGCGAACCCGGGCTCGAAGCCGCCGTGCGCGCGGCCTTGGAGAAACTCCTCGCCGGACTCGCACTGCGCGCGCCCGAGATCGTCTTTCGGCCCTGGACCGATCAGCCGGCCGGCGAGAAACAGAAACGCATTCGCTGCCTCCAACGCCCCGCATGAAGACCAGAATTCTCGTCACCGGCGCCTCCGGCTTCGTCGGCGGTTCGTTTTGCCGCCAGTTCGCGGGTCGGGCGGATCTCGAGATCCGCGGCCTTGCGCGCAGTCCGTCGGATCTGCCGGGCTACGTGCGCGCCGATCTGACCGAGCCGCTGCGACTCGATTGGCGGCCCGATGTGGTTATCCACGCCGCGGCCCGCGCCTCGCCCTGGGGCACGCGCGAGGAGTTCCAGCGCCAGAATGTGCTCGCGACCGAACACGTGGTCGCCTTCTGCCGCGCGCAGGGCGTGCGCAAGCTGGTGCACGTCTCGTCGAGTTCGGTCTTCTACCGGCAGGAGGACCAACTCGGCCTGACCGAAGAGAGCCCGATCGGCCCTGAATTCGTCAACGAATACGCCCGCACCAAAGCCGAGAGCGAAGAAGTCGTGCGCCGTTTTGCCGGCGCCAGCGCCATCCTGCGGCCGCGGGCCGTCTTCGGGCCGGGCGACACGGTGCTCTTCCCCCGCATCCTGCGCGCCGCCCGGGCCGGACGCATGGCGGCGATCACGCGACCCGGTCCGCCGGTGGTTGGCGATCTGATCTACATCGACGCGCTCTGCGATTACCTGCTGCAGGCCGCACTCGACCCCGGCGTGACGGGCGATTTCAATCTGACCAACGACGAACCGGTCGAGATTCTCGCGCTGCTCTCCGACCTCCTCGCCCGCCTCGGCCTGCCGCCGATCCGTCGGCGCATCTCGTATCGCACCGCGCTGTTCGCGGCTTCGCTGATCGAACGTTTCCATCGCATGTTTCGACCCGGCGTGGAGCCGCCCATCACCCGCTTCGGCGTCGGCGTGCTGGCCTACAGCAAGACCTTCGACGTGCGCAAAGCCCGGCGCGTGCTGGGTCCGCCGTCGGTCGGGCTGCACGAGGGCCTCGAGCGCTTCGTCACCTGGCAGAAGGCCCAATGGGTCGCCGAGTCGCGTCCATGAGCACCGCCCTCGTCGTCGTCGCGCTGGTCTGGCTCGCGCTCCTGCTCCTGCGCGCCGGCCTGGCCATGAGCTACGCGCGCCGGCAGCCGACGGACGTCGCCGAGTTGCGGCCCGGTGCGCTGACCGTGGCACAGGCCATCCTGAGCGGCGATCCGCTGCTGGAGGCGCGCCTGGAGGCGAATCTGCGGGCGTTGCGCGACCAGCGGTTCATCTGGCTCATCGACGACGATGACGTCGAGGCGCAGCGTCTGACCCGCGCGCTCGCTGCCCGCCATCCGGAGGTCGAGGTGCGCCTCGAGTCCTGTCCGCTCTGTCCCGATGGCCTCAATCCCAAGGTCTGGAAACTGCGGCGCGCCAGCCCGCTCGCGACCACGCCCTACCTCGCCGTGCTGGACGACGACACGCTGCTGCCGGCGGCCAGCGCAGCGGCGCTCGTCGCGGCTGCCGATCGGCACACCGTCAGCACCGGGCTGCCGCAGTACGAGGACGGCGGCGACCTGCCCTCCGCCCTGCTGGCGCAGTTCGTGAATAACAGCTCGATCTTCACCTACCTCGGCACCGCCCGGCTGCTCGCTCCGTTCACGCTGAACGGCATGGGCTACGTCCTGCGCACCGAAGCGCTGGGCGGCCTAGGACATTTCGAGCCGATCCAGCGCGAGCTGACGGACGATCTCGCGCTCGCCACGCTCGTGCGGCGCCGTGGCGGCACCATCGCGCAATCGACCGCGCCGCTGCTCGTGCGGACGGCCGTGCGGGACCTCCCACACTACGCGCAGCTCATGCACCGCTGGCACGTTTTCGCGCTGCTGCTCCTGCGGCGTCAGTCGGCGCCGGTGCAGTTGCTCATCGCCGGTCTGCACGGGCTGCCGCCGCTGCTGCTGTTGGCGATGCTGGGGCTGGCGGCGCTGCAACCGGGCCTCTTCGCCGCGTGCGTGGTGGCCGGCGTCTGCGGCCTGCGCGCGCTGGTATTGGTCGCAATGCAGCAGCGAATCTTCGGGGGCGTGCGACACCGGCCCATCCTCTCGTTCGTCTCCGAACTGCTCCAGCCGCTGCACCTGCTGCACGCGGCCTGTTCGCGCACCATTCGCTGGCGGACTCGCCGGTATCGGGTGCGCGACACCGACGACTTCAGCGCGGTCTGATGCTGCCATGGAATTCGTCGCCGCCTTTCTCACCGGCCACAGCGTGCCCGGGTGCACCGGCCTCTCCAAGGCGCAGCGCGACTTCCAGCTCCGCTCGGGTCTGCCGCTGGCGCGCTGGCTGCCGCACAATTTCCCCTACCAAGCCTCGGCGCCGTATCCCGAGCAGACGCCGCTCCTGGCCGCGAGCTGGAGCAATGTGCGGCATTACCTCCGCTCGCGCCGACCCGAGTTTGCGCGCGAGTTCGCGCCGCCGGTGGAAGCGGCCTTCGCACCGTTCGCACGCATCGTCATCCTCGCGGGCAGCTGCGGTCTCGAGCTGCTCCACAACCTCCAGCTCCCGGCCGCGCTGCGCGCCCGGCTGCACGTCTTCGCCTACGGACCGGTCTCGCGCCGAGTTCCGGAGACGGCCTCGCACTGCCTCGTGCAGGGGCACTCCGACTGGCTCTCGCGCTGGTTTCATCGGCGCGTCGATCATCGCATCGCGGCGGCGCACATGGGCTATCTGGAAGCCCCGGAGACGTTGACGCTGTTTCGGAAATACCTGCGCGAGGTCGTGGGAGTGAGAATGACGGAGGACGAACAAATGAGCACCACCTGCCGGAGCACTCCATGATTCCCAGGCCTCGGATCCTCCTCGTCGGCCCGCCGTTCAGCGGGCATCTGCACCCGCTGCTCGGGATCGCGCAGGAGCTGCGCGGACCGGCGGAGGTGTCGATCGCGACCACGCCGGGCGGAGTCACCGAGGCGGCGCGGGCGGGTTTGCCTGGGCATGCCATTCTCGCCGCGCATGAGCAGGCGGTCTGGGCGATCTCGCAGCCGGGACGGGAGGTGAAGGGGAATCCTCTGCTGCTTTACCGACAGCTGCGCGCGCAGGTCGGTCTGCTGGCCGATCTGAAATCCGAGCTCACCGCGCTCTTCGCACGCGAGCGGCCCGATCTCGTGCTGGCCGACTTCACCGTGCCCGTCGCCGGCATCTGCGCCCGCGAGCAGGGCCTGCGCTGGTGGACCTCGCTCCCCTCGCCCTGCGTCTTCGAAACGCCCGACGGTCCGCCGGCCTACTGCGGCGGGCTGGCCCCGGCGCAAAGCTGGTGGGGCGCGCTCGGCCACGCCGGCTTGCGCCGCGCGACGCGCCTCTTCAAGCGCACGCTCTGGCTGCTCTTCCGGCGAGAGTTTCACGCGCTGGGCTTTCCGGCCATCTATCGCGCCGACGGCTCCGAGGCGGTCTATTCGCCCGAGCGCATCCTCGCCCTCAGCCTGCCGGAGCTGGAGTTCCCGCGGACCTACCCACCGCATTTCCAGTTCGTGGGCCCGGTGCTCTATGCACCGCCCGCGAACCCCGGGGATCACCCGCCGCGCAGCCCCGGCCGGCCGCGCGTCCTCGTCACGTTGGGGACACATCTCCCCCACGCCAAGGCGCGCCTGGCGGCGGTCATGCGGGCGGTGGCGGCGGCCCGACCCGGCATCGATTTCCACTTCAGCCACGGCCTGGCCGGGGCCGTGGCCGACCGCGCCGAGGCCAACTTCCGCGAGTTCGACTTCATCAACTACGCGCAGCATCTGTCCACCTACGACGCCATCGTGCACCACGGCGGCGCGGGCGTGATGCATCATTCCCTGCGCCACGGACGGCCGGCCGTGGTGCATCCGCTCGATTTCGATCAATTCGACCACGCCGCGCGTCTGCAGGCCGCCGGACTGGCGGTCTGGGCGCGCCGAGCCGGGGAGTTGGGCGCGGCGGTCGATCAAGTCCTGCACGACTCCGCGCTCCGCGCCCGTTGCCGCGAATTTCAGGCGGTGCACGCCCGTTGGGACGGCGCCCGCGAGGTCGCGCGCCGGGTTGTCGAAGCCTGCTCCCGCTGAGGGCTGATCGCTCAATTTTCGCTCCGCGCGAATCGCGGCTTGCCTTGCCACGAAACGATTTCGTAAACCCCGGGCGCCATGTCCTCTCCGGAAGCGTCGTCGACGCGTACCCCCAGCGGTCCCATTCGCGGGCCGCAGAGTTTCTATGCCGGCCTCGTGTTGCTGGCCTTCACGCTCTTCGTGTTCTGGGCTTCGAAAGATCTGCCCGGGGGCACGATGAAGTCGATGGGGCCGGGCATGATGCCCCGCATTCTCGCGACCGGCCTCGGCCTCTGCGCACTTGCTCTGATCATCGCCGGCCTGCGCAGCGTCGGCGCTCAGCTCGAGCGCTGGTCGATCCGCGGACCGGTCTTCGTCCTCGCGGGCGTGATCCTCTTCGCCTTCACGATCCGGAGCGTCGGCCTCGCCCTGGCGGGCCCGCTCGCCATGATCGTCAGCGGCTTCGCCAGCCCGGAAACGAAGACGAAGGAAATCGTCATTTTCTCGCTCGTGATGACGGCCGCCTGCGTCGGCCTGTTTTGGTACGCGCTGAAGCTGCCCATCCCGATCCTGCGCATTCCCGGCCTGTTCAACATCTAGGCCGACTGGCACCTCCATCTTCCGCAGTCCCACCTCCCGCTCCCCTTCCCCGCCATGACGGAGATGTTCTCGAACCTCGCCCTCGGTTTCGGCGTGGTCTTCACCTGGCAGAATCTGCTGCTCTGTTTCATCGGCTGCATGGTCGGCACGCTCGTCGGCGTGCTGCCCGGCGTCGGGCCCATCGCGACCATCGCGATGCTCATGCCGCTGACCTTCAAGTTCGAACCCGTCGGCGCGCTCATCATGCTGGCGGGCATCTATTACGGTGCCCAATACGGCGGCTCGACCACCGCCATTCTGGTCAACATCCCCGGCGAGGCGACGTCCGTCGTGACGGTCCTGGACGGACACCAAATGGCCAAGCAGGGCCGCGCCGGCGCGGCCCTCGGCATCGCGGCCATCGGCTCCTTCTTCGCCGGGTCGGTGGCCACGCTCTTCATCGCCGCGCTGGCCCTGCCGCTGACCAAGCTGGCCCTCTTCTTCGGGCCCACCGAGTACTTCTCGCTCATGTTGATGGGCCTGGTCTTCGCCCTCGTGCTGGCCAGCGGCTCGATCCTCCGCGCGGTCGTGATGATCCTTTTGGGCGTGCTGCTCTCCACCGTCGGCACCGATGGAGAGACCGGACATGATCGAATGACGTTCGGCATCACCTCACTCTCCGATGGCTTCGACTTCGCGGTGCTGGCCATGGGCCTTTTCGGCATCGCCGAGGTCATGCGCAATCTCGACAATGTGGAGACCCGCGACGTGGTGAAGGGTTCGATCGGCAACCTCCTGCCCACCGCCGCCGAGATGAAAGCGTCTTTCGCGCCCATCCTGCGCGGCACCTTCCTCGGCAGCATTCTCGGCATCCTCCCTGGCAATGGCGCGGTCCTCGGACCGTTCGCCTCCTACTCGGTCGAGAAGCGCATGGCCAAGGACCCCAGCCGCTTCGGCAAGGGCGCCATCGAGGGCGTGGCCGGACCCGAGGCCGCGAACAACGCCGGCGCGCAGACCTCGTTCATTCCGCTGCTCACGCTCGGCATTCCGCCGAATGCGGTCATGGCCCTGATGGTCGGCGCCATGACCATCCACGGCATCATCCCCGGCCCGACGGTGATGACGAAGAATCCCAAGCTGTTCTGGGGCATGATCGCCTCGATGTGGATCGGCAACCTGATGCTGCTGATCATCAATCTGCCGCTGGTCGGCATGTGGGTGCGTCTGCTGAAGGTGCCCTACCGCCTGATGTTCCCGGCCATCCTGATGTTCTGCTGCATCGGCATCTACTCGGTGAACAACCAGTATCAGGACGTGCTCGCGATCGCCCTCTTCGGGCTGGTCGGCTACGGTTTCATCAAGTTCGGCTTCGAGCCCGCTCCGCTGCTGCTCGGCTTCGTCTTGGGCAAACTCATGGAGGAGAAGCTCCGCCAGGCGCTGACGCTCTCGCGCGGCGATCTCTCGGTTTTCGTGACCCATCCGATCAGCCTCGTCCTGCTGCTCATCGCAGCGGCGCTTCTTACGATGGCTCTCTCCTCCGGGATGGCCAAGAAGCGCGAGGAAGTCTTCACCGAATAAGCCGCCGCGTCCGCGCCCGCACTGGACAGACCGGCCAAACTCCGCAGCATTGCCACCTCCTCACGTGGTCGCGGGTCGACCCGGCTTCGCCCGAAATTCAGCCTAAGGGATTCCGCGGGATTCGAATTTCGGCTTCCGGCTCCGGCCAGTCTCCACCCCACCCCCACCCGTCCATTCCCATCATGAAGCTTCCTCGCTTGCTCCTCGCCGCTCTCGGCCTCGCTTTCGCCTGCCAGGTCGGCGCCCAGTCGAAATATCCCGAGCGTCCGGTCACGATGATCGTGCCCTTCGCCGCCGGCGGTCCCACCGACGTCGTCGCCCGCATCGTCGGCGAACACATGTCACGCACGCTCGGCCAGCAGATCGTGGTCGAAAACGTGGCCGGCGCCGGCGGCACCACCGGCATCACCCGCGGCGCCCAGGCCAGCGCGGACGGCTACACCATCATGATGGGCCACATGGGCACTCACGGCGCCGCCCCGGCGCTCTATCCCGGCCTGAAGTACGACCCGGCCAAGGACTTCGAGCCCATCGGCCTGGCCGCCGGCACGCCGATTCTTATCGTGGCGCGCAAGAACCATCCCGCCACCGATCTGAAGAGCTTCATCGAATGGCTCAAGACCAACGGCGACAAGGTCAACATGGCCCACGCGGGCGTCGGCTCCGTCTCGCACTCGACGGGCGTGCTCTTCAATTCGGTCGTCGGCGTGAAGCCCACCTTCATCACCTACAAGGGCACGGGCCCGGCCCTGAATGATCTCATGGCCGGCACGGTCGACTTCATGACCGATCAGATCGTCAACGTCGCCCCGCAGGTGCAGGGCAAGACGGTCAAGGCCTTCGCCATCGCCACCGCCACGCGCTCGCCGGCGCTGGCTGATGTGCCCACGACCAAGGAAGGCGGCCTCAACGGCTACGAGGTCAGCGCCTGGAACGCGGTCTTCGCGCCGAAGGGGACTCCCAAGGAGATCGTGGCCAAGCTGACCGACGCCCTCGATAAGGCGCTCGACGACGAAGGCACCCGCAAGCGCCTGCTCGACCTCGGCGGCGTCATCCCGGAGAAGTCCGGCCGCGGCGGCGCCGCCCTGCAGACCCTCGTGGTCAGCGAGGTCGCCCGCTGGACCCCCGTGCTGAAGGGCAGCGGCGACGCCAAGTAGGCCCCGCGATTTGTCCTCATTCCCAGGCGCGCTCCCCACGGAGCGCGCCTGTTTTTTCGGGCGTCGGCGTGCTCGCCCCCAAAGTCGTCCTCCTTCCTCGTCCTCGTCCTCGCATCGACCGCCGCCGAAGGCCATGCTCCCCCATGCTGACTGACTACCACACCCACACACCGCTCTGCCTGCACGCCAGCGGCTGGCCGCTCGACTACGCTCGGGCGGCGGCGGAACGCGGGCTGGCGGAGATCGGCATCTCGGACCACTCGCCGATGGACGGTCCGGAGCCCTTCGACGAATGGCGCATGCAGCGCGCGGACCTGCCGCGCTACTTCGAGGCGGTGGCGGAGGCGCGGGCGCAGTCGACCATCCCGGTGCGGCTCGGCTTGGAATGCGATTTCATCGTGGGGCACGAGGCCTGGCTCGATGAACTGGCGGGGCTGGCGGACTGGGATTACCTCATCGGCAGCACGCACTACATCGAGCCGGGATTCGACGTGGATTCGCCGCGCCACGTCAATCGCTACACCCGCACGCCGCACGCCACGGAGGAAATCTGGGAGGCCTACTGGGCGGCCTTTCGCGCCATGGCGGCCAGCGGGCGCTTCGACTTCCTCGCCCATCCGGACCTGCCGAAGAAGTTCGGTCATCGCCCGCCGGGCGATCTGCGCCGCTACTACGAGCCCGCCATCGAGGCGATCGTGCAGGGCGGCTCGGCGCTCGAGGTCAGCACCGCCGGGTTGCACAAGCCGGTCGGCGAGTTGTATCCAGGCGACGACTTCCTCCGCCTGGCCCACGCCGCCGGAGTGCCGGTGTTGATCAATTCCGACGCGCACGACCCGAGCGAGGTCGGCCGCGATTTCGACCGCGCGCTCACTGCCATCCGCGCCGCCGGCTACACGGAGGTGTGCCGATTCGAACAGCGCGTGCGGACGATGGTGCCGCTGGAGGAGTGACTCAGAGCGGAGGTCGAATGGCGCATGACAGTCATCACCACCCTCGAGCGGTAGTCCTCGCGCTGCCGCGGCGCACCCTGCGCTGGAGCGGGGCGCGGCCGCTGCTGATGGGCATCGTCAACATCAACGCGGACTCGTTCTCGGGGGACGGAACGCTGGATCCCGCGGCGGCCTTCGAGCACGCGCGGCGGCTGCATGCCGCGGGCGCGGACATCATCGATGTCGGCGGCGAGAGCGCGCGAACGAACCGCGGGCCGATCAGCGAGGAGGAGGAAATCCAACGCGTGCTGCCGTTCCTCGAACGCTTCCGGGCGGAATATGGGCCGCTCACCTCGGACGTGCTGCCGGACGACGGGCCGCTGCCGCAGCCGGTGCTGAGCATCAACACCTGGCGGCCGGCGGTGGCCGAAGCCACGCTGGCGGCCGGCGGCGAGCTGCTCAACGACCTCAGCGCCTTACCCGAGGCGACGAACGCGGCGATCGCCGCCCGGCATCGCGCCGCGCTGCTCGTCATGCACAGCATCGGCGCGCCCAAGGTCCCGCACACGCACGTCCGACACGACGACATCCTCGCCACGCTGGACGACTTCTTCGCGGCCAAACTGGCGCTGGCGGAAACGGCCGGCCTGTCGCGCGAGGCGGTGGTGCTCGATCCCGGGCTCGATTTCGCCAAGCAGCGGGACGACAACCTCGCCATTCTCCGCCATTGCGAGCGCCTGCATCGCTTCGGCCGCCCGGTGCTGCTGCCGATTTCCCGCAAGACCGTCATCGGCGACGTGCTCGGCCTGCCGCAGCCGACCGAGCGCGATCCCGGCACCATCGCCTGCCTCGCCGCCGGCTTCCGCCAGGGCATGCACATCTACCGCGTGCACCACGTGGCGGCGGCGGCCGCCGCCGTGCGGGCGCTTCGGGCGGTCTGGGTGGGTTGAGATACCAAATTGCCAAATTCTACCAAATCTCCTGAATAGAGTCCGACTCAGTCCCTCAACCTTTGGGCCATTTGGAACAATTTGGAGATTTGGTATCCCCTCACGATCCGCCCTTCCGACGCAGCACCCGCACGAGTTCGCGCTGCTCGCGGCCGGGGAATGCCCGCTCCGGCACCCACTCGCGGAGCACGTCGAAATAGGGCGCGAAGTAGGTGTCGAGCTGGCTCGTCCGCACGCCGTAGGGCGGACCTTTCGCGTCGTCCACGTATTCGCCGTCGTACTGGCGCGGGTTGAGATAGAAGATGGCGAAGAAGAGTCCGCCGGCCTTGAGCGCGGCGTGCACGGCCTCGGCGTACTGATCCCGCCGCAGTGGATGGATGGCGCAGAAGCACGTGTGCTCGACGACCCAGTCGAAGCTGCCGCGGAAGGCATCGGGCAGATGGAACAGATCGAGAATGAGGTAGCGCTCGTCGCTGACCCGGGGAAATCCGCGCGCCTGTTCGATCCCCGTCGGAGCGATGTCGATGCCGACCGCGTGGGCACCCTGCGCGGCCAGAGCCCGCACTTCGTAGCCGCGACCGCAGCCGGGCACGAGCACGCGGCCCTGGATCGGCTCGGTGCGCAGGAAGTCGAGCAGCGGCGGCGCGGCCTCGCCTTTGTCCCACGGCGTGTCGCGGGCGACGTAGAGCGCATCCCAGTCGAAATCGGTGCGGCCGGCGGAATCGGCCGCGGGTGCGGAGGCGGGGGAATCGGAGTGAGCCACGCCCTCTGGTAGCGCGAACGCCCCGTGGTCACATCGGAATTGCGCGTCAGCGCGCCCGACTGGTCTGCAGCACGACGGCCGCCAGCACGACGAGCGCCCCGAAACCCACCTGCGAGAGCTGCGCCAGCGAGAGGGCTGCCGGATTCGGCAGGAACCAGCTGAAGGCCGCCGAGCCCGCGGCCAATCCGCCGAACCAAAAACCGAGGCCCAGTCCGCCGCGGCCGTGCGGCACGCGGGCGAAGACGAAGGGAAAGGCGCCGTTGACCGCGCCGGCGAAGAGCAGGACGAAGACCGCCGCCGTCGCCACGATCAGTGCGGGCGATTTCATCTGCGCCAGCAGGAGCAGTTCGGCGCCGGCCAGAGCGGCCCCGAAGAGCATGACGCGGTTGTTCCCGAGCCGCCGGGCCAGCGCGCCGCTCCCGAGCGCGGTCAGGGCAAGCAGGACGAAGAGCCCGACCAACAGGCGATCGCGCAGCCCAGGCTCGAAGGCGAGACCCAGCGCACGCGGCAGGACTTCGCCGAGCGCCGCCTTCTGCGCCACGCCCAGGGCCGCGCCGGCAAGCGCCAGCGCGCCGAGACTGGCGGCACTCGACGGGAAGGGATCGACCGGCTCCGGCACCGGCGGCTCGGCGGCGCCGTCGATGAACTGCAGCAGGATCGTCGTGCCGACCATCAGCAGGGAGGCGAGGAAGAAGCAGAGCGTCGGCCCGAAGCCGAGGATGAAGTCCTTCGCTCCCGGTCGCAGGGCCGCCACCGCCGCAGTGAAGCAGGTCAGGACCGCAGCCGCCTGCGGCAGGGCGGCCGGGGTGGAATACCGGGCCAGCAACGCCAGGACGGGCGTGCGGCACGCAGTCATCGCCATGGCCCAGGCAACGAGCAGGCCGAGCGCGAGCAGGCGCAGCCGGGCGTCGCGCTGGGCTGGTTCGAGCAGGAGCGCCGGAATGGCAAAGAGGATCGCGGCCGAGAGCAGGCAGCCCAGCAGGATGAGCGGCCAGCGCGTGCCCGCCCGGCGGAAGGTGGCATCGGACCCCAGGCCGAAGGCGGGCTCCAGCACGATGGCCAGGAGAGCCTCGACGAACAGCAGCGTGGCCGCGAACCCCGCCGCCAGGCCGAGGGAGGTCAGCAGGCTGGGCAGGTAGAGCTGGTAGGCCAGCCAGGCGAGCCCGAGCGAGGCATTGACCAGCCCCAGGCAGATCACCTGCGGCCAGAGCGTCGACGGAGCGGCGTGGTCGGACATGGACAGGGTTGTAACCGGACCGCGGGGCGAAGGCCAGCCCGCCGCCCGCCGGGGGATTACGTCGCCGAAGAAGCCGCGGGATGCGCCGGGAGAAAGGACTGCAGGTCCGCCGCCAGCGGCGCTTCCACCCGACGCGGCGGCCCGCCTTCCGGCGGAACGAAGGCCAGCGCCGCCGCATGCAGCGCATGGCGAGGCAGCAGCAGCTCCGCCGCCAGCGCGGGCGTCCAGCCTTCCCCGATGAAACGCAGGTAGTGCGAGCCGTCCGTGTGGTAGAGCTTGTCGCCCACCAGCGGATGCCCCAGCAGCGCGGCATGCACCCGGATCTGATGCATCCGTCCCGTGTGCGGCCGGGCCGCGAGCAGTGTGAAATCGTGGCCGTCGCGCCGGAAGCGGGCGCGCACCTCGAAATCGGTCCGGGCCGCCGCGCCGCGCGGGTGCACCACCTGCCGCAGCCAGACCGGCGAGTCGCCCACCGAGCCAGCGCGCAGGATGGGCGCATCGACCTCCTGCCGCTCCCAGGCCGGCGCACCGCGCACGATGGCCAGATACTCCTTGGCGATTTCGTGCCGGGTCATGGCCCAGCCGAAGTGCGAGGCCGCATCGTGCCCCAGCGCCACCAGCACGGCTCCGCTTGTCTCGCGGTCGAGCCGATGCACCAGCGCCGGCGGGCGTCCGCACGCCACCTCCACGGCCAGCGCCTCGCCCAGCCGGCAGAGCAGCGTGCGCGGCCCGCCCGGCTTGGTCGGATGCGCCAGCTCGAACGGCGGCTTGGCCACCACCAGCCAGGCCGGGCCTTCCGCCAAAATGTCGAGCGCAGCAGACATGAAAACTGTGAGAGGAAGCCGGCGAGTGGAGAGCCTGGAAGATCGAAACTCGAAGCTCGAAGCTCGAAGGAAACTCAAAGATGAAAACTCGAAGACCTGGCTAGCGCAGCTTTTCCCTTCTCCGAACCGGCGAGGCGTGCGCTCATGGCAGCCGAGGGAAGCCGAAGATTCGCACCCGTCGTGGAGGGTCCATGGAGTCTTCGTTCGAAGCTCCCTCTTGCCCGCCGGGGATTCGGACCCGGCAAATAGACCGTTCTTCGAGCTTCCGACTTCCTTCGA
>JAFEGM010000075.1 GCA_018240025.1 Verrucomicrobiota bacterium
ATGTGGGACGAGAAGAAGCTCTTCGCCAACGCCGACTTTTACAGCGCCACGATGTACCATTTCATGGGCATCGCGACCCCGCTGTTCACCCCGCTCTTCGTCTGCAGCCGCATCTCCGGCTGGAGCGCCCACATCATCGAGCAGCGCGCCAACAACAAACTCATCCGCCCGGCGGCCGACTACAAAGGCCCGAGCGAACTGGCATACGTGCCGGTGGAGAAGCGCTGACGGAAAAGTCTCAAGTCTCAAGCAACAAGCCCCAAGGAAGGTCCAAGGCACAAGCTTCAAGGCTCAAGGCTCACCACGCGCGTCGTGGTGCTTCCTTGTGCCTTCTCCCTTAACCCGGTTTGAAGCTTGGGCTTTGAATCTTGCATCTTATCTCTCCCCCCTCATGACCATTCGTCGCGCCGCCGTCCTCGGCTCCGGCACGATGGGTGCCGCCATCGCGGCCCATCTCGCCAACGCCGGCATTCCCACGCTTCTCCTCGACCTCCCCACGGACGGTCCTGACCGCAATGCCATCGCCCGCGCCGGGCTCGACCGGGCGGCCAAGGCCAAGCCGGCTTCGTTCATGGACCCGGCCCGCGCCGCGCCGATCACGGTCGGCAACCTGGAGGACGATCTCCCCAAGCTGGCCGACTGCGACTGGATCGAGGAAGCCATCGTCGAGAAGCTCGAGGTCAAGCACGCGCTCTGGGAGAAGGTCGAGAAGGTGGTGGGCCCCAATGCCATCATCAGCTCGAACTCCAGCGGCATCCCCATGCGCATGCAGCTGGAAGGCCGCGGCGCGGACTTCCGTCGCCGCTTCTGCGGGGCGCATTTCTTCAATCCGCCGCGCTGGCTGCATCTGCTCGAGCTCATTCCGACGCCCGAGACCGATCCGGCCGTGCTCGCCACGTTGCAGGACTTCGGCGACCGCGTGCTCGGCAAGGGCATCGTCATCGCCAACGACGTGCCCGGCTTCGTGGGCAATCGGGTCGGCGTTTATGCGATGCTCCACGCCGTCCGCGTGCAGGAGAAGCTGGGTCTGAGCGTCGAGGTCGTCGACGCGCTGACCGGACCGATCCTGGGCCGGCCGAAGAGCGCCACGCTGCGCACGGCCGATGTCACCGGCATCGACGTCCTGTACTACGTCGCGCAGGGGCTCGGCTCGACCACGAACGAGGACTTCACCCCGCCCGCCATCCTGACCAAACTGATGGAGAAGAAATGGCTCGGCGAAAAGAGCGGCCAGGGCCTCTACAAGCGGGTCAAGGACGCCAGGGGCCGGAGCGAGATTCATGCCTTGAATCTGCAGACCTTGGAATACGCGCCGGCTGCCACGGTCGACTCGCCCGAGCTGGGCGCGATCGCCAAGCAGCGCAGCGCGCTCGAGCGGACCAAGGCGCTGCTCGCGCTCGAAGGTCCGATGGGCGATTTCACCCGCGAGACCATCTACGAGATGATGCACTTCGCGGCCGAGAAGGTCGGCGTCGTCTGTGCCGAGCCCGCCACCATCGACAACGCCATGAAGTGGGGCTTCGGCTGGGAGCTGGGGCCGTTCGCGCTCTACGACGGCCTCGGACATCAGCAGGTGGCCGACGCGTTCCAGAAGCTCGGCAAGACCGTCCCGGCGCTGCTGCAGAAGCACCTCGCCGAAGGCAAACCGTTCTACGCCCCTGGCGCGGCGGCGAGCGATGCCACGCATCTTTCGCTGGCCAGCTACAAGGCGGCCCACCCGACGAAGATCGTGCACAGCACGAAGGGCGCGAGTCTGATCGACCTCGGCGACGGCGTGCTGCTCTGCGAGTACCACAGCAAAGCCAACGCGATGGGCGACGACGCGATCGCCACCATTAGGGCCGCGCTCGAAATCGTGCCGAAGGGCTTCGCGGCGCTCGTGATCGGCAACGAAGGCCAGCATTTCTCGGCCGGCGCGAACCTGGCCGGCATTCTCGAGATGGCGCAGAACAAGCAGTTCGAGGCGCTCGACAAGATGATCAGCGATTTCCAGGGCACCGTGGTGGCCCTGCGCGGCGCGCCCTTCCCGGTCGTCGCGGCCGGCTTCGGCATGGCCCTGGGCGGCGGCTGCGAGACGCTGCTCGCGACCGACAAGGTCCAGGCCCACGCCGAACTGTATTGCGGCCTGGTCGAACTGGGCGTCGGCCTCATTCCTGCCGGCGGCGGCACGGCCGAGATGCTCATCCGCTTCACCCAGGCGCTGCATCCCGGCGCCGAGCTCTTCGAAGCGCCCAAGCGCGCCTTCGAACTCATCGCCATGGGCAAGGTCTCCGCCAGCGCGCTCGAGGCCCGCAACCTCGGCTTCCTGCGCCCGGTCGACGCGATCACGATGAACAAGCGCCGCCTGCTCTCCGACGCCAAAGCCGCCGCGCTCGCCCTGGCCCGCGATTACGTCGCGCCGACGCCTCGCAGCATCCCCGTGATGGGCGAAGCCGGCCTGGCCAACCTCAAGTACGCCGCCATGAGCCTGAAGCTCGCCGGCCTAGCCAGCGACCACGACGTCTGGCTTGCCAGCGGCCTGGCCAAAGTCCTCAGCGGCGGCACCCAGAACTTCCGCGCCACCGTGAGCGAACAGCACCTCCTCGACCTCGAGCGCGAAGTCTTCCTCGAATGCTGCGCCCACCCCAAGAGCCAGGAGCGCATCGCCCACATGCTGACGAAGGGAAAGCCGCTGCGGAACTGAGCAAGCCGAGGCGACACGGTGAGCGCGGGGCACCAAAAAGCCAAAAGGCTAGAGAACGAGAATGACTAACGAAGAGATGGAAGCATTGACTCGCCGGGTGGTCGGCCTCGCGATCAAGGTCCATCGGTATTTCGGCCAGCTCAGAAATGAGCCAGTCTACCGCAACGCGCTCCTCGTCGAATTTCGACGGGAAGGCCTCTCGTTCGAGAAAGAAAAAGTCCACAACGTCTACTATGGAGAGGAGTTGGTGGGTTCCGTTCGACTAGACCTCATCGTCGAGCGTGAGCTCGTCATCGAACTAAAGGTTCAACCCAAGCTCGAAAGAGCCCACGAAGCGCAGCTGGTCAGCTATCTGCACGCCACCAAGCTCGACCGCGGGCTGCTGATCAATATGGGCGGCCCCATCGTCGAGTTTCGAACGAAACGCCGCGAACTCCCCTCCCATCTGCGCAAACCAGCCGGAGACGCCATTGAAGTTCTAGATCTCTAGCCTTTTGGCCTTCTGGTAATCCCGCCACGACTTTCGCTGACGCCATGGACACCGACTCGCTCAAAGTAGGCTGCATTTTCAGCGCCGTGGCGGCGGTGGCGTTGGTGTATTTCTTCCCGTGGATCGCCTACTTCGCGGGGTTCGCGATGGTGCTGGGCATCCTCGGGCTCATCTACTCGTCCAAGTTCTCCCGCTCGGCGCGGGAGGAGGCGGCGCTGAAGTCGGGCAACGTGGCGGAGACGCTCGGGTCCTATTTCGAGCGGGGTGAGGAGGGTAAGGTGATCCAAGTGCTGCGCTCGAACAGCTCGCTGCGCATGCCGCAGGGGGTGCAGCGACAGAAGCTGGTCGAGGCGGCGCGGGCGCTGCTCAAGCTGCGCAAGGCTTCGCTCTCCACGACCAACAAATACATTCCGCAGGACCTCAAGGATGTGGCGCTGCGCAACTCGATCGCCTCGGCCAATGCGCTCTTCGCCCTGGCGGAGCGGCTCGCGCTCGCGCACGAGCTGACCGGCGGCTCGAAGACGGTCTCGTCGGCGGCGCTCGATACGGCCCACGAGGAATGCGACATCATCGCCAAGGCGGCGAACAAAACGCTCGACGAGTTCGCCAAGCTGACGGTCGGGCACGACGCCAGCGCCATCGCCGAGGCGCGCCGCAACATCGAATCGGTCGGCTGGCAGGCCGCCGAGATGAACAAGCTCGAACAGATGCTCTCCGGCGACCAGCCGCTCTCCGGCATCGCCCAGGACGAGCCACCGCAGCGCGATCGCACGCTGCAGTAGCACTCCCTCCCGCCCATTTCCCCACCCCTCCTTCTTCCGTCCTCCTTTCTCCTTCTTCCTTCTCTTTCCCACCATGCCCAACGCCGTCATCGTCTCCGCCTGCCGCACCGCGGTCGGCCGCGCCAAGAAAGGTTCCCTGGCCAACACGCGCCCGGATGAACTCGCCGCCATTGTCCTCAATGAGGTCGTCCGCCGCGCGGGCGTCGAGAAGAGCGAGGTCGAGGACGTCATCCTCGGCTGCGCCATGCCGGAAGGCGAACAGGGGATGAACGTGGCGCGCCTCGCGGCCCTGCTGGCGGGCTTCCCCGACACCACCGGCGGCGTCACGGTCAACCGCTTCTGCTCGTCCGGACTGCAGACGATCGCCATGGGCGCGCAGGCCATCATGACCGGCATGTCCGACTGCGTGGCCGCCGGCGGCACGGAGAGCATGACCATGGTGCCGATGACCGGCAACAAGCTCTCGCTCTCGCCGGAGCTCGTGGACAAGCGCCCGGAGGCGTACATCGGCATGGGCTTCACGGCCGAGAACGTGGCGGCGAAATACAGCATTGCCCGCACCCGGCAGGACGAGTTCGCCCTCGCCTCGCATCAAAAGGCCGCTGCGGCCAAGGCGGCCGGCAAGTTCAAGGACGAGATCGTCCCGGTGCCCGTGCGGGTGGATAAGATGAAGGGGATCAAGGTCGAGTCGAAGACGGTCGATTTCACCGACGACGAGCTGGTCCGCGGTGATGGCACGCTCGAGGCGTTGGCGGGCCTGCGCCCCTCGTTCAATCCCCGCGGCTCGGTCACGGCGGGCAATTCCTCCCCGCTCTCCGACGGCGCGGCGGCGGTGCTGCTCATGAGCGAGGACAAGGCCAAGGCCCGCGGGCTCAAGCCGATGGCTCGTTTCGTTTCCTTCGCCGTCGCCGGCGTGCCGCCCGAGATCATGGGCATCGGCCCGGTCGAGGCGGTGCCGAAGGTGCTGAAGCAGGCCGGCCTGACGCTGGCCGACATGGACGTGATCGAGCTGAATGAAGCCTTCGCCGCCCAGAGCCTGGCCGTGGCCGATGCGCTGCAGCTGCCGATGGACAAGGTCAATGTCAACGGCGGCGCCATCGCCCTGGGCCATCCGCTCGGCTGCAGCGGCGCCAAGCTGACCGTGAGCGCCCTCTACGAGTTGCAGCGCCGCGGCGGCCGCTACGCCCTCATCACCATGTGCATCGGCGGCGGTCAGGGCGCGGCTGGGATCATCGAGCGTCTGCCGTAGGAACGCGACAGGCGACGACTGGATAACTCATCACTCAAGCGCCGTCGGGCGCACAGCCTCGCGGGTTCTTCGAGTTTCGAGTTTCCTTCGAGCTTCGAGCTTCGAATTTCGAGTTTCCTTCATGGCCCGCGCCGCCAAATCCGCTCCCGCCAAGGCCGAGAAATCGGCCGGCTTCCACGCGGTCATCGGTTCCGATGACGGCGCGGTCAAGGAAGCCGCGCGTCGGCTCGCGGAGACGCTCGCGCCGGTCTCGCTCGACGACATCTCCACCGAGATCATCGACGGCGCGGTCGACGGCTCCGGGGCGGCCCAGCAGGCGATCTACGCCACCATCAACGCGCTGCAGACGCCTCCGTTTTTCGGCGGCGAGAAGTTCGTCTGGCTGAAGAGCGCTTCGTTCCTGGCCGATACGGTCACCGGCCGCTCCAACGCGGTGCTGGAGGCGCTGGAAGGCCTGGCCGAGGTGCTCAAGCTCGGCCTGTCGGGCGACACGCGCTTTCTGGTCAGCGCGGTGGACGTCGACAAGCGCCGCAGCTTCGTCAAGACGCTGACGAAGCTCGGGACCGTGCAGGTCTTCGACCGCATCGACAGCTCCAAGACCGGCTGGGAGGAAGGCGCCGCCCGCCTGGTCGAGGAGCGGGCCGACGTGCTGCGCCTGCGCTTCGAGGAGGACGCACTGCAGCTCTTCACGCTGTTCACCGGCGGCGACAGCAGGGTCATCGCGAACGAGCTGGAGAAGATCGATCTCTACCTCGGCGCGAACAATCGACGCGTCACCCTCGAGGCCGTCCGCCTGCTCGTCTCGCGCTCCCGGGCCGGGGTCATCTTCGAGCTCGGCAGCGCGGTGCAGGAACGGGATCTGGAACGCGCCCTCGAGCTACTCTCCGATCTGTTGGCCGACGGCGAGACGCCCATCGGCATCCTCCTCGTGGCCATCGTGCCGACCGTCCGCAATCTTCTCCTGGCCCGCGATCTCCTCGACACCCAGAAGATTCCGCGCGGGTTCAATGCTTTCCGTTTCGGCGACGTCCTGGCCCGCCTGCCCGAGGAAGCGACGGCCCACCTCCCGCGCAAGAAAGACGGCTCCCTGAATACCTACGGCCTCGGCTTTGCCGCCGTGCACGCGCACCGGTACTCCCTCCCGGAACTCCGTTCCGCCCTGAAAGCCACCGTGGAGGCGAACGTCGCCCTGGTCACGACGGGTCTCGAGCCCCGCGTGATCCTGGAGCAGCTGCTGGTGAAGGTGCTGGGCCGGCGGGAAGGCTGAGAAGAAGGAGGAAGGAGGAAGGCTCAAGGAAGAAGGGGAACCAGGCAGCCGTAATCCGTCGATGCCTGCGCGCCCCTTCATCCTTCATCCTTCCTCCTTCATCCTTCCTCCTTCATCCTTCCCCCATGCCCCACTTCCTGCTTGCCGCTCGCCGTGGGCCTTCGCTATTCCCTTGAAGCTGTTTCTCCACGCCATGCTGCGCACCTACGCCAAATCCTTTTTCGCTGCCGCTTCGTTGCTCGCGCTGCCGCACCTTTCGGCGCAGGAGCAGCTCACGTTGACGGACGTGCAGACGATCTTCTCCCAAGCGGTCAGTCGCGCGCGGGAGATCTCGCCCCGGGCCGTCATCGCGGTGACCGATCGCGAAGGCTTCGTGCTGGGCGTCTGGAGCGTTTCCGGCGTGCAGCCAAGCTCGTTCCAGACCATCGAGGATGTCGTCACGCTCAGCGTGAATGGCACCACGGTCAGCACCGGACTCTCGGTGCCGGCCTCGGACCCACGCGTCGGCCTGGTCGGGCTTTCCTCCGGCGCCGCCATCCGCGAGGCGGGCACGGCGGCCTTCCTGTCCTCGAACAACAACGCCTTCAATTCCCGCGTCGCGCAGTTCATCATTCAGCAGAACTTCCCGCCCGGTGTGGGCAATCGTCCGCCGGGACCGCTGGTGGGGGTGGAGTTCTCCAACGGCGTGCTGACCGACGTCAATCGGTTCAAGGGTAACCTCTCCGAGCCCGGCAACGGCTGGGTCATCGACCAAAACACGAACCTCGTGCGGCCGCGCAACATCAGGACCCCGTTCAATCCCGGGGGAACGGACGCCGACGCGCTCGGGGGCAAGCCGCTCTCGCTCATCAAGGGCGGCGGAGTCGCCGGGGTCAACAGCCGCATCATTTTGGCCGACGTCCCGTTCAACACCCGTCTTTCCGGTCGCTGCTCCTCGGTGCCGCTCTTCAAGAACGGTCAACTCGTGGGCGGGATCGGCGTTTTCCCACGGCCTGAACCGGAGGCTGTGCTGGAGCCCTTCGACCTCGAGCTGCGCAATCAGCCGGCTGGTGCGGTCGCCGAAGAGGAGGTCGCGCTGGCGGGTCAGATCGGCTTCGCCCCGCCGGTCAGCGTGCAGTCCGATCAGCTCACCAATGACGGCATCCGCTTCCCCTATGTCGCCGGCGTCGCCCGCCAGGCCGGGACGGTCACGCCGTTCGCCCAACTGCCCGGTGCGGTCGACGTGATGTTTCCGCTGCGCGCCTCGCCCCCGCTGTTCCCCTTCCCGCGCGAGAACTTCAGCGGCAACCAGGTGGCCGGCGAAGTGCGCTTCCCGATCCGCGCCGATCCGAACCCGGGCCTCATCCGCGGCCAACCGCGCCTGAATCAGGGCGAGGTGCGCCAGATCATCGCCCAGGCCGGGCTGCGCGCCGCCCAGACCCGCGCGGCCATTCGCCTGCCCATCGGTCAGCCGATGCAGTGCTGGATCGTCGTCATCGGCAATCCGAACCTCGACCCCAGCATTCCCTCCAACGACGTCCGCCGCATCCCGCCGATCCTCGGCATTTACCGCACGCCGGATGCGCCGTTCTTCAGCTTCGACGTGGCGGCGCAGAAGGCGCGCACGGCCCTGTTTTTCTCCAGCGACAGCATCGCGCAGTCTTCGCGCACGGTGGGGTTCCTGGCGCAGGACGCCTATCCGCCCGGGCTCAACAACCTCGGCCCCGGGCCTTACGGCCCCGCGGTGCGCCTGAACGGCCAGCCCAGCTTCAACGGTCTGCAGATCCAGTTCACCTTCCCGTTCCCCTTCGGCTTCGCCCCCAACTTCAACGTACCGAACGGGATCACGATCTTCCCCGGCGGATTCCCGCTCTACCGCAATGGCGTGCTCGTCGGCGCCATCGGCATCTCCGGCGACGGCGTCGATCAGGACGACATCGCGGGCGTGGCCGGCAGCCTCAACTTCGATCCGGCTCCGAACATCCGGGCCGATTTCTTCACCTTCGGCGGCGCCCGCCTGCCGTATGCGAAGTTCCCGCGCAACGCCGACAACGAGATCAACTGAGGAAGGGATCCAGAGACAAGATCCAAGCTTCAAACGGGCTTAAGGACGAAGGCTCAAGGCTCCCCGCCTTGGGCCTTTTTTCTGCCCTCGCGACTTTCAACCCCACCTTTTCCCGCCTCACCTCTCACCTCTCACCTCTCACCTCTCACCTTTCACCTCACCTCTCCCGATGAGCTTTTTCATGGTCGACATCGAATCGGATGGCCCCATCCCCGGCGACTACTCCATGGTTTGCTTCGGCGCGGTGCTGGTGGAGCCTGGACTGGCGCAGACCTTCTACGGGCAATGCCGGCCGATCTCGGAGAAGTTCCTGCCCGACGCGCTGGCGGTCAGCGGCTTCACCCGCGAGCAGACGCTGGCCTTTCCCGAGCCGGCCGAAACGATGCGACAGTTCGCCGCCTGGGTGGCTGCGCAGGGGCGGGGACGGCCACTCTTCATCTCGGACAACAACGGCTTCGACTGGCAGTTCGTGAACTGGTACTTCCACCACTTCCTCGGCGAGAATCCGTTCGGGCATTCCTCCGCCAACCTCGGCTCGCTCTACAAGGGCGCCGTGCGGGACATGTACCAGAACTTCAAGCACCTGCGCCGGACCACGCACACGCACCATCCGGTCGATGACGCCATCGGCAATGCGGAGGCGCTGCTGGCCATGCGCGAGCAGTTCGACCTCAAGTTCCGCTTCTGATCCTTCTCCCGCCCGCTTGCTGCGAGCGTCCGGGCTGCGGATGAATGGGGCATGTCCGCCGCGTCCCCATCCGCCGACTCCTTCGTCGCCCGTCATTTTCAGATCGGCGAGGTGGAATACGACGCCGGCATCCGCCGCCGCATCCCGAACTACGACGAGATGCTGGACGCGGTCTGCGACGCAGTCGCGGCCGTGCCCGGCGCCAGCGCGGGGCCGATCCTCGATCTCGGCACCGGCACGGGCGCGTTGGCGGCCCGCCTCCTGGCGCGGTTCCCGCAGGCGGCGTTCCATCTCCTCGATGCCGATGCCGCCATCCTGGCGCAGGCCCGGCAGCGGCTCGCCGGCGTCAACGCCCGGGTCGAGTTCCACGAGGGCTCGTTTGCCGACGCTCTCCCGGCCGGCTGCCGGGTCGCGGTCGCTTCGCTGGCGCTGCACCACGTGCGCGACCTTGCCGCCAAGCAGCGCATCTATGCGAACATCCGGGCCGCGCTGGCCGCCGGCGGCCTCTTCGTGAATGCCGACCCCGCGCTGCCCGAGGCCCCCGAGTTCGAGGAAGCGGCCTTCGGCGCCTGGACCGCGCATCAGATCGCGCAGGGTTTCTCGGCCGACGAGGTGCAGGCGAACTTCGCCCTCTGGCGCACCGAGGACCGCTATTTCCCTCTGCCCGAGGAACTGTCCGCCCTAGGTGCGGCCGGCTTCGCGCAGGTGGAAATCTGCTGGCGACGCGGCGTCTTAGCGGTACTGGCAGCACGGTAGGCCCGGCGGGGCCACCAGCCTGGCACCGGAGCAAAAGTAACAACGACGTTACCACAAGAAAGGGTCAGTCGGCGCTGGTCCTGCTGAGGAGGGAGGAGCGAGTTCCAATCAGGCACTCGCTCAAAGAAATCCAACCATACCCCTCCCTATCTAGTGAGCTTGCCCACCCGTACCGCCACCACCCGCACCCTGTTCGCGTTCACCGCTGCGCTCCTCGCCGCGACCAATCTCTGCGCTCAGACCGCCTACACCGCGGTCGATCTGACACCGAACGCCTCCGGGGCCGCCAGCGCGGTCAGCGGCGGGGTCGCCGCCGGCTACACCGGCAGCGTCCCGGCCGCCTTCACGGGACGAGCCACGCTCTGGACGGGCGATGGCGCCATCGATCTGCACCCCGCCTTCCTCGCCGGCGCCGGCGCGCGCTCCGCCGTGCAGGGCTCGGCAGCGGATCTGCAGGTCGGCTCCGGGGCCGACGTCTCCACTCTCAACCGCCTGGTGGCTCTCGTCTGGAGGAACTCGGCCGCGAGCGCCGCCCAGCTGCCGACGCCCTTCGCGAATGCCGGTGCCCAAGCCACCGCCACCGACGGCGTGCAGATCGTGGGCAGCGCGACGCCCTACATCCGGGATGGCACCACGCTCGGACCGGCCCGCGCGCTGGTTTGGGATGCCGCTTCCGGCGCCGTAACCGATCTCGGCGAAGGAACGCCGTTCGACGTCCGGGCGGGCCAGCAGGTCGGCATCGTGTTCCGCAATCTGGCCACCGCTGTGGTCTGGCAGAGCACCCGCAACTACACCCAGCTGCACCCACGCAATGCGGTGGTCTCCTACGCCAACGGGACCGACGGCGTGCGCCAGGTGGGCTACGCCGGGTTCGACCTTCGGGTGCGCGAGGAAGCCACCCGGGGCAATAAAGAGAAGCGCTTCAACTTCGCCCATGTCTGGACTGGCACGGCGGCCAGCGCGTTGAACATCCATCCGTCGACCTCGAGTGCCGACGGCGCCTTGCTGGAACACAGCTACGCCCAGAAAGTGAGGGGGCCCTGGATCGTCGGACACGCGACCACGAAAGCGACGGCGACCACCCCGGCCCGCTTCCGCGCCCTCGTCTGGAATGCGAACTACGAAGCGACGGATCTCAACGCGTTCCTGCCGCCCGAATTCATCCACGCCCAGGCTGTGGCCATCGACGAGGCCGGCAACATCGCCGGCGTCATGTGGAAGGCCGACGGCACGCGCCACGCCGTGGCCTGGCTGCCCAACTTCTGAGCGACGTCGACCGCAGGACGCCCGCGCTCCCCGCGGGCGTTCTTCCTGCCAGATCCCCTCCTCGGCGGCAGCCGCCCAACCATAGTCCCCCGCAATCCTGTTCTTATTTTAACATAGGACATTTTCATTGCTATTTCTTTTCGGCGCGGCATGCTTTGCGATCATGCCGCGTCCGTTTTTCCAATTCTCCGTCTGTTTGCTCCTGCTGTGGGAGAGCGCCCCGGGGCTGCGGGCGGAATCGACGCCGCCGCAGCCGGGCGCCGAGATCCGCCTGGGCGTGGTGGCTCCGCTGAGCGGGCGGGAGTCGGAATGGGGGCGCCGCTTCCTGGCCGGCGTCGAGGCGGGCATGCAGCAGGCCAATGGTGAGGGTGCCGTGCCGGAGGGCGGCCGCCTGGTGCTGGAGAAGCGGGACTCGCGCGGACGCGCCACCACGGCGGCGCTGGAGGCGGAGTTGCTTTGCGACGAGCAGCGCGTGGCCGTGCTCATTCCGGCATCGGGCTGCGAGAATGCCGCCCGGGCCGTCAGCCTCGCGGGCCGCTTGCGGAAGGTTCCGGTGCTCGGGGCCGGTTACATCGAGGAAACGCGCAAGCCACCCGCGCGACTCATTTTCTCGCTGCGGGTCTCTCTGGCCGACGAACTGGGGGAATTGCTCCGCGTGGCGATGAAGTCGGGCAAGCCGGTCACGATTCTCGCCCTGGACGAGCAGACCCTGCCGGGCACCGAGACCGTGCGGGCCGTCCGTCGCAGCGCCCACGGCGCGGGGGTTACGCCGACGCTCGTCACCGTCGCGCCCGGAGACCTCCATGCCATCCGCCGCGCGGCGCATGCCGCCGCCGACTCCGCCGTAGTGCTCGTGCTGCCGCCCGTCGAGGCGGCCACCGCCGTGCGCGCGCTGGCCGAACGACGCGAGCCGCTGCCGACCTATTCCTCCTCGCTGGCGCCCGTCTCCTGGCTGGCGCGGCTGAGCGGCCCCGGCGCGACCGGAGTCATCTGCGCCATGCCGCTGCCGAGTTTTCTGGACGAGCGCCTCCCGCTGGCCCGGGCCTACCGCGCCGCCATGGGCTCCGGCGCGCAGCTCGATATGCCGTCCTACGAAGGCTTCGCGCTGATTCGGCTCTATCTGGAGGGCCTGCGGCGTTCGGGCGGCGCCACCGGCGGCGAAGCGTTCGCGGCCGCGCTCGAGACGCTGGACAACGAGTGGGAAGGCCTGGCCATGCGTTTCGACACCGGGAGCCGCCAGGGCCTGGCCCGCGTCTGGCTGGTGCGACTCGAACGCGACGGCTCATTCCAGCCTCTGCAGCCCTGATTTTCGGTCATGACGCTTCGCACGCGCCTTCTGCTCCTCTTCGGGCTATTCACGCTCGTCCTGCTGCCGGTCATCGGCTGGGTGGCCTACGATCTGGCCGGCCAGGCCCTGACCCGCGATGCCTCGGCCCGGTTGGAGGGCATTCGCCAGGTGCTGGCCGATGCGGTCGAGCGGGAGATCGAGGGCTGGCGCGCCCAGACGGCCGCGCTGGCCGATGGTCGTCAGACCCGCGAGGCACTGGCCGAGTTCGCACGCGGCGTGGAGAACCTCGAATCCGATCTGCGCAACGCGAGTCTGGCGGTGGACGACTCGCTCTGGCTGAGGGTGGGTAGTGAACTGCGCGCCAATTACGAGTCGTCCCTGCTGCGGTCGCTCAGCGCCTCGTCCGGCACGCCGACCGATGCCGCCACCTGGATGCCCGGCGCCAAGCCAGCGCTGCTCCTGCAGCACGCCCTCATCGCCGCCAATCCCGCCCCGGCCGGGCGCAAGGGGGAGATGTCACGCATCGAGGAGCTGATCGTCTCGCCCGATCTGCTGCGCGCCACGCTCGGACGCACGCGCTATGCCCATGCACTGCAGCGTCACCGGCCCGGCTGGGAGTTGCTGGCCACCCGGGGGCCGCTCTCCGATCTCGCGCTGGTCGATGCGAGCGGCTTCGTCCTCGCCACCCTGCGTCAGACCCATCTCCTCGGCCAGGATCTGCGCGCCCCGCAGCACCGCGCCAGTGCGCCGGCCCGTGCCTTCCGCGCGGCCATGCTCTCGGCCGGCGATCCTGCCCGCCGGGTGGTGCTCGAGGACGCCACGCCGAGCGAATGGGACGGCAACGATCCGTCATTCTGGCTGGCCTGCCCGGTCGAGGACGACGCCAGCCGGCGGATCGGCGCGGTCGTCGTCCGTGTCTCGGCGAAGCGGCTCTCCTCGCTCACCCGATTCAAGGGCCGCGAGGAGCAGATCGGCCTCGGCGAATCCGGCGCGGCGCTGCTGGTCGGGCCCGATGGCCTCCTGCGCAGCGAACATCGGTTCGCCGGCCGCCTCGCCCCCGGCTCGCTGCGTCGGGTGGCCAACGCCGACGGCAGCCGGACCACGCCGACCGCGGTGCTGGCCCCGCCGCTGGCGCATCACCCGGCCGTGCGAGCGCTCAACACCAGTCTGGAAATGAACGGCAACACCGGAGTGGTCGAGACGCCCGACGACCGCGGCGAACCCGCACTTTGGGCCTACGGGCCGGTGCGGGCCGACGACCTCGGCTGGGGCGCCCTCGTCTACGTGACTCGCGCCGAAGGGCTGGCGGCCGCGACCACACTGCGCAACACGATGCTCGTGACGCTCGGCAGCTTCGTCCTGCTCGGGATCGTCGGCGCGTGGTGGCTGGCGGGTTCGATCTCGCGCCCGTTCAAACTCCTGGCCGACACCGCCGCCCGCGTGGCGTCCGGCGATGCCCGGCTGCGCGCCGCGGTCGGCGCGGCCAACAGCGAGGCCGGGCAGACGGCCATCGCCTTCAACAAGATGCTGGATGCGCTGGAAGCCTCGCGCAGCACCGCCGAACGCAACCACCGTGAGCTGCGCGAGGACGTGGGCGAATTGTCGAGCGTGGCCGCCGCCATGGGCCAGGGCGATCTGCGCGTGCGCTCGACCGTCCATCGCGGCGAAGCCGGACGCATCGCCGACGCCCTCAACGCCGCCCTCGACCAGCTGAACGAGGTGGTGCGCCAGTCCCGCGACCTCTCGGCCGATGTCGCCCGCGGCGCCGCCGAGACCTCGCGCGTGCAGGAAACCGCCCTGAGTAGTGCGAACGACTGCGCCGAGGCTGCGCTGCGGATTCACGATCTCGCCGCCCGCTCGCTCTCGCGCGCCGAGCACACCGCCATCTTCGCGACCTCCACGCGCGAGACGATGTCCGAGCTGGTGCGACAGGCGGAGGCCGCACACTCGCGCATGGGCACGCTCAGCGACGATCTCTCCGGCATGGTGGAATTGGCCCGCAAGACCACCAGTGACCTGAAAACCGCGGTCGAGAACATCGCGGGGGCCGAACGCCGCACCGACCAGAGCCGGCGCCTGGCCACGCAGATCGGGGCCCACGCCCTCAATCTCAAACTGGCCGCATCACAGCTGCCCGCCACCTCGGCCCTGGCCGGCAAGCTGCAGACGCTGGCCGATGAGATCACCGCCTCGGCGCAGGAGGCCAGCAAGCTCGCGCTGGTGGAGCTCGATAGCATGCGCGCCACCATGCAGGCGATGCGCGCCGCCATGACGGCGGGCGAAGGCCAGGCCGAGAACATCTCGACCCACGAGGAGTTCACCCGCGAGACCCGCGACACCTTCGCGCGGCTGCAGAGTCTGGTTTCCGAGGCGGCACCCTCGCTGGAGGAGATCAGCGAGCAGGCGGTCGAACTCCGCAGCGAGCTCGAACACGCCGCCGGCGCCTCGAATGCCAACGCCTCCCACGCGCAGGCCTCGGCCGACGCCGCCCGCGACACGGCCGCCCGCGCCGCTCACCTGCGGTCCGCTGCCCAGCAGCTCGAGAAGGCCACCCGCCACTTCCAGGTCTGAACTTCGATGCCTTGCCCTTCCCGTCTCCGAAACCTCCTGCTCGCCACCACCGGCCTGCTGGGCACTGTTTTTCCCGGAACCGCCTCCGAACCAGCGGTCCCGACGCTCAGCATCGACGAACTCGCCGCGCGACTCGGCAGCGTGATCATCGTCGACACCCGTTCCCACGCGGAATGGGAAGTGATGCGCCTGCCGACGGCCCGGTGCCTGCCCGGGCATACCATCACGGAGGGAGATCTGCTCGACATTCGTCCGCGCGAGGTCGGCAAGCCACAGATCGTCTTCGTGGGCGCGACCGGTGCCGATGCCGCCGTCCGGGAGGCAGCCACCCGGGCTCAGAAATGGCAGTTCAAGTCGATCGCCGTGCTTACCGGCGGGGTCGTGGAATGGTCGCAGAGGCAACCCGGGCGGACGCTCCTCTTCGGACTTCCGTTCGACAGTCCCGAGGCCCGCTCCCAGCGGCTCAAGCGCGAGGAAATGGAAAGCGTGATGATGAACGCCGCCGTCTTTCTCGAAGCAGCCCGGAGCCGCAAGTTCACCGTGCTCGAAGTGCGCGCGCCCGGTCAGCGCGTCCGTCGCGGGCTCCTGCCGCCCCCGACCACGCAGCTTTCGCCCGACGAGTTGGTCTGGAGCCTGAAGACGCAGTCCATTCCCGCCACGCGGCTGCTCATCGCCGACTACGACGGCTCCCTCCTACCTTCCATCTTGTTTTATCTGCAAGCCTATGGCGTGACCGAGTTCCGCTGCCTGCGTGGAGGCCTGCTGGCACTGCAGGCCGCCGCTCCGGCGACGTCCGGTACGAATGCGGCCCCGACCCCGCCAGCCGCGTCCAGTCCGCCGTCGGCGCCGCCTCAGACCATTGCCGTCAAACCCTGAACGCTCGCGATGCCGGAGTCCGCGCCAGAGAAAGTTCCCCGCTCCATCCTGCTGGCCCGGCAGGAATGGACCGAAGGCCTGACCCGCCTGCAGCAGTTGCATCGGGACGATCTGATCCGGCATCTCCCCGAGGCGGCCCGTCAGGTGCATCACCTGCGCGCCCTGACCGGTATGCTGCCCCAGGCAGAGCCCTGCGCCGCGGTGGTCGGCTGGCTGCACGGCACGCTCGAGACCCTCTGCTCAGGTGCCCCCGCCGGCGAGGTGCCCACCGAACGGGCCCTGCCGCTGCTGGCCTCGCTGAACGCCGCCTGCGAGGTGCTCTTCCAACGCGCTGGCTTCACGCCAGCCGCCGCGAACCCGCCGCCCGAGGTGCATGCCGAGCCGATTCCCCCCGCTGCGCCGGCCCCCGTGCTGACGCCGCGGCTGCCCGTGCTGCCGCCGATCCGCAAGCTCGGCCGCGCTGCCTCGCCGCTGGTGCAAAAGGCCGCCAACGCGGAAGAACAGGACCAGCCGGACGAATCGCTCCTGCGCGACACGGACATCGATGCCCAGCAGGCGCTCGACGAGCTGACCAGTCCGGGCGGCGCGAATTCGGCCGAGGCGATCTTCCACAAACTGAAGGGCGGGCTCTACACGGCGCGACTCAATCAGGCCGGTTTTGCCGTGCACACGCTGGAAAGCGCGGTGAAGGACTTCCGCGAGCGCGAGAACGATCCCGCCCGGCTGGCCAGCTTTGTGGCCGAGGCCGCCCGCCGCATCGCCTCCATCACCACCGCGGCGCTCGATGGCCACACGGCGGAGTACGAGCAACTCTGCCGCGAGTTGCGCGCCGACGCCGCCACGCTGCTCGGCCCGACCCCGCTGCCGCCACCGCCCGAGCCGGTTCAGCCCCCGCCGGAAATGGCCGCGGCCCCCTCCTCACTGCGTTCGCTGGCGCTGCCGTACGAGGCGCTCGACGAGCTCGTCCATGCGGTCATGCGGCTCTCGGACGAGGTCAGCCGCCTGCGCGAGATGGCCCGGCCGCGACCGCAGGAGGACGACGAAATCCGGGGGCATCTGAACGGGCTCCAGTCGGTCCACCGCGCTCTGGCGGCGAAGGATCGGGATGGCAGCTTCAATCTCGCGCCCGCGGCCCGCGATCGCGGCGAGAGCACGCGGCCTGGCTTTGCCCTGCTCGATCTGACGCGCGAGACGCCGGTCAACCAGCTGCTCGTGCCGATGCTCGAGGCCGTCGATTCGCTGCAGGCCGCCAGCACCGGCCAGTCGGACCGTTTCTTCGAGCTCTTCCAAACCTCCGAACGGGTGGATCGACTCGCCCGTTCCCTCCGCGAGCGGGTGCTGGGCCTGCGGCTGGAGGAATTCTCGACGCTCCTCCGTCTTTTCGAGCGGGCGGTGAAGGACACGGCCCGGCGAGAGCAGAAACAGGTGCGACTCGTCGTCGAAGGCGGGGACACGAACATCGATCGGCGGCTGCTCCAGATCGTTCGGCCGGCCTTGGTGCAGCTGCTGCGGAATGCGGTCGCACACGGCATCGAACGACAGCGCCCGTCGGGCAAACCGCCCGTCGGCACGGTCACCCTGCGGGCCCGGGCCGAGGTGCCGGGGCGGGTGGTCATCGAGGTGGAGGACGATGGCGCGGGCATCGACTACGCCGCCATCGCCCGCCGGGCCGAGGCCTGCGGGCTGCCGCGGCCCAGCGCGGGCTGGAGCGAGGACTCGCTCCGCGAAGTGCTCTTCTCGCCCGGCTTCTCGACCCGTGAGGTGGCCGATGAAACCGCCGGGCGCGGTCAGGGGATGTCGGTCATCGCCCGGACGATCGAAAGCGCTGGCGGCATCCTGCGCGTGGCCTCGGAGACCGGCCGTGGGGCGATCTTTCGGGTCGAGCTGCCCGCCAAGCTCGACTACGCCGACCTCCTCTTCTTCGCCTGCGGCGACCTGCCGTACGCTGTCCGCCAGGTGGCCGTGGCGCGGCACGAGGATGTGCGCCTGCCCGTCTCCGCCTGGCCGAAGGGCAGTTCGGCCTTGACCCAGCTTCACTGGCCGGACGGCACGACCGCTCCCGCCATCCTCCTGCCGCGCGCGCTCGGGCTGCCCGAGGAACCCGCCGAAGACTACTGGCCGGCCATCGAGCTGCACACCAGCGCGGGCTCTCTCTACCTGGCGGTCTCCCGGCTGCTCGACAGCCAGTCGGCCCACATCCGCGCGCTCGACGCGATCCTGGCCGTGCCGCCGTGGGTCGGCGCCGCCACCTCCAGCGAGGGGCGCGTGGTTCTGCTGCTCGATCCCACCACGCTCTGGGAGAGCTGCCGCAGCGGACGTCTGCCCCCACCCCCCGTGGCCGATCTGGCGCCGGTGCAGCGCCGGCGCGCCCTGGTGGCGGACGATGCCTCCAGCGTGCGCCGCGCGCTCTCCGACCTGCTGCAGGGCGTGGGCTGGGACGCGGAGCTCTACACCAACGGCGACACCGCGTGGCAGGCGTACCAGCGCGCACCCGAGCGGTTCGACGCCGTCCTGACCGATCTCGAGATGCCGCATTCCAACGGCTACGACCTCCTCGGCCGCATCCGCGCCCTCACGCCGGACAAGCCGGTGGTGGTCATCACCTCGCGGGCCGGACGCTCACACCAGGCGGAGGCGCAGCGGCTCGGCGCCTCGAACTACCTCGTCAAACCCGTCGACCGCGCCGCCCTTCTACCCGTCCTGAACGGCCTTTGCCGGCCCACCCCACGCCTTCCATGACTCCGACCGATCTGGCCCCCTACGACATCCTCATCGTGGACGACTCGAATGCGATTCTCAGCCACGTGCTGAACACGCTGAACTCGCCGCAGTTCCGCTGTCGGGTGGCCCGCACGGCGCAGTCCGGGCTGGAGCAGATCCGGACCCGTCTGCCGGATCTCCTGCTGCTCGACTGCCAGCTCGACGGCTCCCACAAAGGCTCCGAGGTGCTGGCCGGCTGCCCGAGTCCGCATGCGCCGGTGACCATCGTCTTCTCCGCCTCGGCCGAGGAGGCGGACACGATGTTCCAGCGTTTCGAGCAGGTCAGCAGCCGCATCCTCAAGCCATTTTCCAACGAGGAGCTGCGCACCCACGTACGCGAGGCCTTGGAAGAGAACGCGGACACCATCGCCGCCATCCGGCGCGCGCTCGATGCGGCTGTCCAGCCGCCGTCGCCCGCGGAGGCCTCCGTGCCTCCCCCCGACCCGGTGACGGTCGCCACGCCGACCACCGAGTTCCTGCCCGTCGCCGCCCCCCACGGCGACTCCGAAGGGCCAACAGGAGACGATGAGTTGCTGTTGCAGTCCTTCCTCGGCTCCCCCGGCCTGCAGCGGGAACTTGCCCATTCTCTGCGCGGGCTGCTCGGGTTGGCAGGCCGGCCGCTGGTCTGCGGGCCGGTTGCCCTGCTGAGCCCGTCCCAGGTGCTCGAATGGAGCCTCCGGCAGACGCACCCAATGCTCGTCGTCACCCTGCGCGAAGCGCATGAGGTGATCGAGGTGTACGTCGCCAGCGCCCGGGTCGTCGGCGTGGCCACCGACACCTGGCCGGGCGCCGCGCGCGGTCAGGCGGCGCCGCCGGCGAGCGATCCCGACGGCGGCCTGCAGGGGGCGGCACTGCGGCGATTCCTCTCCCCGCGCGAGGGCGGTCTCCTGGAAGTCCGCGAACTCACGGCGCTGCCGGCCTGGATCCTGCAGCAGCCCGGCCCGGCCCGCACGCGGCTGGCCTCCGGCGGCCACTCAGGTTAGGTGGTTTTCGCCCGGATTCACTTCGCTCCACCCCTCCGTCGACGCTACACGACATCATGCCTGCCAAAGCCATGAAGCGCTGCGCCTGGTGCGGAGATGACCCACTCTATGTCCGGTACCACGACGAGGAATGGGGCGTGCCGCTCCGGGGCGACCGGGAACTCTTCGAGATGCTGACGCTGGAAGGCGCCCAGGCGGGACTGAGCTGGATCACCATCCTGCGCAAGCGGGAGAACTACCGGCGTGCCTTCGCCAACTTCGAGCCGGCCGTCGTGGCCGCCTTCGACGAACGCAAGCAGGCGGAGCTGCTGCTCGACCCTGGCATCGTCCGCAATCGGGCCAAGATCGCGGCCACCATCGGCAATGCGCGCGCCGTCCTTACCCTCCAGGCAGAAGGCCAGACTTTGACCGATTTCCTCTGGGCCTTCGTCGATCACCGCCCGATCGTTCAGCCCCGTGCCGAGGGCGAACGTCTGCCAGCCACCTCGCCGGAGTCCGACGCCATGAGCAAGGCTCTGCTCCGCCGCGGCTTCAAGTTCGTCGGCTCGACCATCTGTTACGCCTTCATGCAGGCGACCGGCATGGTGAATGACCACATGGCCGGCTGCTTTCGCCTCGCTGAGGCTCGGCATAGCCAATAGGCGATACGCGATAGGCGATAGGCCACTACGAGTCGCTCACTGATGCGACTGCAGCCTATGGACTATCGCCATCGCCTATTGCCTATGCCGAGCCTCAGCGAGGCTCGCCGCTCGTCCCGGGAAAGCCGCTGCTCGTCCCATGGAGGTAGCTGTTCGTCACATCGTTTTACCCTGTTTTGAGGGTGCTGACGTAGGCTTGCGGTGCCATGATCCATAGCACTCTTCCCGAATCCTCTGCTGGCGGCGCCCCTCAGGAAGACGCCGCGATCGATCGTCTGCCCGCGGCCCGTCGCACCACCCGCGAGGAACTCTTCCGCCGTCTCCAGCGCGGTCGCGAGTACCTGGAGCGCAACTTCGCCGGCACGGCGGACCTGACCGCCACCTCCCGGGCCGCCTGCCTGTCGCCGTTCCACTTCCTCCGTCTCTTCAAAATCGCCTTCGGGCGCACTCCGCATCAGTATCTCACCGAACTCCGGCTCCAGGCGGCCCAGCGCCGTCTGGCGGAAAGCCAGGAACCGGTTGGCGCGATCGGGCTCAGCCTCGGCTTCGAGAACGTGAATTCCTTCGGCCGGCTCTTCCGTCGCCACCTCGGGGTGACGCCGATGGACTTCCGCCGCAAGGTGGCCGCTTAAGCGAGTCATCCCGAGCGCAGCTTTTTGACGGGCTCCCCCACGGGGAGCCCGTTTCTTTTTCCCGTGACGAGGTTCCCGAACTGCGGGACCCTCCCGGCTACCCGCCTGATCGATGCCTCAGCCCGAACTCCTTGTCGTGATGCCGGCCTACAACGAGCAGGCCAGCGTACGCAAGGTGGTGCTCGAGTTCTTCGACGAGGTGGAAAACTGGACGGAGGATTTCGTTTTTCTCGTGCTGGACGACGGTTCGACCGACGGCACTCCGCGGGTGCTGGGCCGCATGCACGACCGCCTCGGCGCGCGCTTCGAGGTCGTCCGGCATTCCAACCGCGGCCACGGTCAGTCCTGCCTGGCGGGCTACCGGGTGGCTGTGGAGCGGGGCATTCCCTACGTCCTGCAGATCGATTCGGACGGTCAGTGCGATCCGCAGTTCTTTTTCCGCTTCTGGCGTCAGCGGGAGAAGGCGGACGTGATCTACGGCGTCCGCACCCGGCGCGACGACGGCCTGCGCCGCATGGTGGCCAGCATGGTGCTGCGCATGTTCCTGCTCCTGGGTTTTCGCACCTGGTGCGCCGATGCCAACGTGCCCTACCGGCTCATGCGCACGGCCACGATCGCGCCGTTGCTCGATCGCATTCCGAAGAATTTCAACCTCGCCAACATCGCCCTCGCCCTGTTGCTGCGCCGTACCGAGGACGTCCGCCACGCTTATGTGCCGATTCACTTCCGCGAACGGTACGGCGGCGAGCCCAGCGTGAAGCTCTCGCTCTTTGGGCGCAAGGCGGCGGAACTCTGGCGCGAACTGCGCGAGATGCTGGCGGGAAAGTGAACCCGTGGCACGCTGGCTGCACCCGCTTCCGCCATGGTCCGGATGCTTCTCCTCTGCAGCCTGCTCTGGCTTAAGGTCGCCCGTGCCGATGTCCCGGTACCGGATCGGGTGTTGAATCCGCAGACCGCGCCCGAGGCCTGGAATGTCATTCAACAGGTCACCGCCAACCTCGAGAAGCTCGCGGCCGAGCACCGCTTGGCCGAGATCCCGGTGCAGGCTTCCCTGGCGAGTCCGTCCTTCCGCTGGCTCGGCCAGCAGCCCGGCGGAGCTCCGGCGGCGCAGTTGGTGGCGGGAGCGAATGCGCTCCGGACCCTCGCCCAGGCCGCCCGGGCCGGCGATGCCGAGGCCACCCGGGAGGGCCTGCAAAACCTGCGCCAGATTCTGGCCGGCCTGGCCAGCCGGGTGCCGGCCGGAGAGTTCAAGGCCGAGATCTTCCACTGTCCCATGCACCCGGAGTTCGCCAGCGCGGCAGCGAGCACCCCATGTGACCAGTGCGGCATGGATCTGGTGGCCCGACGCATTCCCTACAGCTTCCTCTTCATGAAGCCGGGCCAATCGGTCGTCAGTCTCACGGCCGTGGCGCCCCGCCTCCAGGCCGGACGGAAGACCGAGGTGCGCGTGCGGCTCAGCCATCGGGACGGCAGCCCGGTCACGGTCACCGACCTGCAGATCACGCACACCCAGCCCATCCACCTGCTGATCGTCGACCCGAGTTTGACGGACTATCACCACGAACACCCCGAGCCGACGGCCACGCCGGGAGAATACGTCTTTTCTTTCACTCCGGCGAAGGCGGGCCCCTACCGCATCTTTGCCGACCTGCTGCCCGTCAGCACCTCGGTGCAGGAGTATGCCGTGACCGATCTGCCTGGCGAAGGCAGCGGCAGTGCGCTGCAAGGCGCCCGACCGAGCACGTTCGAAGCGAAGGTCGACGACCTGCATTTCGCGCTCGAGTTCGACGGTGGCAATGGCGCGCCTCTCGTGGCCGGGCGGGTGCACGGTCTGCGGGTCTCAGTCAAGGACGGCCAGGGCCAGCCAATGCGTGCCCTGGAGCCGGTCATGAATGCCTTCGCGCACATGGTGGGCTTCCATGCCGACTACCAAACCGTGGTTCACCTGCATCCCCTGGGCGGAGAGGTGCAGGATGCCTCGGCTCGCGGCGGACCGGTCATGTCGTTCCGACTGCTCGGGCCGAAGTCGGGGTATCTGCGGCTCTATTGCCAGGTCCAGGTGGCGGGACGGAACGTGTTTGCGCCGTTCGATCTGAACATCGAGCGCTGACCGCACGGCGCCGGCAAACTTTTTTCGTACTCACCGGTCACACTCGGGAAAATCCCGCGTGTGATTTGGTGACGTGAGAGTCTCCACGCCGCACATCCAGGTTCCGCTCGGAAGGCCGGAGGGCTACGCTCTGCCCGGATTCGCCCGAGCGGCGCGCGTGCTTTTCCTGGAAGATAACCCGATCGACGCCGACCTGATCGTGCGGGAGGCGGAACAGACCGGGCTGGCGCTCGAATGGACCCGGGTCGACCGCGAGGGCGATTTTCTGGCCGCCCTCGAGCGGGAATTCGACCTGGTCCTGTCCGACTACGGCCTGCCGGGCTTCGATGGCCTGCAAGCCCTGGAGTTGCTGAAAGTGCGCCGCCCTGAAGTGCCCTTCATTCTCGTTTCCGGCAGCGTCGGCGAGGAGGTGGCGGTGGCGGTGATGAAACTCGGAGCGGCCGACTACCTCCTGAAGGACCGCCTGGGCCGGCTAGGCCAGGCCATCCGGCAGGCCCTGGCGCAGGGTGCGCTGCGCCGCGAACAGCGCCAAGCCGAGGAGCGGATCCGGGAACAGGCCGAAATGCTCAATCGCGCCCAGGACGCCATCCTCGTGCTGGAAGTCGCCTCCCGCCGCATCCGCTACTGGAATCAGGGCGCCGTGCGCGCCTACGGCTGGTCCGGGCCGGAGGCGATCGGCCGAACCTACGCGGAGGTCTTCCCCGAGGCGGGCACCCAGGAGGCCATTTTCCAGGCGCTGGAGTCCACGGGTGAGTGGCAGGGCGAAGTGCGCCTGGCCAATCGACGCGGCGCCAAGCTGCTCATCAGCAGCCACGCCTCCCTGCTGCCGACCCGGGCGGGAGAACCCGCGCAGGCGCTGTTCATCGATCGTGACGTGACCGCGCAACGCAGCCTCGAGCTGCAGTTTCTCCGTTCCCAGCGCATGGAGAGCCTCGGCACGCTGGCGGGCGGGGTGGCCCATGACCTGAACAATGTGCTCGCCCCCATCCTCATGGGCGTGCAGCTGCTGCGCACCGAGCTGAACACGCATTACTCCACCCTGCTGGCGACGATGGAGGCCAGCTGCCTCCGTGGCGCCGGTCTGGTCAAGCAGGTCCTGGCCTTCGCCCGCGGGGTGGACATCGAGCGCCGGCCGCTCAATCCCCTGGAGACCCTGGCCGAGGTGGCCAAGGTGGTGCGGGAAACTTTTCCGAAGCGGATCGAGTTTCAATTCGAAGGCGACCCGGGCGCCTGGTCCATTCTGGGCGATACCACCCAGCTGCATCAGGTGGTGATGAATCTCTGTGTCAACGCCCGCGACGCGATGCCGGACGGCGGCCAGCTCCTGCTCTCGGTCGGCAATCTGATGGTGGATGAGATTTTCACCGGGCTGAATCCGGGCAGTAAACCAGGCCCCCACCTGCTGATCCAAGTGGCCGATACCGGCACCGGGATGACGCCGGAGGTGCGGGAGCGGATCTTCGATCCTTTCTACACCACCAAGGAGGCGGGCCACGGCACCGGCCTCGGATTGTCGACCTCCCTCGCCATCGTGCAAAGCCACGGGGGGTTCATCAATGTCTACAGCGAGCCCGGACGGGGCACGACCTTCAAGGTCTATCTCCCCGCCGTCGGAACCGAACGCGCGGTCGTGCCGGCGGGCCCTAACCAGGCGAAACATCCCAGGGGGCAGAATCAGCTCATCCTGATCGCCGATGACGAGGAGGCGATCCTCCAGGTCGCGCAGAAGACCCTCGAGCATTTCGGCTACCGCGTCCTGCTCGCCGCCCACGGTGCGGAGGCCGTAGGACTTTACGCGCAGCATCGCGGCGAGATCGCCGCGGTCCTGACCGACATGGAAATGCCCATCCTCGACGGCCCCTCGACCATCATGGCGCTGCAGGCCGTCGACCCCGAGGTGAAGATCATCTGCTCCAGCGGACTCGGGACCGGCCTGAACCTGTCCAAAGTCCTGGCCGCAGGCGTGACCGATTTCATTCCCAAGCCGTACACCGCCGAATCGATGCTGACCACGCTCGCCCGCGTGCTCGGCGGCGGGCGGTGACAGGCGCGCTGTCTCCGCTCACCCTCCGACCTCCATCTCCGGTCTCCAATCTCCGATCTCGACGTCACTGCTTCACCGTCAGACCGCGGCGCTTGAGCAGCGGCTCGATGCGCGGGGCTTCGCCGGTGAAGTTGCGGAACTGGCCGAGCGGATCTTCCGAGCCGCCGCGGGAGAGCAGGGTGCGGCGGAACTTGTCGCCGTTGGCGCGGGTCAGGCCGCCGTTGCGTTCGATCCAGTCGACGCTGTGGGCATCGAGCACCTCGCTCCAGATGTAGGAGTAATAGCCGGCCGAATAGCCGCCGGCGAAGGTGTGCGAGAAGTAGGTCGTGCGATAGCGCGGCGGGACCGGCGCGTAGTTGAACCCGGCCTTGCCCAGCACCTCGGCCTCGAAGACGAGCGGATCCTTCGGCACGGCGGGCGGCGCGAGCTGATGCCAGGCCTGATCGAGCAGCGCGGCGGCGAGATACTCGGTCGTCTGGAAGCCCTGATTGAACTGGGCCGCCGCCAGCAGCTTTTTGACCAGCTCCTCCGGCATCGGAGCGCCGGTCTTGTAATGCTTGGCGTAATTGCGCAGGACCTCGGGCCAGAGCGTCCACATCTCGTTCACCTGGCTGGGGAACTCGACGAAGTCGCGGGGCACGTTGGTGCCGGCAAAGCGGGGATACTTCACGTTCGAGAACATGCCGTGCAGGGCATGGCCGAACTCATGAAAGAAGGTGCGGACCTCGTCGTAGGTCATGAGCGCGGGCTCGCCGGCCGGCGGCTTGGGCACGTTGAGGTGGTTGGCCACCACCGGGCGCGTGCCGAGGAGGCCGGACTGCTCGACGTATTCATTCATCCAAGCCCCGCCGCGCTTCGACGGACGCGCGTAGAGATCGACCAGGAAGAGCGCGAGCGGCTTACCGTCAGCCTCGGTCACCTCCCAGACGGTCACGTCGGGGTGATACACCGGCAGGTCCTTCCGCTGCTTGAATTTGATGCCGTAGAACTTCTCCGCGGCGAAGAAGACGCCGTCGACCAGCACGCGGTTGGCCTCGAAGTAGGGCTTCAGCTCCGATTCGTCGAAGGCGTAGCGCGCCCGACGGACCTTTTCCGAGTAGAGGTCCCAGTCGGCCGCCGTCAGCTGGAAGCCGCCTTTCTCTTCATCGATCATCTTCTGCAGGTCGGCGCCTTCCTTGCGGGCATTGGCGACCGCCGCCGGACCGAGGTCGGCCAGCAGCTTGTTGACCGTGGCGACCGTCTTGGCCGTCTGATCCTCCAGCTGGTAGCCGGCATGATGCGGGTAGCCCAGCAAATGCGCGCGTTCGGCCCGGAGCTGGGCGATGCGCAGGACGATGGCGCGATTGTCGAACTCGCCTCCGCTGCTGTTGCGGCCGAGCGAGACCTCGAGGATGCGCTGGCGCAGCGCGCGGTTGGTCAGCGAGGACAGCGGCGGCTGGCCGCTGGTGTTGAGCAGGCGCAGGACGTATTTGCCCTCTTTGCCGAGTTCCTTGGCCGCCGCGGCCGCCGCGGCGACCTCGTTGGCGGGCATGCCGGCCAGCTCTTCCTTCGTGTCGACCACGATGGCCTTGGCATTGACCTCCTTCAGCACGTTCTGGGCGAACTGCGTCATGAGCGTGGCCAGTTCGGCGTTCATGGCGCGCAGCTTGGCCTTCTGCGGCTCGGCCAGCTTCGCCCCGGCGCGGACGAAGCTCTCGTAGGTCTTCTCCAGCAAACGGGCGTCCTCGCCCTCGAGCTTCAGCGTGTCCTTCAGCTTCTGCACCCGGGCGAAGAGCTTGCTGTTGAGCACGATGGCGTCGCGATGCTTGCTCAGCTTCGGCGCCATCTCCGCCTCCAGCTTCTGCAGGTTCGGGTTGGTGTGCGCGCTGGTCAGGTTGTCGAAGATGCGATTGACCCGGCCGAGGAGATCGCCCGAGCGCTCCATGGCGACGAGCGTGTTCTCGAACGTCGGCGCGTCCGGGCTGTCCGCGATGGCATCGATCTCCTTCAACTGCGTGGCCATGCCGAGTTCGAAGGCCGGGCCGTAGTGCTCGTCCTTGATCTGATCGAACGGCGGCAGGCGGAACGGCAGCGTGCTTTCGGTGTAGAGGGGGTTGGGCATGGCGGGAGCGGGCTTGTCCTGGCCCCAAAGGACCGAAGGAGCGGCGAGCAAAGCGGCGGCGAAGAGGGAACGCATGGCGAGTAAGGGAAGCGGAGACGCCGCCTTCCCAGAAGGAGCGGGGAAGGCCGACCGGGGGAGCAGACGCGAAACCTGCACCGCTGATGTAGCACAAATTGGGTTTTGATTCTTGGTTCTTGATCCTTCCCTTCCTGCGCATCTACTGACTCTCCCCCCGCCCGCAGCGCGGAACGCTGCGGCTGCTGTCGTTTCCAATCGCTCTCTCATGACTGGCCGTCTCGGTGTGCAAAGCGCGGGCATCGCGACCGCCGCCGCCGCCGTGGTCACGGGCGGCGTGCTGGCGCTGGGCCTGATGAGTGGCTCCGGCACGGCGGCGGTCCCGGTCTGGCTCCTGGCCTTGCTCTGCGCCACGGCCTGTTACCTCGCCTGGGTGGCGCGACGCATGGCCGGCCGCATCGACCAGCTGCGCGAACAGCGCGACCATCTGCAGGTCGAGGAGACGCGGGTCTTCGATTTTCTCCATGAGCTGGGCGACGCCTTCAAAGGCGACCCACGCCCGGCCGAACTGCACGCCAAGATCCTCAACGGCGCGGTCAAGATCCTGGAGGCCCACGGCGGCGCGCTTTACCTCGTCAACAAGGCCGGCGAACTCGCGCCCATCAGCATCTCCAAGGGCTGTCCGCCGCTCGTGCAACTGCCGCCGCACATCCGCACCCAGGCCGAGGCCACGCCGCATGCGGTCGAGAGCTACGTGCGGCTGCACCACGTGAAGCCCGATGAGGGTCTGCTCGGGGCCGCCTGGCGCGAGGCCCAGCCGCGACTGGTGGCCGATGCCACGACGGAGGCGGAACTCGCGCCGCATTTGGGCACGCAATGGCAGGCCGATTCCATCCTGCTCGCCCCACTGGTTTACGCCGGACAGAATCTCGGCGTCCTGGCCGTGGCCAACGGTCCGCTCGGTGCGGCCTTCTCCGACGCCGATTTCATCGTCTTCAAGGCCATCGCCGAGCAGTCGGCCTTCGCCCTGCACGCCGCCAGCATGTTCGCCGAAGCGCACGAGAAGCGGCGCATCGACCACGACCTCGAAACCGCGCGCGAGATCCAGCGTATCCTCCTGCCCAGCGGCTCGCCCGAGCTGGCGGGGTTCGAGATCTGCGGGGTCAATCTGCCCGCCCGCGGGGTGAGCGGCGATTATTTCGACTACCTGCACATCAGCGACCAGGCCCTCGGCGTGGCCATCGCCGACGTCTCCGGCAAAGGCATCCCCGCCTCGCTCATCATGGCCATGTGTCGCAGCGCCCTGCGCAGCGCAGCCGGCGGGAAATGGTCGCCCGCGGAGGTGCTGCGGGCGGTCAACCGGCAGCTCTTCCACGATATCAAGGAGGATATGTTCGTCAGCGCCGCCTACCTCGTGCTCGACCTCGCCGGCGGTGTGGCCACGCTGGCCCGGGCCGGGCACGATGCGCCGCTGCACTACGTGAAGGCCACCGGCGAGGTGACACCCTTGAAGCCGCCCGGGATGGCCCTGGGCATTGACAGTGGGGGCGTCTTCGACAGGGTGATCAAGGACCAGACCGTTGCGTTGGCTGCGGGCGACTGCCTCGTCCTCTACACCGATGGTGCGACCGAGGCGCTCGATGCGAGCGGCACGGAGTTTGGTCTCGAAAACCTGCAGCGGACCATTCGCGAACACGCGCCGCACGGCCCCGGCGCCCTGATCCGCCGGCTGACCGACGAGCTGCGCGAGTTCGCGGAAGGACAACCGCAGCACGACGACATCACTCTCATCATCATCGCCAAGAAATGACTGCCGACGCTTCCGCCGTTAAGACCGCTGCCGAAATCGCCGCCGAGCGCGCAGCCGCCATGGCCGCCACGCAGGGCGCGCCCTTCACCCCGTCCGAATCGGCCGAACCCGCCCCCGTGGACGTGACCGCGCTCGAGGCCGAGGTCGCCCAGCTGAAGGATCAGAACCTGCGCGCCCGGGCCGACTTCGAGAATTCCCGCAAGCGCCTCCAGCGCGAGAAGGAGGACGCCATCAAGTTCGCCAATTCCAACCTGCTCGAGCGACTGCTGCCCGTGCTCGACGCCTTCGAGCTCGGGCTCGGCGAGGCTCGCAAGCACGAGGCCGCCGCGCCCATCGTGCAGGGCTTCGACATGGTCCTGCGCCAGGCCCTCGACTTCATGAAGGAGCAGGGGGCCGAGCCGATCGACGCCGTCGGCCAGCCGTTCGATCCGAACCTGCATCAGGCCATGGGCCAGCTCGAAAGCGACACCGTCGCCGAGGGCCTGGTCAGCCAGCAGCTGCGCCGCGGCTGGAAGCTGCGCGACCGCCTCCTGCGCCCGTCGATGGTCTTCGTCTCGAAGGGCAAGGGCGCGACCGAGCTGCCGCATTCCGAAGGCGCCGCTTCCTAAGCGGTCCAAGCCATGGCCGCGGCGGAGGAATTCCAACTCGTCCGCCCCGGCTGGGCCGTCTGGTCCGCCTACGAACCCACGGTCCGCGTCGAACTGTGGAGCACCGCGCTCCGCACCCGCGCGGGCTGGCTGCTGATCGATCCCATCCCGCTCGCGACGGCAGCTTTCGCCGAACTCGTGGGGGAGACACCGGTGGTGGCCATCGCCATGACCAACGGCAACCACGCGCGGTCCTGCCAGGACTACCGCCGGCGACTGCGCCTCCCGCTCTGGGCCGATCCGGCCGCGGCGGAGGATGCAGGATTGGTCGCGGATGCGGCGCTCACCTCCGACCGTCTGCCTGGCCTGCGCGTCTTTCCGCTCCCCGGCGCGGCGCCAGGGGAGGTCGCGCTGCTGACCGAGGACGGCGTCTGCGTGGTGGGCGATGCCCTCATCAATCTCGGCAGCCACCCGTTTCAGCCGTTGCCGGATAAATACTGCACCGATCCGCGTGAACTGCGCGGCTCCCTCGCCGCGCTCGCCCGCGAGCCCGGCTGGGACGCTCTCGGCTTCGCCCACGGCGAGCCGGTCTCGCGCGGCGCCCGCGAGCGGCTGCGAGCACTGGCGGAGGACGGAGAGGACCAAAAGGATCAGTAAGGACGCTCAGGACCAAGGACTCACGGAGACCTTGTCCTTTTGGTCCTTTTGGTCCTTTCCGTCCTCTGCGTCCTCTCCCCGCTTACCCGTCCGTCACCGCCCCCCGGCTCGCATCGGCCACCACGCGGGCATACTTCGCCAGCACGCCACGGGTGTAGCGCGGCGCGGGCTGCCGCCAGGCCTTGCGCCGGCGCTTCAACTCGGCGGCCGCCACGTGCAGGGTCATTTCGCGACGGGAGGCGTCGATGGTGATGCGGTCGCCGTCGTGCACCAGCGCGAGCGGGCCGCCGTCGAACGCCTCGGGCGTGATGTGGCCGACCACGAAGCCGTGGCTCCCGCCGCTGAAACGGCCGTCGGTGATCAGCGCGACCTCCTTGCCGAGGCCCTTGCCCATGACCGCGGAGGTCGGCGAAAGCATCTCGCGCATCCCGGGTCCGCCGCGCGGCCCCTCGTAGCGAATCACGATGACTTCGCCCGCCACCACGGTGCCGTCGAGGATGCCCGCCAGCGCCTTCTCCTCGCTCTCGAAAACGCGCGCCCGACCCGAGAAGCTCAGGCCCTCCTTGCCGCTGATCTTCGCCACCGCGCCGCCGGGGGCGAGATTGCCGCGCAGGATTACGAGATGGCCGTCGGGTTTGATCGGGTCGCTCAGCGGACGGACGATCGTCTGGCCCTTCGGATACGGCTTCACCTTGGCCAGATTCTCCCGCAGCGTGCGGCCCGTCACGGTCAGGCAGTCGCCGTGCAGCAGGCCCTCGGCGAGGAGCGTCTTCATCAGCGGCTGAATGCCCCCGATGGCCACGAGCTCGCTCATGAAGTGGCGTCCGCTCGGCTTCAAATCTGCCAGCACCGGCGTGCGTGCGCCGATGCGCTCGAAGTCCTCCAGCGCCAGCGGCACGCGGGCGGAATGCGCCATGGCGAGGAGATGCAGCACCGCGTTGGTCGAGCCGCCGAAGGCCATCACGACCGTGATCGCATTCTCGAAAGCCTCCTTCGTCATGATGTCGAGCGGCCGCAGATTGCGCTTGAGCAGCTCCACCACCTGCGCGCCGGCGCGGCGACAGTCGTCGAGCTTCGCCGCGCTGACCGCCGCCTGGGCCGAGCTGCCCGGCAGGCTCATGCCGAGCGCCTCGATCGCGCTGGCCATCGTATTGGCCGTGTACATGCCGCCGCACGAGCCGGGCCCCGGAATGGCGCAGGATTCGATCTTGGCCAGCTGCCGGTCGCTGATCTCGCCCTTCGCATGGGCGCCCACCGCCTCGAAGACGCTGACCACATCGAGCAGCCGCTTCTGCCCGTTCTGCTGCAGGCAGCCGGGGAGAATCGTGCCGCCGTAGACGAAGACCGCCGGCCGGTTGAGCCGCGCCAGCGCGATCAAACAGCCCGGCATGTTTTTGTCGCAGCCGCCGATGGCCACGAGTCCGTCGAAGGCCTCGCCGCCCGCGCAGGTCTCGATGCTGTCCGCGATGACCTCGCGCGAAACGAGCGAGTACTTCATGCACTCGGTGCCCATGCTGATGCCGTCGGAGACCGTGATCGTGTTGAAGATCGTGGCCTTGCCGCCCGCCTTGTCCGCGCCCTTCGCCGCCTCGCGCGCGAGGCCGTCGATGTGGACGTTGCACGGCGTCACCTGGCTCCAGGTCGAGGCGATCCCGATCTGCGATTTCTGGAAATCGGCCGGCTTGAATCCGACCGCGTGCAGCATGGCCCGCCCTGGCGCACGCTCCGGACCGTCGAGGATGAGGGCAGAATGCGGGCGGGGCGCGGGGCGTTTGGGCGTGGGCATGGCGGTAGGAGTGGGTGAGATACCAAATTTCCAGATTTCACCAAACTTCCCAAACGAGGGAGGATTGTTGCCGAGCCGCGCTTGCCGCCGTCCCCCAACTCTTTGGTCAATTTGGCCCAATCTGGCCATTTGGTATCTTTGTATTATCTCCGCCGCAGCACCGCGCGCACCGGACTGGCGTCGAAGCCGACCAGCTTCAGCGGCGCCGCGAGGAGTTCGTATTCGCCGGGCTCGACGTCGCGCAGGACGAGGCCTTCGAGGATCGCGACGTCGTGGCGGAGAAAGGCCTGATGGGCCGGCAGATCCTTCGAGGTGAAGAGGTCGACGCTCGGGGTGTCGAGGCCGATCAGCCGCACGCCGCGCGCGGCCAGCGTCTCCACCAACTCCACGCTCAGCCCGGCAAAATCCTCGTTCCAGGCGTGCGGATCGGGGAACGTGCCGGTCCGCAGCAGTACGCGCGGATGCCGGATCTGCTCCGGCGGCAGGCGCAGATCGGCGAGCTGGACGCGGGTGCCGCGCGCCACCGGGGCATCGATCACGTGGCAGGGACCGACATAAGGCTCGAGCGGCCGTTCGCCGATGCCGGGCGCATCCACCCCGTAGTGGTTCGGGCCGTCGGCGTGCGCGCCGAGATGCGCCGTCGCCCGCAGGGTGCTGAGCGTGATGTTGTCGCCCCGCGCGAGATCGCAGAGCACCTCGCGGGCGAGCGGGGTATCGCCCGGCCAAACGCCCAGCTGCGGCGTGATGGCGGGCGTGAGGTCGATCAGCTCCCCCGCGGCGGGCGCACCGACTGCGCCGTCGAGCACGGCTGCGGCGCGCTGGCAGATCGCTTCCTTCCAGGCCGTCTCGCCCAGCGCCGACAGTCGGCTCATCGGGACCGCGGCGATGACCTGGTCGAGCACGCGGTCGAGCGCCTGCCCGCGGGCGAAGGCCTCCACGTAGGGGACGGTGGAGAACGAGACGAGATTGTACTGCGGCGTGACGCGCTCCGGGAACGCTTGATGGACGGTCTGCTCGACACGCTTGCGGTAGAGGAACTCGGCGTTGCCGACCTTGTCCCGCATCTCCACGAAGTTGGCCAGCGCCATGTCCGCGATGGCGTTGGCGTTCGGCCGCCGGCGCGCCTCGAACTCGGCCAGCGCGGCCTCGCGATCGCTCCCGTGTGCGGCCAGGCATTCGGCCAGCGCCTTGCAGTCCTCGAAGGCCGCATTCATCCCCTGCCCGTAGAACGGCACGATCGCATGGGCCGCATCGCCCAGGATGGCGACCTTGTCCTGCCAGCGCCACGGCGCACAGCGCACGGTCACGAGCGAGCCGGTCGGATTCGCGAAGTAATCCTCGACCAGCGTGGGCAGCAGCGGCACGGCGTCCGGATAATGCGTGGCGAAATGCGCGCGCACGTCCTCGGCGCTGCGCAGCGAGGCGAAGGAATGGTCGCCCTCCAGCGGCCAGAAGAGCGTGCAGGTGAAGGAGTGGTCGCGGTTCGGCAGCGCGATCATCATCGAGCTCCCGCGCGGCCAGATGTGCAGCGCGTGCGGCTCCAGCTGGAATCCGGCGGGGCCAGCGGGAATCGAGAGCTCCTTGTAGCCGTGCGCGAGATAGCTCTGACTGTAGTCGAAGCGATCCGTCCGCTGCAGCCGCGCCCGCACCGGAGAATACGCACCGTCGGCCCCGAGGATGAGATCGGCGCTGGCCTGCACACGGCCGTTCGGCCCCTCGAAGACCGCGGCGGGCGCGTCGAGATCGACGTCCACGCAGGCGTGCTCGAAATGCAGCTCGATCCCCGCCTCGGCCGCTGCGCGCAGCAGCGCGAGGTTGAGGCCGCCGCGCGAGACCGAGTTGATCGCATCGTGCGGATCGTGGCTGTAGGGCTGGAAGAGCGGCGTACCGCCGGGCGCGAGCGTGACCGGATGAATCGCCCGGCCGCGCATCGGAATGGCCTCCGTTTGCATCACCATCTCGGCCAGCCCCGCCCCGGCCAGCCCGCTCAGCCCGCGGACCGAGAGGGCGAGATTGATCGAGCGTCCGCCGGCATAGCCATGCGCCCGCGGATCCGGCCGACGTTCGTAAATGCTGACCCTCCAGCCCGCCCGCGCGAGGTAGCAGCCGAGGAGCGAGCCGGCCAGGCCGGCGCCGACGATGAGTGCGTGGGGCATGCGAATCAGTACGGGGAGCGTGGCACGGAGATCAAGATGGCCGCGCCAACGACGAACCAAAGGCCATAGACGGGCAGATGCGACCATCGGGTAGACGACCGAATCTGCTCCGGCGGAATGGACTTCCAGAACAACCTGAGGATGCGCTCCTCCACCCAGAGCGAGATCCAACAGAAGACTCCAAGGACCACCGCGAGGCCGACCACGTGGGAGACCCGATAACCTGGGAAAAACCAGAAGAGGTCAGATGGCAAACTTGCGAACGGGCCCATCCCCCGGCTGACCGGAATGAGCACGGCGAGGCCGGCCACGTAGGACGCAATATTCGCGACGATCAGCTGCTCTAATGAGTCCCACCAGGAGAGCCTGAGGCGGCGATGAGCAACCCAGGCCTCGAACACGAGCACCAGCGGAAACAGGCAGAGCGCCAACTGCGACAGCGCGCCGAGGAGAGGGATGGCCGCATTGCCGAGCATGGCCTTTTTTAGCTCGGGAAGACCTCGTTCAACACCTGCACCACGCGCCAGACGTCGTAGAAGGAATTGTAGAGCGGCGCGGGTGCGAGACGGATGACGTCGGGCTCGCGGAAGTCGCAGAAGACGCCGGCGGCATGCAGCCGGCGGGCCGATTCCCGATTCGCGCCCTCGAGCACGAGGGAGAGCTGCGCACCGCGCTGGGCGGGATCGGAGGGCGTCAGGAGCCGCAGTCGCCGGGCCAGCGGCGAGGCCAGCAGCAGCGCCTCGAGACAGCCGGTCAAGGCGAGCGATTTCTCGCGCAACGCGCCGATCGTGGCGGCGGCGAAGATCTCCAGCGAGACGCGCAGCGGAGCCAGCGCGAGGATGGGCGGATTGCTCAGCTGCCAGGCATCCGCGCTGGCCACGGGCTCGAAGTCCGGCCCCATGCGGAAGCGCGTGGCGGGATCGTTGCCCCACCAACCGGCCAGACGCGGCAGGCTGCGGTCGCGCAGATGCCGCTCGTGCACGAAGGCGCCAGCCACCGCGCCGGGGCCGGAGTTGAGATATTTGTAGGAGCACCAGGCGGCGAAATCGCAGCCGAGATCGTGCAGGTTCACCGGCACGTTGCCGGCAGCGTGGGCGAGGTCCCAGCCGACGGCGATGCCGTGGCGCCGCGCGCATTCCGTGATGGCCGGGAGATCGAAAAGCTGACCGGTGAGGTAGTTCACGCCCCCGAGCAGGAGCAGCGCGATCGACCCCGCTGCACGCTCGATGGTCTCGAGGATGTCGGCCGTTCGCAGCGCCGACTCGCCCTCGCGCGCCTTCAGCCGGAGCACGCCGTTGCGCGGATCGAAACCGGCCCGGGCGGCGTGGAAATCGACCTGGCTTTGGACCGCATAGGAGTCGGAGGGAAAGGCCGTGTCCTCGATCACGATCCGATACCGCTCCCGCGTAGGACGGTAGAACGAGATCATGAGAAAATGCAGATTGGCGGTCAGCGAGTTCATCGCCACGACCTCCTGCGGTAGCGCGCCTACCACATGGGCGAGGTTCGCGCGCACCTCCTCGTGGTAGGGCAGCCACGGATGCTTGGCGTCGAAGTGCCCCTCCACGCCGAGCGCCGCCCAGTCGTCGAGTTCCTGCTCCAGCGTCGCCCGCGTGGCCTTCGGCTGGAGGCCCAGCGAATTGCCCACGAAATAGAGCGGTTCGCCCGCCGCACAGCGCGGGAAGTGGAACTGCTCGCGCCAGCCGCGCAACGGATCGGCCGCGTCGCGGGCGCGGGCGGAAGACTCATCCAGGAGAGACATGGGGCTCGCTTCGCTCGAATTCTCGAATTTCGAAAATCGAAAATCGCTCGCTGCGCGAGTTCCGGCCTCGGCGGCGTGCACGCGGCATTTCCCTTCCGCCCGATTCCGGGCGAGCCAGTGCGATGTACGCCTGGATTCTCCTCATCATCGCCGGCCTGCTCGAGGTCGGCTGGGCCATCGGCCTGAAGTACAGCGACGGCTTCACCCGGCCGCTGGCCAGCACGCTCACGCTCATCGCACTGAGCGCCAGCTTCTACCTGCTGTCGGTGGCGTTGAAGACCCTGCCCGTGGGCACCGGCTACGCCATCTGGACGGGCATCGGCGCGGCTGGAACGGCGGTCCTCGGCATGATCCTTTTCGACGAACCGCGCAACGCCGGGCGGCTCGCCTGCCTGGTGCTCATCGTAGCCGGCATCGTGGGCCTGAAGTACTTCTCGCCCCCGGCCGGTTGATCTTGCCGGTTTCCGGTCCATCCTGCCGACTCACGGGGCGTAGCTTAGCTTGGTAGAGCGCGTGGTTTGGGACCACGAGGTCGCAGGTTCAAATCCTGTCGCCCCGATTTCGAAGGAAGAAGGCGCAAGGAAGAAGGAAGAAGGGTTGCGCTTGAGCCCGACGCGGACAAAGCGCACGCTCCGCGCCTTTCCCAACCATCGGCCCACGCGGCTCGATGCGCGCTCCTTCTTCTTTCCTCCTTCTCCCCATGGCTGCCAAAAAATCTCCTCCGGCCGAACTCTCCTGGCGCGACGATCCGCTCTACGCCTTCGGAGGGCCGTTCATCATGTTCATGACCGGGCTGGCGCTGGTCGGATTCTTCAAACAAAAGGAAGGCACCGTCTTCCAGACCAACCCGGAGTTCTGGATCTACCCGCTGCAGACGCTCGTCTGCGCCATCGGACTCGCGATCTGGTGGCGGCATTACCAGTTCAAGCCCCTCGACGCGAAGTCGATCGGTGTGGGCGTGGCCGCGGGTCTGCTCATCCTCGCCATCTGGATCTCCCCGCAGTGGCTCTTCGGCGCCAAGCCGCGGCTCGACGGCTTCAATCCGACGCTCCTGCAGCACGATCAGTCGCTCTATGTCGGCTCCATCGTGATGCGCATGATCCGTCTCGCCATCGTGGTCCCGTTCGTGGAGGAGATCTTCTGGCGCGGGCTGCTCATGCGCTACCTCATCAAGGACGACTTCACCTCGGTGCCCTTCGGTCAGTACGCGATGCACGCCTTCGGCATCGTGGCCGTGGCCTTCATGCTGGTGCACAGCATGGCCGACTGGCCGGCAGCGCTGGTGACCGGCGTGATCTTCAATGCGGTCGCCGTGTATACCCGCAGCCTCGGCGCCTGTGTCATCGCGCACGCGGTGGTGAATCTGCTGCTCGGCGTCTACATCCTGCAGACGAAACAGTGGGGCTTCTGGTGAGCGCGGCCCGCATTCGACTTGTTCGGGCGGCCGGAACGGGGTAATCTCCCGCCGTGTTCGGCAACCACACCTTCCTGCAGAAAGTCGTTATCTGCGCCGTCATCGGCGCCGCCGCGGCCGCGGTGAACGTGTTCTTTTATCGCAACGTCGTGCAGGCCGGCGACAACGCGCTGAACAAGGGCTACCGCGAACGCACGCAGTTCGCACCGAACGAGCCGGTGGCCCCGCCGCCGCGCCAGGTGGTGCCGGCGCGCTGAGCCTCGCTGAAGCTCGGCATAGGCGATAGGGGATAGGCAATAGGCGATACGGGCTCGCGCGCGGTTCGGACGTCTGGGGCAGATGACGAGAGCGCTTGGCTCGCCCCATGGGTGACGGGGGACTTCTGACTGACAAGGAGGCGGCGCTTTGCCGTGGCTTACGGCAGCTTCCTCCTTCATCCTTCCTCCTTCATCCTTCCCTCCCCCTCCTCCGTGCGCCTCGGCTTCGCTCAAATCAATCCCACCATCGGCGACTTCGCCGGCAATTCGGCCAAACTGCTCGCCACCTACCGCGAGGCGGTCGGACGCGGCGCGGAATGCGTGCTCGCTCCGGAGCTGGCGCTCAGCGGGTATCCGCCGCGCGATCTGCTCTTCCAGTCACCGTTCGTACCGGCGCAGCTGGCGGCGCTCGATGCGCTCGAACGGGAGGTGGGTGACGTGCCCTTCGTCGTCGGCTTCATCGAGCCGCGGCCGGCCGGCGCCCCCGGGCAGCCGTTCTACAACGCGGCCGTGGTCCTGCAGCGCGGGCGCGCCCGGCAGATCGCGCGGAAATCGCTGCTACCGACCTACGACGTCTTCGATGAGGACCGCTACTTCGAGCCGGCCGAAGCGAATGTGCCGGTCGAGATCCACGGCCGGCGCATCGGCCTGACCATCTGCGAGGACATCTGGGCAGAGCCTTACCTGCCGCGGCATCTCTACCTGGCCGACCCCGTCACCACGCTCGTGAAGGAGGGCGCCACGGCCATCCTCAACCTCAGCGCCTCCCCCTTTCAGGTCGGCAAGCCCGCCACGCGCTACGGCATGATCAGCGCGCTGGCCCGCCGCGCCGGCGTCCCCTTCGCCTACTGCAACGTGGTCGGCGGTAACGACCAGCTCGTCTTCGACGGCAATTCCTGCGCCTTCGATGCCCGCGGCAACTGCCTCGCGCAGCTCTCCGCCTTCCGCGAGGAGGTGGCGGTGGTCGACCTCGCGGCGCATTCCTCCGAGCTCTGGACCGAGGCAGTGGCCGAGGAGGAGCTGCACGACGCGCTCTGCCTCGGCATTCGCGATTACCTGCACAAATGCGGCTTCAAGTCGGTCGTGCTCGGCCTCAGCGGCGGCATCGACTCCGCCCTGGTCGCGACGCTGGCGGCGCACGCCCTCGGGCCGGACTGCGTGCTGGGCGTGCTGATGCCCGGACCGCACTCGTCGGCCGGCAGCATCAGCGATGCGACCGCCCTGGCGCAGAATCTGGGCATCGCCACGAAGACGATCCCGATCGTCGAGCCCTACGAGGCGCTGCGGAAGCTCTACACGCCGCATTTCGACGGCCGGCCGGAGGACACGACCGAGGAGAATCTGCAGTCCCGTCTGCGCGGTGTGACGCTCATGGCGCTCTCGAACAAATTCGGCCATTTGCTCCTCACGACCGGCAACAAGAGCGAGATGGCGGTCGGCTACTGCACGCTCTACGGCGACATGTGCGGGGGCCTCGCGGTCATCAGCGACGTTTCCAAAACGATGGTCTGGCGCCTCTCCCGCTGGATCAATCGCGAACGCGAGATCATCCCGCGCGCCAGCATCGAGAAGGCGCCCAGCGCGGAACTCCGGCCGAATCAGACGGATCAGGATACCCTCCCCCCGTATGAGGTGCTGGACGGCATTCTCGACCTCTTCGTCGAGCAGAACCTGGGCGCGGAGGAGATCGTGGCCCGTGGCTTCGACCCGCAGACCGTCCGCTGGGTCATGCGCCGCGTGGACCTGAACGAATACAAGCGCGCCCAAGCCGTGCCCGGACTGAAGGTGACCAGCCGCGCCTTCGGCATCGGCCGCCGCATCCCCATCGCGCAGCGCTTCGTGCAGTAAATGCCGACTTCTCCCGCGATGCTTCCTTGAGCTCTCTGCGTTCCTTGAGGGAAAAAACGCGCTGCTACCTCCGCTGTCCGATCGTCTCGGGTTCCGCCACCGGCGTCTCCTCGAAGTCGCGCACGACCGTGCTGAGGTACACCGGCTCGGGATGGAGATCGCGATACTTCGTGATCTCCGATTTGTTCAGCAGCTTGAAGCCGTAGCGCCGGAACATGGCCTCGCCACGCCGGCCTTCGAAGCTGACCATCTGTCCGAAGATGCGCTTTACGCCGCGCGCCACGAGGTGGGCCATGAAGGCGTCGAAGAGCGCCTTGCCCACGGTCAGGCCGCGCATCTCCGGCAGCAGATTGACGTGGAAATGCGGCGTGCGCTTGGGCGCGGCGGGCACTTCGCGCCAGGCATTGAGAAAGATCCAGCGAATGAACTTCCGCGAGGCGGCGGAGTAGCGCGGATAGCGCACCGCCAGCACGCCGAAGAGGAGGAGATTCTGCGTCGCGTTGTAGAGCTGGTTCCGCAGCGGATGCAGGCAGCCGAGCAGGTAGCCCTTCACCTCGCCTGCATCGTCGATGACGAAGGCGGAATCCGGCTCGTGCCGCAGGTAGTAGCTGGTCAGGAAGTCGGCAAACAACTCGCGGTCCTCGAACACCGGATCGATGGGCCGGCCGAGGAAGCCCGTCTCACAGCACAGCCGCCGAACCGCGGCGCGATCGGACGCGCGGTAGGGGCGGATCAGGGGAGTGTCAGGCATGCGGGCGCGGAGCCTTTGACGCTGAGCTTGCGGAGTGTCTGGTGTCAAACCCTGAACCGCCCCGCATGTCGGCTCCGCTGAAGCACTCGCCCCTGCCGTTGGACCGCGACGCCATCCGCGCCGCGCTCCCGGAGCACGCGGTCATCGGGCGCGAGGTGCGGGTCTTCGCCGAGACCGCCTCGACCAGCGACCTCGCCCGCCGCGCAGCCGAGGGCGGTGCCGAGGAAGGGCTCGTCTTCTTCGCCGAGCGCCAGACCGCGGGGCGCGGACGACGCGGGCGGACGTGGGATTCGGCCCCGGGACTCGGGCTCTGGTTCAGCGTCGTCCTCCGGCCGCTGGTGCCCCGCGAGCGTTGGAGCCGCCTGGCCCTGCTCTGCGCCGCGGCGGTGCGGCGCGGGCTGCACGCGACGCTCCCTGAGCTTCCGGTGCAATGGAAGTGGCCCAACGACCTCGAGTGCGGCGGGCGGAAATTCTGCGGCATTCTCATCGAAGCCTCGGCCCGCTACGCCATCGCCGGGATTGGCGTGAATGCGCTGCACGCGGCCGCCGATTTCGCGCCCGAGCTGCGCGCGCAGGCGACTTCCCTGGCGCTGGAGTCCGCCGCGCCGGTCGAGCGCGAGCGCGTAGCCGGGGCCATCCTGCGCGCGCTGGACGAACTATGGCAGACCGATTGGGGCGGCGCGAGCTTCAACGCCATCTGCGGCGAACTCGCGCTCCATTCCAGCCTTCTCGGCCAGCGCGTGCTCCTCAGCGCCGGCTCGCGCACCATCGAGGGCGTGGCCGAGATGCTCGACAGCGAAGGCCACCTCGGCCTGCTGCTCGACGACGGCTCGCGCCTCCGCGTGACCAGCGGCGACATCTCCCGCTGCCGACTGAAGAGTACCGAGGATTGATCTCCTCCCCCGCTCCCCCGCTCCTCCTCCCCTCCTCCGCTCCCCCGTGTCCCCCGTCGCCCTGCTGCTCATTCTCCTGACCCACGCCACCAACGTGGCCGGGCAGATCCTGATGAAGACCGCCGTTATGGCCGAGCGGACGGGCAGCCGCATCGGCCAGTTCGCGCTCGCCATTGCCTGCATGACGGCGTCGTTCTTCCTCACCATCGGCCTGCTGCAGCGCTTCGATCTGAGCTACGTCTATCCGTTCCAGGCCAGCGCGGTCATCATGATGGCCCTGGCCACGCGCGTCTTCCTCGGGGAGAAGATGAGCCGGCGGAATGTCTTCGCGATGGCCGTGATCGCCGCCGGCGTGGCGCTCGTCTCCGCATCCTGAGCCGCATGCCGCAGTTGCCGCCCACCGAGCCGCCCACGCGGGTGCTGTTCGTCTGCAGCCGCAACCGCATCCGTAGCCTGACCGCCGAGCGGTTGTTTGCGGGCGTGCCAGGCTACGAAGTCCGCTCGGCCGGCACCGAGCCCGGCGCGAGGATGCGCGTGACGCCCGGCCTGCTCGGCTGGGCCGAGGCGATCTTCGTGATGGAACCCGCGCATCGCCGCATCCTGCAGGAGAGGTTCGCCGGCGAGCTGGCCGACCGCACGCTGGTCGTGCTCCACATCCCGGACGAATTCGAGTATCTGGACGACGAGCTGATCGAGGTCCTGCGCGGTGCCCTCGGATCGTGGCTCGAGCTGCCGGCCGAGGAGACGCCATGAACCGACGCGTGCTGCTGCTGGAGATCGGCAATACCAACCTCCGCGCCGCGGTGCCGGCTGCCGACGGCGTGCGAATCGTGCGCCGCCTGCCGACCGCGGAAGTCACTGCCACTGAGGTGCAGCGGCTCGCCCGTCGCACCGGCGCCGCAGCGGTCGCACTTTGCTCGGTCGTGCCGCGCGGGACCGACCTCGTGCGGGCCGCGCTGGACCTGCCCCTGCTGGTCGCTTCGGCCACGGCCGAGCTCGGCTTCGCGTTGTCGGCCGACCTGCCGCATCCCGACCGCATCGGCCCCGACCGCCTGCTCGGCGTGGCCGGAGCGCTCGCGTCGGGTGCACGCGGTCCGTTGGTCGTGATCGATGCCGGCACCGCCTGCACGTTCAACGTGCTCGACGCGCAGAACGTCTTCCGCGGCGGCGCCATCGCCCCGGGTCTCGCTGCTTTCGCCGACTACCTCGCCGAGCGCACCGCCCGCCTGCCGCGCATTTCCCTCCGCGAGATCGCCCGCGCCGGCGCCATCGGCCGCGAGACGCGCGGAGCCATCGCCGCGGCGTGTCGGCACGGCTTCGTCGGTCAGGCCCGCGGCATTGTCCAAGCCATCGCCGCCGAGCTCGGCCTGCCCGAGCGCCGTCAGCGCGTGCTGGTCACCGGCGGAGCGTCACCTCTGCTGGCGGACGCGCCCGGCTGGACCGCGGCACCTTGCCTGGTGTTGCGGGGGCTCGCGCAGCTGGCCGGCCGCTGGCGCGCAGATGCTCGCGCAGAATCCGGAGGATCTCGGCCACGGTCTGCGGGTGCTCGGTGAGGGTATGCGGCGCGGGCACGATCAGCTCGCTCCGCGCGCCGGGGACATGCGAGCTGCTGTAGGGCACTACGCCGTCGGAGCTGTTCGGCGTGTCACCGCGGCCACGGTCGCCGATGATGGAATGGAACGGCACGCGAATCGGCCGCGCCTCCATGGCGCGGAAGTATGGGTGCCGCGGCGAGAGGGTCTGCACGCTCTGCCCGCCGAGCGATTTGAACTGCCAGAGTTCCGGATTCACCAGTTCCGGCTGCAGGGTGAAAATGCGGGTGGAGGCCTCCGCGATGTTCAGCGGCAGGCGGAAGAAGAAGAGCACGAAGCGGACGATGCCGAAGTCCGCCAGCTTGCTGCCCCGGTGCGGCGTGGCCGCAAAGACCGCCCGCTTCACCCAGGGTACGTCCTCGAAGAAGAGCGCGTCCTTCAGCGACTGACGCTGGCTGTCCGTCAGCAGCAGGTCTTCCGGTTTGCCGCGGAAGTAGGCTTTCCAATAAAGATCGCTCGAATCCGTCACCTGCATGCGCGTGAGCAGGCCGCCCATGCTGTGGCCGATCAGAATCGTGTGCGGCATGCCCGGATCGCGTCCGGTCGGATTCAGCCGGCGCTGGGCCTCGCGCAGCTGGGCGCGCAGCCGCGCGGCCGAGCCGGGCACCGGCAGGCCGGTGGGATAGATGAAATACCAAAGCTGGTAGGCACGCTGCAGTTCGTCGTCCGCCAGCACCGCCGCGGCAGCGCTCTGCCAGATGTGTGGGTCGGAGTTCAACCCGTGCACGAAGACGACCGGGATCTTGTTGGGCCGGTAGGGCTCGAGCGCGAAAATGCCGGTGCGACGCGCGTAGCGGCCGGGATCGAAGAAGCCGAGGAAGGCGAGTTGCTGGACGAACTTGTCCCGCAGCTGCAGCTCGACGGGCGCAACCGCATCCCAGGCCAGCGGCACGGTGCGGCCGGCCAGTTGGCCGCGGCGGGACTCCCGTGGATTGACCAGGCGCAGCGTGGCGCGACGCGGCTGGCCGCGCTTGACTGGCGTGAATTCGAGCAGCGCGGTGGCGGGCAGCGAGATGCCGTTCTGCGGCAGCGCGAAGTACTTCTCCGCCAGCTTCTCGGAATAGTTGACGGTCAGCGCCAGCGGCACGCCGAGACCGGGCCCGCGGGCTTTGGGGACCTTGGCGGGCACCCTGATGTCCTCGGCCAGGTCGAGTTCATCCCAACGCCACGCACCCCAGTCGGGCAGACCGCGACGGTCGGCGGCGTAGTCGAGTCGGTACCCCGGCAGATCCACCGGCTTCCATTTGCGGGGTGGGCCGGAGTCATCGAGCGCCCGGACGAGATCCTCGACTGCGCGCTGATAGGCCCGGGTCGGCTCGGGCAAGCCACGCGCCGCGCCGGCCGCACTGCGGTCGGCCGCGACCAAGGCCCGCTCCACCCGTCCGCGGTCGAGGGGCTTGTCGACGTAGGTCTTCCGGGGCGTCGGCGGACCGGTCGGGCCGGTGGCGCAGGCCGCGAGCAGAAGTGGCATCAGCCAGGCCAGCAGGTGCAGCCAACCGACGGAGGATTTCGGCGGGACAGGCGGCGCGCGCATGGCGGAACGCGGTCAGCGCTTGCGGCCCGTCGCATTCACCACCACCGGCCGGACCCGCTGGCCGGGGCGGAACTGGTCCTGATCCTGCACCACCACGAGATCGCCTTCGGCGAGACCGCCCAGAATCTCCGCGGTGTCGAGTCCGCGATAACCGACCTTCACCGTGCGCTGCACGACGACATCGTCGGTCACCACCTGCACCTGGTCGGCCACGAGCGCGCGGCTCGGCACCGTCAGCGCGTTTTCGCGTCGGGCGATGATGATGTTCATTTCCCCCGTCATGCCGGCCCGCAGATTGTCGGGCGGATTCTCCAAATACAAGACGACAGTGTAGCGCTGGCTGTTGACGTCGCTGCTCGGGAGCACGGTCGAGACCTTGGCGGTGAACTGCCGCTGGCTGAACGAGTAGAGCCGCACGTCGGCCTTCATGCCGTCGCGGATCTCGCCCACGTCCTCCTCGTTCACCTGGCCCTCCACGTAGGTGTCCTTGGTCGCGAGGGTGAAGAGGAGATTGTTGGCGAAGACGAGGTCGCCATCGGCCGGCGCGATGGCCGTGAGCAATCCGTCCATGGTCGCGCGCAGCTCGGTCCGCTTCATCTGATCCTGCAGCGCCTGCACGTTGGTCTCGCCGAGCTGGACGGCCTTGCGCAATTCCAGCGTCTGCACCTTCTCCTCGTCGGTCAGGCGTTTCACCTCCGCCTTGGTGCGTTCGACCTCGGCCGCCGGCACTGTGTTCGCCTGCAAGGAGAGCAGACGCTTGAGATTGTCCTGAGCCGCGCGCAGCGGCTCTGCGCTGGGCGGTCCGAGCTTCTGCCGCTGCTGGGCGGCTTCGAGTTCGGTCTGCGCCTGACGCAGCGCCTTGGTGGTGGCTTCGTCGGTGATGACGCCGAGCAGCTGGTCGCGCTTCACGGTGCTGCCGATCGAGACGACGCCGGAAGCGATGCCGTCGGCGAACTTGATGATGCCGGTGTTCTGCGCACGGATCTCGCGCACAACGGACGACTGAATCTTCACCGTGCCATAGACCGCGGCCGTGGCTGTGCCGCGCTGGACGGCGGCGACTTCGGCCACGGGCCGGCCGAGCGAGCGGTAGATCATCCAGCCGGAGATCGCCATGATCGCCAGCAAGGCGGTGGCCAGGGCTTTCCACAGCCGGGCGGGATCGGAGAGGGTCGTTCGGGGCGGCATGCGGACGGAGCGACTCTCACGCAGAGCGGGGCGGAAAGAAAGGGCGGTGACTGGCAGGGCCGTGGTCCGGCGTTGGGACGCGCATTCCCGGTTTTTCCGTGAATTGTTCCTTGCCCCGCCCCGTCGTTGCTCCTTCATCCCGTTTCTTCCCCAACGCCCCGTGAGTAACCGCAAAGCCGCCGCCAAATCCAAGTCCAAGCCCGATGCCGCCGCCACGGTCGCCGATGCCTGGACGCAGGCGGACGCCAACCGGCTCTACAATGTCGATCGCTGGGGCTCGGAACACTTTTCCATCAACCGAAAGGGCAACATCCAGGTCTGTCCCATGCCCACTGAGGGCACGCAGATCGACCTGATGGAAATCGTGGAGGAAGCGCGCGAACGCGGGATCGCCTTCCCGCTGGCGGTGCGCTTCCAGGATCTGCTCAAGCATCGGCTGAAGGCCATCTGCCACGCCTTCGACACGGCCATCCACAAGATGAACTACAAGGCGCCGTATCGCGGCGTCTTCCCGATCAAGGTCAATCAGCTGCGCGAGGTGGTGGAAGAGATCATCGAGGCCGGCAGCCACCATCACTTCGGCATCGAGGCCGGCAGCAAGCCCGAGCTGCTGGCCGCGCTGGCGGTGCACCGCGACCACCAGAGCCTCATCATCTGCAACGGCTACAAGGACGCGGCCTTCATCCGCAATGCCCTGCTCGGCAGCAAGCTCGGCAAGCAGGTCATCATGGTGGTGGAGAAGCTCGAGGAGCTCTACCAGATCTGCACGCTGGCCCATGAGTTGAAGGTCGAGCCGATGATCGGCGTGCGCGTCCGCCTTGGCGCCAAGGGCTACGGGCGCTGGGCCACCAGCGGCGGCGAGGATGCGAAATTCGGGCTCAGCACGACCGACATCGTGCAGGCCTCGCACTACCTCCACGCGCAGGGCATGGCCCACACGCTCCGCCTGGTCCATTTCCACGTCGGCTCGCAGGTGCCGGACATCGTGACCATCAAGCGGGCGGTCCGCGAGGCCGCGCGGGTCTATTCGAAGCTCTCGAAGATGGGCCACGCGCTGGGCTTCCTCGACGTCGGAGGCGGCCTGGCCATCGACTACGACGGCTCACGCACGACCTTCGACAGCTCGATGAACTACACGCTGGCCGAATACGCCCGCGACGTCGTTTACAACATCATGGACGTCTGCGACTCGGAGGGCGTGGCCCATCCGGTCATCGTCAGCGAGAGCGGCCGCGCGCTGGTGGCGCATCATTCCATCCTGATCGTGGAGGCCTTCGGGGCGATCGAGCGTGACCCCATCGGCAAGCCCATCAGCGTCGGCGTGGCCGACCACAAGCTCCTGCGCGACATCGACGAGGAGTATCGCGGCCTGCACAAACTGGCCAACAAGAAGGCCAGCTCCGAAGACCAGAGCCCCTGGATGGAAACGCTGCACGACGCCCAGCAGATCAAGGAGCAGGCGCAACAGATGTTTGATTTCGGCCTGCTCGACCTCGAGACCAAGGCGCGCATCGAGACCGTCTACTGGCAGATCGCCCAGCAGCTCGTCGGACATTTCCTCGGCAAGGTCGATGCGCCCGAAGAGATCGCGGAAATCGAATACAGCCTGGCCGACCAATACCTCTGCAATTTTTCCATCTTCCAGTCGCTCCTCGACCACTGGGCCCTCGGCCAGCTCTTCCCCATCATGCCGATCCACCGGCTGAACGAGCGGCCCGAGCGCGCCGCCACGCTGGTCGACATCACCTGCGACTCCGACGGCAAGATCAACAAGTTCATCGACTTCAAGGACGTGAAGCGCTCTCTGCCGCTGCATTCGCTGAAGGCCGGAGAACCCTACTATCTCGGCATCTTCCTGGTCGGCGCCTACCAGGACATCATGGGCGATCTGCATAACCTCTTCGGCCGCGTGAACGAGGTGCACGTCTTCCTCGATGAGGACGAGGAGGGCGGCTATTACATCGAGGAGGAAATCGCCGGCAGCAGCATCAGCCAGGTGCTCGCCCTGACCCAGTGGGAGACCCCCGAGCTCACCCGCCTGATGAAGGCGCAGGTCGATGCCGCCATCAAGAGCGACCGGGTGAAGCCCAACGAAGGCATGAAACTGCTCTCCGCCTACGAGAAGAGCCTGGGCGGCTACACCTACCTCGCGCTCAACGGCGGGAAGTAGGGGCGGCGGGCGACGCTGTCCCCGGCACTCCGCTCGCAAGCCTGGCCGAGAGAACCGGTGCCACCGAAGCCACCGACGTGCCATGCAACCCTGTCAATCCTGGACCGAGATGTATCGTCTGCACACCTGCTACAAGGCTCTGGGCCGGGCGCTGGAGCTCCGCGAGGAGTGCGAGGTCCATCGGGTGGCACTAGAAGGCACGATCGCGCCCTGTGCGATGTGCCAGGCTTGGTGGCGCCGCAGCGGCAAGCTGCTCAGCCTGCACGCATCGATCTCCACGGCGGCTGGCACCTGGAAATCCGACACCCCCTGATTGGTGAGTTTTGCGACGAGTTTTCAGCTGATCCTGCGCAAGACCTCACGGGAGCTTCCGATCGGGTATTCGGAGTCGGAGATCCAGCAGGCACGAGCCTTTGTGCCGGAGCCACTGAGGGTGTTGCTGGCGATGGCTGGCCGGAGCCGGATCAGTCTCTTCCACAACCGCCTGCATGAGCCAAGCCAGCTCGTCAGCGATCCCGACGGGATGGTCGTTTTCGCCGAGGAGAATCAGGGGGTCGTAGAGTGGGCATATTCTTCCGGGCGCTCGGACTGTCCGTCCGTGTTTCAGCGCCAGCTCGACGACGGTGGAAGCTACGGCGGCTGGGTCGAAGAGCCTCAGCCCCTGGATCGATTCCTGATCTCCTTCGCCTACTGGAACGCTGCCAACGGCGCCGCTGACTTCGGAGGTGTCGGGGAGATTTCCGATAGCTCGCAAACTGCGCTGGAATCCATGGCGCAGCTTTGGGTGGGGCCCGATTTCATCGTGCGCGAAAGCGGCGCGATGGCCGTGATCTCCGGAGATGGGGACTTCTATGGTTTCGGGATTGATCTCGACGAGGTCGAGTCACTGGCCGATTCGCTGCAGCTGAAGTGGTTTGAGTTGAACCGGTGAGACGCCAGCTCGGTTCGAATGTAGCTGGTAGCCCAGTCGCGCCTTTCTAAAGGATGTGCCCGTGAGGGCCGGGATCGCGTTCCACGCCGCGAGCCCGACATGGAATCCGCGCCTCGGCTGGAGCAGACGAGACCTGAGCACCGTGGGCTCCAGATACCTTTGTGCCTTCAGGCTCTTTTGGGGTGATCTGAGTCGGCACCGCGCGGATCCGAGACGAAGTTACACGCCTCTCCAGCCACGGGCTGCTAGCCTCGGCGATGCAATACCCGGCTGTTTAGCCGGGCATTGCATTTGGGAAGCGGCCCCTAGCCGGCTATTGAGGACTCTCCAATAGATAGAACTCCACCGTGGCGATTCCTCCGGTCCCACCCACCCCGTCAACTACTGCAACGTAGGCGCCGGGAACAGGCATGCCGTGGAGAGCAGGTTCTTTCCACGAGGAAGTCGGTTCGTAGGGGGTCGAGATCAGGAAGATCGATTGGCAGGCGTTCCAAAGCGCGTACTGGCTGGAATTGTTGACATCATACTGCCAATCATCACTCGTTTTCGGGTTGAGGCCGGGGAAGCCGGCAGCCGTCATGTCGATTCTCGGGTCGGCCAGGTAATTGCCGGGGAAATAAGCTGCCAAGGAGGGTCCCGCCGACTTCACCACCACGTTATTGGCCACCGAACCGCCACCGGTAGGTGTCCCACTGAGGACCAAGCCGCCCAAAATCGAGGCATTGGCGAGCGTGCCAGGCGGGATGACCTTCGCCCGTCCTGCCGCGTTCTGCATGTAGACGTCCGAGTCGCCGCCGACATCAAAGATCTCGGCGAGGCAAATGCCCGTTCCGCCGCTGACACCGGAGACTACCACCGAGTAGGAACCCGGGGTGCAGTTCGTGCGGTAAATGGCCGAGTCATTGGAGTTTGCCGGAGTATAAACCCCCAGCGACGAGGCCGAGGCGTGCGTGGCCCAGTTGTCGTTCGAATCCAGGTACGAGCCGTCCTTGTAGACAGTGATCTGGGGGTTGGCCAGGTTGCCCGAGATTCCCAAGCCTGCCCCAATTGCTCGAAAGATGAGCGTCCGACTGTGGCTGCTATTTCCAGCTAAATAGATTGAGAGAATCTGCACCTCGCTTCCGGTTCCGACCCAGGAACGGATTGACCCTCCGATGGCCCGACCGGCCTTGGGCATGACGCCGACGGCTGTCCAAGCGTTTGCCACCTGCTGAACCTCGTTGCTTCCCGAGCCGTAGAGCGCGGTCGCCGCCAAGATGGTTTGAGCTCGGAACGTCTCAAAAAAGTCCCCCGAGGTCGGTGTGGAATAGTCGGTGACTGCGTGGTACACGATTTGCTCGGCCTTGAGGATTCCGATACCGCTCACGTTCACAGTCGTCTTGCTGCGCGGATGGGTTCCGCCGGTAACCAAGAGTTTGAAGAACAGGTTTCCGATCCCCGAGTTGAAGTGGACGCCTTGATTGTCGGAGTTGGCGGTGGAGCGTTCAGGATAGAAGTCGGTCGATTCACCGTCTGAAGTGGGGCTGTCCATGTAACGGAAGGGCAACCCGTTGGAGCGCAGCCCATTCCCGATCTGCCAAGCGTTCGTCCCAATCGTGCCGCCGGCCGCGTAGATTTCACAGGCGGCCCCAAGCATGTCTGAGAAAGACTCATTCAGCGCTCCTGACTCGCCGAAGTAGTTCATGCGGGATTCAGTGTAGGTAACCCCGTGCGTGAATTCGTGAGCGGTGACATCCAGGGCATTGGCCGGAGAGATGCCTACGCCGGAAACGTCCGGTCCGAACACCAATTGCCCCTCGAGATTGTACGGCACGTAGGTACCCGCGTTCGGACGGGGCGGATCTCCCTGCGTCTTCCGGTAGCAAATGTTCTCTGGGCTGATAAACGCGGCATTCAGAGCGGGATAGAATGGCGTGAAGTTGATCGTCGAGTAGATGTACTCGTCGCCCACTTTCGGCGGAATATCGAACATCCCGCGTCGGCCGAACCGGTCATAGAAGTACTGTCGCACGGTGCCAAGGTGATCGTAATTGGTATTGGCCAGTGTGGTGGTCGAAGCCGAACCGCCTTCCGCCCGGAGCAAGGGCGGGGTGCCGTATTCCGACACCAAACCGCAAACCGAACTGCCTGGACCGTAAATCTTGCGCGCCGCGAGATTCTGAATGGTCGGGCGGGTCTCGACGATCTTTCCGCTATCGGCATCGATGTACACCGTTTCCACCGTGGGGGCCCCAGCGACCGTGCCGGCCACCAAACACTCGTAGGAAATCCGCAGTCTCCCATCGCTACCCGAAATATGGTAGGTCAGGGTCGGCTCGTTTAGATTCTGGAGCTGCTCGCCGTCGCGCCGAGCAATAGCTTTGATCTTCTCCGGGTCGCGATAATTGAAAAGGTAACCCACGTTTCGGCCGTCCGCTGTCGCAGTGACGGCGAACACCTCACCGTTTGGCTGAACGTGCACCTTGAGCATGCTACCCGCCACGAGTTGGCCATCGCGGATCTGCTGGAAGAAGAAGTGCAGGTTGCCCGCAGAGTCCTTTTTGGCTCGCAAATAGCGCAGATCCGAGGGCTTGAGAAACATCAAGCCCAACGCTTGACGCACCGACTCCAGCACGGTCGCCGCGACCGCAGGATACTGATTTTGGGGCGTTTTATCCGTGGCAGAAACTTGTCCGAAATTCCCTACTACGATGCTCGGAAGCCCGCTCTTCGAAACGGACTTTATCTCTAGCGATGGCGTCTTGGCGTCCGCTGCGAGTGCGCCTGAAACCAGCGCGCCGAGAGCAACGCAGAAGGCCGCTCCGCGAGCGACGGTGGCGACTCGATACGCCGAGGGATCGAGGTGATTTCGGATGATATTAGCTAGCGTTGTAGTGAACATATGGGTGGTTCTGTTCTATCAGCCGGCGTGTGCCAGCTGCACGTCGCGTATCGAACCGAAAGAGGCCTGTCAATCACGCAAAAAAAGGGAAAACTGTCGTATATGACCCAATTATGGCTAATATGTTGGACTTCTACTCTGAGGACAACCGTTAGCATTATTCTGAAGATCAACCCGCCCATGGCGGGGTGCTCGGTTGCGGCCTCGCTCGGTAGGTGTCGCCTCAGTTTTTTTGGTACCCTCCCGTCTGGTGCAACTCAGCAGTCAAACGCCGCTCGACCATGAAGCGGGTTGTTGCCGGGGCCGATGCCTCGGCCCGAGGTTCGCGAGTGGTCGCGATGTTTCAGTCGCCGTCGAAGCGAGGCTCCACAGCGCCAATTGCGCCCGGGGGGTGGAGGGTCCTCAGTAATTCGCTCCCGGCCGAGCACAGCGAGCCGCGCCTGAAGCTCCGCCCCTCCCTATTTCAAAGGGCTTCGCGTGGCGGTTGCCGCACTGACCCGCGACCCCGCAGCCCTTCATCTCCGCGGGAGATGGATCCACCATGGTGTGGCGACGGAGGCCAATGGAAACGGCCGTCCAAGCAAAGCCGAAGTTGCGTGCGGAGCTCAATCACTCCTTCACCGCGCCCGAGGTCATGCCGCTGACGAGATAGCGGCTGAGGAAGAGGAACAGCAGGATGACGGGGATGCTGACGATGAGGGCGCCGGCGGCATAGAGGCCCCACTGGGTGGAGAGATTGCCCTGGAAGAGCTTGAGGCCGACGGGGAGGGTGAAGAGGTCGGTGTCCTGCAGGACGATGGCGGCCACGACGTACTCATTCCAGGCGGTCATGAACGAGAAGAGGGCCGTGATGACGATGCCGGGCGCAGAGAGAGGGAGAATGACAAACGCTCCTTCAATAAAAGGTCTGTCCCGAATGG
>JAFEGM010000076.1 GCA_018240025.1 Verrucomicrobiota bacterium
ACAAAAACAACCGAAGAACCCAGCCGGTGGGCCAAGGGTAGGACCACATCGGCGACGCCTCCGGGCGACCCATCTTGTAGCGACTGGTGTGCCCTTCCGGATGGTGAATCACGATGGTGATCCATTCGACGTGCTGCTTGCGGACATCCTCGGATTCCGTCCAGGTGTACTCCGCGTGCGCGGACCAGGCGAAGGAGTGCGACCACCCGCCACTGGCAAACGGCTGGAACTCGGTCGTGTAGACCGAGTTCCAGTGGCGCACGACGTCCATCCCACCGCCGGGCACGCCGTCGAACTTCGGGCAATGGCAGCCGCGCGGTCACCGATCTACCGTCGAACAGCCCTCTTCTTCGACCCTGGCGGTAGCAGAAGCCGCGGGCAAATACCCCCCCCCGAATTATTTGTCTTGACCCGCAGCAGCCGTGCGTAAGTACCCAACGGCTGGGTACTTACGCAACAAACGTAGCTGTCCCGCCTCCAACTGTTGGGACCTCTGGCAGGCGATGGCGAAAATTTTTCCGGTGGGCGGAGAGTGGAACCGACCCCGGGCAAGCATCTCGCGCACGGATTTCTCCGGGTCCGCACACGAGGGGGCCGCGGGCTCTTCCCGAGAGCGCGGCGGCGCTGCCTCGACCGGATCTCGCCCTCAGCCGCCGAGCGACATCCGCAGCGGCGGCTGGACCTCCGGCGGCAAGGGCGAGGTGTAGCCGTCTTTCCCGAGGCGCTTGCGGTGGTCGGCCTTGGCGGCGGCCAGCAGGGCCGGATCGGTGAGGACGGCGGCGCCGGTCGCGGCCATCGCCTTGGCGGCCTGGACCATCGCCTTGTGCGCGGCGGGGCGCTTGCCCTGGGCGACGACCTGCCAGGTGTGGAAGGGCGTGCCGATCGCGACGGTCGGGGCGTGCGCCTGGACCGTGGGCACGGCCCAGCTCACGTCGCCGACATCGGTGGAGCCGAGCGCGGGATTCCGGGGGGCATTGCGGGGGACCAGGAAATCGGCCAGCGGCTGGCCGGTGTCTTCCAGGCCGATGCTGCGCCAGGCCGCAGCGATCTCCTGGGCGGAGAGCGTCTTCCGAATCTCCTCGGCGAACGCGTGGTCGGCCGCGTCGAAGCGGGGTGGGCCTAGCTCGGCCAGGATGGCGTGCAGGGCCTCTTCCAACGGCGGATTGGGCAGCAGGTCGGACACGGCCGAGACGATCCGCATTTCCAGCGTGGTCTCGGTCATCAGCGCCGCGCCTTCGGCGATCTTCCGCACGCGCTGCACGAGTTCGAGCATGCCGGGCAGGTCGCGGGCCCGGATCGAGTAGCGCACGCGGGCGTGGGCCTGCACGACGTTGGGCGCGATGCCGCCGGCATCGAGCAGCGCGTAATGCACCCGGGCGTCGCTCGGCATGTGCTCGCGCAGATAATTGACGCCCACATTCATCAACTCGACGGCATCGAGCGCGCTGCGGCCGAGATGCGGGTTCGCGGCGGCGTGGGCCGCGCGGCCGGTGAAGGCGAAATCGGCGCGCGTATTGGCGAGCGCCAGGGCCGGCGCGACCTCCCAGAAACTCGACGGATGCCAGGTGATGGCGACGTCCGCGTCGGCGAAGGCGCCCGCCCGCACCATGAAGGCTTTGGCCGCGCCGCCTTCCTCGGCCGGGCAGCCGTAGTACCGGACGCGGCCCGGCAGCCCTCGCTCCGCGAGCCAGTTCTTGAGCGCGGTGGCGGCGAGCAGCGCGCCCGCGCCGAGCAGGTTGTGGCCGCAGCCATGGCCGGGGCCGCCGGGCTGGATCTCGCGGGGCACGGCCACGTCCGCCTCCTGCGACAAGCCGGGCAGGGCGTCGTACTCACCCAGGAAGGCGACGACCGGGCCGCCCTCGCCGGCCTCACCCAGCAACGCGGTCGGGATATCCGCCAGGTTCTCGACCGTGCGAAATCCCTGGTGCTTCAGCTCCGCCAGATGCTCGGCACAGGAGCGTTGCTCCGTGTAGCAGACCTCGGGCATGCCCCAGACGCGGTCGCTGAGCTCGAGGAGCCGTTGTTGGGCGGCGTCGACGTGCCGCCAGAGGTCGTTGCGGTGGTCCATGGGGTTGCAGGCGCGGCGGTGGGATGGGCGGAGCTACTTGCGCTGCACCTGAACCTCCCTGATGTCCACGCCAATATCTCCACTGTCCCTGCAGACTGTTCGGGCTTTGCGCGGTTTCCGCTCCACCCGGTGGTGCGGAACCGGCCTCTGCTTCGGCACCGGCTCGCGCAGACACCACGCTCGGCGAAGAGCTGTGGGTTGCTCCATCCACCGACCGCCGCGCTCCGCAGGCCGGCCGCACTCGGAGAGGGCGGACGACGGGCCGAAATCTCGCAATTTTCGCGCTTCTCAGCAGCGGGTTCTCGCCGATTCTCCCGGCCCATGTCCCTCCACCTCTCCCGCCCGCTCCTCGCGGCTCTTTGCCTGGCGCCCGCCTTCGCGTTCGCCCAGGAGGCCGCCCGCACGCTGCCGGTCGCAGACAACCTCGTGGCCGACGGCATTCCGCCGGTGCCCGCCTCCATCGCGGAGGCGGCGGCGCAATACACGGAATTCCGCGCCTCGGCGCTGGCCGACTTCCACCCGACGCGCCGTGAACTGCTCATCGGCACGCGCTTCGGAAACACGGTCCAGGCGCATGTGGTGAAAATGCCGGGCGGCGCGCGCACGCAGCTGACGTTCTTCGCCGATCCGATCTCCGGCGCGGTCTACGAGCCGACCAAGGGCGACTATCTCCTCTTCAACAAGGGCGCCGGCGGTAACGAGAATTTCCAGCTCTTCCGGCTCGACCTGCAGAACGGCAAAACGACGCTCCTGACCGACGGCAAATCGCGCCACAGCGGGCCGCGCTTCAGTCGCAGCGGGAAGACGATCGCCTACACCGGCAACGCCCGGAACAAGGTGGACGTCGACATCTACACGATGGATCCGCTCAAGCCGGAGACGGCCAAGCTCATCGCCGAAAACAAGGGCGGCGGCTGGGGCGTGGCCGATTGGTCGCCGGACGAAAAGCAGCTGCTGGTGGCCGAATACATCAGCATCAACGAGAGCTACCTCTGGCTCTTCGATGCGGCCACCGGCGCGCGCACGCCGCTGACGCCGCGCGACAGCAAGGAGAAGGTCGCCTACGGCGCGGCCGCCTTCGCCAAGGACGGCAAGGGCATCTACGTCACGACCGACAAGGACTCGGAGTTCCAGCGGCTCTGCTACATCGATCTGGCCACCAAGACGCACAAGTTCATTGGCGCGAGCGTGAAGTGGGACGTCGACGGCATGGCGCTCTCCGACGACGGCAGCAAGATCGCCTACACCACCAACGAGGACGGCATCAGCGTCATCCGCCTGCTCGACCTGAAGACGAGCAAGGAGCTGCCCGCTCCCAAGCTGCCCCCCGGCGACGTGGGCACGCTGCGCTGGAACAAGGCGGGCACGGAGCTCGCCTATGCCATCAGCTCGGCGCGCTCGCCGTCGGACGTCTACTCGTTCACGCTGGCCACGCAGAAGACCGATCGCTGGACCGAAGGCGAGACCGGCGGACTCATCACGAAGGACTTCGCCGAAGCCAAGCTGGTGCGCTGGCCGAGCTTCGACAAACGCGAGATCAGCGGCTTCCTCTACCAGCCGCCGGCCAAGTTCACCGGCAAGCGCCCGGTCATCATCAACATCCACGGCGGGCCGGAGGCGCAGGCGCGTCCGATCTATCTCGGGCGCAACAACTATTATCTGAATGAGCTCGGTTGCGCGATCATCTTCCCGAACGTGCGCGGCTCCTCGGGCTACGGGAAGACGTTCCTGACCCTCGACAACGGCAAGCTGCGCGAGGATTCCTACAAGGACATCGCGGCCCTGCTCGACTGGATCAAGACCCAGCCGCAGCTCGACGCCGACCGCGTGCTCGTGACCGGCGGCAGCTACGGCGGGCACATGACCTTCGCCATCGCCACCTACTATCCCGACCGCATCCGCGCCGCGCTCCCGGTGGTGGGCATGAGCAATCTGGTCACGTTCCTCAAGAACACCGAGGGCTACCGCCGCGACCTGCGCCGGGTGGAATACGGCGACGAGCGCGATCCCGACATGGAGGCGTTCCTGCAGCGCATCGCGCCGCTGAACAAGGTCGACCAGATCAAGGCCCCCATGCTGGTGGTGCAGGGCAAGAACGATCCGCGCGTGCCCTACACGGAGAGCGAGCAGATCGTCGAGACGCTGAAGAAGAAGGGCCAGCCCGTCTGGTATCTGCTGGCCAAGGACGAAGGCCACGGCTTCCAGAAGAAGGCCAATGCCGACTTCCAGTTCTACTCGACCATCCTGTTCATGCAGAAGCACCTGCTCGAGCCGGCGCCCAAGGCGCCCTGAGTGTCCGTGGCTGCTCCTGTCCGCAGGAGCAAGCGGCTGGCTGATGCGACGCTCAGCTCCTGGGGACAGGAGCTGCCACTGCGGCGGCGCCTTGTGGTTTCTCGAATCCTGGGGTTGAGTGCGGTCCCTCGCTGACCGGGGGCGCTGGAATTGAACACTCTGCGCCGCCATCCGTCCGTTTCCTTAGCATGAGCCGCTTCCCGTTGTATTCCGCCCTGGCCGTCCTGGCCGGACTTTCCACCTTTGTGCTGGCCCAGAATCCGCCCGCGGGCGGGGCGGCGGCCCCGGCGGCCGCTGCGGCCGTCAGCTTCGCCGGACCCGGCATGGCCACCACCTACTCGTCGGTGCGCGTCAGCGGGCCGTTCGTGGCCATCACGTTCGATGACGGTCCGCACAAGGACCACACGCCGCGTCTGCTCGACATGCTGAAGGAGCGCAACATCAAGGCGACCTTCTTCGTCATCGGGCGCAACGCCGACGCCTACCCCGAGATCATGAAGCGCATCGCGGCCGAGGGGCACGAGATCGCCAACCACTCCTGGTCGCATCCGGAGCTGGCCAAGCTGCCGCAGGACACGATTCGCAGCGAGATCTCGCGCACGACCGACGCCATCAATCGCGCCACCGGCCGGCCCACCACCCTGCTGCGGCCGCCCTACGGCGCGCTGAAGGCCGACCAGCGCGAGTGGGTACGCTCGACCTGGGGCTATCGCATCATCCTCTGGGACGTAGATCCGCTCGACTGGCGCAAGCCCGGCGCAGAGGTCGTCTCGCAGCGCATCCTGAGCGGGACCAAGCCCGGCAGCATCATTCTGGCGCACGACATCCACGCCGACACCATCGCGGCCATGCCGACCACGCTGGATCAGCTCCTGGCCCGCGGCTTCCAGTTCGTGACCGTGAGCGAGCTGCTCAAGATGGAGCAGCCGCCGCCCGCCAAGAGCACCAAACCGGGCCAGCCCACGTCGGCGCCGGCCGCCACCGCGGGTCCGTCGGTCACGCCGACGCCCATGCCGTTCGATGCGGTGTTGCGCGCGGAGCCGGTGCTGACGCCCGAGCAGGCGGCCAAGCTCCCTCAGCCCACGCCGACGCCGACGCCGAAGAAGCGCTGACGGGCGGCTCGGCGCTGCCGGATGCGGGGGTCGAGTAAAAGGTTACCAAAAAGCCAAAAGGCCAGAATCCCAAACGAAGGGATGCTGGCCTGGGGCTGGCAGGTCTCGGGGACCGCGGGGGAGGATGCCTTACGGCTTGTACTGCTCGCGAGCTTCGAGGGCGGCGCGGACTTCCTCGAGGGTCAGCTTGCCGTTCTTCTTCTTGTCGATGCGGTCGAAGACCTCGCTGCGGCGCTTCTGCAGCGCGGGCGCGGACTTCCACTCATCGAGCGTGATCTTGCCGGTCTTGCTCTTGTTGATGGCCTCGAAGCGGTCGCCGCGGTCATCGCCGAGCACGCGCTCGAACTCCTTCTTGTCGATGACCCCGTCATTGTTCGCATCGAAGAACCGGAAGCGGGCCTCGGCGTAGGCGCTGTTGAATTCGGTGCGATCGAGCGTGCCGTCGCCGTTCAGGTCGGCGGCCTTGAACTTGGCGGCGGTCGAACCCGCGGGCGGGGTCGAGGTGGTGGCGCAGGCGGCGAGGAGGAGCGTCGAAGCGAGAAGTGGACGGAGATTCATCGCGGGACGTTTCACCGACCAACCCGGGGAAGCAACCGCCGGACGGAGATCGGGCTCGAAAAGCGGAACGGCCGCGCACCCGGCCGGGAGACTTCGCTTTCGGCCGGACCCGTTTGGACGCACCTTGCGCGATGCTGCGGGTGCATCTGGTGCGACATGGCGAATGCGATTGGAACCGCGCCCGACGCTACGTGGGGCGGACGGATCGGCCGCTGACCCCGCGCGGCCTCGCCCAGAATGCCGCGCTGGCCGCCTGGCTGCGCACGGCCGGGGTGAAGTCGGTCGTAACCAGCGGTTTGCAACGCACAGGGGCGCTGGCCGAGGAACTGGGCCTGCCGGCCGTGGAGGACGCTCGCTGGCGCGAGGTCGATCACGGCGCGTGGGAAGGGCTGACGTATCGCGAATGCCAGACCCAATTCGGCGAGGAAGCCGTGGCCGCGCGCTTCGCCGATCCGCGGACCGTCGCGCCGGCCGAGGGCGAAACGCTGGACGACCTGGCCGCGCGGGTGGCGGCGGCCTGGCGCGAGTTGACGGCGCAGCCATCGCCAGTGGCGGTGGCCACCCACGCCGGGCCGATTCAGGTCCTGCTTTGCCAGGTCATCGGCCTGCCGCTGGAGCAACACTGGCGCTGGCAGATCGACGCCGGCTCGGTCACCACGCTCGAGGTGCATGGGGAGAGCGTCATCGTGGGACGCGTGAATGTGGTGCCGGAAGGAAGGATGAAGGATGAAGGATGAAGGGAGTCTCGCGCAGAAGCGGCTGGCATCCGCAGCGCCTCGCGAGGCTTGGAAGGCACTCTTGCTTGGGATCCACGGCAGCGGGCCGGCTGGAATAGGCGGCACGACGCTCCGCGCAGTCCACAGCGCCGTCGCCGCACCCGCCTGCCTTCTTCCTTCTCCTTACCGCTTCGTCTGGCTGCCCAGCACGTTCTCGGAAAACTTGTTCGAGTTGTCTGTGTTTGGATCCGCGCCGTTCACCGCGATGAGGCCCCACTGCTTGTTCTTGTTGATCTTGTTGCCGCGGATCGTCGGCTTCGTCTGCGGGTCGGAGACGACGATGCCATTGTTCTCGTTGTTCTCGATCGTGTTGCCCTCGATCAACGCCGTGGCCTGACGCAGCGCCTGCACGCCGTCGCGCTTGTTGCCGCGGATGAAGTTGGAGCGGATCTCGGCGGTGGTGCCGTCGGAAAGCAGCACGCCGAACTGCGTGTTGTCCTCGATCGTATTGTTCTCGGCACTGCCGGCCGCCTGATTCGTGAAGGCCAGGCCCATGCCATTGCCCTTCATGGTATTGCGCTGAATGACCGGCGAGGTGCCGGCTTGGGTGACCACGATGCCGGCGCCCTTGTTGTTCTCGCAAAGGTTCTCCTCCGCAGTACCAGCGGCGTTGTAGCTGAATTCGATGCCATGCTTGCCGTTGCCGCGGCAGCGATTGCGGCGCAGCTCGGGGGCGGTGTTGCTCTGCAGGACGGCAATGCCGCTTAGCGCGTTGTTCTCGCACTCGTTGCCCTCGGCCGTACCTCGGGAGCTGTCCTGGAAATAGATGCCGTGCCGGGCATTCCCCATCGACTTGTTCCCCTTGATGATCGGGGCGGACTTCGCGCCCTGCGCCACGATCCCGCTGACCACGCTCTCGATCCGGCAATTCAAGACCTGGATGACCGAGCCTTGGAGCAGGATGCCGTCGACCTCGAAACCGCCGCCCGAGATGGTCAGATTCTCGATGCTGCCGCTGCGGCAGTTTTCGACGAAGATGACCGATTCCTTGCCCTTGGCGTTGGCCGCCTCGATGCGGGTCTGGGCGGAGTTTTCGCCGATCAGCTTCACGCCGTCCTTGAAGACGATGCACTCGACGTAACGGCCGGCCTTGACCAGCACCGTATCGCCCGGACGCGCGGCGTCGATCGCCTCCTGCACGCGCTTGTGCTGGTCGGGGACCGTAATCGTCTGCGGGCCAGCCTTGGCGCGCGCCTCCTCCTCGGCCTTGCGCTTTTCCTCGGCGGCTTTGGCGTTGGCCAGTTCCTCGGCCTTGCGACGTTCCTCGGCGATGCGCAGCGCCTCGGCGGCGATCTTGGCGGGATCGACCTCCTCGGTCTTGTCCTTCTCGTCAGGCTTGGTGGGCGGCTTCTTGAGCATCCACCAGCCGCCAGCGCCCAGCGCCAGGACGAGGAGCGCGGCGACCGCGCCCATCAGACCTGCTTTCGAATTCGAAGTCCCCTGCCCCTGCTGGAAGATCGTCCCTCCGGCAATCGTGCCGCCGGCCGCCGTCATGCCCGCGCCGCCGACGGTGGCGCCGGTATTCCCCAAAGGCACCGCGGGCGTGAGCCCGGCCGACATGCTGGAGCCCGACGAACCCGCCTGCGACGCACCGGCCATGGACGAGCTGCCGCCGGCGTAGCTCATGCGCGAACCGGTCGAGAGCCCGAGCATTTCCGCGATCTGGATGGCCTCCTGCGGCCGCTGCTCCGGGTTCTTGGCCAGGCAGGCCCGCACGGTCGCCTCCCACTCCGGCGGAATGGGCGCGCCGGCGAGTTCCAGCTCCTGGCGGCGGTCCGCCATGGTCGGGGCCTCCACCTCGTCGAGCTGGCGCGCGATGTTGCCGGAGTAGAACGGCGGCTTGGAGGTGAGCAGTTCGAAAATGGTCGCTCCGACCGCGTACACGTCGTCCCCGATCGACGGCTTCTTCCCCAGCGCCTGCTGCGGGCTCATGTAGAGCAGCGTGCCGCTGGTGCCGCGGTCCTGGGTGACCCGGCTGACGGAGTCGTTGATCGACCGGGCGATGCCGAAGTCGGTCACTTTCAGGTCGCCCTGCCCATTGATCATCAGGTTGGCCGGCTTGAGGTCGCGATGCACGACCTTGGCGCGGTGATGCGCGTAATCGAGCGCCTCGCAGAGCTGCCGCACCCATTGGGCGATTTCGGCCACCTCGAAGAACTTCTGCGGCCGCTGCACGCGCATCGAGCCGAGCGTCGGGCCGTCGACGTACTCCATGGCGATGGCGGCCGCATTCGGCTCCTCCACCAGGTCGTAAACGCGGACGATGTGCGGATGCGCCAGATCGAGGCCGCGCCGCGTCTCGCGCTTCAGATCGTCCAGCGCGGCTTCGTCCGCGCGTAGCAGATCGGGCAGGAATTTCAGCGCCACTTCGCGCTCGAGTCGCTCGTCCCAGGCCAGCCAGACCATGCCCATGCCACCCCGGCCCAGAATCTTCTTCAGCACGAACCGGCCGAACAGCCGCTGTCCCGCCGCGTTGCCGCGGATGGTCATGCCTAATGCCAAATCGTCGAGATCGTCCGCCATGATGCTGGGTGCAAAGGGCGTTAGTAATCAGTCCCGTCCGCCCTGCCAAGTCCCGGCCGCAGGTTTCTTTCCCGCGCCTCGGTCGAACCTGCGCGCACCGCGCCGTCCGACCTCAGACCGGCCGCGGAGCGAGGTAGAGCCCGGGCCGATGCCTCTCCATGTAGCCCTGCGGCCGGGCCGGCGGCACAAACCCGAATCTCTCGTACAGACCGTGCGCATCGCGGGTGATCAGCAGCATCCGCCGCAGGCCGGCCAGATCGGGATGGCGCTGCACCTCCTCCATCAGCAGCCGGCTCACGCCTCGCCCGCGGTGCGATTCCAGTACGAACACGTCGGCCAGGTAGCCGAAGGTGGCGCCATCGGTGATGACCCGGGCGAAACCGATCTGCGCCCCACTCTCGTAGGCGCCGAAATTCAGGGAGCCGTCGAGCGAGCGGTCCACGATTTCGCGCGGGATGCCCTCAGCCCAATAGGAGCGGGTGAGGTAGCCGTGGATGACCTCGCGCTGCAACCGCCCCGGGTCGGTCGAGAACTCGAACGGCGGCACGCTCCGCTCCTGCAAACGAAAAGCCGCCGCGCTCACAGCAGACCCTTCTCCTGCTTCTCGGCCAGCAGCCGGACGAACTCGGTGCGCACGATGTCGTAGCCGTCCTTGAAATTGGGCATCTGCGCCAGCCAGGCATAGACCGGACCGGCCAGCGAGCGCGAGAGGACCGGCGCGTCGGCCTTGGCGGCATCGAGCGCGGCGATGCAGTCGCGGGCGATGCGGTCGATCATCACCATGGAGGCATCGATCCCCCGCTTCTCCCGACAGATCGTCTCCGGCTCGGGATGGTCGCGCCGGTTCAGCCCCTCGTGGTAGAGGTCCATCGCATTGAGCACCACCGTCCGGGTGCGCGGGAAGAAGCTCGACATCAGGTTCCACGGGTCGCCGCCCTTGATCTGGTCGCCGCCGTGCCGGAAGTCGGTCCGCAGGAGCACTGAGGGGATGTCGGCCATCTTGGCGAAGAGGAACTCGACCACCGTGCCGGAGTCGAGCTCGGGGCCGTCGTAGTGGAAAATGCCGACATCGCACCGCATCAACGCCCGGATGTCCTGGTCGCGGATGGAATGCGCCGTGGTCTCGCGCTGCTCCAGGTCCTGCGGCACGAGGCAGACGTAGCGGCCTTCCGAGACGTCGTAGAGGGCCTGGCCGAGGACGGCGTTGCCGAGCAGGTGTTTGGCGGAGAAGAGCTCGCCAGCGAGATAGACTTGCAGAGGGGAGGACATGGGAAGGCGCACCGCAAGGCGCGGAATGAGAAACGAGAATCCGAAAGCCGAATGCAGTCGGCTTCAAGCGGAATCCGTCCGCGGAAACTCGCGCGCCCTCAGCGGTCCCGGCCGCGGCCCATCGCCCGCTTCAGCTCCTGAGCGAAGGACGGATTGGTCTCGAAGGTGTACTTGGCCAGGGCCTCGGGCGCGACCGATTCCGTGTACGGCATGGCCTCGACGTAGCCCGCCGAGAGCAGACCGTTCAGCACGTCCGTCAGCTGCTCGGCTTCGAGCTTGGTGTTGTCGATCAGCTCGGTCCCCGTTTGGCCGAGCGCAAAGCCGAGGGCGCGCACGACGACGATCTCGCGTCCGGATAGTTTGATCTCTCGCATGGATGGGTTGTAGCGGGCAGCAGGAGAAAGGCCAGAAATAGGTGAATTCGAGCCTGGCGCATCGAGGGGCAGGAAAATTTGCGGCGACCGCCTATCTTCCCCGACCTCGCCATGGACAAGTGGACGCAACTCACCCGCCAGCCGGAGTATCTCCATCTGGTCCTGAACCACTGGCCGATCGTCGGTCTGGCCGTGGCGCTCGTCTTTCTGCTCGGCGCCCTGCTCCTGCGCCAGCGCGGCAGCATTCTCCTCGCCCTCGTCCTCTGCACGCTGCTGACCGGGTCGACGGTCGCCGTACTGCAATCGGGCGAGGCCGCCTACAACCGCGTCCTGGGGTCGATGCCCCAGGATCCGGCCTCCGATATCTTCCTGCGCATCCACGCCGAGCAGGCCCGCGAAAAAGCGTTCCTCTTCTACGGACTGACCGCCGGCCTGGTGGTCCTCACCGCCGCGGCCTTCCGTTCGTCGGCCGTGCTGAACTGGGGCAGTCCCCTCGCCCTCATCGCCGGCGGCGTTTGCCTCTGGCAGACCGCGCAGATCGCGGAAACGGGCGGCCAGATCAAGCACCGCGAACTGCGGGTGCACGGCTTGCCAACCAAGCGCTGAGCGGCCTCAGCCTTCGCCGACGATCCGCGCGAGGAGCGAGTCCAGGTCCGCCCGGCGCGGCAGCGTCGCCAGCCAGGCGTCAGGAAGGCCGCGGAAGCCGAAGTGGAGCCCGGCCAAACCGCCGGTCACGCAGCCCGTGGTGTCGGTGTCGTCGCCCAGATTGATCGCCGCCAGCACCATCGAGGCGAAGTCGCCGCCTTGCAGCAGGCACCAGCAGGCGGCCTCGAGGCAGTGCAGCACGTAGCCGGTGCCCCAGATCTCGTCCCGCGGGAGGTCGGCGAAATCCGGCCGCAGCAGGCGGCCGAAGGCCCGGCGCTCTTCCTCGTCCTCTTCAATCAGCGGTGCGAGCCGCACCTGCGCGGCCGCGAAAGCCGCCGCAGGCGCTGCGCCGGCGAGGAGCTCCGCCGCCAGCAGGCAGTAGAATGCACAGCAGAGCTGCGAACGCAGATGGGCATGCGTCAGGCAGGACTGCCGCCGCGCCTCCGCCACGATGGCCTCCGGGCCGCGGTCGGCATAGTGCCAGGCCACGGGCAGGATGCGCATGAGCGAGCCGTTGCCGTTGCTGGTCCCTTCGCGCAGTCCGGCCTCGAGCGGCGGCACGCCGCGTTCCAGCCGCCAGAGCGCGGCGGCGGTGGTGTTGCCGATGTCGAAGACCTCGCCGCGCGCTGTCCACAGCCCCTCGCGCTGCCAGCGCACGAAGCGATCCGCCAGACCGGCCAGATCGTCGCCGGCCGCGAGGGCATCCGCCGTGCAGAGCAGCAGGGCACCATCGTCCGACCACGTCCCCGGCGGCTGGTTCCAGGTGCCGTAGCCGCGCGGGCCGGTCACCGGGTCGAGCGCGCGAACCTCCCGGCCTCGAAACTCCACCGGCACGCCGAGGGCATCGCCCACCAGCGCCCCAAGCAGACCGCCGCGGATGCGCTCGGCCCGGGAAATGTTGTCATCCATACACGGATGCTCGCACAGCTCACTTCCGTTGCACGCCGAATCGCGACGGCGGCAGGCGGATCGAGCTCGTGGCCGGGGTCGGGGCGAGCTCACCCTCGGCCCGCGGGACCGCTTCCTCGATGTGCTGCACGGCTCCGGCGGCGCCGTCGACCTGCAGCCAGTCACCGGTCACGAGCGCGTCGCTGGCGCCTTCCACTCCGACCACCACGGGCACGCCGAGGTGCCGGGCGAGGCGCACGAAGGGGTCCACGATGCTGCCGAATTCCAGCACGACCGCGCTGACCGACGGCAGATGCAGGATCCAGCCCGGCTCCGCCGCGCGGGCGACCAGGACCGCCCCCTGCGGCAGGGCGTCGCGCCGGGCGTCGCGCAAAACGTGGACCGGGCCGCTGGCGGTGCCGAGCGCGGCCGCGGTGCCGCGGCGCGTTTCGCCGATCGCCCAAGGCGTCGCTGGCGCCACCTCGCGGGCCGGATTCCGCAAAGCGGTGCCGCCGGTCTCGGCCTGGCGGGTGGCGAGCGGGCTCGGCGCAGGCGCCCGCCGACGCAATTCGCAAAGCGCCACGAGGTCGGCATCGACCCCCGGACCGCGGAAGTAGCCGATCAATTCGTCGATCTGCAGCCAGGCAACATCGGCCGCGGCGGCCAGCGCGCCCTCGCCGCGGAGGATGCGACCGAGCGCCGCCAGGATCGCCCGCCGCGCCTCGGCCGCGGCCCGGCGCGCGAGTTCGAGATTCTCCAGGCTCGCGAGGGACGCCTTGGCCTCCTTCAAAGCGCGCTGCACCGTCCAACGGCGGGGCGCGGCGGCCAGGCCGGCCAGCTTTTGCTCCACCAGTTGCTCCGCGCGCTGCACGATTTCGCCGCAGCCGTTCGACGGCGGCCGGTAGGGCGCCTGCCAGTAGCCGAGGGCGAAGGTGCCCAGCGCCCGCAGCAGCGGGCCGGGATCGGACACGAAACTGGTCGCATCGACCCCCTCCTCGCCTGGAAACGGATGCGCCTGGGTCGCCCAGGTGCGCACCACCCGGCCGCGCTCGCCGAGCGCCTCCAGCGCCCCCAGCTGTGCCTGGGTGGCGCCCCCGGCGAGCAGGCGCACGAGTTCGTCCTCGTGGTGGATGTCGTGCCCGTGGCGCTGGAAATCGGAGAGGAACTTCGCCCCGGGCGAGCCCGCGGCGGAGGCCAGGAGGGCGAGCGCCACGTTGCGTTCGCCCAGGTTTTTGTCGCAGGCGTCCGCCAGCCCCTGCACGGCGGCCTCGGCAGCGGCGGTGGCTGCGCGGGTGGCGGCAGCGAGTTCGAGACCGAGCGCCTCCAGCTGCAGCCAGGCCTCGGCCAATTCGGGACCTTCCGCCGAGCCCGCGGTCTGGCCGAGCCCCTGGGCGGCGGTCCGGAAATCCTCGCGACTCGAAGGCGGCGGCAGCGGCAGCGTGGCCGTCGACGACCGCAGAAAAACCCGCCCGCCCAGTCGAGCCCAACCGCCCGGGGCGCGGCCTTCGATGGCCCCCAGCCAGCCGCGGGCCACGGTGTAGCCAAGCGGCGAAACTTCTCCGCTGAGCCAGCGTTCCGCCGGCGCGGAATCCCAGCGCACGGCCGAGCGATCCTCCCCCGGCACTGCCTCCGGCAGCGCCTCGGGTTGGGCGGCCAGGAGCCGCGGCCGGCCGGCCTCGAGCACCCAATCCAGCAGCACCGGACGGCCCACGTGCTCCGCGGCCCGGCGGGTCAGCGCGGCCAGCTCGCGGAGCTGCGCGCCGTCAATGGCCGATTCCTGCGCGAGATCGGCCGGCACGGCACGCGCCTCCAACCCTCCGGCCGGAGCCGGCAGGAAGGCCCGCAGCTTGGCGGCCTTCTGCGCCTGCACGAGCGTGCCATCGTCCTCGACCACGAACCGATCGCACGGCGCGTCGGCCTCCACCCGACGTCCGGGCAGGGCGAAAATGGTGCTGCGTTTGCGCCCCGGCGCGGCGGCATCGAACGAAAGCGTGCGGCAGGAGGCATCGGCCGGCCGGCTCTGCCGCACCAGCACCGCGGGCAGGGCGTCGGGCGTGATCGATTCCCCCAGCGCCCGCGCCGCCGCCTGCCAGAGGTCGAGCAGCCGCGCGGCCGCCCGTTCGGCCGGCACGTGCGCCAGCTCGGCGCCGCCGGCCTGCGCGACCACGAGGTCGACCCATTCGCCGCCCAGCCCGCGCAACGCCTTCTCCAGCTCGCGGGCGACCGGGGGCGAAAAGGCAATCTTGGCGATGAGCTCGGCCAGGTCCGCGCCGCGGCGCACCTTCTCGTACGCCTGGGTCTGCCACGGATTGAGGCTGGCCGGCAGGGCCGCCGGCAGCACCGCCAGCCAGGGCACGCATTCCACCCCCGGGGCCTGCTCCAGCCGCCCCAGCAAGGCCGCTTCCGGGCCGGCAACCTGCGGACCGTGGGCACATTCCTGGGACGCTGCGAGATACTTCATGCGCGAGGGCGGAAGGAACGGCTCGCCCCGCCCGCGTCAACCGGTTCCCGAACGTAGGACCGACTTGACGCGCCTCAACTTTGCCGTACAAAGTCTCATGGACCTGCCCACCGCCGCCGCTGAGCACCTCGGGACCATCCGCCGTTTGATGGAGCGCGCCACCGTGTATCGCGCCCTCTCAGCGCCCGGGGCCGCGGTGGCGGGGCTGCTCGCGCTCTTGGTGGGCGGATTGCAGATCGTCTTCCATCGGCCGCCCAGCCGCGGGGCGGGCATCGTGGGCGATTCCATGGAGGATCAGGCCGCCGCCTTCATCGTGCCCTGGCTGGCGGTGCTGCTCACGGTCCTGCTGGTCAATGTCTGGCTGCTCTGGCGCGAGGCGCGGCGGCGGAACGAGGTCTTTTTCTCCGCCGGCATGCGCACTGCGCTGCGGCAGATGGTGCCGCCGCTGTTGGCCGGCGGCCTGATCACGGTGGGCGACTACCTCGGCGGGACCGACCCGATCCAGATCGTGGTGAAATGGCTGCTCTTCTACGGGCTCGCGCTGCTGGCCACGACCGTCTTCGCTCCGCGCTCGATCGTCGGCCTCGGCGGCGCCTTCTTCGGCGCGGCGCTGGCTTGCGTCGTCACGCGGCTGCTCGGCTTCGGCTTCGATCCCGGCCAGCCGAACTTCGTCTGGGCGGCCTGGTTGATGATGGGTACGTTCGGTTTCTTCCACCTCCTCTACGCCGCCTTCGCCTGGAAGTCGCCCGACGAGGCCGCCGCCTGAGCCACGCCGATGTTCGACTTCGACCGCATCGACAAGACGATCCATGAACGCGGACGCCTCGCGATCATGACGCTCCTCGCTGCGCAGAAGGAATGGGCGTTTCAGGAACTGAAGGCCGAGCTGAAGATGAGCGACGGCAATCTCGTCACCCATCTCCGAACCCTGCACGAGGCCGGCTACGTCAGCATCACCAAGGAAGTGCTCGACCGGCCGCAGACCCGTTACGCGCTCACCGCCAAGGGCCGCAAAGCCTTCGAGGAATATCTCGGTCTGCTGGAGCAGATCGTGAAGGCCGCCCGCCGCTGAGACCGGCATCCGCTCCCGACAGATCTCGTTTCACCCATATACTTTGTTACACAAAGTTAATCCATACGTCGCTCCATGAACATTCGTCTCGCCGAACATTTCGGCCTTTGCTTTGGCGTGCGCGATGCGATCGCGCAGGCCGAGTCCCTCGCCGCCGCCGGACCGCTCACCGTCCTCGGCGAGCTGGTCCATAATCCAATCGTCCAGCAGCGCCTGTCCGCCCTGGGCGCCCGCACCGCCTCGCTGGAGGACGACCCCGCGCGCATCGGCACTCCGGTCCTCTTCACCGCCCACGGCGTCTCCGATGCCGAACGCGCCCGCTGGGCCGGCGCGGCCGATGCCACCTGCCCGCTCGTCCGCCACGCCCACGACAAGCTCCGCGGGCTGGTCGCGGCCGGCTGCCATCCCGTGGTCATCGGCCTGCGCGATCACGTCGAGGTGCGCGGCCTGACGGGCGATTTCCCCGGCGCCACGGTCATCGCCAGCGACGCCGATCTTGCGGCGCTGCCGCACGATCGTCCGCTCGGGGTCATCGCCCAGACCACCCAGCCGATCGCCCGCGTCGAATCGCTCGTCGCCGCCATCCGCGCGGCCCGGCCCGGCGTGGAGGTGCGCTTCGTCGACACCGTCTGCGCACCGACCAAGAACCGGCAGCGCGCGCTCCAGCTGCTCATTGCCAGCTGCGAGCTCATCGTGGTGGTGGGCGGCCGGGCCAGCAACAACACGCGCGAACTGGTCTCGACCGTCCGTTCCGCCGGCCGCCGGGCCATCCACGTGGAGAGCCCGGACGAGCTCTGGCCGCAGGATTTTGCGGGCGTGGCCGAGGTCGGGGTGACCGCCGGCACGTCGACCCTGCGCGAGACGGTGGAGGAGGTCTGCGCGCGGTTGCGGGCCTTTGCCCCGGAGCAGCCCGCGTAGATCGCGTCCGAAACCCCATTCCAGCCAAGGTCCACGGGTCGGCCCAGCCTGCCCCGCGGACCTCCTTTTGCTGCGATTTCCGGTTGTTTCAGGCGCGCTTTCGCCCATCTTTCGCGACGCCAGAAATTTCCCGCGGAGCCTTGCATTCATGAGGTTCCGCCCGTCCCGCTTCCAATGTCCGAACCGACTCCCTCCGTCCCCGATCCGAATCCGGCCAACGTGGCCCCGGAACAGCTCTACAACGCAGCCCAGATCGACAAGCTGGAGGGGTTGGCCGGAGTGCGGCAGCGCCCCGGCATGTACATCGGGCCGACCGACGAACGCGGCCTGCATCACTGCGTGTTCGAGGTGCTGGACAATTCGATCGACGAGCATCTGGCGGGCTATTGCTCGCGGGTCGAGGTGACCATCCACGTCGACGGCTCCTGCTCGCTGCGCGACAACGGGCGCGGCATCCCGGTCGACATGCACCCGAAGTTCGGCATTCCGGCCATCGAGCTGGTACTGACCAACCTGCACGCCGGCGGCAAATTCGGCCAGGGCGCCTACAAATATTCGGGCGGCCTCCACGGCGTGGGCGCGAAGTGCGTCAACGCGCTCTCCGACTGGTTCAAGGTCGAGGTCCAGCGCGACGGCAAGGTCTACCACATGGCCTTCGAGCGCGGGGTGACGATGAAGAAGCTGAACGTCATCGGCACGCTGGCCGATGCGACGCAGACGGGCACGCTCATCTCGTTCCAGCCGGATCCGACCATCTTCTCGGTCATCGATTTCCAGTTCGAGCGCCTGGCTTCGCGCCTGCGCGAGCTGGCCTTCCTCAACCCGGGCCTGACCATCACCCTGACCGACGAACGCGGCGAAAAGGAGCGGACGGAGACCTACCTCTACAAGGACGGCATTCAGGAGTTCGTGCGCCAGCTGGCCGAGGGCAAGCAGGTGCTGCACCCGAAGCCCATCGTCATCGCCGGCCGGCGCCGGGTGAAGTTCAAGAACAAGGACCAGGTCGAGATCGAGGACGATTGCTTCATCGACTGCGTGCTGCAGTACAACGATAGCTATTCCGATCAGCTGTTGTTCTACACCAATGCCATCCCGAATCCGGACGGCGGCGTGCATTCCGTGGGCTTCCGCAGCGCGCTGACCCGCGCGGTCAATCAATACGCCAAAGCCAACAACCTGCTGAAGGAGAAGGATCCGGCCATCACCGGCGACGATGTGCGCGAGGGCCTGGTGGTGGTGCTGGCGTTGAAGCATCCGAATCCCGGCTTCGAGTCGCAGACGAAGGTCAAGCTGGTCACGCCGGAGGTCGAAGGCATCACCTCGTCGATCATCTACGACGGGCTGATGCAGCACTTCGAGGAGAACCCGGCGGTGGCCAAGCGCATCATCGACAAGGGCGTGAGCGCCGCGGTGGCCCGCGAAGCCGCCCGCAAGGCCCGCGAGACGGTGCGCAAGAGCGCCATGAACGGCGGCGGGCTGCCCGGCAAGCTGGCCGACTGCTCGGAGAGCGATCCGACCAAGACGGAGCTCTACATCGTCGAGGGCGACTCGGCCGGCGGCTCGGCCAAGCAGGGTCGTGATCGCAAGACGCAGGCCATCCTTCCCATCCGCGGCAAGCTCATCAACGTGGAGAAGGCGCGGCTCGACAAGGTGCTCGATAACCGGGAGATCCGCACCATGATCACGGCCATCGGGACCGGGATCGGCTCGGGCGAACAGGAGGGCGCCTTCAACCTCGAGCGCCTCCGCTACGGCCGCATCATCATCATGACCGATGCGGACGTCGACGGCTCGCACATCCGCACCCTGCTGCTGACCTTCTTCTACCG
>JAFEGM010000077.1:0-611 GCA_018240025.1 Verrucomicrobiota bacterium
AATACGGCGGCATCATCCTGCAGCAGCTGCGCGCGCTCGGCGCCTCCTGCGACTGGACCCGCACGCGCTTCACCATGGACGAGGCGTACTCGAAGTGCGTGGAGAACGTGTTCGTCGACCTCTTCAAGAAGGGTCTCATCTATCGCGGCAAGCGGATGGTGAACTGGTGCCCGGCCACGCTCACGGCCGTGAGCGACGAGGAGGTGGAGATGCGCTCGCAGAACGGGCAGCTCTACTACTTCCGCCTCGAGGTGGTGGAAGAGCCCGGCACGTATCTGACCGTGGCCTCGACCCGGCCGGAGACGATTCCTGGCGACACCGGCATCGCCGTGAATCCCAAGGACGAGCGCTATGCGCGCTTGATCGGCAAGCACGCCCGCCGACCGCTGCCGCTGGAGAACCAGGAGCCGCTCCCGATCGTGGGCGACGAGGCCATCGACATCGCCTTCGGCACCGGCGTGCTCAAGGTGACGCCGGCCCACGACAAAGTGGACTACGAGATCGGCCAGCGGCACGGCCTGCCAGCGGTCGATGTGCTGCATCCGAACGGCAAGATGAACGCGCTGGCCGGACGCGATCTCGACGGACTCGATCGCTTCGAGGCGCGCAAG